>JBBAKM010000015.1:0-10375 GCA_040403495.1 Bacteroidia bacterium
AGTCGTTGATGTTAAACTTAGCGACAGGTTGCGCATAAGTAATAACTGATTTAGAGCTGGTGTCTTTACAGTTGTTATTAGATGAGGTGATGAGGGTGACTAAAAAAGTATTAGCAGAATCATAAGCCTTAGTAGGAGCGCTAGCAGTAGAAGAAGTATTGTCGCCAAACCTCCAATTAAAAGAATTAGTTCCCGTAGGAATCGTTGAGTTATTGGTAAATGAGAATAAGTGATTTTTAATACATTGGTCAGAGTCGTTCACTGCAAAACGAGCAATCGGCATGGCATAAACCGATACATTTTTGGTGATAGAGTCTGTACAGTTTTTATCACTGGTTACCTTAAGTTTAACATTATAATTACCGAACTTAGCATAAGCTTTATTCGGATTGACATTCGTGCTAAAAGTAGTATCCCCAAAGTTCCAATTGTAAGTCATGTTGCCTGAAGATAGCGTTGAAGTGTTGGTGAAATTGAAACGATGGTTCTTGATACATTGGTCAGAATCATTAATATTGAATTTTACAATAGGGCTAGGGAAAATACGAGTTCCTTTGACGATAGTATCTCTACAACCTTCGGCAGAAGAAGTAATTAAGCGAATATTAAAACTATCTGCATAGCTATATGATTTATTTGGGGATGTTAAGGTTGAGGACTGTCCATCTCCAAAAGACCATGAGTAGCTCATTGGGTTAGAGTTAGTAGTGCTATTGTTTTTAAAAGAGTAACTATTTCCTTTAAGGCATAAGTTTTTAGAAGGTTCGATCGAAAAATCGGCTTTTACATCAGTCACAGTAATGGAAGTTGATAGGGTATCAGGGCAACCAAAACCTTGGAAAGGGGTTAAAACTACAAAGTATTTTTTTTGAGAACTTGGTGTATTAACAACTAAAGTGCTTGAATTTCCTAATACTTGAGTTTTGGAAGAATCGAGCCATTTATAACTTTGGAATCCAGGAGGTGCAGTAAGAGTAGAAGTTTTTTGTTTTTTACAAGCAACCGTATTGATTTGAAATAAACCACAACTTAAGTCAACATAACCATAACCAAAGTGACCTCCTAAAGAACAGTCACCACTTGCAAAATCAAGAATAATGGTTCGACCAGCATAGCCAGATAAGTTAATGGTTGCAGTAGACCAAGCTCTGTAAAAAACGGTAGAAGATACATTTGAACGTGTAAATCCAGGGATATTTGATGCGGCAATATAAGTGTGAGTGTTGCAGTTAATTGATTGATTTGTTGCAGAATCAAAAGTTTTTACTTCAAATCGTGGTTGTTGTGCAGCAGTATGACCTGGATCTTGGAAAACGACAGCATAGCGGTATATAAAACTGTAATTATTTACATTGTTAGGAACTCTAACAAAATATCTTACCTTTTCTGCTAATCTTCCAGTTCCATTATTCCCAATTCTTAGAGCATAAGAACCACCTCCGCTTGGAACAACTGGAAATCCCCCAAAAGGGTCTGTTCCTGTGCCTGACATAATAGTATGTCTGCCTGTTGATGCTCCTGCAGTACCCGTGTTTATTGGACAACATGATCCAGTAAAAGGTTTCCAATTATTTAGATTGCCTGATTCAAAATCAATATTTGGGGGACATGTTGTATTTTGTTGAGACCAAATTTTATTGGGGCAAAGAACAATTAAAAAATAAAGAAATATTCCGGTTTTAATTATTTTCATTTTATTAAATCGTTTCCTTCAGCTGTTTTAAAGTAATAGTATTGGCCAATATAAATTTTAATCAATCCATTTGGGTAAAAATCTAAATCTTCATATGTTTTTTCAGATAGTTTGTTTAAATTTATGTCAAATAGCTGATAGGAATTATTTTGTTGTATAGCTATTGATGACTGTCCATTTGATTTCAAGTTTTGAAATTTTTGGTTCCAAATGATTTTAGAGTCTTTAATAGCTATGTATTCATCATTTGCAAATTGTAAAATGAAATGGTTCTTAATTGTTAATATTTTTTTGCAAGAAATATCTTTTAGATTAGCAATAGTCATAATTTCAGAAATTTGATTGTTGTCCATATTGATGCTGAAAATACTTTTGGAGCGATACCCAACACTTATTCCATTTTCAATAGGACTTACTTGTTCGAATTCTTCTTCACAAATTTTGTTTCCGTATTTGTCAATCATAAACCATAAACTGTCTTTTTTTGCCCAGGTTTTACTGTTTTTAAAATCTTTAACTTCATTAAACTGAGGATTTATAATTTGATTGCCTGCATCATTTGCAAAGCCCCATAGACCTTGGGAAGAAAAAGCAATAGCATTGTCATTGAATGCTGAGGTTTCATCAACAAAGTTTTTAAAAAGTAATTGCCCGTTTTGACTGATAAGATTACATTGCCCAAATTCATTCCAAACTTTTGAGTAACCTTTGTTGAAAGATGAAATTTCTGAATAATTTGTTTGAAATGCTGTATTTAAATTAGTGTCAATAACCTCCCATTTATTTTGAATTCTAACCACCGCATAATTCTCTTGAAAGGGTTCTGCATAGTCATAGAATTTTGTATTGTTTGAATATCCGCCGTCAATCGAAAAGTAAAACATATTTAATGTTTTATTAAAGTAGGGTTTAAACTTGCTTTGACTGATAATAGTATTGGGAAGTATTACAAGAATAGTTAGCCCAATTAAATTTAAACTAATTTTTTTTAATTTATTCATAAAAATCACACTGTACAGTAAATTGTAATAAGCCATTAATTACTCACTAAATGTGCACAAAGGTAGTTGATTATTTTATTTTCTTATTAATTTGTATTAAATTCATGTTTATTTAACGTTGTATTAATCAAAGTTTATTGTCTTTTTAGATTGAAAATTAATGTATTTATCTATCCAATGTTTAATAAGTTTGTGTTTGGTGGTACATGATTTATATTTTCAGCAGAAAGTAATATAATGTTTGATTGCTTGTTTATGCCTTTTTGTATGATTTGTAATGTATTGTTTTTGAGGTTATAGTCTTTTAATATGATTTGGATAAGTACAATGTTATTGATAAAATAACTTATAAAAAATTTGTTTTTTTTTAAAAATTTTGTTTGGTAAATTAATATCAATTCCTACATTTGAAGTCAAACAAAATAAATTTATATTAATATGCAAATAGTATCCGAATTACAAGAGATTATTGGTAAACTAGAATCTGAATTTATTACCGATAAAAACAATTTAGATGAAGAAATCATCTACACACCGGATTATGTTATTGGCAAATTAAAAGAAATTAAATCCATCATCAATAACCACAAAGACACGTGTGAAGGGTTATAAGATTTCCCACCGTTCATCGCAAAGTTATTTATAGACCGCCTCGCGAGGCGTCTGTAAATAATATCATAATGATTTCCCGCAGTTCATAGAAATATCATTTGTAGGGACGCCTCGCGAGGCGTCAATTAACCATGGTTAATGATTTCCCGATTTTCAACGAGAGGTTAATTGATTTTAAAAATCTAAAATTCATAAATCTAAAATCCTGCCTAGGTCCACGAATGGCTCGAAATTTAAACTTGACAGCTTGGGGAGTTGGTGTGTGAGGCCTCACCCACTAGGCTGAGCCTAGCCACGGCCGACCCCTCTTCTCGGCTAAGCCGAGGAGAGGGGAGTTTGGTGTCGATGAAGCCGTTATTAATAACGATTTTTAATAATTAACCGTGAACAGAAGTCCATCTCCTTCGGAGAGGGATTCAGGGTGAGGCCAAAACGGGATCGAGAAGAGGGGAGCGTAAAACCGAATACTTCATGAATTTAATCAACCAAGTAGCATTTTTAAACTGCTGTCGGGAAAAAATGTCTCCTTCGTCGACATAACAGCTTAACGAAATCATGAGCGTGATTAAAAGTCGTTTTGATGACGTAAAAAAGACCATGGATTGTCATTGATTGGATTTAATCAACATAGACAGGTGAACAGTCTTGATTTGCAAACATTTTTAAATATCGTTTTTTTTCACATTAAATATGCATTTAATTGTTTGATAAAAAAGACGTATGTTAAGGCTTTTAGATCTATATTTGCTTGAAAGGATAAAAAGGAAAGAGAGTTAAAAAGTTATATTTTGTTAAAGTTATGTTAATGCTGTTAAGTTTAGCTTTGTAGTGGATTTATATCCTTGTTTGTTTTTATCTTTTGGAATTAATTTTAAAAATTAATAAACTTAAAGTGAGATAATTGCAAAAACGGTAGTATGATAATACTAGACTAGGATTGTTATAAACAATCTCGTGGTTTCATCTTTCGTTCAACCTATTAGCTTTAATTTCGCAATCAAAATAATTCAAATCTTATTTAATGCTAATTAACTCTATTTTAGGAGCTTGTACTTTCATTTTTATTCTGTTTTGTATTAAGCTGTTTTTTACTCGTTCTGAATACAGATATATTAATGTCATTTTTGGTTTGGCGATATTAGGTAGAGTTGGATTAAATTTTCTTTTTATTTTATTAGACACTGAAGTCATCGTTGAGGTTCCTGTTTTTCTTAAAATATTCAATCCATTGTATTATTCCATACCTTCCTTTATTTATATTTATGTAAGGGGATTGTTAACAGGGCAGAGTAAATTTGAAAAAATGGATTTAGTACATTTCTTGCCTTTTGTGTTTGGATGTATTGATGTTTCCGTGTATTTCTTTAACCGTCCTTTGTTGTTGACCGAACTTGAGTCATTGTTGTCGGGTAAAGGTTATTATTTAAATTATTACACAACAGGGCCTTTGTCTGCTTATTTTTACCAAAGTGTCAGACCGATTATTTCTATTATATATATTGTCTTAACTATTCAGATAATAGTAAAAAACAATGATTTGAAAATTGGGTTTAATTTAAACAATAGACAGAAATGGATTGGCGCTTTAGTTTTTTTCTTACTAATGGGGCAAGTAATTCAAATAATTCAGTGGTATAATCATTTTTGGGGAACGCCGATGCATTATCATTATGGGGAAAGTTCTAATTTGTATATTACATTCAATGTTTTTCTTACCTTAGGTTTTTTATTGTATGTCTTTAATAACCCGGATGTTTTTTACGGAAATTTATATCTCCTAAAAAAATGGCAAAAAAACTGGCATTACAGCCATTCAGAAGTTTTAGTATTTGAAAATATAGAAAAGAAGGAAAAGGACTTTAAGGTCGTTCAACCGAATCAAGAAGTAAGAGAAATTATACCTAATGTTTTGGCATTGGAATATGCGCAAGTCATACTTTTGGAAATAAGGGAAGAGAAAGGGTATTTGAATACAGATTATCAAATTTCAGATTTGGCAGCCAAAACCAATATACCATCGCATCATTGTTCATATGTGTTAAACAAGGTGTTGAAAAAGAATTTTAGGGAATGGATAAATGAGTATAGGGTCAATCATTTTATAGCGATTTATCAGCAAGAACGTGCGAGTAAAACGATAGAAGCTATAGCGAATAATTCGGGTTTCAAAAGTACAGTAACATTCTACAGTTCATTTAAAAAAGTAACGGGTTTGGCCCCTTCACAGTATTTTATGCAATAATTTCATTCAACTGTCTAATAGTCGTAGAACATAATGGTTCAATAAAACACAAATGCACAAATTGCGGAGTAACCTTGCCGCATGAAATACTTTAATCATAAAATTTTACTTATCTTTTTGTTAGTTTGGGGAACAAATATGTTTGCTCAAACATACAGCCTTGGAGGAACAACAAGCACAACATCAACCCTAAAAGGCGGAACAGCGGGAAGTACCAGTTGCAATTGCCCAACAGGACAAGTCGTTGTAGGAATACAAGGAAACACTGGCGCCTTTCTCGATAATTTTAAATTGGCTTGTAGAACATTAAATTCGGATGGAACCTTGGGTTCAACGATTACTTACACTACTGCAAATGGAACATCAACAGGTGGATCAGCCCAAAGCCCATATACTTTTTCCGACAAGGCTATTGTTGGAGGTTACTTAAGGGCTGGAGGCAACCTAGATGGGATTCAACTTTATGCTCAAACCACAAGTTTTATAGGTGCCGGATCTACTAACAGCTCCTCACCAACAAGTCTTACTTTTTTGGGAAGTTCTTCAGGTGGAAGTGCTTATTCGGCAATATATGTGCCCAACGGCTATGTTGTTACTGGGATGAAGTTTACATCTGGAACTTATGCCTCAGATTTTGCATTTAACTACCAGGATTTAATTGCAACAGCATCCACACCAACCACGGTTAATGTTTCCGGTGGTGGAACTTCATGTGGGGGCTCTATAACATTATCTGCTTCTACCCCTGGCACAGGAAATACTATATATTGGCAAACATCTTCTACCGGAACAAGTACAGCCGACGGATCTGGTACAACAAAAGCAGTTTCGGTTACAGGCACTTGGTATGCCCGTGGCAGAACTTCTGGTGGTACTTGGGGAAATGCAGGAACACCAGCAACAGTAACAATCAACGCAGTGCCAAGCGCCGTATCTGTGAGTGGTAGTACAAGCGCGTGTGGGTCTGCAACAGTTACCCTTAACGCAACAGGAGGCGCCGTGGGAACGATGTACTGGCAAGGAACCACTTCTGGTGGCACCAGTACCGGAACAGCGTCAACTTCTCAGAGTGTAACAACATCCAGTACTCGGACCTATTATTTTAATTCCAGAAGCAGCGCTGGTTGCTGGGGAACTCAAGGTTCTGCAACGGTGACCATCACCGCTAACCCAACAGCCTCAACCTCCATTTCAGGAACCACCAGTATATGTCAGGGGACAAGCACTACACTTGCCGCGGTTGGTGGAACCAACAGCTACCAGTGGCAAACAGGATCATGCGGTGGAACCAGTGCAGGAACTGCGTCAACATTAACGGTATCCCCATCGGTAACTACCACGTATTTTTTACGCAGAGCAAATGGTTCCTGCTTATCAACCTGCGTGTCGACAACGGTAACGGTAACAAGTACATCACAGGATGTGAACCTGCCAACAACTTACACAGGCTCCATTACGGGTGGCAACAGTATCACCTCAGGCAATACTGCTACATTGACCATCAGCGGATATTCAGGAACCATAGCTTGGCAATCTTCTGCCAACAATAGCACTTTTACCGATGTAGGCTCATCAGCAACATCTTATACCTCAGGGGCTTTAAGCACCACTACGTATTACAGGGCAAAGGTTATTGAAAACACCTGCAAATACAACTATACCAACACCAATGCGGTAATTGTAAACCCTGCACCGACGAGCACCACAGCGCCGGGAATTACAATAGATGTAAATTCATTGAGCGTTACAAACAATACTGCTACTGCAGTTGATCCTAATCTAACAATGAGCTTTACTGGCAATTTATCGGGTTTTACGGTAACAATCAGTCAAAACTATACCAATGGAGACGTTCTTGCATACACGGGTAGTTTGCCTACAGGTATAACAACATCAGGATTTAATACACAGCGCCGTAGCATCACCTTTAATGGCACAACCTCCGCGGCAAACTGGCAAACGTTATTAAGATCAGTTACGATTAGAACCACCTCAGCAACCTGTAACCCAGAAACACGAAAAGTAAGCTTTACAGCGAGTACCAATTTTTACAATTTTTTTAATGGTCATTATTACGAGTATGTAAGTCAAAGTAAAAATTGGACACAAGCCCGTGACTACGCCGCATCCAAGACATTCTATGGCCGTCAAGGTTATTTGGTTGTTATAACGTCTGCAGAGGAAAATGCTTATATCAGTCAAATGATAGGCTATAATACTTGGATGGGAGGTACCGATAATTATAAACTAATCAATGCAGCTGTTGGTTACACTAAGTATGCTAATCAAGCTGCCTCAGAGGGTAAATACCATTGGGTAACGGGTCCTGAAAAAGGAATTAATTTCTCTAACGGTAATGGTTCCCCTAGTATACCAGCTGGCAGGTATTGTAGATGGCAATCTGGAGAGCCGAACAATTATAATACTGGATTTTACGACAACAATGTAGGGGCCTATGGAGAACACTATATGCATATTTATGCCGATCGCAAGACTTGGAATGACTTTCCCAACGACCGTTATTTTGCTTGTATTATAGAATATGGCGATATGCCTGGAGACAATCCTCAGGGAACCGTTGAAGGAACAAGAAATATTACTGTTAATGTGCCTGCAACAGGAAGTATTGGTGGAGCAGCAACGGTATGTAGCGGATCCAATAGTACAACATTGACATTGAGCGGCAACGCATCAGGGTCTACGTTAGCAAGATGGGAGTCTTCTCCAGATAATTTTTTGGAAACAACTAACAGTCTTACCTCTACATCCACAAGCTACACAGCAACAAATTTAACACAAACTACCCATTTCAGAGCAGTCATTTTAAATGGCACATGTACAACTGTAACAAGTTCTGTAAAGATTACAGTGGTTGACTTGAATGCTGGTGATGTAGTTGCCAACTCCAATCAGGTTTGTACTAACCAAAGTGCAAGACTTACACTAAGTGGTTTGGAGGGTTCTGTAGTAAAATGGCAAACCACTACCAATACCTCTTCAGGGTCAAATACAGATATTTCAAATACAACAACCTCATTAACAAGAACAGTTAGCACAAGCGGCACCCATTATTTCAGATCCGTTGTAAATACAAATGCTTGTAGCACCTCTGATATATATTCAGATTGGTATCCCATTGTTGCAACAACCGGAGCAACGCCAATTGGAGGCGAAGTATCAAGCCAATCTCATTGTTCAGTCAACAATTCAGGAACTTTGGAATTAACAGGAGCTTCAGGTGGAACCTACAATTGGCAAACCTCTACAGACAATGGTCTCACTTGGGCGAATACAAGTCCTGTAAACACTGGTTTGTCACTTACTTATGCCAACATAACCCGAAATACATTTTTTAGAGTGCAAGTTAGCAATGGTTGTAATTCAGCAAACAGCAGTTCTGGAAGTATCACCATATATGGTACTAACAAATGCCAATGGACTGGAACAAGCAACTCAGATTGGGGAACTTCTAGTAATTGGTGTAATGGTATGATTGCTTCAAACGGAGCTGATTTTGATATAAGCCCCGAGGCTAATAACAATATTGTGTTAGATGTTAACAGAACAATTGGTACTATTAACTTCAATGGTTCTGCCAAATATATTTATTTGGGTAGCAACAATCTTTATTTAACGAATGTTATAGGAGCTGACACATCAAATCACATAAAAACTGATGGAACAGGGGAGGTAATAGCCAGAATTGCCAATAACGATAGTTTTACCTTCAGTTTAGGTGCTAGTTCTTATAATCCGGTTACCATTACTAATAAAACAGGTACAACAGATGATTTTGAGGTTCGTGTAATTGATAATGTTTATGACGGTGGTGCTTCAGGTACTACCCTAAACTCACCTCGAGTAAAACGAACTTGGTTGATAAATAAAGCGGGAGGTTCATCCAATAGTGGAGATGGAATAGACATGAGTTTTAATTGGTACACACCCGAAGAGGCTGGTACAATAACAGCTCACAGTTTATACCATCACAGTGGAACTGACTGGGATTTGCAAACCGCAGGGACCTATTCCACTAGAGCAAGATATTTAATTTACAGAGGCTATATGGGCACCTTCTCCCCATTTGCAATTGGAGATGGTATGACGCCATTGCCAGTTGATATTATTAATTTTACAGCCGAAGGAAAAGTAAACACCATTAAGTTAAATTGGATTACGGAGACAGAAATCAATCATTCACATTTTGTGGTTATGCGCAGTAAAGATGGCAAAGAGTGGGAGGAGATAGGAGTAGTTGCCAACAAATCAAATAGTCAAGGGTTAAACCAATATGAGTTAATAGACACTAAGCCATACTCAGACAATTATTATCAGTTGAAAATAGTTGACAATGAGGGTAATTCAGAGTTGAGTGACATCCGATTTGTACAATTGTCAAAAGGTCAAACATTGTTTGTGTTGTCGCCTAATCCTACCTCAGGAGTTGTAAAAATACAAACAGAATCGTCCATTGCTGATTATTATGTCTTTGACATTTCAGGTAAAGTTTTACAACAAGGAAGGTTAAACAAAGAAATCAAAATAGAGAATCTTAGTTCAGGTATTTATTTAATCAAGGTAATGGTAGAAGACAGAGTTGAGATTAAGAAACTGATTGTGGAATAGTCCCGATAGCTATCGGGAAATGGTAGAGACGCCTAGCGAGGCGTCTGTAAACCAACCGTAATGATTTCCCGCCGTTCATCGCAATGTTATTTATAGAACGCCTCGCGAGGCGTCTCTATAAATAGCCACATCGTGGCGAAATTGTATTAATATTAAACAATCACGCTGAAAGGTGCGAACCCCTAAACAATTCAACCCCTT
>JBBAKM010000015.1:10475-74515 GCA_040403495.1 Bacteroidia bacterium
AAACAAATAAAAGATTCTGAATAAATTTTGAGGACAAAATTTTCCAGAATGACTAACGGACTTTTCAACCCTTTCAACCCCTTAAACAAATAAAAGATTCTGAATAAATTTTGAGGACAAAATTTTCCAGAATGACTAGATGCCTAAACAATTTAAACCTCCTCAACCCTTTAAACGCCTAAACACCTAAACAATTAAACACCCTTCGAGAGCCTCAGGGTGACAATTAAACAATTAAACACCCTTCGAGAGCCTCAGGGTGACAATTAAACAATTAAACAATCATTTTGAAAATTTAAAAAATAGTTTTACCTTTGCACCCCGCAAGAAAAGGAGAACTTGCGTTTAATTATAAAAGCAATATGGCAACAAAATTAAGATTACAACGTCATGGACGTAAAAAACAAGCCTACTACTACATTGTGGCTGCAGATTCACGTGCTCCGAGAGATGGTAGATTTATTGAAAGAGTTGGTGATTACAATCCAAACACTAACCCTGCAACAATCAATATCGATCTTCAAAAAGCAGTGAATTGGTTAGATAACGGTGCTATCCCTACGGATACCGTTAGAGCAATTCTATCTTACAAAGGCGCAATGATGTTACATCACTTACACGGTGGTGTAAGAAAAGGCGCAATGACTCAAGAACAAGCTGATGCAAAATTCGAAGCTTGGCAAAATGAAAAAGCAAACAAAGTACAATCTAAACGCGATACTTTAGCGGATAAACGTGCTGCTGTTGATGCTGAACGTTTAAAAGCTGAAACTGCAGTTAAAGAAGCAAAAGCTGCTGCAATTGCTGCTAAAAACGTAGTAGTTGAAGAAGCGCCTGCAGAGGAAGCTCCAGTAAGCGAAACAGAAGTTAGCGACGCACCAGAAGCAGAATCTAATGCTCCTGAAACAACAGAAGCTTAATTTATTCTTTGTTTAAATGTTAAACAAAGCAAACAATATTCATTCAAAACCCACTCAAAAAGTGGGTTTTGTTTTGAAAACACATGGCTACAAAGGGCACCTGAAATTTCAATCTGATTTCGACATCGAAGATGATTTTCTTCTTCTCGAAATTAATCAAAAATTCGTCCCTTTCGAAATTGAAGCCATAAACCCACAAGGAAATATTATCAAACTCAAAGGGATAGATACTGAAACCGAAGCCTCTCGTCTGTCCGGATTGTCTATTCTTGCCTTCAGTGACGAAATAGAAAGAGATGAACTCGATTTTGAAGGTTACACTTTGGTCGACTTATTGACTAACACCAGTTATGTCATTACCAATGTTGAACTAATTCCCAATAATGTTTTATTGGAGTTTCGACATGGTTTCAAAGATTGCCTTTTGCCGTTTTCGGATGGTATTATCGTTTCTATCGACCACGATACGCAAACCATTCAGGCCAATTTTCCTGATGGAATATTAGATTTGTAAACCATGAGAATAGATATTATTACCGTTCAACCTGCTTTATTCGAAGGCCCTTTTACCTGTTCTATGGTCAAAAGAGCTCAGGACAAAGGATTGGCAACGGTCAACTTAATCAATCTAAAAGACTATGCATTGAACCGCTACGGTCAGGTTGACGATTATCAATTTGGCGGAGGTGCAGGCATGGTTTTAATGTGTGAACCTATTGCCAATGCCATTGATGATTTGCAAAAACAAAGAACCTATCAAGAAATTATTTACACCTGTCCCGATGGTGAAATATGGAATCAAAAAATAGCGAATACTTATTCAACTTACGAAAATATTATCATCTTGTGTGGTCATTACAAAGGGATAGACCAACGCATTCGTGATATTTATGTAACCAAAGAAATTTCCATAGGCGATTTTGTGCTCACTGGAGGTGAATTGCCTGCCGCACTCATTACCGACAGTATAGTTCGACTTTTACCTGGGGTGTTGGGCAACGAGGAATCGGCACTTACCGATAGTTTTCAAGATGATTTATTAGCCCCACCTGTTTATACCCGTCCTGCGGATTTCAGAGGACACAAAGTTCCCGAAGTCCTTCTTTCAGGACATTTTAAAAACATAGATGATTGGCGTATGGAACAATCAATACAACTCACCCAAACTAAGCGTCCCGATTTGCTGGACCACTAAAATAAATGAATTTAATACTACACAAACCACTTGTTATTTTTGATTTGGAAACCACAGGCGTAGTTCCGTCTAAAGATAGAATTATTGAGTTATTCATGATTAAGGTTTTCCCTGATGGAACCCGTAAAGAATTATACCAACGTTTTAATCCAGGTATTTCTATTCCTAAGGAAGCGTCTGATATTCATGGTATTTATGATGCCGATGTAATTAGTGAACCTCTTTTTGAAGAAAAAGCGAATGAGATATTGCAATTTATTCTCCATTCTGATTTTGCCGGTTTTAATAGTAATAAGTTCGATTTTCCATTGTTATTGGAGTCATTTTACCGTTGTCAAATCGATTTTGATATTACTAAATGTAAGTTTATCGATGCGCAACGTGTTTTTCATTTAATGGAACCACGTACATTGAGTGCTGCTTATAAGTTTTATTGTAATAAGGAGTTATCGGATGCCCACAGTGCTAAAGCAGACACTGAAGCAACTTGGGAAATTATTCAAGCGCAATTGAATAAATATACCCAAATGGAACCAACGGTTGAATACATTCATCAAATGACCGGACAACATCATTTGGTTGATTTAGCCGGAAGATTGGTTTACAATGACAAAAATGAAGTGGTTTTCAATTTCGGAAAACACAAAGGAAAAACTGTTGCCCATGTCTTTAAAACCGATAATTCATATTACGAGTGGATGATGCAAGGTGATTTTCCCGTTCAAACCAAAAAGGTATTGACTCGCCTTAGATTAGAAACCCTTCAACAATAATATAAAATATAGTGTCTAAAAGAATAACTTTCGATCAGCTTGTCGTTTTTGAATCTGATGATTTTATAGCCATCAATAAACCGCCATTTGTGCCGTCATTGCACGAAAGGTTCGATGAAGGGAAAACGCAATCTATAGTTGAAATCGTTAAAGCAGTGAACGAGGACTATTCTTTGTGTCACCGTTTGGACAGGGAAACTTCGGGAGTAATGCTTGTAGCTAAACATGCCGAAGCTTATCGTTTTATGTCCTTGTTGTTTGAAAACAGACAGGTCAAAAAAACGTATCATGCAATAGTTTCTGCCCCTGTAAATATTCAGGATTTAAAAGTAGAATTGTCGCTGTACACTGACAGTAAAAGAAGAGTGCAAATCTCTAGAAGTAAAGGAAAGCCTTCTGTTACCATTATCAATACCTTGAAAAAGTACAAGCATTTTACTTTACTAGCTTGTCAACCCATAACAGGGCGACTGCACCAAATTAGGGTGCATTGTATGGCTCAAAATTTACCTTTGGTTGGGGATGTTTTGTATGGTGGAAAGCCTGCCTATTTATCAATGATTAAAAGGAAAGTACAGCAATCTAAAGATTCTGAAGAAAAACCAATGATTGGTCGATTTGCATTACATGCACACAGTATAGAATTTACCAATATGCAAGGTGAACTTGTAACAATTACTGCGCCTTATGCCAACGATTTCGAGGTGTTTGTTAAGTTGCTCGACAAGTATGATACAGAAACTGCTTAGTTAAGCTGTTTCTGATGTAATTGATTGAATAAGGCAATAAACAATACCATCAAAACAGGTCCATAGATTACGCCCCAAAAACCAAGTAGGCTTATCCCAAATAATACTCCAAAAATGGTAATTAATGGATGGGTTTCTGCTATTTTTTTCTGTAATATAAATCTGAAAACATTGTCACTACTGCCAATGATGAAAAAACCGTATAATCCAAGCATTATTCCGGGCATCACTGTCCCTTGTGCAATAATGTAAATACTTAGAGGCAACCACACTGCCATGGTTCCTACGACAGGGATAATACTGACTAATCCTGTAATTAGTCCCCACGTAATAGGTTCATTAACCCCAAAAATGTAATAGCCAATAATGGCAACAATAGCCTGAATAAAGGCAAGGATATACAAGCCAATGGCATTGCTGTAAATACTCAATCTTACCGCCTTTACTATTTGAATGTTTTGGTTTAAACGAAATGGGAGGTGGTGATTTAGCCAGCGGTGAATAATTCTATTGTTGAGAAGCGTAAACCACAATATAACCATTAAAAACACAAAATTTGTTAAACTGTTAAATCCTGAATTAATAATTTGTGGAACTGTATTTTTAATAAGGTCAGCAATCATTTGATAGCTTTCTTTACTTAATAAGTTGATTCCAAATTGATTTAACAAATAAGTATTAATAAGTTGGATATTATCCAACATGGGTTGTGGGTTATCTATGATGGGTTTTATTTTCGAGAACACAAAAATACTGAGTAAATAAAAGGGGAAAACAATTAGAATAACGGAGGCGAACAACAAGGTTAAATTCGCAGCAATGGGTTTCCATTTTTTCTTATGTACCAGAATATTAAAGGGTTTACTCAGTACAACAGTCAAAGTGATGGCGCCTAACATAGCCCCAATCATAAAGTAAAGAGTTTTGAATATAATCAACCCAATAATTATGAGTAATGCAAGGGTGATTAGTTTGATGTTTTTAGAAGAGGTGTCTTGTGTCATGAGCTTTTAGCAATATTAAAGTCAAAAGTTGAGAATTAAAAATCATTGTTACTTTAATTTTCTATAATCTATAAATGATGTACTTTTGCGGATTAATAATATGAAAAAGAAAGGGTTATTAGCTTCATTCTTAATGTATTCGGTTTTTTTGTGGGCACAATCCAAAGATTTAATTCTAATTCAGAGAGATACTTTTGTAATCAATGGCTTCCAGTTGAATGAAAATAGGTTTAAGAACCGCTCTATTTGGTTATCCAACAAATCTATTTCTACAATGAGTGAAAAGGAAATGTCTAAATTGCCAGTAAGAAGCCTTGCAGAGGCACTGCAGTTTGTGGCGGGAGTTTCTATTTTACAAAGAGCGCCGGGAGGTACCCAGGCCGATTTGTCTATTGATGGCGGCACATTCGACCAAAGTTTGGTGCTTATCAATGGAATAAAAAGTAACGATGTGCAAACAGGACATCACCAGTTAAATTTACCCTTTCCCATGATTGCAGTTAAGCAAGTCGAGGTATACAAAGGCGCTCAAACTCGAATGTTTGGCCCAGGTGCGTTGACAGGGGCAGTTAATTTTGTAGTATCTCCACAACAAGATGGTTTGAAACTTCATGTCTATGCCGGTTCCAATTTCAAAAGAGACACTATCGACCAATCTTCCTATATCAATCAAGGGGTTCAAGCCAGTTACGGTTTTAAGTCAAAGAAAATTAATCATTTAATAGCCACTGCCTTTGAGTCGGGAACAGGTTACCGTTACAACACCGCTTTTAATAGAAATCAATGGATGTATGCTTCTGATTATACCTTTAATCCCAATCACAAGATTGAGTTTTTGTTAGGGTTTAATTACAATCAATTTGGAGCAAATGCTTTTTATGTCCCTCCAATCCGTCCCGATACATTTTCGAGAGAGGCAAATGCACAAGAAACCGTTCAAACACTCTTTTCTTCTTTGCAATCGTTTCATAAAATAAACAAATGGAAATTAAATCCTAGGTTGAGTTTTCGAAAAAACAACGATGATTATATTTTTATTCGTCAAAAACCATCGGTGTTTCGCAATTTACATATAACCCAAACCACCCAATTGGAATTGCATGCAAGCAGAACGAACCGTTTTGGTGAACTTGGTTTGGGTGTGGAAGGAAGAATGGATGACATTAACAGCACTAATTTGGGTCAAAGGAATAGAAACAATTTAGGGTTGTATGCCGAACAACTTTTTAAATTTGGTAAAAAAGTAGAGATGAGTCCGGGGGTTTACATGAATTATAACTCCGACTTTGGATTTAAAATATTCCCTTCTTTCGACGCACATTATTTGGTTTCACAAAGATTGAAAATATATACCCATTCAGGAACTTCGATGAGAAATCCGACCTACACAGATTGGTATTACAGAGGTCCGTCTAATGATGGCAATCCACTTTTGTTGCCTGAACAGTCTTTCCAAACTGAGTTGGGAATTAAGACATTTCAAAAAAAATGGAATATAAATGCTTATGGATTTTATCGCAATGTCGACCAACTTATTTCATGGGTTAGGCCCAATAACATGAGTAGGTACCGTCCCGAAAATATATTAAGAGCACAAACTTTAGGTACCCATATTTCTTTTAAAACCCAAGAAGTTATTTTAAGTCCTAAGTGGTCATTGTCTTACCTAGGAGCCTACACTTTTTTGAATACTACTTTATTAATGCCTTTAATTGGAGAAACGAAATACGAAGACAATAGTTTAAGACATCAATGGATTAATAGTTTGAATGTTAATGTTAACAGTAAAGTGTTTTTATCATTAAATTACCGTTTTATCGAACATTTAAATGCAACACAATATGGTTTGTTGGATACTCGAATAGCATTCAAACACAAAGATGTTACTTGTTATTTGGATGTCAATAATTTATTGGATGTTCAGTTTACCCAAGTTAACAGTATCCCTTTGCCGGGGACTTGGTTTACTTTTGGTTTGAAATACAAGTATTAAGGTTTTTTACTTCTTTTGAAAACTATAAATCCGTCTTTGTTGTATACGGTTTTTAAATCAGGATTTAATTCCAATTCTTGGGTGTTATTGGCTTTTACAACAAAATATACGTCTTTGTCGAGCTTTGCATCGTTGATAAGCCAGTATTTTTCAGCGCCATCAAGTTCATTTCTTTGTTGTTCATTAAGCGCAAGATAGTTGGGGGCCCCTTTTGATTTCAAAAAAGATTTTCTCACTTTATTCAAACCATCTTTGGGTTTCAGAGGTAAAGTGTTGGCATAAAAATAAATAGCATAAGTTTTAAAGCCTGCATTGTGGAAGTAGCAGTTTTCTTTACTTTTTGATTTATAAAATTGGATAATCCCTCCTTGAGTATGTGCTTCTATTTTAGGAACCAATAGGATAGAACTTAGGGAAATAAACACCACCATTCCGATTAATAAAAAGCCGAAAACTGATGTTTTATTTGCCTTTTTAATCAGCATTACAACAAATGTAATTAAGGAAATACAAAGTACAATACCTGGAATTAGGTCTGTATAATGCCAATTTACATGCGCTTTGATATTCATGACAGCAAACTCATCCTTGATGTATGGAATAATTGCAGATTTATGAAACATCATTACGACAGGCAATGCTATACTGACGGCAGCAATTATAAAACCAACCAAAAGGGTTAAAAGAATATACCTCAGTTTGAGTTTAAAGATGGAGTTACACATACTTTCAATGCCATAAGCGGACAAGAATGTAAGTGGTAGCCAACAGAGCGAGGAATAGTGAACGATTTTGGTTTTAACAATTGAAAACAAGATAAGAACGACCCAAAAAAGACAAAGCATAGTAAGTCGGAATACATTTTCGGGATAGGTGTAAAACTCATTTTTTTTCCAAGCCGCTATTGCAAAGATGGAGATTGGGAAACAGCCAAAAAACAAAACCAAAGCGTGGTAATAAAACGGTTGTTGATGCCCAGCGATATTTTGAGAAAAGAGGCCAATTTGATATTGTATAAATTCAATAAGGAAATAAGGTCCATTTTTGATTGTTTCGGGTAAAAACCAGATACAACAAACCAACAAAGTGCTAAAAAGATAGATGAAAAGATGTTGGATGTTAAAAAACCAAACCATTCTTTTGGCAAACACCATTGAAAATAAAACAAGTAAGCCTACTAACAATGCAACAGGCCCTTTACATAAAATAGCAATTCCGGTGTATAAGCCAGCTAAAAAAAAGTTTTGATTGGGGTTGTATGAAACGTGGTGATTTTTAAGTGCTTTAAAAAATTCTAGGATACTTAAAAAGATAAAGAAGTTAAAAACGGGGTCAATTAATCCAGTTTTGAAATACAGATGTGGCGTAATTGAACCTAAGTAGGACAGCACCCACCAATGGGCAACATGACCTTTAAATAGTTTTTTTGCAAAAGAAAAAATAACCCAAAGTGTTAAAATTCCAAAAATTGCATTTGGAAAACGGGCTGCAAATTCATTGACACCAAAAAGTTTCATAGAAAGAACCTGAAGCCAAATAAACAAGGGTGGTTTTTCCCAAAAAGGATTAAAATTGATTTGAACCTGAGAATAATTGTTGGTGACCATCATTTCTCGTGCCGATTCTGCAAAGTTTATTTCGTCCCAATCGAACAAATGTACACTGCCTAAAAAGGGAAAGAATAGAATTCCACCAATGAGTAGAATGATGACAAAGTGAAAAAGTTGGTCCGATTTTGTCATTTTTTAGATTTGGAAAAAGAGTTTTGCCATTGAGGCGTAAGTAAGTTTTTGTGAATCAATAGGGTCGTAAAAAAAGCAATAGAAAATCCTATCAGAGCCCCTGCATAAACATCCATGACGTAATGTTGCAATACATACACACGAGAGTATCCCATAGCTAAAGCGAGTATAAAAAGGATGAATTTAAACAGTTTACTATTGGTCATAAAAGCAACTAGAGACAAAGAACAAAAAGCAGAAACCGTATGACCCGAAGGAAAACTACCGTTAGAATGAAGTTTTATCCCTTTAACATAATGCATAACCACGGTTTCTTGCTGACTTATCCAAAAGAAAGGTCGTTTAAAGTCAGTGAAAATAAAATGCTTACACACTATAATTGTAATTCCGCAAATAGCCAAGGCGATTACTGCCGATAAAAACATTCTTTTTTCGTGGAAAAAACTCAAAATTAGAACAAAGATGATAATTGCTATTTCGGGTAAACGGGTTAAATGGTACATTATGACATCCAAAACGGGATGATTGAGCGCATTTATTTGAATAAGTGAAACATTTTTGTTTACCATTAAAATCCATGGCAATACGCTAATTGCCAATAAAATATGGCAAAGTATGACAATTCGATTATTTTGGATGAAGGCTTTCAAAAATTTTTACAAATATTGTAAAAAAAAATTTCTAATGCCCTATTTATTTAGTTAATTGCAAACATAATTGCAAATTTAAAGAAAGAAATATGAGTACAAAGAAGAAAAGAGACCTTATTGAATTAGAATTTCCGATTAGATGTTCACCAGCCATCTTATATAACTACTTACAAACAGGTTCGGGTTTACAAGAATGGTTTGCCCACAAAGTAACTAACAAAAGCAGAACAGATTATGATTTTGAGTTTGACGATGGAACCATAAGTAAAGCCAAATTACTTAAATCAATTAACAACAAATTGGTTCGTTTTAAATGGGAAAATTCTGAAGAAAATGAATTCTTGGAATTGGAGATTATTGTAGATGAATTAACCGAAGATGTTGCTATTAAAGTTACAGAATATTGTGATGAAGATGAAAAAAGAGGTTTGATAGAATTGTGGCATTCGCAAATAGAGGCGTTGAGAGATGTGGTGGGTTCTTAATAATTGGAACATTATTTGCTAATGTGTTTACTTTAAAATGAAAAAAGTAAATCTCTTAATCATAAAGGCTTTTATTGGTCCTTTTTTAGCTACTTTTTTAATTTCTATGTTTTTGTTTTTAATGTTATTTCTATGGAAATACATTGATGATTTAATAGGAAAAGGTTTGGAATGGCACGTGGTTGTTAGACTCTTGTTTTTTGCTATGGCCGATTTAATCCCCATGGCATTGCCTCTGTCGGTTCTCCTCTCTAGTTTAATGACTTTCGGTAACTTGTCGGAATCCTACGAGTTGGTCGCCCTTAAATCTTCAGGAATTAGTATATACAGAGCATTAGCGCCTGTTTTTTTTGTTATTGTAGCCCTTTCTTTTATTACTTTTTATGTTTCCAATACACTCATACCCAAGGCCAACTTGGAAGCCAAAAGTTTGCTGTGGGATATTCGCAACAAAAAACCCGCATTTGACATCAAAGAAGGTCTGTTTTACAACGGAATTGATGGTTATCAAATAAAGATTGGTAAAAAAGACAGAGACAATGAAACCATCTACGACGTGTTAATTTATGAAATTAAACCGGGTTACAGTGAGTTGTCTATTGTTCGAGCCAAAAAAGGAATAATGAAATTAAGCGATGACAAGCGTTTGCTCTATTTTACATTGTTTGACGGAGTGCGTTACGAAGAGTTGGTCGAAAATAGCGACTATAAAAAAAGATATCCCGCTACTGCTACTTATTTTGAATCGCAAAAAATGACGTTCGATTTGAGTGACTTGGATTTGAAAAAAACAGATAAGGAATTGTTTAAAGGCAGTGCCGTTATGATGAATATCAATGAACTAGACCAAGCCATTGATTCTTCAAAAAAGGAAATTCAAAAACGTACATTCGCTGTTAGGGATTATATTCAACCTTATTACATCAATCCCAAAACCGTTCAAATGGGTAATACTTTGGACAGTCCTGCATTGGTAAACGATACAATCATCAATAACTTTAATAAAGAGGAGCGCTATCAACTACTTGAATCTGCATTGTCCTCTTCGCGTAACCTTCGTAGTTTGATAGAAACCAGTATGCATGAATTGAAAGATATTCAGAAGGAAATGAAGCTATACACCATTAAGTGGCACGAAAAATTCACCCTTTCTTTTGTGTTAATTGTGTTATTCCTGATGTCAGCACCACTTGGTACTATTATCAGAAAAGGAGGGATAGGTGTGCCAATGGTATTTTCTATTTTGTTGTTTATTCTATATTATGTAATCAATATGATAGGCTTTAAAATGGGGCGTGAAGGCATAATACCTCAATGGTTGGGTGCATGGATGTCTAGTTTGGTTTTGTTGCCTGTGGGCTTGTTTATTCTGAAAAAAGCAGCCGATGAATCAGCCGTATTTGACAAAGAAAAATATCAAAAGTTTTTTGAAAAGATAAAACGCTTCTTTTTCAAACTAAGCATTAAGAAAAAGCCTTTGTAGCAGGTTGTGTTCGTTTGATAATTAAATAAACAATACTACTCAGTATTGCTGCAAAATAACACCAAATTGAAATCAAGTGTTCATCGTAAAACAATTTGCTTACCACAAAAGAAATTAAAATAACCAAACCTAAATATTTCATGTTTTTAACACTCGAAATTAAGGCAGGAATAACGGTCGGGATGAAATAAAACAAGCCACTGTACCATACAAAATAAAAGGGGAAGTTCAAATCGTACCTGATATGATAGCCAGAAATACTCGCCTTAGGATTGTAATTTAACAGGCAATATCCTAAGTAAGTTGAGGCTATAATACCAATCAATAAAATAAATTTCAATCTTTGTTTTATTCGAGGGCTAATTTCCATTAAGCGAATAGAAAATGGCACCCAAAAAGGCCATAATATTTGAGCAAAAAACAAGAAGAAATAGGTGCTAATGGTTTCCCAATGTGAATATTGTTGTTTTTCTAAAGCCAACCACAGGAAGCCCTCACTCACTTGTTGAACGCCGAATAGCAATGGAATACTAGCAAAAGGGATGTGTTTCTTGTTTTGACAAACCTTTATAGCTGCGCATCCTGTTGCCATGAGAACGCCTCCCGCTACAAAACTTGCTGTTGCAGAAAAACACATAAGCTTACATTATAAAATGGCTTTTTTAACCCTAATTAGTTTTTCTAAAAGGGCTTCCAATTGTTCCAAAGGTAGCATGTTTGCACCGTCGCTTTTTGCTTCACTTGGGCGAGGATGGGTTTCTATAAATAAACCATCAGCACCAACGGCAATAGCTGCTTTTGCAATAGTTTCTATCAATTCCGGTAGTCCGCCAGTAACGCCACTCATCTGATTGGGTTGTTGCAAACTGTGTGTAATATCCATTACCACAGGATAGTTGTTTTTTTTCATCCAAGGAATGTTTCTAAAGTCAACGACCATGTCGCTGTAACCAAACATATTGCCTCGTTCTGTTAATATAATATCGGTATTACCGCTTTCTTCCACTTTTCTTACGGCGTGTTCCATGGCATTAGCAGCCGCAAATTGACCTTTTTTTATGTTTACCGTTTTGCCTGTTTTGGCAGCAGCCACCAATAAGTCTGTTTGTCTGAACAAGAATGCAGGTATTTGTAAAACATCAATATAAGCCGCCGCCATTTCTGCTTCGTGTGCCTCGTGAATGTCTGTTACGGTAGGAACCTGAAAATGTTTACCCACTTTTTGAAGAATTTCTAACGCTTTGATGTCTCCTATACCTGTAAAAGAATCCAAGCGTGAACGATTGGCTTTTCGGTATGATCCTTTGAAAATCCATGGAATTTCAAATTTGTTGGACAGATTGTTCAACTGACCTGCAATTTCAAAGGCTACCTCTTCGCTCTCTATTGCGCATGGTCCAGCCATTATGAAAAAATTAGGATTTTCGGTGTGTTTTAAAAAAGGGGTTTTGGGAAACATATTGACTTCAAAAATAATGTATTGTCATTAAATTCAAAGCTATTAACTGATATTTTTAATAAATTTAAGACTATCTGAAAGGGATAATCTGTTTGCTTTCAATGTCTTTGCTTTTCAGGATGACCACAATGCTCTTTACTTTACGGTACTTCTTATTCAATAGTAATTCCTGATAAGTTTTGTTGATTAACTGACTGTTAAGCCATTCTCCTTTGTTTAATGTAAAGTTGTTGACAGAATGGGTTTTCTTTTTCTTTTTTATGAGTTCAATTTTTACTTCAATCGTTTGTGAATGTGCACTTTTAAAATGAATATTTAAACTTTGATGAAACACCGCATTGGGTTTGTTGTATAAATAATCGAGCAAAGAATCAGTGTTAGGAATGGGTTTCCCAAGTATGTAAGTGGCTAGTTGGAAATCAGGAATACCATAACCGTATTTATCGTCGGGAATTTGATAATGGGAAGCACTTTTTTTGAGCGCAGTTAACAAAGTAGAGTATGAGATATGAGGAAATTGGATGTAGAAATTGGCCATTGCCCCTGCAAAAATAGGGGTGGAGTAGGACGTGCCATTTCCGCGATAAAAACCTTGAGGTGAAGCCACTATAGCTTGTTGTCCCATGGCAACAAAGTCAGGCTTAGTGCGTCCATCAAAACTAGGACCTTGTGAGCTAAAACTTGAATAAAATCCTTCTTCATTAACTGCACCTATCGTTATAACATTCGCAGCATCTGCGGGAGTGCCGATTTTTTTCCATTGAGATTGCCCTTCATTGCCGGCACTGTTTACGATGATTATGCCCTTTCTGAATGCAATTTCAGCGGCTTGAGCTATAAGGGTTGTTTTTCCATCCAAATCTTGGTAGCGATGGCTCGTTTTAGGATGGTCGAATTGGTTATATCCCAATGAGGATGATATTAAATCAACCCCCAAT
Organism: Bacteroidia bacterium; assembly: GCA_040403495.1. Lineage (GTDB taxonomy): Bacteria > Bacteroidota > Bacteroidia > NS11-12g > UBA955 > JABMMZ01. Next base: position 23,867 of record JBBAKM010000015.1, read on the forward strand.
TTTTCACTGTATTCTGCGGCCAATATCCAATTAATTTCTTCGGTTAAATTTTCGTTTTTGGCATCTTCGGTTCGCATTAAATAAACCAAGGCATTGGGAGCAGTTCCATTGTAATTGTTGGGGTCAAAGGTATTTATAAAACCAACACAATTTGCGCCATGCTTGTCGTCTTCCCACACACTGTTGTCATTGTCTACAAAATCTTTGATAACCACGTCGGGACTTAATAGTTGTATTAATCCAGGGGTTTTGTAGGCCATATAAAATCCTGCATCAAACACAGCAATAGCAGGAGTGAATAGGGTGTTGTTTTCCCAATTTGTGCCTATCATTTCATTTTGGATTTTTGCCTTTCCCCATTGATTGAGTTTTAATGAATCTAAAGGGAGTTTGTATTGAAACTTCTCTATGTATTCATTTTCGACAGTGTGTGGTTTGGGGGCTTTGTAGCTTTTAATTTGGGCTAGGAATTGAATTTTCTTAACAAAAGGAAGCGTTAATACTTTGTTTGGGTCGAAGGTATTGGTGTTAAAAAATACTTTAACACCGTTCAACCATTTGGAAGCTTGTAAGACATTTAATTCTTTGAATTGCGCCAATTGTTCTATGTAATAGGGAGTTACAGGAAGGTCGAGCGAATCGAGTTCTATGTTTTTTAGTTTTCTTTTGTATAGGGCTTTTTCACTTAAATATTGTTCGGGTTTTTGAAAACTAAAGGGATTGTTTTGTTTGTCCTTAAAATAGATGAAATAGTAGGATATTGAATCTTGCGATTTTAAGGAGATGGAAATTAATAATACAGAAAGAACAAGTAGGGGTTTAAAAACCATGATTTAAAAGAGTGTATTTAATTTTATATCCGCGGGTTTTGTTGTTGGATTTTTCAATAAAAATAATGTTTGAATAGACGAGACCAATGTGTTTGGCATATAATTCTTCGTAATATCTTTCGCCAACAGAATTTAAAATGGGGTCGCTTTTTATAACCAAAACGCTGTCATACGTTTGGTTGTTTATTTTTTTTCTAGCATTAATTTCGCTGTAGTAAACCAATGTGTTATTGTTGCTGTTAAAAGTATTAGCGTTCCATATGGTTTCAAAAGTGATAGGAAAGGAGAGCTTTATTTTTTTGGTATTGTTTTCGTTTCTTTCGTATTTGTAATTGTCAATACGTGAGCTGACAGTTTCGTGGTAATTCCATAATCCACTGTCATTGTTGCGCTTGTATCGTTCAATGCGAATTACAGGATGGTTTAAATTGTCGTAGAATACAGTATCATTTTTTTCGAGGATTTGATAATTGAAGGTGTCAACTGTATTAAAAAAATCGTCGTATACAATTTCTTGTACTTGGTATAAAAATTGATAATCTAAAGTTTGATTGACATAAGATATGCCATTTTCTCTTTTGGAACGGTCAAATACATCTTTTTTACATGCATTTAACAGCAGTATTCCCCAAATAACCAAAAAGAGAAGGCGGATTTTCATCGTTTGAGTTTAAGGAAGATTTCTTTACCCGAACGAGTAAAGGAGTCTTTGGAATTCTTGGTTGTATAGTCAGAGGAGTCTATGTGCTTGTATATTAGACCGATGTCTTTGGCATAAATTTCTTCTCGGTAATCGTTTTTAATTCCTGAAATAGGTCTGCTTAGTTGAACATTAACACAATTAGTATAAGGAACCGTATTTACAGATTGGTTGTAGAACACGCGATTGTATTTGATGAATTTGGGTTCAAATTGGTTGAACATATTTAAATTCCAAGCATAGGTGGAACCTCTGGTTTTGTAGGAACTGATAGGGAAATAAAGTTTTACTTCAGGGATATTATCCTTCACTTCGATGGCATAATTGCCTTTTATTTTTCGGTAAAAGCTTTGAAAAACAATCCATCTAAAGGTGTTTTTGTTGTAGGTGCTAAGTTCAATTCTGTAAATGGTATCATTGGTTAAATCGACTAGTTTTTCAACCACTTCTTCCTTTAAAACTGTTGAAACCGTGTCAGTTTTATTGAAAAATGGGTCAAAGAAAAAGGAATCAACGTCGTAATATAAAACGGTGCCCACTTTCAATGGGTAGTACTCGGAGCCTTTAGTTTCTCTTATTTCTTCTTTCTTTTTGCATGAACTGACAAAAAAACTCACTAGCAAAATGAGAATAAACGGATTTTTCATTTATTAAATTTCTCACAAATTTAAACAAAATAAATAATTAAAACGTACTTTTGCTTGAAATTTTAAAATGGTTTTATTAGACGGAAAATATACATCGGAATTGGTGAAAAATCGCATCAAAAATGAAATGGCTGAGATGCAATCGAAAGGATTAAGAAAGCCACATTTAGTAGCAATTCTGGTTGGAAGTGATGGCGCTAGTAAAACGTATGTTGAGAGTAAAGAACGCAATTGTCAATTGGTAGGTTTCGATTCTACAATTATTCGTTTGGACGACTCAACCAGTGAAAATGATTTAGTGCAACTCATAGAAAAACTAAATATTGACGATAATATCGATGGAATATTAGTTCAATTTCCACTTCCTAAGCAAATTAGTGAAAATAAAATTACTCAAACAATTACACCTCACAAGGATGTGGATGGTTTTCATGATGTAAACATGGGTAAATTAGCCAAAGGAGAATCGGGTTTTGTGCCCGCTACACCTCTTGGAATTACCATGATGTTGGAAGCTTATAACATTGAAACTGCTGGAAAACATTGTGTTGTGATTGGTCGTAGTAATATAGTAGGTCGTCCTATGAGTTTGTTAATGTCCAATAGCGCTCCCTATGGCAATTGTACGGTGACTTTGTGTCATAGTAAAACCGTTCATTTAGAGCATTTTACCAGACAAGCCGATATTCTTATTGTAGCTTTGGGCAAACCTGGTTTTGTAAAAGCCAATATGGTGAAACCCAATGCTGTTGTTATTGATGTTGGTATTACTCGCGTGGAAGATTCAACCCGCAAAAATGGATTTTATTTGAAAGGCGATGTGGATTTTAATGAAGTAAAAGAAGTTGCGTCTCACTTGACTCCCGTTCCAGGTGGGGTTGGTTTAATGACGATTGCCGCACTGCTCGAAAATACACTTAAGGCCTACAAGTTTCAGTTAACACAAGCGTTATAAAACATGTCTATGCAAGCTTTATTTCCAGTGATGGAGCATTTTTATACCATTCAAGGGGAAGGGTTTTACACAGGCAATGCTGCTTATTTTATTAGATTAGGGGGCTGTGATGTGGGTTGTGTTTGGTGCGATGTTAAAGAAAGTTGGGATGCCAGTATTCATCCTCAAGTGTCCATAGAAACAATGGTGGATTGGGTTAAACAAAGTGGATCGCCATTGTGCGTGATTACAGGAGGTGAACCAGCTATGTATGATTTGACCGACTTAGTTAATGCCCTGCACAATGAAGGGATTAAAGTAAATATAGAAACATCGGGGGCATACGAAATTAAAGGGAATTATGATTGGATTTGCCTTTCACCAAAAAAGTTTAAGTTCCCAATTTTGTCTTCTTTGTCTAAAGCAAATGAATTCAAAGCGGTAGTATTTCACTCTTCAGATATTCAATGGGCAGAATCCTATAGAAAGGACTTAAATGAGAATTGTTTGTTATATTTACAACCGGAATGGAGTAAATGTGAGCAAAATTTACCATTGATTATAGACTATGTAAAAGCGCATCCCGAGTGGCAAATTTCATTGCAAACACACAAATATATGAATATTCCCTAAATTGGTTTTCTGAATAAGATTATTCAATAATAACGAAAATATCTTCGTTGTCTTTTTTCATCAGATATTTTTCTCTGGCAAATTTCTCTAAATTTTTAATGTTTGAGAACAATGCTTTTTCTTCTTTTCTTAAGGTGTCAATTTCATTGGTATAAAACTCTTTTTTATCCTCTAATTCATTAATACTACTTCTTATTTTTATTAAGTCAATAATATTATTGCTGTCAAAAATCAACATCCATACAATGATAAATGTAGCAATAACCCAATAGCGATATTTAATCCAAAGTTGTTTCAATCCGATTCAAAAATAGTGAAATAAAGTAAGTTCGAAAATCTAATTTATTGACAATTGTCCTTTAAAGTAGAACCGAAGGGCCGTAATATTCAACTGAGTTGTTTTTGGTTTCAACCAAGTGAAGTTTGTGTAAATAAACCCCTTCAGGCAAATGTTGCGTCAATATTTCCCAAATAGCAATAACGATATTTTCTATTGAAGGAAGTACATCTTTAAGAAAAGGCACATCTAAATTGAGGTTTTTATGGTCAAGTTTTTCCACAACTTCAGTGTCAATAATCTTTTTTAATCTTTTAAGGTCCATCACAAAACCGGTATCAGGATTTGGATGTCCTTTTATAGTCACCAATAAGTCGAAATTGTGACCATGCCAATTTTCATTAGCACATTTTCCGAACACTTCGTCGTTTTCTTCTTTGGTCCATTTTGGATTATAAAGTTTATGAGCCGCATTAAAATGTGCTTTTCTTGTAATGAATAATACAGGCAAGGGTTGATTCATAAAATAGATTGCAAATTTAAATTATTATTAATTATTTTTGATGATTCAGTAATTAAAATGATAATAATAACGGGAGCCGCTGGTTTTATTGGGAGTTGTTTGGTTTCAAAACTAAATTTAGAGGGGTTTGTTGACTTAATTTTGGTCGATGATTTCACTAAAACCTACAAAGAAAAGAATTTAATCAATGCTAAATACACGGAAAAAGTTGAAAGAATGCAGTTTTTCGACTGGGCTAAGGGCAAAGAAAACCAAATACAGTTTATATTTCACATTGGAGCTAGAACTGATACAACTGAATTTGATACGCTGATTTTTGATGAGTTAAATTTGCATTATTCTCAATCCCTTTGGAACTATTGTGTAGAAGGTGGAATTCCATTGGTGTATGCTAGTAGTGCTGCCACTTATGGTATGGGTGAATTTGGTTTTGATGATGAAATAGTGAACGATGAAGTTTTAAAACCATTGAATCCTTATGGTTTAAGTAAGTTGCAATTTGATTGTTGGGCAAAAGCACAAGAAAGAAAGCCGTTTTTTTGGGCTGGATTTAAATTTTTTAATGTGTATGGTCCAAACGAATATCACAAAGGACGAATGGCCTCTGTGGTTTTTCATGCTTTTAATCAAATAAAAGCCAATAATGAATTGAAATTATTCAAATCGCACCATCCCGACTACAAAGATGGTGAACAAAAAAGAGACTTTGTTTATGTAAAAGATGTTGTAAATGTACTTTTTAATGCCATGATAATGAGAAGTGAATCGGGTATTTATAACTTAGGAAGTGGTAATGCTCGTACTTTTAATGAAATGGCTGCTGCAATATTTTCAGCCCTAAAAATCCCCACAAAGATTTCCTATTTTGATACCCCAATCGACATAAGAAATACTTACCAATATTTTACTGAAGCCAATATGGATAAAATCAAAAAAGCAGGGTATTACAGCGATTTTATGACGATTGAAGAGGGTGTTAAGGATTACATTCAACAGTATCTTCAAACCAATCAATATTTATAATTTGAAACGTTTTGTTTTTTTAATAGCGTCTATAGTCTTGTTTTTTGTTGGTGTTTTCATCGGCAATAACTCAAGTGTTGAACGTTATTATCAAAACAAGGCCAATGAATTTCTGAGTGATGAGCTCAGTAAATTTGAAGAGATTCAAACTTTGCTTGTGAATGACCCAAGCTTGAAACAATCCATTGCAAAATTGGATGCCAAGTTGCTGCCTACACAATTGTTGGAAAATTATCATTTAAGTCTGTTTGTTTATAATAAAAACAATTGTGTTCTGTGGACGGATAATCAAACACTCCATCATCACTTTGGAATAAATAAACATGCCAAAACATACCAAATTCAAAACCAAAATGGTTGGTATCAAATAGTGGCTAAAGAAATTGATAGCTTTGATGTTTATTGCTACTTTAACTATTACAGAAAGTTTCCTATATCAAGTGAATTCTTTAAAAGCGGATTTCATTCTAGTTTGAATTTGAAGTCTGTTCAGTTGATAGACAGTGAGTTGAAAAATTTAAGTGAAGGTAATATTACCCGTAGTGAGTCATTGCCCGAAGTTGAAAATACTGGTTTTGCGGCAAGTAAAATCAATAGATTACAGCTGTATTTTTTGTTTTTTAGTGTGTTGTTTTTTTTGATTTACATCATTTGGGGTATTTATAATTATACCATCCCGCTGCATACTTCTTTGTTACATGTAATGTGGTTTTTAACCATAAGTTCTTGTTTTGTTTTATTTGATTTTTATTTCATTAATCTCGACGCATTTACCTTTTTTTCGCCCGAATTAGCCGCCTACAGCCATTTGGTTCCCTCGTTTGGACACGGTTTATTGTTGGCATTTATTGTTTTGCTTATTAGTGGATTGGCGTATTGGTACAGTCAAAATAATTGGAAGATAAAGGTAAAATCAATTTATTTATACAGCTCAATAATTGCAATAAAGTCCTTTTTATGGCTAACCATTGTTTTAGTGGTTTTGCCCGATTTTGTCAACAATTCTTATGTAAACTACGATTTTAAAGATGTTTCTAACTTATCTGTATTCTCGTTTTTTGGTTTTTTTAATATTTTTATACTCGTTTCTGTTTGGATTATATTGAATCGAATATTCAGAAATAGTTTAGTTTTTTCTGTTGATGAGTTTAAGCAGAATTGGAAGCTGAATGGATTGATTTATTTGTTTTGCGTGTTGTTGTTTCGATTTATTCAAGGTGAAAACTTGTTCTTATTGGTTTCCTGTTTTGTGTTTTTGTTAATCGTTGATTGGTTCGTGTTTAAACCTGTCCGATTAAGAATCAATCACTTATTCTGGGTTTTTTCTTTGTCCGCAGGTTTGTTGTCGGTTCAGTTGGAACAATTAAATAGTCACAAAGAAAAGGAACAAAGAAAAATATTTGCCAATAAAATTATCTCTAACCAAGATGCTGAAGTTGAGTTTAAACTCAATAAAATAGAAAATGAAATGATAGCCACTTCTGCTTTTGAGCGGTTTTATTATTTCAAAGGCTCAGATTATCAGGAACTAGAGTTGAATTTTAAGTTTACTTATCTCAACGATTTTGTGAAGTCTTACAACATCGATTTTATGAGTTATGACAGTTCAGGCAGTAATTTAAGTCCCAATAATATTGAATTTGCCTTTATTGATCAGTTGTACAATAGCTCAATAAACAAAGGGTTTACCAATTACTTTTTATTTATTAAAGATATCAATTACCTAGGTGCCTACATAGCCAAATATGAAATTTGTCCCGAAAAACATACTCTCGGATATGTGTATTTATTGCTAACCCCTAAAATCAAAAGCGAGACTTATAATTTGGATTATTTTTTCAGTTTGGATAATAATTTTAATCCCCAAAATAAAAAGTATGCTTATGCCGTCTATAGCAACAATCAATTAGTGAAATCTTCAGGGAACTATTCTTATAAATTGGTAAAAGATTACGAGTTCGATTTGAAAGGCGATGAATCTTTTGTTGATTTTAATAAGTATTCACATTTTTACAAACGAATAGATTCTGAGTCCTTTATTTTGGTGTCGAAAAAGGAGTATTCCAAAGACCGTATTTTTTCAGTGTTTTCTTTCGCTTTCTTTTTATTCAATCTTTTCTTGGCAATTCTTGTGGGGTGTGTTTATTTACTGGTTTATGTTCTGTATTTATTCAGAAGAAAAAGGCTGTTTATGCACTTGTATGTTAAGTTAACCAAACTGTTTAGGTTGATTAACTTGGATAAAATATACTTGGAAACTAAAATCAGGTTTTACTTTTTGATACTTTCTTTAGGCATCTTTTTTACGCTTATCTTAGTGGTTGTTAACAATGTAAGTAACAATTTCAAAGACCAGCAAAGGGAATTGCTCGACAAGCAAATGATGCAAATTACCAATGAGATTGAATTGTCTTTTCAAAATAATAATGGAGGGTCTATTCGAAATTTGATTAAGGATTTGGCTAATCAGTTTGAACTAGACATTAATTTTTATCACACCGACGGTACGTTATATCAAACGGCCAATAACAGAATGTTTTTTGATGGATGGTTCTCTAATTTTATTAATCCTTTGGCATACAATGAAATAGTGGTTAATAAAAAGTCGCAGTTCAAGCAAATGGAGCAAATAGGAAACCTGAAATACACGGCTTCATACGGGACTATTTTCGACAAAGACAGGCAATTGGTTGGTTTTTTAAATGTACCCTATTTTTCGAGAAACTTAGATTTGAACGAACAATTTTCAAACTTTTTGAGCAGTTTAATCAATATTTTAATCGTGATGTTGGTTTTAACATTGTTGCTTTCTATGCAAATAGGCGCAGGATTGGTTAAACCCTTAAAACTCGTTATTGAAAGTCTTACCAAAATTAAACTAGGTAGTTCAAATGAACCTATTCAAATTTCGCGAAATGATGAGATAGGACAGTTGGTGATGCAATACAATCACATGTTAGAGAAGCTTGAAGAGAGTTCCAATAAGTTGGCATTGAGTGAAAGGGAGGGTGCTTGGAAGGAAATGGCTAAACAGGTGGCTCATGAAATCAAAAATCCACTGACACCAATGAAGCTGCATTTACAGCATTTGCAGTTTTTGATTCAAAGAAAAGACCCCAATTTAACAGAAAAAATAACGGAAGTTAGTAAAATATTGATTGAGCAGATAGACCAATTGAGTCACATGGCAGAAGAGTTTTCATCGTTTGCCAAAATGCCGATTTCTATAATTGAAAAAGTAAATGTTGAACAGATATTGCAAACAACAGTTCAATTGTTTACCTCTTTTAATCAGTTGGAAATTGAAATAAACACTTTGGCACAAACAGTCGAAGTAAATGCTGACCCTCAACAGTTGCAAAGGGTGTTTACCAATGTGATTAAAAATGCACACCAAGCAGTAAAAGAGTCAGAAGTTTGTGTTCTCAAAATAGACACTAAAGTGACAGGAAATTCCATATTGATTTCATTTACAGACAATGGAAAAGGAATAGAACCGGAACTCAAAGACAAGTTGTTTGTGCCTAATTTTAGCACCAAAAACTCAGGAATGGGATTAGGTCTTTCTATTAGTAAAAGAATAATAGAGGGCTTCAATGGTGAAATTTGGTTTGAAAGTGAGGTCAATATCGGCACTACATTTTACGTTAAGTTACCAATAATCGTATAATTATTTTTAGGACTTATTCAATATTGATAATTGCTTTGTTTACTTCATACAATGGTTTGAAGGCGCAACAGTATCAGTCTAATTACAGGTCAAAACAAGTGCTAATTGTATCGGACACTTTGATTCTTGATACCCAAGCCTTTATTTGGACAAGTTTACAAGTGAGTCACTTGGGGAAAGACGTAAAACAATGGTGCAAGCCCTTAAAAGATGGTAGAATTTTAGTTGATACGAGCTTAATGAACAAAGTGTTATTGTTTAACTACAGGGTTTTTGATCCTGCTGTTTTTAAAGCGTACTATCGGAAAAGTGAAAAATTAATTGAGCCTTATTTTACAGAACAACCGCGGTTTTTTTACAATTACAATGAGCAATCCGAGGTCGATAAATTGTATTTCGGGACAGGTTTGAATGTGTCGGGAAATATTTCCAGAGGATTGTCCGTAGGTAATGCGCAAGATGTTGTGCTTAACAGTAATTTAAATTTGCAAATGAGTGGGAAATTAGGAAAAGGGGTGTCGATTTTGGCCGCAATTAGTGACGAAAATAATCCAATTCAACCACAGGGGAATACCCAACAAATTCAAGATTTTGATAAGGTGTACATCACCATTTTTAAGGACAGTACTCAAATGACAGTAGGGGATTTTTTGATGCAAAATAACCGTAATAATTACTTCATGAAATATTACAAAAAATCGAGGGGATTGCAACTAAATCATTTGTCAACATTAAAGGGAGGTAAGTTGTATTCGGGAATAGATGCGGCAGTTTCCAGAGGTAAATTTGTGCGAAATGAATTTCAGGGTATTGAGGGCAACCAAGGGCCTTATCGCCTTTCAGGTTCCAATAATGAGCAAAATATTATTGTAATTTCAGGAACGGAGGTGGTTTACCTTGACGGAAATAGACTTGAAAGAGGGCAGCAAAACGACTATGTTATCGATTATAACGTGGGAGAAATTGTGTTTATGCCCCGAAAATTAATCAATCAGTTTAGCAGGATAGTGGTGGAATTTCAATACAGTGACAGAAACTATAACCGAAGTGTTTTTACCGTTTCAAATGTTTTTCAAACGGGTAAATGGACCAATTCTGTGCATTATTTTACCGAACAAGACAGCCGTTTTCAACCAACAGATACTTCAAACCGTGGGCAAATACAATCGATACTTGAAAATGCAGGAGACAATAAACCGCTTTTTGAGTCTATCAGAACTTTTAGAGCCTTTCAATCTGATAGAGTGAATTACTTAAAAAGAGACTCCTTAGGATATGATATTTATGTTTTTACCAATCAAGAGGGGGTTGACTCGTTTTATTACAGTGTCAATTTTTCTTATGTAGGAGAAGGGAAAGGAAATTATATCCTTAAGGCATCGTCTGCAAACGGAAGGGTGTTTGAGTGGATTCAACCGAATGGTACACAAGCGAGAGGTAGTTATGAGCCTTATATTGAGCTAGTTGCTCCACAAAGAATGCAAATGCTAAGTGTGCAATCAGCTTATCAATTTAGCAACAATTCAAGCATGAAGTTGGAAGGGGCTTATTCCAATAATAATAAGAATACCTTTAGTACACTCGATAAGTTTAATGACGATGGTATTGGATTGTTTTTTTCGACCCAACAAAAGCAAATCAAAGTCAAAAAAATGCAAATTGACAATGCCATAAAATTGGAGTATGTCAGCAAGAATTTCAAATTTGTAGAAAGATACCGAGCCGTGGAATTTAACAGGATATGGAACAGACAGTTAAGTAATCAATCACTAAATAATGTTGTAGCTTCTGAATTTATTGGGGACTTAAATACTAAATTTACATTTAATAACAAGCACACGGCCAAAGTTGAACTTTCCAATTATACTAAAATTAATCAATTGGATGGTTTGAGAATGGTTGGTAATTATGCCTTTCAAGGAACTCAGTTTTCATTCAAAGTAAATGGAGAAAACACACAAACGGCTGAAAAAGGGTTTTTGGTGAATCGACAAAATAAAATCCAATCCTACCGCTCTGATTTGGCTTATCAGTTTAAAAAAGTACAATTCGGAGTAAGTGGTGAATTAGAAGAAAGTAGATTTAATAACGACACAAGTGAAGCACTTCAGTTGCAATCTTTCAAATACGAACAAGTGTCTTTTAACATCAAAAGTTTGTTGACTAAACAATTCAATTATAAGATAGAGGGAAGTGTAAGGCAAGACTATATTCCTAGGGGTCAGCAATTCGAGTTTTTTTCTAACAGTATCAATTACTCTATTAATGCGGATTATATTTCCAAGAAAAGTAATCGATTGAGCTTGGTTCAAACCTACCGTTATTTTAGGCAAAAAGTAGCCATTGACCAACCTCAAACTGTGCTTGGTAGACTTGAATATGTGTCTACCTTTTTAAAGAAAACAATAGTAAGTAACAGCTATTACCAAGTGGGAACAGGAAGGGAGCAAAAACGCCAATTCTCTTATTTGCCTGTTTTGTCAGGAACAGGCACACATTCTTGGATAGATTACAATGGCAATGGCTTGGAAGAGCTTAATGAATTTGAGGTTGCGGCTTTTAAGGACCAAGCCAATTATGTGAAAGTGTTTTTGCCCACCAACGAATTTATATACAGTTATATCAATGAGTTCAATCAAAGTTTTAGAATCCAAGCACCCTTAAATTGGCAGTCGCAAGGGAAGTTCAAAAGGTTTGTAAGTCGTTTCAATACAATAACTTCGTACAAAGCGGACAGAAGATTAACTGACAATGATTTAAGAGTGATTTTAAATCCATTTCAACTGAATGTGGCCGATTCTACCTTGATTACTGTGAATGGATTAATCAAACAAACAACGTTTTTCAACCGCTCAAATTCCAAGTTTGGTATAGAGCACAATATCCAAACATCGCGTGGAAAGCAGTTTTTGAACAATGGTTTTGAATGGCGACAACAAGACAAGCAAAGTTTGGTTAATAGAATTGGTATTTCCAAGCAGTTCAACTTAATTGTTCAAGCAGAACAATCTGTTAAAAGCAATCAGAGTCAGTTTTTCGAGAACAGGAATTTTAGATACACCTCTCAGATTTTCTCGCCCGAGTTGTTTTACCAATCAAGTAAAGGTTTTAGATTAGGGTCATTTTACAAATACACACAAGCTTTAAACGATCCTTTGTTCTCAAAAGACAAAGCCTTTATTCATGAGTTTGGGTTGGAGGGAAGGTACTTTATAGTTAACAGAGGCAATATTGATGTGAAGGCCAGTCGATTTAATGTCAATTATTTGGGGAATGTAAGTAGCCCTTTGGGATTCGATATTTTAAATGGATTGAACAATGGAAATAATACCACTTGGAGTGTTAGTGTTGGTGGTAAAGCAAAAAATAATCTGCAAATTAATGTTAGTTATGAGGGACGACAAAATCAATTTGGACCTGTCGTTCACATAGGCAGAGCCGAGGCTAGGTATATTTTCTAGTTTTTTATTGTTTTTTACTAATTATATGGTCATTTTTGTGTCGAGTTGAAAAAGGTTTAATTTAAATGAGTAGATATAAAAATTTAATAATAGCATTGGTCATTTTTGTGGGCTTTGTTATTGTGTCAATGGTCTTTATCTCTTGGTTTACCAAGCACGGAGAAAGATTAGAAGTACCCAAAGTGGAAGGCTTAGCATTGGCAGGTGCAGAGGAGTTGATTGATGAAAATTCTATGGAATTGGTCATTATCGACTCTGTTTACAACGAAGAAATGAAGCCTTTTACCATTGTAGAACAAGATCCTAAACCCGGAATGATGGTAAAATCGGGTAGAAAAATATATGTTACCGTTAATACAGGTATAAAACCAAAGGTGAAAATGCCTAAATTGGTAAACGGTTCTTCAAATTTGGCGGCTGTTTTACTTAGAAATGCTGGTTTGAAATTAGGTAGGGTCGATTCGGTTAAAAGTATTTTTGGAACAGGATTAGTGATTAAACAAAAGTTCAAAAATAAAGAAGTGCTACCTAATACCATGTTAGACAAAGGGTCTATTATCGATATTGTTGTTTCGAAAATGGTTTCCAATAGTGACACCACCGCATTACAAAATATGCGAAATGGGGTTGAACAAAAAATTCAAGAAGATGAATTTTAATCAATTTTAATTATATTTGTTGTTCATCATGACTAGAGTTTGTTTTTTTCTGCTAAGTTTTTTGTTTGTAAATGTTGCTTTTACTCAAGATGCAATTATCACGCCCCTAAAATCTCGTTCAATTCAAGCAGAATTTAAGGCTGCTTTATATCCCACCAAGCGCGCTTTAACTGATACTCTTAAATTGCCTTTTTTTGATGATTTTACTTCTACAGTGGGATTCCCGAATGCTCTGTTATGGCAGGATAGTAATGTGTATGTAAACCATCATTTTGCAATTTCTCCACCTACATTTGGTGTGGCTACTTTTGATAATTTGGACAGAACCGGAAAACCCTATCGTCCTCTGAGTGGAACTTCACACGGTCCTTCAGATACACTCACTTCTTCGCCTATCAATTTACTGACTTATCAAAGTGGATTAAATACACTTAATTACCAGATTTCGGATTCTATTTATTTGAGTTTTTTTTATCAAGCACAAGGTCTAGGAGATCCTATCGACCGTTCGGATTCTTTGGTGTTAAAGTTCAAAAATCAGGCAGGGAATTGGAAAACAGTTTGGAAAGTGGCTGGGCCTATGAAACCTGTTTTTAAGCAAGTATTAATAGGCATCAAAGAATCGCAATACCTTTACAAAGGATTCCAATTCAGACTAATAAACTACTCGAAAAGTACCGGAAACATGAACCAATGGCATGTGGATTATTTAAGAATGAAATCAAGCAGAAGTAGTGTCGATACCGTAATTCGTGATGTGGCTATTAATGAAGTGCCAAGAGGTCCTTTGAAATGGTACGAAAGCATGCCTTACAATCACTTTAGAGGCAATGCCACATTAAATACATTGGAAAATCACCAATTTCAGTTGCGCAATAATTTTACTTTAGGAACCAACGTGCAATACCAGTATGAAGTGAGAAATAGGTACAATCAAGTTGTGAAAAATATTCCAACAACCTCAGCAAGAAACGTGTTGGCGCAAAGTGATACTATCGAAAAGTTTGTTTCTTTCCCTATGGATACTTTGAGTGGTGAGTTTCCTTTATTGCGATTCAAATACACTATTTCTCCTCAAGCCAATGATGGAACCCCTGATGATTATTCAAGCCTTTCGTCAAACAATGAATACACCAAAACAACCTATTTTAAGAACTATTTTGCGTATGACGATGGTTCAGCTGAAGGTGGATTTGGTTTAGACTATGGCTCATTGCCAAACGGCCCTGGATATGCCGCCCAAAGATTCCAAACTTTTGCACCTGACACGTTACGCGGTATTTCAGTGTTTTTCAACCGAAGTGTGGAAGAAGCAGCGTTCAAATCTTTTTCATTGATGGTTTGGAAAAATATTTCAGAACCACCGAGTAATTCAATGAAAGATGATATTTTGCTTAAAAAGATTGACCTTGGAACGACCGTTTATACCGATTCTATCAATGGTTTTGTTGATTTTATATTCGACACAGCGGTAGCTATTCCACAAGGGATATTTTACATTGGATGGCAACAGAACACAAGTTTTTTGTTAAATGTAGGGTATGACAATAATTACAAATACGCTCATCAAGGAGGAAGAAATCCTAATTTGTTTTTCAATTTGAATGGCTATTGGGAAAAAGTGTCTGCCTCTATTACTGGTGCTGTTATGATGCGCCCAATAGTTGGAAAAGTTATCAAAAATCCACTTTCTGTTGATGGGCCTGTTCAAATGGGGAATATCAAAATCTATCCCAATCCTTCAGGGACAAGTGCTTACTTGAACATTGAATCAGACCATGCCCTAAAACAAATTGAATTTATAGATGTTCAAGGTAGAATAATAAACAGCGTTGAAATAGCAGAAGGTGAATATAGTTTGCCTTTGAGCGATTTAAAAGCTGGATTTTATACTTTAAGAATCACCGATTATCAAGGAAATATTACCTATAAAAAATACATAAAAAACGATTAAATATGTCAGTAGATATCACCGCACAAGAATTAAAAGAAAGACTAGACAAAGGAGAGAAAATAATTATCATAGATGTTCGTGAACCCTATGAATATGAGGAATACAATATTGGGGCTCAGTTAATCCCTTTAGGCGATTTACAAGGTCATATTGATGATTTTGAAGAGGTGAAAAATGAAGAAATTGTTGTTCATTGCCGTTCGGGTGCTAGAAGTGCTGCTGCCAAAGGATTTATGGTTCAAAATGGTTATACCAATGTTAGGAATTTAATCGGAGGTATAATGGCCTACGCTGAATTGAAATAACTTGCTGAAATTAAAGTTTACATCGATTGTATTAGTATGTATATGTATTGCATTGCTTAGTAAATGCAAACAATCTTCTCCTTCTAAGGCTGAATCCGTTTCTCCTTATCTCAATCATGTAGATTCTGTAAAATATGTCGGTATTAATGCCTGTAAGGATTGTCATGCCGATAAATACGAAACTTTTTTGGAAACTGGAATGGGGCAGAGCTTCGATAAAGCCAGTTTTGCAAAAACATCTGCCAAATTTCGAAATGTAAAGCCGGTTTATGATGCTTATTTAGATTTGTATTATTTACCCCTGTTAATTGACAGTCAAATATATATCAAAGAGTATCGCCTTAGTGGTACAGACACTGTTTTTTCTAGAACTGAAAAAATAAAGTATATCGTTGGCTCGGGCCATCATACCAATTCTCATTTTACCGAAGAAAATGGGTTTGTTTTTCAAGCACCTCTTACTTTTTACACGCAAAAAGGACAATGGGATTTGCCTCCCGGCTTTGAAAATGGACATAACACAAGATTTAACAGGAAAATAGGATTGGAATGTATGAGTTGCCACAATGCGGTAACTTCGTTTTCGCCACTTTCTGATAACCGATATGAGGAGTTGCCTCATGGGATAAATTGTGAAAGATGCCACGGCCCCGGCCAAGTTCATGTGGAAAGAATGAGAAAAGGGGAGGTGGTAGATGTTGAAAAAGGAGTTGATTATAGTATCGTAAATCCAAGGAAATTAAGTTGGAACAGGCAAATAGACATTTGTCAGCGCTGTCATTTACAAGGCAATGCGGTACTTAAACCAGGAAAAACATTCTTAAGCTTTCGCCCCGGTATGAAGTTGTCTGAAACGCTCGATCAGTTTTCTCCAACCTACGAGGGTGAAGAACCATTTGTAATGGCAGCACATGCTGAAAGGTTTCAGAAAAGTGCTTGTTTTATTAAATCAACCAAAGGGGACTTAGAAAATGAAAAAACCAGAGTTGGGTTTACTTGCATAAGTTGTCATAATCCGCATGTTTCGGTTCGCAAAACCAATGTTTTACAGTATAACAATGTGTGTGTAAGTTGCCATAATACTCCACAACAGAAACAATGTGGGGATAAAAAAGGAGCCTTAAAATCGAGCGATTGCGTGTCGTGTCACATGCCAAGTTCAGGCACATCGGACATTCCCCATGTAACGGTTCACGACCATTACATAAGAAAACCTCAAAAAGAAGGTGTCAAAACAGGTGCACTGAAAGGGTTGAGATGTATAACCAACCCTAATCCTGATTTATTAACAGAAACCAAAGCCTATATCAGTTATTATGAGAAATTTGAAAGCAACCCATTGTATTTGAAAATAGCAGAAGAGAAAGCAAAACAATTGAAAGAAAAAGAGTTGCTTCATTTGCAAACCTTAATTCATTTGAATTATGTAAAGTTTGATTATCAATCAATTATTAAACTGGTTTCCAATAGAAATGACTTGAAAGAGCCTTGGAGTAATTATAGAATTTCTAAAGCATTTGAAAAGGAGGGGCAAATAAAAAAAGCAATAGAATGGATGCAATTGGTAGTGGAACAAGAGTCACAAAATCTTGATTTTATGGTTCAATATGCTGGTTTATTAATCAAGGATAAACAAACCACAAAAGCCGTAAAGGTGTTGAAAGAGCACAATTTGTTGTACAGTAAAAGCGCTGAAGCTCATGCTTTGTTAGGGTATGCTCATTTGTTAGAAGGGAAGTTGTCAGAGGCCAAAAAATCACTTGTTTTGTCTTTATCACTCGACCCCGACTTAATATTTGCATTAGAATATTTGAAACAATTGTACCAAACAACAGGAGAAAAAGAGGCGGAATTGCAAATAGACAAAAGGATACAAAAGCTAAAAAGTAGAGTTAAAATCAAACAATAATTTATCTTTAAACTCTTGCCAAGGTTCAATATATTTGCAGTGAATCATGGAAAGTACCATTAAGCAAATAACAGTAAACGCCTTACGCGATTTATATCAAACAGAAATTACTCCCGAACAAGTAAAATTGGAGCCTACAAACTCTGATTTTAAAGGAGATTTTACGCTTTTGACTTTTCCATTTTTAAGGTTTTCAAAAAAGAATCCTGAACAAACCGCTCAAGAATTGGGATTGTATTTAGTTCAAAATATCACTGAAATTGAGCAATTTAATGTTGTAAAAGGGTTTTTGAATTTAGAAATTAGTCAGTCATATTGGGTAAACAAACTTGTTGAAGTCAATTGTAATGTTGCTAGTAGTACCCATCAAAAAGTAATGGTTGAGTATTCTTCTCCCAACACAAATAAGCCTTTACATTTAGGTCATGTCCGTAACAATTTGTTGGGTTACAGTGTGGCTGAAATATTAAAGAAAAGTGGGAATGAGGTATATAAAATCAACTTAATCAATGACCGTGGCATTCATATTTGTAAAAGTATGTTAGCATGGCAATTGTTTGGTAACAATGAAACACCTGATTCGGCCAACATGAAAGGCGATCATTTGGTGGGGAAATATTACGTTATTTTTGATAAGGCTTATAAAGCTGAAGTTGCAGAGTTGGTAAACCAAGGAATAGCACAAGAACAGGCAGAAAAACAAGCGCCTTTGATTTTGGAAGCGCAAGAAATGTTAAGAAAATGGGAAAATGGAGATGCAGAAGTGATTCAACTTTGGAAAACCATGAATGCATGGGTTTATGCTGGTTTTGAGTTAACTTACAAAGCATTAGGCGTTGATTTTGATCGTTTTTATTACGAAAGTAACACCTATCAACTTGGAAAGGACAATATTGAAGAGGGTTTGGCCAATGGTGTTTTTTATAGAAAACCCGACCAAAGTGTGTGGATAGATTTAACCGAAGAGGGTTTGGACCACAAGCTTGTGTTGCGAAGTGATGGCACTTCGGTTTACATTACACAAGACATTGGAACGGCCTTGTTAAAGTACCAAGATTACCACTGCGATAAAAGTATTTATGTAGTTGGAAACGAGCAAGATTATCATTTTAAAGTGTTGTTCTTGATATTGAAAAAATTGGGTTACAGTTGGTCAAACGGTTGCTATCATTTAAGTTATGGTATGGTTGATTTGCCAAGTGGAAAAATGAAAAGTAGAGAAGGTACAGTGGTAGATGCAGATGATTTAATTGCAGAAATGATAGAAACTGCCAAGGTAAAAACAGAGGAACTTGGTAAAACAGAAGGACTCAGTGACGAAGAAAAGCAGCAATTGTTCAGAATGTTGGGATTGGGGGCGTTGAAGTTTTACATGTTAAAAGTAGATCCTCAAAAAAGAATGTTGTTTAATCCACAAGAGTCGATTGACTTTCAGGGAGATACAGGTCCATTTGTGCAATATGCGTTTGCGCGTATTACAAGTATGCTCAAAGCGGCCAAACTATTAAACCAAGAAATTGCGTTTAAGTCAGTGGAGGTTTCAAGTTCAGAAATAGCGTTAATTAAAACCCTTTATAATTACCAATCAGAGGTTGAAAAAGCCGCACAAGCATACAGTCCTGCCATCATTGCTCATTATGCATTAGAATTGGCAAAAGCATTTAACAGGGTTTACAATGATGTTCCTTTTTTGCGAGAAAAAGACGATTCTAAGCGTTCGTTTAGATTGTTTTTGGCGAGTAAAACGGCTGAAATTATTCAGGATGCATTGGCGTTGTTAGGAATAGATTGTCCTGAGAGAATGTAATCTAAATGTAATTTTTTATGGAGGGCGAAAAAAAAGAAACTTCGGTTCAAAAGGGTATTTATAGGCACTTTAAGGGTAGGGAGTATTTGCTGATAGAAATTGTTACCCATTCAGAAACCTTAGAAAAAATGGTGGTTTATCAAGCATTGTATGGAGATTTTTCCTATTGGGTTAGACCGTTTGATTTGTTTTTTGAGAAAGTGCTAGTAGAAGGAGAGATGGTTTCGAGGTTTGAATTCGTCAAAAAATCAGATTAAATGCTTAGGTTTTTGATAAAAAAATTTTGCTTTGATGTTAAATATGTTAAATTTGCATTACAATATATTTATATCAATATGAAAAAATTAATCTATTCAGCATTAAGCTTTGCTATTTTAGCATCTACATTATTTGTAGGATGTGGCAAAGATGAGACAGTCGATCCGGATCCAAAAGTATTAGGTCCTAACATTACTTTCCAAACAAATTCAGGTAGCGGTTCAGGTGTTTACACCTTTGCTGATGGAAGTGTTTTAACAGGAGAATCTATCAAAATTGGAATGAGATTGACCTCAGATGTGAATTTAAAAACTTCAAAAATTGCTGTTAACTTTAACGGAGTAGGTGATGTTGTATTGCATGACTCTACTTACACAAGCAACACAAAAACTAGTAGCAAAGACGTAACATATAAATTCCCTGCTCAAAAAGGTGCTTATGTGTTCACTATTTATGCAACTGACAAAGATAACAACTCAAAAACTGCAAAAATTACAATTATCGCTAAAGGTCCATTGACTGACAGAGGTGTTGGAACTTTCCATAGCTTACAATCTAAAGATAATTTTAGTGCTTTTGATTTAATGTTAGGTGAAGCAATCACAGCTTCTTCTAGCGCTACTAACCAAGCTCAAAGAGATTTAGTTGATGCATCAACAGGTGCAACTTTATCTAAAACTTGGAAATCACAAAACGGTACTGAGTTCTTAAAATCAGACGCAACAGGTAAAATCAGCGGTAAAATTTACGGTCAATTCGCTTCAGAGCAAGATGTTATTGATGCATGGAATGCTGCACCTGCTGCAAGCAAATCTACAACAGTTAATAATGTTGACGTTGGGGATTTAATTATCGCTAAAGTAGTTCGTTCAGGTCAATCTTACTATTTTGTTATCGGTATTAACGATGTACAAGATGGAACAGGTTCTGAAAATGATTTCTACGAATTCCAATACAAACAATAATATTTAACAATATTTTGATAACGAAAAAGTCCTGCAATTGCAGGACTTTTTTTATGACCGAACTTTTCTATTGTAAAGAAATAGCAAAGATTAAATGCTAGGTTTTAATGGGGTATTTTAAACAAGGATTGCAAGTCGCCTAAATGGATGAAAAGACAATTTAATTGTTTGAATAAAGAATAATGAAGAAAGCTGTTTCTAGTTTTTTAAGTATCTAGGTGTATATAAATACAGCTGTAACTTCTTACTTACTCAATACAAAATTCACTTTACCTTCGTTTAAGTCTAAAGTGTATTTTGACAATATATTGATTTTAAAGTAACGAGTAGTATCTTCTGGTAAATAATGCAATACCAATGTGTCATTACTCAATCGCCATTGCCCCTTCATTTGCTTGTTAAGCGATTTAATTTGGTAATTGAAGTTGTGAGCAGAGTCTAATATAAAATGATCTTCAAGCCCAATTTCTACAGGATTTTTTAATCCTTCAATTTTTTGGTATTGCCATTGTCCAACAATAAATGATTCTTTAGATTGATAATGACAAGCACTCCACGTAAAAAATGAAAATGCAATGAAAGAATAGCGTTTAATTGCGTTTGTCAATTTCATCACGAATTTGGGCTGCTTTTAAATAATCTTCATTGCGAATGGCATCGTCTAATAAATTTTCCAATTCATCTAGACTTAATTTACTGTATGGATTAACTTCCTTAGGATTAACTCTTTCGTTCTCCGTGGTATCTCTACCCGGTTTTTGTATTGAATTGTCATCCATTTCAATAGATGCCGTTTCCATAATAGTGTCTGTGGTGTAAATAGGGCAATTAAATCGCACAGCAATTGCAATAGCATCACTCGTGCGACAATCTATTGTTAAGGTTTTGCCTTCTTTTTCGCAAACCAAAGAAGCATAAAAGACGCCTTCTTTTAAAAGATGAATAAAAACTTCGCTAACGCTAAATTCAAATGATTTTGAAAAGGTTAGAAACAAGTCGTGTGTTAAAGGTCTGTCAATATTAATTCCTTCCAAAGGAATAGCAATGGCATGGGCTTCAAACTGTCCAATAATAATTGGCAATTTTCTGCCTCCATCTATTTCAGACATGATTAAGCTGTATGAGCCATTCATGTGCGAAGGAGCTATTCCATATATTTCTAACTCAATTTTTTTCAAAACGTGGGTTTAGGAAGAATTAATTTTGAGCTAGTTTAGCCGCTTCTATTATTTTAGGTAATATATCGAATGCATCACCAACGATTCCAATGTCAGCCGCTTTAAAGAAAGGAGCCTCAGGGTCTTTGTTGATAGCAACAATGACTTTACTGCTGCTAACTCCTGCCAAATGTTGAATAGCGCCTGATATGCCAATTGCAATGTATAAATTTGGTTTAATTGTAATACCAGTTTGACCAACGTGCTCAGAATGTGGACGCCATCCCATGTCACTTACCGGTTTAGAACATGCCGTAGCAGCACCTAATAAGTCGGCTAGTTCTTCCACCATATTCCAATTTTCAGGACCTTTTAAGCCTCTACCAGCTGATACCACTATTTCTGCCTCTGTTAAAGGAATTTTACCTTCTGCTTTGTGTGTACTTTCTATGCTTGTGTTTGCAGCCAAAGGAGAATCATTTACGGATTCTACACTTAGCTCAACTTGTTTTTCGCTTAAATCAATACTGTTTGGTGTTAAAGCAATAACTTTTTTACCTGCACCCAATTGAACATAAGCAAAACCTTTTCCTGAGAATACACCTCTTTTTACTACAAAACCATTTGATTGGTTTGGGAGTGAAATAACATTCGTTGCAATAGCCGCATTAATGCCAACCGCTAAACGAGGTCCAAGTGATTTGCCTTCGTAAGTGTTAGCTATAATTAATGTTTCTATTCCATTCGCTTGAATTGCATTGGCAATAGCTTTTGAATAGGTTTGTGCATCAAAAGAAGAAACCCCTTTGATTACAATTAATTTTTGAACGCCATAAGTTGCAAGTTTTTGCGATTCGCCTTCTTTAGGTTCACCCACACAGATAGCTGTTACACCATTTGTGCTAATTTGAGAAGCGTATGAAGCGGTTTCTAAAACTGCTTTTTTAAATTGTCCTTCTGATAATTCTGCGTATATTCCTACCATTGTGTTATGCAATTATTTTTATTTCGTTTCTTAAGATGTCAATTAACTGTCCTGCTTGTTCTGCGTCAATCATTCTAACCGCTTGTTTGGCACTTGGGCTTTCAAATGACTCGTAGCTTGCCGTTAATTCAACTTGAACAGGTTCTTTAACTGTCAATGGTTTTGTTCTTGCTGCCATAATGCCTTTCATATTTGGAATTCTTGGTTCGCAAAGGTCTTTTTGAGCACTTGCAATTACAGGCAAGTTGGCAATAACAGACTGTCTTCCGCCATCAATGTCTCTTTCAAAATGCATTTTACCATCAACTAATTCCATTTTGGTGCACACATTAACCGATGGCCAATTCAATAACTCAGCTAAAATGCCGGTTACTTGACCGCCGTTATAATCGATACTTTCACGACCTGTTAATACAATGTCGTAATTGTCGTTTTTTATAATTTCAGCCAATTGTTGAGCCACAAACATTCCTTCAATTGGTTCTGCATTTATTCTAATAGCATCATTAGCACCTATCGCCAAAGCTTTTCTGATAACAGGTTCTGCGTCTGCTAAACCAACGGTTGCAACAGTAACAGTTCCTCCCACTTTTTCAGCAATTTCTAAGGCTTTTGTTAATGATAATTCATCGTATGGATTGATGATAAACTGAACACCTTGGGTATTAAACTTGGTGTTATTGTCAGTAAACGTAATTTTTGTGGTGGTGTCAGGTACCACACTCATACACACTAATAGCTTCATTTAAGATAATTTTTTTGCAAAATTAAGCTAAAATTGTCCTAAGAAAAAATGAGAATAAGAAAGTTTGATAAAAAATAATTAACAGCTTCATTTTGAATTATAAAAAATACTCCACTCAGTTTCATCTTGATTTTACTGAACACTCTCTTATCTTTGCACTCCATAATTTTATAATTTCAAAATGAATCGTTTGGAAACTGTTTTAAAACTTGTTGAATCTCAACCCAAAGATTTGTTTCTAAATTATGTAGTAGCCATGGAATACCTCTCATTGAGTGATTATGATTCTGCGATTGTTTGGCTCAATAAACTCAAAAACATAGACCCCACTTATTTGCCCCTTTACTATCAATTGGCCAAAGCATACGAAGCTGTGTTTAATGAAAAACTCGCAGTTTCCACTTACGAGGAAGGTATTGAATTAGCATTGTCCCAAAAAGAAATAAAAACAGCTTCTGAACTTAGAAGCGCTCTCGAAGAATTAACCTTTTAACATGAACTTTATTCCCAAAAACCCATATTTTAAAGCCAATATCCTTAATCATCTCGAAAAACAATATTTCATGCACCATATCCAATTTGATCTCACGGATATTGAGGCAGGGAAGGTTACAGGAAGTCTTAAAATGGAAGAAAAACACCTTCAACAATTCGGCTATTTACATGGTGGTGTAACAGCAACAGTGGCTGACTTGGTAATGGGTTTTGCGGCTTTTTCTTTGGTGTCTGAAAATGAAGGTACCGTAACGTCCGACTTGAAAGTGTCTTATCTAAGACCTGCTTTGGGTGATACCATAGAGGCGGTAGGTTATGTCATTAAACAAGGAAATCTGTTGTATTTCTGTGAAGCCGATATCTTTGCAATTGATAACGGGGTTAGAACTCTAGTCGCTAGAGGCTATTCTACAATGTGTGCCGTTAAAATCGGCTAACCAAAGGAATTCTTCTTCCTCTGCCAAATGCTTTTGATGAAATTCTCAAAATAGGAGGGGCTTGAAACCTTTTGAATTCGTTGTTATTGACTAGTTTAACTATTCGTTTTACCGTGTCTGTGTCGTATCCCTTTGATATAATTGTTTCAGCAGATTCTCTATTCTCTATGTATTCGTATAATATTTTGTCCAACAAATCGTATTCGGGTAAACTGTCGCTGTCTTTTTGATTGGGTCTCAATTCTGCACTTGGAGCCTTGAATATAATTTCGTTTGGAATTATTTCTTGTTCCCTGTTGATGTAGTGTGCCAATTGGTAAACTTCTGTTTTATACAAGTCGCCTATAATGCTCAAACTGCCACACATGTCGCCATAAAGCGTGGTATATCCAACTGCCATTTCACTTTTGTTACTTGTGTTTACAAGTATGTAATTGTGCTTGTTACTCATTGCCATTAATAAAACGGCCCTTGTTCTTGCTTGCATGTTTTCTTCAGCCAAGTTGAATTGGGTTCCTTCAAATTGTGTTTTCAAACCCGATTGAAAAGCTTCAAAAATGGCTGATATTTTAACAACTTCGTATGGATTGTTAAGGTTTTTTGAAAGTTGAACGGCATCACTTACACTGCCTTCACTGCTGTATTCCGAGGGCATCATCATTGCCATTACTTTATCTCCTCCAATGGCCTCACTCATTAATGCTTGAACAACGGCAGAATCTATCCCTCCTGAGGATCCCAAAATCGCTTTTGTGAAACCCATTTTTTGGAAATAATTGCGAATGCCAAAAATTAAGGCTTCATGTATTAATGCAATATTGTCTTTGGTTTCACTTTGAATAACAGCCGGGAATGAGTCAATATCAATACATTGGAAGTCGGTTTCAAAAGATTTTAATGATAATACAACGTCTCCATTTTTATTCAACACTTTGGAGTCGCCGTCAAAAATCACATCGGTATGTGCACCCACCTGATTGACATAAATAAGAGGTAGTTGAGCCTTTTGACATTGGTCTTTTAGTATTTTTAAGCGCTGTTCTTTTTTATATTGATTGAAAGGAGAAGCCGCAATATTGATTATAAAATCAGGTTTTTGTTTCAGTAATTCTTGAAGAGGGTGATGCTTGTAGTTCAGAAATTCTGTTTCGTCCCAAAGGTCTTCGCAAATAGTGAGTGCTATTTTTTGCCCTTTTAATTCGATACAATCAAAACTAGAATTGGGTTCAAAATAACGAGCTTCGTCAAAAATATCGTAGGTAGGAAGAAGGGTTTTATGTCGGGTTGAAATTATTTTACCTTCGTGCAAAAGCAAAGCACTGTTGAATAATGCCCTTCCGCTTGATTGTGGATTAGGCGTAGGACAGCCAATTATAACAGCCGTTTGTTGAGTAAAAGGAAGTATGGAATCAACGGCTTTCTTGCAGTTTTTAATAAAATGTTCGTAGTCTAATATGTCGTCAGGAGGATAGCCACAGATAGAAAGTTCACTGAATACAGCCAAATCACAAGCATTTTGCTCGGCTTTTTTTAAGGCTTCAATTATTAAGGTAGTATTGCCTACAAAATCAGCAATGGTATAATTAAGTTGACAAAGTGCTATTTTCACGAATACAAATTACAAAATTAGAAAAACATACCGACTTCAAGACCAAGAACATTGTTAATCACTTTACCTCTTTTATCATTCAATAGGTCAGTGAATCCGTTGTTGAATCTTGCGCCTAAATACAGGCTGTTATTGCCGCTCAAACGGTATTCAATGCCTGCGCCTACAATCATTGAAGCACGAAATACATTGATATTGTCCTCATAACCTATAAAGTCGTATACATCACTTTCACTTGTATTTGGATTGTATTTTTCATCGGTAGGGAAACCCGTTGCAGGAGAAATAGCAGTTGCACTAGTTGTTACATTGTTGCCAATAATAAACCCCGGCGCAACACCAAATTGTCCCCAAAAACGAAGTCCGTCGGATTCATTTGTTCTGAATTTGAATGTCAATGGAATTTCAAAGTATTGTAAATTATACTTGTGAGAGATATTGTTGAAATTATGACCTGAATTGTTATTCAATACATGGATATTAGTGTCTTTAAGCTTTACTCTATTGGTCATGCTTGTAATATTAATTTCGGGTGTAAAGTAGTAATTATCAGCAATTTTTATGTCCAACATAAAGCCGAATGAATAACCTATGCCAGAACCGTTGCCTTGTGAAAATGATGTTTTTGATTTAACCCAATTCACACCAGGTATCAATTTAAATCCGACTCTAAAGTCGCGGTCGTCTTGTGCTTTTAATAAACCTGAAACAAACAGAATGCACAAAATTGAGAAAATGCGGTTTTTAAGTTTTATATTCATAAATTTATTTATTAATTTGCGCAAAAATGATGAAATTTTCTCACATAACCGCTTTATTCTTCTCAGTTTCTCTGTTTTTGTTTTCAGGATGCCAGTCAAATCAGTTGGATGTTGACGTTTCAGAGGTTACTGCCAAAGTAGATATTTTAAGGTTCGAAGTCGACTTGTTTGAAAATAAGCTCAATACACTCGAAGCTTTTAAATCAAAGTATGGCGCTTTTGTCAATGACTACACAATGGGAATTATGGGGTTCCCAGGCAATGAAAATGAAGCTTTTGCCCAATTGATGTTGTACAAAACAGATCCAAATGCCAAAAGGCTGTATCAATTAGTGAAAGAAAAGTACGGTGATTTTTCTGTTTATGAAAAAGAACTAACCCAAGCTTATCAATACTTTAAATATTATTATCCCAAAGACAGTATTCCTGTCGTTATTACCTATATCAGTAATTTTAGCCTTTACATGAATCCAATTGGGGAGGGTTACATAGGTATTTCTTTGGATATGCACATGGGGCAAGATTTTCCTTCTTATCAGTACACTAACATTGAAAATTATTGGAAAAAAATACTCATTCCTCAAACTATTTCGGTTCACCACATTATGGCACATGCCAATGACAAATTCATCGGTTATAACAGAGGAAAACATTTTTTAGATGAAATTGTATACCAAGGTAAGTTGTTGTACTTTTTAGATGCAACATTGAGACAAGTGCCTGACCCAATTAAAATTGGTTTAACGCAAGAGGAGTTCGATTGGTGTGTAAAAGAACAATCCAATATATGGTCATTTTTTGTAAAAGAACAAATTTTATACGAGACCGACAGTCGTAAGTTTGATCGTTTTATAAAGGAAGGGCCTTTTACCATTGCAAGTGGTGTTCCCGAAAAATCACCGCCAATGTTGGGGAGATATATAGGGTGGCAGCTTGTCAAACAATACATGTCAAAGAATCCAGAAGTGACATTGCCTGACCTTATGTCAACAACAAAATCAGAAATAATTCTTCAAAAAAGCCGATTTAAACCATAATAAAATTTATTCAAGGTAGTTAAGCTATAAATATATTATCTATCTTTGCAACCTTTTATGATGATTCAGGTTTTAAAATCAAAGATTCACAATGTGAAAATCACCTTTACCCAATTGAATTATATTGGCAGTATAACTATAGACGAAGATTTATTAGATGCTGCGAATATGATTGAAAATGAAAAGGTTTTGGTGGTAAACAATAACAATGGCGAACGCATAGAAACCTATGTTATTAAAGGGGAAAGAGGTACGGGTGTGGTTGGTTTAAATGGTGCTGCTGCTAGAAGAGGTGCTGTGGGTGATGAATTGATTATCATTAGTTTTGCGCTAATGGATTTTGAAAAAGCCAAATCGCATCAACCATGGCTTGTGTTTCCCAATGCACAAAACAAAATATAAATGCAAAATAAAAAAGGAATCATAAAGTTTTTACTTTTTGCTGCCGTTGGAGCTATCATCGTCTATTTTATTTCAAAAAGTTTCAACTTTAATGAATTTCTTGTTAAAGTAAAAACAGCTAACATTGGTTTTGTTATAGCATCGCTTCTTGTAGGTGTTTTGGCAGTGTTTGTAAGAGCGCTTAGATGGCAATTGATGCTCAAACCACTTGGCTACAAAACCAAAATTAGCAATGCTTATCACTCCACAATGAGTGGCTATTTGGTGAATTTAGGGATTCCTCGCTCTGGTGAAATATACCGTTGTGCGGTGTTCTCAAAATCGGACCAAGTGCCTTTGAATACTTTAGTTGGTACCGTATTCAGTGAACGTATTATTGATTTACTCATGTTGGCAATTGTCATTTTTTTGAGTGTAATCGTACAGTTTGATAAACTTTATAGTTATATTGATGAGGTTCTTTTATCTAAACTTAATGGCCCCATCTTAATTACTTTAGGACTTGTTATGCTTGTTGGTATTATTGGGCTTTTTGTTTTTATCAAAAAGTTTTCTAAGTCACAAAACAAAATAATCGTATTTATAAACGGATTCATCAACGGAATAAAAAGTGTGTTTACTTTAGAACAACCTATTTTGTTCTTGTTTTATACCGCTTCTATATGGGTTTGTTATTTGTTTATGACCTACTTCGCCATTATGGCATTCGATTTTTCGGCCGTATTAGGGATAGGAGGTGCACTTTCTACGTTAGTGTTCAGTACTTTAGGCGTTATTGTTCCTGCACCAGCTGGAATTGCAACGATTAGTAGTATTCAAATTGGGTTGACCCAAATATATGGTTTTACTGAAGTTAATGCAAGTACGCTTGGTGTTGTAATGTTCTTCAGTAATATTCTTATGATTATTGTATCGGGTTCTATCTCGTTTATAATAATGGCAATCAAAACAAAGGTTTAATAGTTTTATGAGTCACCACCAATTAATACATTCTAAAATTCATTCATTGGAAACGCTATTGCCAATAGTTGAATCATTAAAGCATCAAAATAAGTCGATTGTATTCACCAACGGTTGTTTCGATATTTTACACAAAGGGCATGTTGATTATTTGGCAAAAGCAGCCGACAAAGGGGATTGTCTTATTGTTGGGATAAATACCGATTTTTCGGTGAAACGCTTAGGAAAATCGCCTTCTCGACCAATACAAGACGAAGAAGCTAGGGCGTATCTGATTGCCGCTTTGGAAAGTGTGTCTTATGTCGTTTTATTCAATGACGAAACTCCTATTAATTTGATTAGTTCTATTCTCCCTCACGTTTTAGTTAAAGGGGCCGATTACAAACCTGAGGCTATTGTAGGGTATAAGGAAGTTGTTGAGAATGGCGGTCGAGTAGAAACCATCGCTTTTATTGATGGATATTCCACAACAGCAATTGAAAATAAAATCAAAAACGCTTAGTCTTCTTGATTGATTCCAATGGTTATGCCTGCCTGAATGACCGATTTAGCAGGGCCCATTTCTAAATAAAAACTGCTTTGTTTGTATATTTTTTGTCTCCACCCAATGGTAGATTCTAATCCTAATCGATAGATATTGGGTAGTGTGATACTCACTGTGTTACTTGGAAAATCTGATTCTGTGGTAAAACGACCAATCCTGTATCCCACACCAAATCCTATATAAAAGGCTGTTTTGGGATGTTTAATTGGGTCTAATAGATGGTAATTGACTCTAGCGTTAATGGCTAAATTATTGCTTTTAATAGTAGTCTTGTTGTTAGCAATAGTACCTAGGGTGGTATCGAAAATGATTTCATTATAAGAGACTTGATAAGCCATATAGTTGATACTTGCACCTAGCCCAAAACGTGAATTAATCTTGTTTTCATATTTTAGGTGGAAAGGTCCCGTCCCCGTGGATGAAAATGAGGTTTTGTAATTGAACTGATTGAAATAAAATCTTGGGATATTAGGGAATCCAATGCCCACACTAATATTGTGTTTGCTGTGTTGTGCCCAACTAGAATTGGAACACAATATCAAAAGCAAAAATGCAAAAAGATTACCTTTCAAATTCAACTCTTTGTCCATTAGGGTTAGAATGTAGTATGCCATTTTCATAAACAGGAACACCATTGATAATAGTGGTGTGAATTCGGTAGTTAAAAGTATGATTCTCGAACGGACTCCATCCGCATTTGTAAAGCAATTCTTCTTTTTTTACCAATTGCGCTTTAGGTTGAACTAAAACTAAATCGGCAAAATAGCCTTCTCTGATATAACCTCTTTCTTTCACATTGAATAGTATGGCTGGATTGTGGCACATTTTCTCAACAATCATTTCTTTGCTGATTTTATTCTGATGATAAAAATCGAACATGGCTTGAATGCTGTGTTGAACCAAAGGACCACCCGAAGGAGCTTGAGCGTATGCTTGGTTTTTCTCGTCAAATGTATGAGGAGCATGGTCAGTCGCTATAACATCAATTCTACCATCTAGCAACGCTTCCCATATTTTTGAACGGTCATTAGCTGTTTTTACAGCAGGATTCCATTTTATGAAATTGCCTTTTTTCTTGTAATCTTCATCCGAAAACCACAAGTGGTGAATACAAGCTTCTGAGGTTATTTTTTTGTCCTTTAATGGGATTTTATTGGTAAATAATGTCGTTTCAATGCCTGTAGAGATATGTAAAATATGAAGACGGGTGCCGTTCTTTTTGGCTAATTCTATCGCCATGCTACTGCTCAGGTAACACGCTTTTTCTGAACGAATGAGCGGGTGGTGATGGATGTTTAATTGTTGATTGCTTTCGGCCAAATAATGCGCTAAATTGTTTTTAATGGTTTGTTCATCTTCACAATGGGTGGCAATAATAGTGGGTGCATTGGCAAATATTTTTTCTAATACAATAGCATCATCAACCAACATGTTGCCGGTACTACTTCCCATAAATATTTTAATGCCACAAACTGTTTTAGGGTCGGTACGCATTACCTCATCATAATTGTCATTGGTGGTGCCCATAAAGAAGGAATAGTTGGCAAAAGCATTTCTTTGCGCTATGGCATATTTGTCGGCCAACAATGCCTGAGTAACAGCTTGTGGTGATGTGTTGGGCATTTCGAAAAAGGTAGTCACTCCACCTACAGCCGCCGCTCTGCTTTCTGTCATTATATCCCCTTTGTGGGTTAATCCAGGTTCTCTAAAATGGACTTGGTCATCTATGGCTCCCGGCATTAAAAACAAGCCTTCTGCATTAATCTCCTTGGCATGTGGGTCATTAATGGTTGAAGCTGTTTTTTCAATCCTGTCGTTTTGTATTAATACGTCTAAAACTTCCGTTTTCCCTTCATTGATAACATGGGCTTGCTTGATGATAAATTTTGACATTGATGCAAAATTAAACAAATTAATAATAATAAAATTAACTTAATTTTGAAAAATAAATGAGACGAAAAGTCAATCATATATTGAATAAAACAGGCCATTTTCTGTATGGACTAGTTTTGATTTTTGTGTTGCTCAATTGGCTTGTTCCGTTTCGTTTTTCTGTCGATTATTCTAAAAGTGTCTATGCCAAGGATGGTGAATTATTAGGGGTTTACCTTAACAAGACAGACAAATGGCGATTGCATACTTCCATCAATGACGTTTCACCTCTGTTTTTAAAATCAATACTTTTAAAAGAGGATAAATGGTTTCATTACCATTGCGGCTTTAATCCTGTTTCAATCATCAAAGCAGCTTTTAATAATACAGTTTCTGGACAAAGAAAAGGAGGTGCATCCACTATTACTATGCAAGTGGTTCGACTTATAAAACCGCAAAAAAGAACCTATGCCAATAAATTGATTGAGCTTTTTAGAGCAGTCCAATTGGAATACCAATTTTCTAAAAATGAGATATTGGAAATGTATATTAATTTATTACCCTACGGTGGCAATATAGAAGGGGTAGGGAGTGCCACTTATATTTACTTTGGCAAGTCGCCTCAAGATTTAAGTTTGTCGGAGTGTGTTACCTTGTCTATTATTCCCAATAAACCAAGCAGTTTGAATATCAAAAAAAATCAAGCAGCCATTCAAGAAGCTAAAAATAAATGGATAAGAAAATTATCACCTTTTTTAAATTTATCTAAATCAATTATTGATGATGCATTGCTGGAGCCAATGTCAATACAATATTATCCAATGCCCAAAACTGCCCCTCAGTTTTGCAACCGATTGCTAGCCTCTAATACAGAATTAAGTAAGTATTATTCTACCATTTCATACCCATACCAAGTTCAAGTTCAACTTTTGTTAAATCAATATGTAGAAAAGTTGAAGGAGAAAAACATCAACAATGGTAGTTTAATGGTGATTGAAAATAAAACAGGCATCGTTTTGGTGTATTGTGGGAGTAATGATTTTAACGATGCGGAACACTTTGGTCAGGTGGATGGAGTAAAGGCACTTCGTTCTCCCGGGAGTACATTGAAACCTTTTTTGTATGGTTTGTCTTTTGAAATGGGTTTATACACGCCTGAAACTGTGTTGCTTGATATTCCTGTGAATTTTGGAGCATACACTCCTGTAAATTATGATGAAACTTATAACGGTAAAATTAAGCTTAAGGAGGCTTTGGTTCAATCTTTAAATATTCCTGCGGTCAATTTGTTAAATACTATAGGGGTAAAAACGTTTAAGGGATTTTTGAAAACGAGCGGATTTTCAAATCTTCAGTCACAAGAATTGGGATTAAGTTTGGCATTGGGCGGCTGTGGTGTCACCTTGGAGGAACTTACAATGGCTTATTCTATGTTTGCAAACGAAGGTGTTTTGAAAAGGAAACAATTTCTAAAGGCAATGAACAAGACTCCTGTAAATCCTGTGTTAAGTCCTGCCGCCTCTTATTTGGTTAGTTCAATATTACAAACCGTGCAAAGGCCTGATTTGCCCTCTCAGTTGTTTAACTCTACATTCAGAATACCTAAGGTTGCATGGAAAACAGGAACTAGTTTTGGAAGGAAAGATGCATGGGCTATAGGTTATAATAAACAATATACTGTTGGTGTGTGGATTGGCAATTTTGATGGCGAAGGGGTTGCTTCTTTAAGTGGAGGTGAAATTGCTACGCCCTTACTGTTCGAAGTTTTTAATACCATTGATTACAATTCAAAAAAACAATGGTTTAGCGAACCTAAGGGCATAAGTTATCGAGCGGTATGCAGTCAAACAGGTTATATTCCTTCCTCGGATTGTATTCAAACAATCAACGAACCTTATATCGAAAAACAAACAATTCAAAAAATATGTCAGCACAGTGTTCGCTTGAAAGTCAATAAGGATAGTTCCCTCTATTTCTGTAACAGTTGTATCGAGGACAATCAATACATTGAAAAAATATATCCAAATTTGCCTGCAGAATTAATCAATTATTATGAACAAGAAAAAATCGTTTACAAAAAATGGCCTCAGCACAATCCAAGTTGTCAAAGGGTAGAAACTGAAGGGGAATTGAAAATAGTGTCGCCAACCCATCAGTCGGAGTATTTGGTGGAAGAAAATTCGGACAGTAAATTAATGTTAAACGCCTCTGTTGACCATCAAGCAAAAACAGTTTATTGGTATATCAATGACAAGTTGATAAGTCAATCTAATCCCAATCAAGCCGTATTTGTGAAAATGCCACTAGGGAAGTTGAAAATAACTTGTAGCGATGATTTGGGTCGTAAACAAGTGGTTTATATTACCGTTAAAAACTTTTAATAATCAGAATAGGTAAATTGGCAAAGGGGATTACTTTGTCGGAAATGCCTAAATTATAAATGCGTTCATACAGACTTAGTTCATGCGTGAAAAAGATAATCATATCACAAACGTTGTCTTGTAAATACGAGATAATTCCTGAAGGGATATCATCGTTTTTTATGAGATGATAATGGATTTTAGGGTATAATTGTTTGTCAATAAACTTTTTGAAGGCAAGTTCAATTTCATTGGTCTTTTCAAGTTTTTGTTTGCTTACATGAACTATTTCAATGTAGGCGTTGAAAAGTAAAGCGAAAGGAATGACGGTGTTTAATTGGTATTCAATTTCACTTAGATTGGCAGGCAACGCTATCTTTTTTATTGGATTAAACAGTGTGTTTCCGGGGATAGCAAGAACAGGCACCGAACATCGGTTAATCACAGAAAGAGTGACACTGCCCATAATGATGGATTCTATGCCGCTTCTCCCGTGGGTTGCAAGAACAACCATGTCGCATTCAGATTTGTGAGCAAACTGACATATTTCAACGTCTACTTTGGGAGCATGTGAAATATGGTATTGAATGTTTTTTAAATTCGGGAATTCCTTTTGTAAATCAGAAACCATTAGGTTTAGTTCATTTACGCCGTCATTTTCCAACAAATCATCTAGTTTTTTTGAGTTAAAAACCCCCGATTTAAGCATCATCGGTTGGTGAATGACATACAATAACTCTAAGTCCATCAATAAGTAATTGGCGAGGGCAGCGGCATATTTTACGCCATTGATAGAGATTGGAGATAAATCTGTAGGTGCAAGAATTTTCACAGAAAAAAATAAGTTTACGAAAATAGAGTCAGCAGTAAATAAAGAAAATGACCTACATCAGTATTTTGTTATTTTTTTATAGAATAGTTAATTCTTTGGACGGGTCCCAAAAAACTTCTTTGAAGTTCGTGATTTGGTTTTCTTCGATTTTTATCCCTTCTTGTGTAAGTAAATCTGCCATTTTATTTCCGCCAAAATGACTTTTTCCTGTCAGTAATCCGTTACGGTTTACCACTCGGTGCGCTGGTATAGAATAGGATAGATGATGCGAAGCGTTCATGGCCCATCCAACCATTCTGCTCGATTGTTTACTTCCTAAATAAGCCGCAATTGCCCCATAAGAGGTGACTCTCCCCTCAGGAATTAATTCCACAACTTGATATACACTTTCAAAAAATAAATTATTTTTATTCATAGAGAAAACCATTTTGGCAAAATTATTGTCTGTATATTTGCTAAAAAACCTTACAATATTAATTAATGAAAAGAATATTT
Organism: Bacteroidia bacterium; assembly: GCA_040403495.1. GTDB lineage: Bacteria > Bacteroidota > Bacteroidia > NS11-12g > UBA955 > JABMMZ01. The sequence goes on from JBBAKM010000015.1 coordinate 59,113, forward strand.
CTATTTAAATCGTTTGTTTTCGCCTTTTTAACCCTTTTATCTACGGATATTTTATGGGCACAAAAGTCAGGAAAAAAAGAAACAACAGCACCAGCAACCCAAGTTTCTAACCCAACTGTAACTTCTCCAACTAGCTCAACTTCCGATTTTGATTACAAAAATCCGGGTAGGCCCAAAGGGAATTATTCTATTAAAGTTAAAATTAAAGGATTGCAAAATGTGCCACTTTACCTTGCGGATAACTTTGGTGACAAAAATTACATGAGAGACACCTGTATTTTAGATGAAAATGGGGTAGGTGTTTTTACAGGAAATCCAAAGTTACAAAGAGGTTTGTATTTAATTGTTTTCCCAAGTATGGCATCCTACTACGAATTGCCAATTACAGATGATCAAGATTTTTATTTCGAAGCAGACACTTCCATGGATGAGTCTAAAGTTAAAGTAACAGGTTCTGAGGAAAATGAGGTTTTTGCTCAATTTCAAGGAAAAATGTACAGCTATGGCAGAGAAAGATACAAGCTTGACCAAGAATTTAAAAAAGCAAAAGAGTTGAATAACACCGCATTGTCAACTTTTGTAAAAGCTCAAATGGATTCAATGGATAAGTTGAACTTTAAAGTTAGAGAAAATTATATTGCCCAATATCCAAACCATTTGTTAACCAAAATATTTAAAGCATTTCAACCCATCAAATTTCCAGAGAATGTAAAGTTGGATTCTATGCAGGAGTATTATTTTTATAAAACCCACTTTTGGGACAATATAGATTTTACAGAAGATGGATTAATTCGTGCACCTAAAGGTTTATTGGTGAATAAATTGAATGATTTTATTGACCGAGTAGTTTTCCAAGATCCTGACAGTTTGGTTTCTGCAGTGGATCAAGTATTAGGAAAAACAATCATCCATACAGAGACTCAAAAATATTTTGTACAATACCTAACCACGAAGTTTCAAGACAGAAAAATAATGTGTCAAGACAATGTAACGGTACACATGATTAATACCATTTATTGTCAAGGGAAAGCGTGGTGGTATGACGACACTGCTAACTTAAGAAAAATGTGTGAAGAGGCTAAAAATGCAACGCCAACCATGTGTGGTAAAATAGCGCCCAATCTTAAAATGCAAGACACCAGTGGTCGTTTTCATATCCTGTATGAAAAATTAGGTAAGGTTACAATCGTGTTTTTTTACGACCCAACTTGTGGACATTGTAAAGAGGTTATACCTGTGGTGAGCAAGGTTCACAAAAAATTGAAAAACAAAGGCGTAGTTGTTTATGCGATTTCTACAGAAGGAAAATATGCAGAATGGAAAAAACTAATGCAAACCAATCCTGATTTAAGTCAATGGATTAATGTATGCAAGACAGACCGAAATTATCCATGGCCTATTTACCGTCAAGACTACAACATTACCGCCAATCCAACCTTGTTTGTGTTAGATGAAAATGCGAAAATTATAGGCAAGAAAATAGATGAACATCAATTGGAGTTTTTTGTAGAGTCTATTCTATACGAAAAAGGATTGATAGATTACAAACCGACGCTTCCAAAAGAGAAGCCAGCCAAACCAAGCACAACCGAAGCGAACCAATAGTTATTTATTTTGATTCAAGAAAGCCAGCTAAATGCTGGCTTTTTTGTTTTTAGATACCCAAAGCTTTTCTGCCTCGGTTGTATATTTCACCAAATCTAAGGCTAAATCCATAGGTGTAAAAGGGGCCTGAATATTGAGGGGCAAATGTGGAAATACGGGTGCCTGCACCAGCGCCAAACCACAACCACCATTTTATTTTGTAGCTGGCATAAAAACCAACTTCAATAGGCATTGTAAATTCTCGTTTAAATTGTAAGGTTTTTTTGGAGTTGTATAACTGGTCCCAACCTGTACCTAATCCAATGGCAACAGGAAATGTTAATCGCCAACGCTTGGAATTGTAAAAGTAATATTCGCCCCCAATATTAAAATAAGCAGTACCATAGGTGGATTTAATCGTGTTGGAATCGGTTTTCCCGAATTCAGCGGTTGGGTTGTCATAAATCCTACTTTTATCTCCCAATGTAGAATAATAGCCTAAAAACAAGTTGGTTCTGTTGTTGAATGAGTAACCGGCTTGTAACCCAAACATTTTTAAATTTAATCCTTGTATAATGCTGTTTTTGCCATCCAAACAGATGTAAAACTCCTTTTTATAAGTTAAATCCTTACGAATACTGTCTACTATTCCCAGCTTAAAATTCACTTTGTTTTGTGATTTTAAGGGGTTATTTGCCATAACAAGAACAGCGGTAAGTATAAGAATGCGTTTCAAAATAAGTAACAAAGAAACACTTTAAATTACAAAAAATCATTGCATCTTTGTAACAAGTGTTGATAGCTGTAGAGATAGTGTCTTTTTTATTAACTTTCGTGTATTTGTATTATGCTGAAAAGTTAAACCCTTACGCTTGGCTGTTTGGTATTTTGGCATCTTGTTGTAGTGTCTATTTTTTTTACCAAATCGGTCTTTGGGCCAGTCTTTGGCTCAATACCATCTATTTGGTTCAGGGGGTCAATGGTTTTGTAAAATGGAAGTTTTTTTTGAAACAAACCAATCCTTTGAATAAAGTGACAAAAAAAGGTCACCTGTTTATTGTGCTTGGTATAGTGGTGTTAAGTATTTTGTTGTATAAGGTTTTATTGTCTTTCCCAACCATTAAAATGAATTATTTTGATTTGCTTTTGGCATTAGGTTCCATTACTGCTACCTATTTAGAAATTCAAAAGGAGGGGTCTTGTTGGAAATATTGGATTGTGTTTAATCTGGCTTATGCCGTTTTATACTTGTCTCAATCGTTATACATATATGCTCTTTTAATGCTGCTGCTGTCCATGTATTCATTTAAAATCAATCAAATATGGATGCACAAATTAAGGTTAAATAAATTGTCCTAATGCCAATTTTAAACCCACAAGTAAAAAGATAATTCCCGAAATCCTATTCACCCAAATAAACCATTTAGGTTGTATGAATGGTTTTATTTTATAGGCGCCGTAGGCAATTAAAAACTCAACCAAGAAAATACTGACTAAACTGCTGGCAAAAAAAACTATTTTATCATTCAATTGGTAGTCGAAACGAATGGTAAGCATGGAACTGATAGTAAGCCAACTGAAAAAATTAACAGGATTTACGACATTGATTAAGAAACCATTGGAAATGAAATAAAAAACAGAATTATTAGGATTGTCAAAAGCAATGCCTTCTTTGATGTTTACATTTTTTTTGAAGAACATAAATAGCCCCATTAGTGCTAAAATGCTACCTCCCGCAACAGAAATTAATAGTTCGTATTGTTTTAAGAACACAGCAAATCCGTGACTTAAAAGCGCTAAACTGATAAAAATGATGTCACTTGCTATGACCCCCAAAGCAATGTAAACACCTGTTTTGTAACCATAAATCAAACTGTTTCTAATAAGGGCAAAAAAAACAGTCCCAAGCATTAAACTGAGTGCTATGCCTGTTACAAAACCTTGGAAAGAACATGTCAAAAAATGCATACTTATAAATTATTTTATTAAATGCTTAAAATAAGCGTTGCAAATTATAACTTTGCAATTGAATAATGAGCACAAGAATAGAAAAATTTAACAGAGAGATTCAGCGTGAATTAGGCGTTATCTTTCAAACCAAAACCAATGATTGGTTTGGAGGCGCTTTTGTGACCGTAACCGATGTGAGCTCAAGCCCTGATTTAAGTTATGTAAAAGCTTATTTAAGTATTTTGAATGCACCAAGCAATCAAGTAATATTGGCTATTATTCAGGATAATAATAAGTTAATAAGAAAAGAATTGGCCAATAAAATCAAAAATGCAGTGCGTATTATTCCTGAATTGCAGTTTTTTGAAGACGAAAGTTTGGAAAAAGTAGCCAAATTTGAAAAAATATTCGAAAACTTAAGAAAAGAAAGAGAATCACGAAATACAGAAGAATAACTAAATCAAAATGCCTGCATCTTGTAATACCGATATTTTTTCTCAATCCTTGGACAATCACTCCTGGTTGAGACGGTTTTATCACTACTTCTCTGATAATTTATTATTAAAAAACAAGATTTTAAAGCGTGAAATAGCCATTTGTAGTAAACGTAAAACCAAAGTACAACACGTTTTTTACCCTGGTTTTGGTATTGGTCAGTTGCTCACTCTGTTTTACAACAACCAAAAATACAATGTGTTTGCAATAGATTGTAATCAAAGTTTTGTGTCTAAATCTACCAACTTTTTACAAAGTGAAAGTGTTAAAAATATTTATTGCAAAACAGAAAATGTGACCACTTATGTCAAACCCGAAAGTTTTGATTTGTCGCTGTGTGTTAATCTTCTCAACTATATTGAAAATGATGTAGAGGTTCTCCAAAATTTTTATACCAATTTAAAAAGTCCCGGAGTGTTAGTGTTATTTAACTCGAGCAATTATGCCGACCTAAGGGATACTAAGCTCTCTACAGGGATATACAAAGACAACACTTACCGCTTGGGATATAGTTTGGTTGAAATTAAAAGTAAGTTAAAACAAGCAGGTTTTGCTAAAGTAAAAGCCCGTTATGTATATGGTTTCCCGGGAGTACTGAGTTGGAAATTAACCACAGGATGGCCTTCGTATGTCATCAAAAAATCGAGTTTGTTTTTTGCTTTCTTGCCTTTTTATGTGGTTCTTGCCATTGTTCCTGTTATTGTTCTCAATCTTTTGGATATAGGCTTCCCTCATACCAAGGGCAAATGTATTGTTGTAAAAGCGTTTAAATAATTTGGCATTTTCACAATTCATAGCGTTTCGGTATTTGTTTGCCAAAAAGAAAAGAAATGCCATCAATATCATTTCATCTATTGCTGTATTAGCATTCACCGTTTGTACCACCGCCTTAATTATTATTTTAAGTACTATGAACGGTTTCGAAGAATTAATTTTTTCGATGTACAATAAATTCAACCCCGATATTAAAATTACACCTATTGAAGGGAAGTTTTTTGAATACCAATCAACCCTTGCTAAAGTTAAAAAAATAGAGGGAGTCGCATTTGTATTGCCCAGTTTAGAAGACCATGCCGTAGTGAGAAATCACGACTATCAAACGATTTGTACTGTAAAGGGTGTTGATGGCCGTTATTTTAAAATTAATGACTTAGAAGGTCGAATTTCGGAAGGTGAAGCCTTGTTAAGTGAAAAAAATGTACCATTAATGGTTTTGGGCTCAGGCGTAGGAGTTAAGGTCAATGCCTCAACTAGCGGTCCCTTCAGTCAGTTAACCGTTATTACACCTCGAAGAGGCGATTATAGTGTCAGTGACCCTGAGGCAGTTAATCAGTTGTTGATACAACCGTCGGGACTTATTACACTCGACGAAGCCATAAGCAATAAGTATGTTTTTGTTCCAATGTCTTTTGCCGAACAGCTTTTTGAAACCAATGGGAAAGCAAGTTCCCTAGAAGTTAAATTACACAAAAATGCCAATGAGGAAAAAGTGTATCAAGCCATTCAAAATCTCTTAGGTAAAGAATTTAAAGTTCAAAACAGAATGGAACAACAAGCCACTTTGTATAAAATGTTTAAAAGCGAAAAATGGGCAAGTTTTGCTATTCTTACTTTTATTCTACTCATAGCGGCCTTCAATGCACTTGGCAGTTTGACGATGTTGGTCATTGAAAAAAAAGAGGATATTTCTACATTGATAAGTATGGGCGCATCCAAACGTATAATTCAAAAAATATTCTTTTCAATAGGGTTTCTTATTTCCTTTTTTGGGGCATTTTTAGGTCTGTTGATTGGTTTAGGTTTGGTTGCATTGCAACAATCTACAGGTTTTATTAAAATGCAAGGAGCCATAGTGGACAGTTACCCCGTAAAAATAAAAGGGGAGGACATTCTTTTGGTCTTGTTTACGGTGTTATTTCTCGGATTAATCGTTGGGATTTTACCAGCTCGAAAATCAGTTTCAATTGTTAAAAAGTAATGGAGATTTCGTCAGAACTTTTTTTAAATCAATCTGTTGAACTATTACTTTTGTATCCATAAGCTTTGAGTCTATTCCAAACCAATATTAACGCTATCGTTTCAGGCCTTTATGCTCACGGCATTACTGATGTAGTTATTAGTCCGGGAAGTAGAAATGCGCCTATTATTATGGCATTTGTAAGACACCCGCATTTTCAATGTTGGTCTGTCCCCGATGAAAGGTCGGCGGGATTTATTGCGTTAGGGATGGCAAAAGCTCAACAAAAACCTGTGGTACTTTTGTGTACCAGTGGTTCAGCTTTGGTTAATTACTATCCAGCCATAGTCGAAGCTTACTACATGCAAGTGCCTCTGATTGTGATTAGTGCCGACCGACCTGAAAAAATGCTGGACCGTTGGGATGGGCAAACCATTCATCAATTTGATATTTTCAACCGCCATGTTTATGGTTCGTACCAAACCCCTGAAAATTTGGATGTTAATCAGTTTTCTAAAATATTTGAAATCACAGACCAACTTTATTTGCAATGCAATGAAGCTATCAAAGGACCTGTTCACCTGAATGTGCCTTTGCGTGAACCATTGTACGAGGCAGCAAAAACTGTTTTTGAATATCCCGATTACAAGGTCGTGAAAAAAGCAGAAGTAGATGAAGTAGAATGGGAAATAGGGATAGATTCTGAACATTTCTTTCAGGATTTTCCTAAAGTGATGGTTTTGCTAGGGGCCAATGACCCCACTGAAGCATACAGTGAACTTAAGGAAATTGTGGATTACCGATTTGCGCTTGTTATTGCCGATGTCATATCGAATGCGCATGCTTATGGGACTTTCAAAAATATTGAATTGTATTTGCTCTCTGCCACTGAAGCGCAAAAGAAAATGTTGGCTCCCGATTTGTTAATTACAACAGGGCAAATGATTATCAGCAAACCCTTAAAACAGTTGCTAAGGTCGAACCCTCCGAAGCAACATTGGCATATTACCGAAAATGGATACTGTGCGGACCCGTTTTTCTCGGAACCGCAGGTTTTGCAAATGAATCCGCTCGACTTTTTTAAGCAGTTTAAAAAATATTTACCACAAGTGCCTTCAAAATATGTGTCTGATATTTCGAATAATGTAGAACAATTAAAAGGTAAAATAAATTGGTCGCAGTTTGGAGAATTGTCTGCCATAAGTGAAGTGTTAAATGCCCTTCCCGAAAAGATTGGTCTGCATTTGTCAAACAGCATGACGATTCGAAATGTCTCTTTTTTAGGCGAATACATTAAAGAACAATGGTGTGTTTATGGAAATAGAGGCGTAAGTGGTATTGATGGATGTACAAGTACGGCCGTTGGAATGGCTATTGCGCAACCCCATTTATTACAGGTGTTGATTACAGGTGATGTTGCCTTTTTTTATGACATTAATGCTTTTTGGCATTCGTATTCAATCCCTAACTTTAAGGTCGTTTTGATGAACAATTCTGGAGGAGGAATTTTTGATATTATCGATGGGCCAAGCCAATTACCTGAACTGAATCCGTTTATTAAAACACCTCATCAATTCAATGCAAAAGACATTGCAAACCATTATAAATTGAATTATTTTTGTGCAAATGATAACAACAGTTTGAAGGATGCATTAACGGCATTTTTGCAAAGTGAAACTTGTAGCATTTTGGAAATACAGACAGATTCAATAAGCAATCAATCAATTATTAAAAATATAAAATCTATACAATATGAGTAAAAGAGAATGGCAAACGATTAAGGAATACGACGAAATAAAGTTCGAGTATTTTGAAGGAATCGCAAAGATTACGATTAACAGACCGCGTTATCACAATGCATTTACCCCAAAAACTAACATGGAAATGATTGAAGCAATGGATTATGCACGTGAACATCAAGACATTTGTTGCGTGGTGTTGACAGGCGAGGGCGACAAAGCATTTTGTAGTGGTGGAGATCAAAATATTAAAACATTGGGAGGATACAAAGACGAAGCTGGAATCCCCCGTTTGAATGTGCTCGATTTGCAAAAAAGAATCCGTTCACTTCCTAAACCCGTTATTGCAATGGTAAATGGTTACGCCATTGGTGGTGGCCATGTTTTGCACGTAGTGTGCGACTTGACCATAGCTTCAGAAAATGCTAAATTTGGACAAACAGGTCCTAAAGTTGGTAGTTTTGATGGTGGGTTTGGTAGCAGTTATTTGGCTAGAATAGTAGGGCAGAAAAAAGCAAGAGAGATTTGGTTCCTGTGCAGACAATACACTGCTCAAGAGGCTTTCGATATGGGTTTGGTGAATAAGGTAGTACCATTCGACAAGTTGGAAGATGAAGTGGTAGAATGGTGTCACGAAATGATGCTAAAAAGCCCAATGGCATTGCGTATGATTAAATACGGGTTGAATGCCGAGTTGGATGGACAAGCAGGTATTCAAGAGTTGGCAGGAAGCGCTACTTTATTGTATTACTTTACCGAAGAAGCTCAAGAAGGTAAAAATGCCTTTTTAGAAAAACGCAAACCAGACTTTACGAAGTATCCTAAGTTCCCATAATACTTAATTGAACCTATCATAAACTAAAAGGCTTACCCAAAAAGTAAGCCTTTTTTTATTGTGTAACTTTTAGTATTTGTTTTGTAATAAGCGCCTTAGCTCAATAAGATACTTTTGCATTGGATAAAAAATATTTTTATCTATTTATAAATATCAAATGAAAAACTTCAAAAAGTTACTTGTAGCATTAATGCTCTTCACAATGGTTTCCACACTGTTTACTTCATGTAAAAAAGAAGGTACGGATGACCCAGTTATTTCACTAAAAACCAGAAAAGACAGATTTGTTAATACTTGGAACTTGGTGAAATACGAAAAAAATGGAATTACCCAAGATTTGAATGGTTCAAGTTATTCTTACGTGGTTTTGAGCAACGGAACACTTGCCCGAAGTATTGAAGGAACCATTTTTGGATTTCCTACTAAAAAAGATGACAGTGGAACTTGGACTTTCTTAAATGATGACGAAGATGTTCGTGTTGATATTAATGGCAGCAGTGTTACATACAATATCCAAAGATTGGCATCAAAAGAACTTTGGTTGAAAGAAAGTGTAGGAAACGACCATTATGTTTATTACTTCATAGGGAATTAATAAATTTCAAATATTGAAAAAGAAGGCTTACAATTTTATTTGTAAGCCATTTCTTTGTTTTAAATTGCCTTTAAATGAGGTTTAAACCCTGATTAAGCTCTATTTTTATACTTATTTTGATTTAAATAAATCCCAATGCAAGACCGATGGAAATTACAATTAAGAATATCGCAACCATTCTTTGTATCCAAATAAAAGTCACTTTTTTAAGTAAGCGATGACCAATAACAGCACCCATAATAGCAGCAGAAGTAGAGCCAACAAGTAAGGGCAAATGCTCAATAAGTTGTTTACTGAATAATTGTGAACTGTATAAACTTAAACGACTTAAATCAACAAAAGTGGAAACCACAACGGCGGTTCCAATAAATTGCTCTTTGCTTAAACCTGCTTTTATTAAAAATGCAGTTCTAAAGGCTCCTTGATTGCCACTTAACCCACCAAAAAAGCCACTAAGTATTCCACCTAAAGGAAGTTTATTGGGACTAAATGCTAGTGTCTGAAAAGAAGGAGTGAGGTCGAGGATGGCAAAGAAGATAAGAAGGATAGAAACTAAGAATTTGAAAGGATAAACAGAAAAGTCATGATTAAACAATGAATACGTGTACAAGGGTGGTAAATCTTTGAAATAAAGCATAAGAAAAGACCCCAATATTGCGAATAGAACGGCAGGAATTCCAAATTTAATTAAAACCTCTTTTTTGGCATGCTTACCCACTAGGATAAGTTTAAATAAGTTGTTAAATAAATGCACAATCCCTGTTAATGCAATGGCAATTTCAACAGGAAAGTATATCATCATAACAGGAGTAAGCAAGGTGCCTAATCCAAAACCGGAAAAAAAAGTCAGTACTGAAGCGAGAAAAGCTAGGGTACAAACAAGTATCAATTCCATATTTGTTCGATTTTTAACAGATCGAAATTGAGTTAAGCGTTACAAACTCTTATTTTAACTGAAAGGAATTCAAGAATTCATTGATAGAAGCATTGTTATCCTTTGCAGCGTATGTAATGGTTTGTAGAATGTACATTTTGTTTTTAACTATGTATAGTCTCATTCTTATAAAAGCCGCTCCATTGTCATAATCAACTTTTATCTCTCTTCCTTGGTATTTGTCTAAAGTGATGTTTTTTTCTGTTAATAGTTTCCCTTTAACACTTTCTACTGCACCATCTATAGCACTTCTGAACATGCTAGACATTAATTCAGGATTGTTTGAATCAATAATACTGTCGGGATATTCGGTAGAAATAACACCATAAACCAAGTTATCTTCAGTTTCTGAATCAACGGCTTGGTAAGTGTGAATGTGCATGGTTAAGTCTCCAACTGCTGAATTCACCACTTGCGATTCATAAGTTGGTTTGCTTGGGAATTTAGCTTTAAAGTCGGCTACTTCATATATTTCCCATTGGCTGGCAGTGGTAAAGCCAAAGGAGATAAAAAGAAAAGTTAATACTGCTGCTAGGGATTTTAAATTTTTCATTTCGAAGGAATTATATTGGTTTATTTATGCCTTCAATTTTACTCAAAAATAATTGAATTTCAATGTTTTTTTTAGTGCCTATTAAAACCCGTTTTCCGTTTTTTAATGTAATGTCTATTCCTTGATTGCCAGAAACATTGTATGCCATCCCTTTTCTGCCATAGCGAATACCCCAACCGCCATATTCTTTGATAGGACTGTATTCTCTCACTTCGCAGTGTGCAATATCACTCCATAGGTAGGTGGTAAATCGTCTTGAAAATGGAATAATCTTAAAATGAATGCCTTGGTCATCAATTCGTGTTTGTAATCCCATGTTCATAAACAACAAAGCAAATAAAGTGAAACAAATGTATAAAATTATAATACCGGTATCACTCAAAGGCTTGTCGCCCCAAGGGGTTCCTGTTATCAATTGAGACAGTAGTCCATATAATATGAATACATCTATGCCCACAAATAAAATTAAAATCCACCATTGTCTGAAAAATTGTTTTTCTGTAATTGTTTCATTCATATCTGTAAGTTTATTGATTGCCAATTGTTTGAAGTTCGTCGGATGGGTAAATGTTAAATCCAGGTTTATTTTGTAACGCTATGTTAACCATTGATTTAGCCACATTTTTTGCTTCTATAGCTTTGTATTTCTTGAAAGGGCCAATTAAAAACAAAGATAAAACAGGTAAAATATAGGTGGCTAATTTCTCGCCTAATCTAAATTCTTTTCTGTCTCCCAAAAGTAATGAAGGTCTTAATATGGAAACCGAGTTAAACGCTGATTGCTGAAGAAAAGTTTCAATTTCTCCCTTCGTTTTGAGGTAAAAATTAGTTGATTCAAGGTCAGCCCCCAAAGATGAGATTAACAAAAATTGCTTAACCTGATTGTTTAATGCCATTTGTGCAAATTGTTCGGGATACACCACATCCACGAGTCTAAAAGCTTCTTTACTTCCTGCTTTTTTGATTGTAGTACCCATGGTGCAAAACATTACATCGCCCTTAACAAAAGGTTCTATCGGTTTTAAATCATTAAAGTCAATGAGGTGTTCTTCGATTTTGGGATGTAAAATTAAACAAGGACGTCTATTGAACACAATGACTTTTTCGAAATTTGGATTTGATAATAGCTGAATCACAAGATGTGAGCCAATTAAACCAGAACTACCAATGACTAAAGCCGTTTTTTTTAAGTTTAAATCTATAGAGTTTGACATGTCTTTAATAAATTCAAATTTAACTTAATTCTATAACAGTCCCTTTTTTAGTAGTCTATTTTTAAAGCGGATTTGTCGTTTTCTTTTAACTTAAAGCTTGCTTTTGTCGAAGTAATTCGCCTTTAATCGCATTTTCAAAAACCAAATCCTCTTGAGCTCCTGAAATAAAAAATTTGTCATTGAATAAAAAATGAGGAACGCCTCTCAAACTAATCGTTTTTGACTGGTAAATGTCGTTTTCTACGGCCTCAGAATAGACAGTGCTATTTAAAACTTCTATGGCTTTTTGTGTGTCCAAACCCACCTTTCCAACTGCCGAAATTAAGTTTTCAGGATTTGATAAATCAATGCCATCGGTAAAATAAGCTTTCATAAAGGCTTCTTTTAATTCAGAACTTTTGTTGAATTCTTTCGCCCATTGTAGGAGTCTGTGAGCATTAAAAGTGTTAAAAACCATGGATTTATCCAATTGGAAGTCAATCCCATATTGCAAGCCTTGTTGTTTTAAGTATTCATTCATCCCTTGCATTTGTTCAGCAGAAATATTCTTTTTCTTCATTAAATATTCCAAAGAGGGATATGCTTTTTCAGTGGGTAAATCTGGGTCAAGTTGATAACTGTGCCAAATGATTTGTACTTCATCTTCAATATTAAGTTTTTCAATGACTTGTTGGATTTTCTTTTTTCCAACGTAGCAGAATGGACAAACGATGTCGCTCCATATTTCAATGTTTAAAACGGGATTTTTCATTGCTTTATTTTTTGTTTTTTGCGAGGTTTTCTTCTACTCTAAATTTGATGATTTCTTCAATCAGTGAATATGGTATGGCTTGGTTTAGTGGAAATTGAACCGATCCTTTGCCTTGTTTGTATGCCGAAAGTTTTTCTTTAAAAGCTTCATGACCCGTGGGTGTCGCATAAAATCCAATGTGATTTTTGTAGGCAGCAAAGTAAACCAAAGGCTTACCATTTGTTTTGTAAGCAGGCATTCCATAAGAAAAATCTTCCTCGGAATGGGGTGCATTGTGTTTGATTAGTTGATGGATTTTGAGTAGAATTTCTTTAGTAAAAGTAGGAAAACTATCAATATAAGCTTCAGTTTGAGCGTGCATGATGGCTTAAATTTTCTTTAAATCTGTATAGGTTAATGCATGTTCTACATTGCCGGTGTTGAGCGTACCTGCAGGTTCAAACAGCAGTATTGTTGCTTCGTTTTCTGCTACAGGTCGATGTTCTACTCCTTTGGGAATAATAATGTAGTCGTTTTCCTTAATGTCTAGTGTTTGGTCTCTTAGTTCCATTTTAAATTGACCCGAAACCACCAAGAACAACTCATCTTCATTGTCGTGTTTGTGCCACACAAATTCCCCTTTTATCTTGGCTAACTTGACTTGTTGTCCATTCAACTCTCCAATAATTTGAGGTTGCCAAAAGTTGTGAATCAATTTGGCTTTTTCATGCAAGTTGCCTTTTGTCATTGTATTCTTTCTATGCTGTTGGGCTTGAATTTCGATTTCCTATTTTAATAGCCAAATAAGTCATGGGAATATAGGCCAAAACAAGGTCGGTAATGTTAAACCATAGGGGAGAAGGGAGCATGAAAATGTTAGCTGTACCACCCAATAAAAAGAAAATACCTACAGCCCATGCAAACTTGATTTGATGTGTTGCGGCAATTCTAAGTGCAATAATGGCACCTGCAAAAGTCCCTATAGCATGGGCTAAAAAGGGCATTATAAAATGCTTGGGTTCAAACAAATGGATACCTGCTTTTAAACCTTCTAGAGTTTTTACATCTACACCATTCGGTGGAGGAATAATAGAGTTGCTGATGTTAATAATACTCATGTTAACAAGGCTACCAATGACAATGCCAAGTATGACGGCTAATATATTTCTAACTATTTTCATGATTCTAAGGGTTTCTACTGTCTTTCCAAACTAATTGTTCATTGCTTTTTTTAGTAAAAAAATCCACACATTTTCCATCACCACCGCCCGTTATTCCACCATCAGGTCTGCATATCAATTGGCATTTTTCATTGTACAATTCACTTGGGATGTCACAACACTTGGCTGGGAAATAATAAACCGTTTCGCCATTGTATTGGTATTTCCATACCTCAGTAGGTGGATTGCTGAGAGGAGATTTTAGTATCTCGCGAATTTTATTTTTAACACAACTTGGCGTATTAGCTGGTGTTTCAATCTTTTTGCAATTGAAAGATAAAAGGATTAAAGTTGTTAAAAGCAGAGTGTTGAAGTTGATTTTCATTGAAATTTGAACCAATTTTAAAACAAATATAGTTAATTATCTAAAATACCGTTGATTTTATTCAATAATGTTAAGCAAGTATTCCAATTTCTGGAAGTGGCCACAACGCCTAACTTATTTTCAATCCATTGATTGCTTAATTTCGTGTTGCCATATCCATTGGGGCAATGTAAATACAAACAATTTGGGGTTAAGTAAATCGACTCACCTTCGCTTAATCTATTTTCTAATAGTTTGTAATCCAAAGCGTTAACGGTACTATTGAAAAGCGTAATGTTATAGTGGGAAGGTGCCGAATTAGGGTCACTTTGGAAAGGATGATTCGTGATGAGTTGATTAAGTTCGTAGTCTGTTAATACAATAACATGTACTGTTAGTTTGAATTGCTCAAATAGGCAGGATTGAATGATTTCTTCAATTTTACTTTTTTCTTGTATTTCAGATGAAAAAAATAGATTTCCACTTTGTATATATGTGTCCACTTCTTGCAAGTTTTGGGCTAACAAAGCGGCTTTTAAATCACTCATTTTAATGAGGTTTTTTCCACTTACATTTACCCCTCTCAATAAAGCTAAGTATTTAAATTCCATGTCAATGTTTTGGTTTTTTTATTGGTTTTTTGAACAATAAAGTGTGCGATTATTAGAATACAAACAAAACTTAATAACCATATACTTCTTGAATTCAATCGTGCTAATACATTTGCAAAAGTTGCCGTAGTAAAAGCATTGATAAGGGTAAATGAAAAAGTCCATAAAAACAATAAGAAATAGGTTCTGTTTTTGGAAATGTAAAGAATTAAAGCACTTGCTATCAATAATATGTAAAAGCTAATTCTATATAAATTATTAAAAAAGTCAAACGCTAAAGTGACTTTGTTTTGTCTTGTGTTATTAAACTCAGGAATACTGTTTGGATAGTAGTTCTTTATCGTGTTGTAAACGCCCGATTCGGTATTAAAAACAACGATGCCATCACCGACATAGGTCAGTAAAAACTGCTGATAAGTGGCTTTTATGCTTTCTTTAAAGTGCATTTTGAGGTAGCGTCCTTCGGTCAGCGTACCTTTAATAATTTGTTGATAATCAGTAGGGTCTTGATACCAACCACCCGATTGTGCAAAAGGACCATTGGGTAACCATATAAAATCCCAAGCATGATTAGGAAGATCCGAACGATAAGGACATATTTTGTAAGAATGGGTCGAGCATTTGTCAGCTAAATAAGTTTTGAGGATGCCGTTTTCTGAAAGTTTCCCCATTAAATAGATAT
>JBBAKM010000016.1:0-72336 GCA_040403495.1 Bacteroidia bacterium
AGGTTGTCATTCCACTACTTCAAAAGCGGGCGGTTATGCCTATGAAACATACGACGAAGTAATACTTTCTGCCAATAATGGTTCGCTAATTGGGGCTATCAAACACCAATCAGGCTATAGCGCAATGCCCAAAGGAGGTTCAAAACTTAGTGATTGCCAAATCAGAAAAATTGAATCTTGGATTAGCAGTGGTGCTCCTAATAATTAATTAATAATATAATGAAAAAAATAATAATTGCCATTGTTTTACTTGTAATTGCAGGGGTTTCTGCATACTACTACAGTGTAGCTTCTAAACACCCTGACCCGTTAAAATCGGACGATTATATTGCCGTTTCTTCTGTTCAATTGTATGCTGATTTTGAAAAAGATGAAGTTGCAGCCACCAAGAAATATGCTGATAAAACCCTAAAAGTGGATGGTGTAGTAACCAAAATTGAACTCAATGAAGAGCGTTACACGTTGTACCTAAACACAAACAATGAAATGGGAAATGTAATTTGTGAGATGAATGTGTCTGAAAATGAAAAATTATTGCCAATTATCAGTCAACCCAAGCAAATCGAAATTTATGGCACTTGTAATGGTTTTTTAATGGATGTCCAAATGAACAAATGTAAAGTTGGCAAAATTATTGATATAAAATAAACATCATGAAACTAAAAATTGTATCCTTATTGCTTTTAAGCTTTGTTTTGAATTTTTCAATTGAAGCACAAACTTATTTCACAAAAACAGGCACTATAAAATTTGAATCGAAAACAAAGTTAGAAGATATTAAAGCTGAAAACAGAAAAGTATTGAGTGTATTAAATACTTCAACCGGAGCTTTGTCTTTTACACTTTTGATGAAGGCTTTTGATTTCCCTAACAAAATTATGCAAGACCATTTCAATGAGTCCTATGCAGAGAGTGATTTGTATCCAAAAGCTTCATTTGCAGGTTCTATTTCTAACATCAAACAGATAGATTTTACTAAAAATGGAACTTACACTGCTAATTTTACAGGTCAATTAACCATAAAAAATGTCACTAAAACCCTAAGCGACCAAGCCACTATTGTTGTAAAAGACGGTAAGATTTCTGCCACTTCAAAAATTAAAGTAAAACCAGCTGATTATAATTTTAAAATCCCTGCACCTGTTGTTGGTAAAATCGCTGATGAATTGGATGTTTTTATTCAATTAAATTACGAACCAAAAAAGTAAAATGAAACTAAATTTCACCCTTTTCTCATTATTGATTTTAATAGCCTCACCTGTGTGGTCTCAAATTGATACTACAACGCTAAAATCAGTTTCTACAACGCCTGGTTTGGTTGGAGATACGTCATCTTTACTTCCTGATATTAATATTTTTGAATTTGATCAACCGGATTATGTTAACAGTACTTTCAAAGGAAATAGAATAATTAATTCGCAAAGTATTGAAATGATGGGTAAGCAAAATTTAGATTTCAGAATCAGTCACCGTTTTGGGGCTATCAATTCTGGCGCTTACGATTTGTTTGGCTTAGACCAAGCATACCAAAGAATGAGTTTTACTTATGGAATCAGTGATTTGGTGAATGTTGAAATTGGTCGTAGTTCTGTTAATAAAGTGTATGATGGTACCCTAAAGTTCAAATTAATGAGACAAGTAGTTAAAGATAAAAAACGCCCTGTGAGCATGGTTTTTTTATCCAATATTGCCGTTAATACGATTAAAATTTCAGATCCCAATCAATCGCCTTATCCTTTCACTAACCGCTTGTTTTATACCCATCAGTTGTTAATTGCCCGTAAGTTCAACAAACATTTTTCTTTGCAATTAATGCCGACGGTGCTTCACCGAAATTTTATTGAAAATTCACAATATAAAAACACAACTTTTAATTTGGGAATTGGAGGAAGAAATAAAATAAGCAAGAAAACTGCCATTACTTACGAATATTTTTATGTGTTACCCAATCAAATTAATGAGGTTAATAAGAACTCATTGTCTTTGGGGGTTGACATAGAAACAGGAGGACACGTGTTTCAATTGCACTTAACGAACAGTTTGGGTATGAACGAATTTTTGTTTCTTAACGAAACAAATGGCGATTGGCTGAAAGGTGGAATTCATTTTGGATTCAATATTTCAAGGGTGTTTTATATCGGTAGATAAGCCCGTTGTTTTAAATAATATACAGCAAGGTTCTCTTGTTTAAAACTCAAAGTATCTAATTGAGTTTCTTCACTTACCTTTGATAGATGAATTATTTTTCGAAAGCCGTATTATTAAGTTTGACTTTGGTAGCCTGTGTGCCTCAAAGAAAGTTTGATGAATTGCAAGTCAAATTTGATGAATGTCAAGTTTCTAAAAAAGAATGTAAAGAACAGTTGATTTCCTCTCAATCTGCAAACGAAAAGTGTAACGAAAATAATAAAGGTTTAAAAACCAGAGTTTTAAGTTTACAAGCAGATTCATTAGAATGTTTTAATGCTTTGGAGCGAACTCAAAAGCTTTACCAACAATCTGAATCTACTTCTCAAAAAATTATAGACAATAACCGTTATGAAAACGAGAAATTAGCAAGAGAATTAAATGCCAAAAATGAAGCATTAAAAAGCAAAGAAAGTGAATTGAATGAAAAGGAATCAGCATTAATGTTGGTTCAAAATAAGAACAGGGATTTGTCAAGCACCTTGGCTCAAACAGAACAAGATTTAAAAAAGCGTGAATTGAGAGTTGCTGAATTGGAAGCAAAATTAAGAGCTAAAGACAGCGCAGTTAACGCACTAAAAGCAAACATACAAAAAGCATTATTAGGGTTTCAAAACCAAGGTTTGTCAGTGGAAATTAAAAATGGTAAAGTATACGTAAGTATGGAAGAAAAACTATTGTTCAAATCGGGTAGTATCGAGGTTGATCCCAAAGGAGTTGCGGCATTATTAGAACTTTCAAAAGCGCTCAACCAAAATGCTGATGTTTCTATCCTCGTAGAAGGTCACACCGACAATGTGCCAATGAAATCGCCTACTATCAAAGATAATTTAGATTTAAGTGTTTTAAGAGCTACTTCAATTGCTAGAATTATTACAAGTCAAGGTAGTGTAGACCCAACTAGAGTAATGTCTGCCGGAAGAGGAGAACACTTCCCAATTGACACGGCAAATACTCCTGAAGCCAGAGCTAAAAACAGAAGAACAGAAATTATTCTAACACCGAAATTAGATGAATTGTTCTCTATTTTAGGGAATTAATCTACAATGGTTCATGTGAAATTAATAGTCATTGGAAAAACCAATGAGAACTATGTTAAGGAAGCAATAGAAAAGTATAAATTGCTTTTAAGCAAGTATTGTAAGTTTGAATTAATTGAAATTCCTGATGTTAAGAATGGAAACAAACTCCCGTCAGAGAAACTAAAAGTGGCGGAATCGGAATTGTTACAAACCTATATCAATCAGAAATCAATCACTGTTTTGTTGGATGAAAAAGGTAAGAAAATGAGCTCAGAAGAGTTTGCTGCCTTTTATCAAAAACAAACTATATTGTCTTCTAAAATCAATTTCATTATAGGCGGTTCATACGGATTTACAGAACAATTAAAGCAAGAAAGCTTGTGTATCTCATTGTCATCAATGACCTTCAATCACCAAATGGTTCGCCCAATTTTAATGGAACAAGTGTTTAGAGCATACACTATTATTCACCAAACGGGATATCACCACTAAAAAAGTAGAGTTATTAAAAACTAAGGTTTTGAGCAGCTTCTATGGCGCTTGGAATACCACTCAATAGTTTACCACCCGCAGTTGCATAAAAAGCTTGTCCGCCACCACCACCTTGAATGTGTGTCGCTAAGTCTTTGATTATTTTTTGGCAGTTGATATTTTGAGATTGCACTAAATCGTCGGAACAGAATACGGCAAGATTAGGTTTGCTGTTTTGAACAAAGGCAACAATTCCCAAAATACTTTCATGTTCTTGGCGAAGTTGGAAACAAATATTTTTGATTTGTTCACCACTGATTTCACCCACATTGGCAGCAACAAATGGAATGTTATTTTTAGTTACTATCAACTGTTTCAATTGACTTTTTATTTGTTGTCCTTTTTCAGCTTCTAAAGATTCTAGTTTTTGTGCTAAATCCTTTTTTTCTTCTAATAATTTGTTAATAGCAGATTCAATATCTTTAGGTTGACCTAATTGCGCTTTTATTTTATTAATTAAAACCTCATTATGAAGGTTGAGCTCATCTACTTTTTCGGCACTAATAGCTTCTATTCTTCGAACTCCTGCTGCCACCGAGCTTTCTGATAATATTTTAAAAGAACGTATTTGTCCTGTATTTTTCACGTGAGTTCCACCACAAAGCTCAACAGAATATAGATTGTCAAAAGTAATAACTCTAACCGTGTCACCATATTTTTCGCCAAACAATGCAGTTGCACCTAATTGTTCTGTCGCAACTTTAATCGGAACCATTCTTTGTTCATTTAAGTCAATATTTTCTTGAATTTTAGAATTTACAATAGCTTCTATCGCCGTTAGTTCTTCATCACTTACTTTGGTAAAATGGTTAAAGTCAAATCTTAGGTATTCTTCATTCACCAAACTGCCTTTTTGAGCAATGTGTGTACCCAAAACTTGTTTAAGTGCCGCGTGTAATAGGTGAGTAGCAGAGTGGTTATTGCTTGTAAGTTGTCGTTTTTTTAGGTCAACTTTCACACTAAAACTTTGGTTTTTGTTTTCAGGCAATTTATCACACAAATGAACAATAAGGTCATTTTCTTTTTGTGTGTCCAAAATCTGTATTAATTCATCATTGACAATTCCTGTCATTGTGCCTTTGTCACCAACCTGACCACCACTTTCGCCATAAAAAGGAGTTACATTAAAAACCAACTGAAATTGTTCTTTGTTTTTAATGGTCATTGTTCTGTATTTTACAATTTTTACAGTAGCTTCAGTAAAGTCATAACCAATAAATTCTTCTTGGTCATCGTCTAATAAATAATGCCAATCGCCAGTCGATTTTTCAGCATCTTTTTGACTTCTTTTTCTTTGTTCGTTTAATAAAATTTGAAAACCATCCAAATCAACAGAGATGCCACTTTCTGAACAAATTAATTGGGTTAAATCGATAGGGAAACCAAAAGTATCATAAAGTTCAAAAGCTCTTTCGGCATTAAGTTGTTCCGGTTGTTTGGCCAAATAAGTAGATATTTTTTCGAGTCCTATTGACAGGGTTTTCAAAAATGTATTTTCTTCCTCTTGAATCACTCTTGAAACAAAAGATTCTTGCGCTTTTAATTCTGGAAATACAGTGCCAAATTCATGGTTCAAAATAGGTAACAGTTGGTAAACAAAAGGCGTTTTAATTCCTAAGTAACTGTATCCATATCTGATGGCACGTCTTAATATCCTTCTTATTACATAACCTGCGCCATTGTTTGAAGGAAGCTGACCATCTGCAATGGTAAATGTAACCGCTCTAACATGGTCCGCTATTACTCTAAAGGCGATGTCTTTTTTGGTGTCTAATCCTTCGTATTGATAGCCTGTTAGTTTTTCTATTTCTTTGATTATTGGGGCAAATATATCTGTGTCATAGTTGGATTTTTTATCTTGCAATACACGGGTCAATCGTTCAAATCCCATTCCTGTATCCACATGTTGCGAAGGGAGTTTTTCAAGAGAACCGTCGGCTTTACGGTTAAACTCCATGAAAACATTGTTCCAAACTTCAATGACCTCAGGATGGTCGTTGTTTACTAATAATGCGCCATTTATAGCCTTTCTGTCTTCCTCAGAACGTAAGTCAACGTGTATTTCAGAACATGGTCCACAGGGTCCTGTGTCGCCCATTTCCCAAAAATTGTCTTTTTTATTGCCTTTTAGTATTCTTGATGGGTCAATTAATGCAGACCAATATTGGTAAGATTCATTGTCAAATTCTAATCCTTCGCTTGCATCGCCTTCAAAAACGCTAACATAAAGTCTGTTTTTATCAATTTTGTAAACTTCAGTCAACAGCTCCCAACTCCATTCTATTGCTTCTTTTTTAAAGTAATCGCCAAAGCTCCAATTACCCAACATTTCAAACAAGGTGTGGTGGTAATGGTCTACCCCAACTTCCTCTAAATCATTGTGTTTGCCACTTACACGTAAGCACTTTTGAGTGTCTGCAATTCTGTTGTATGGCGCTCTTTTGTTCCCTAGGAAATAATCTTTAAATTGATTCATTCCTGCGTTCGTGAACATTAAAGTTGGGTCGTTTTTGATAACCACAGGAGCAGAGGGAACAATGTGGTGATTCTTTCTCTCGAAAAACTCTAAAAAAGTGTGTCTTATTTCTTTGGCGCTTAACATACAATTATTAAAATATTCTATTATTTTTGAAAATTCAATTTTAAGGTTGCAAAAGTACAAAATACATTACAGTAATTAAGCATGGCAAAGACCAAATATTTCTTTAATCCCAAAACCCTCAGTTATGAGAAATATAAATTAAGCCGTTGGGTCTTGTTGCTCCGTGGTATTGGTGTTTTTTCGTTTTCAATTATTTTGGGTTTTGTTTTCTTTTTATTGTTCTCTCGCTTTGTGGACTCTCCGGGTGAAAAGAAACTAAAATCTGCAAACTATGACTTAGTAGCAGAATTGGAAAGTATCAATTTGCAGTTAAATATGTTGAACAATGAACTCAGCAAGTTAAAAGAAAAAGATGTCAATGTGTACCGTTCAATTTATGAAACAGAACCACCTGCGGAAAAAGGGTCTTACGCTGACAATGCAAAAATGCTCGAAAAATATTCAGCGTTAAGGAAATTACCTAATTCGGAATTGTTGATTGAATTGACTCAGAAATTGGATAAAATTCAGTCGTTATACGCACAACAAAACAAAAGTTTCGACCAATTATTGATGTTGGCAAAAACAAAAAAAGATTTTTTGGCAAGAATTCCTGCCATCCAACCTGTTGCTAACAAAAAATTAGAAAGAATAGGTTCAGGTTTTGGATACCGTCAAGATCCTTTTTACAGAACCCAACGATTCCATGCAGGAATCGACTTTACAGCACCAAGAGGCGTAGAGGTTTATGCCACAGCAGATGGTGTAATCTCATTGGTGCAATCAGATATTTGGGGATATGGTAAACACATTCGCATTAACCATGGCAATGGATATGAGACATTGTACGCGCATTTAAGCAAGTTCAGTGTGGCTCGTGGGGCCAAAGTAAAACGCGGTCAGTTAATCGGTTTGGTGGGTAGCACAGGAAAGTCAACAGCGCCACACTTGCATTACGAAGTGCACAAAAACGGACAACCAATCAATCCAGCCTTTTTCTTTTACAACGATTTGACCAACGAGGAATACCAATTGATGTTGGAAAGAGCCTCAGCACCTAACCAATCATTCGACTAATGCCAAAACTAAAAGACGATACAATAACCGAGAAGTTATATTACAGAATGGGAGAGGTTTCCAAGCTGATTGGAGTGGCACCTTCTTTGCTTAGATTTTGGGAAAAAGAGTTTGATTGCCTTAAAAACATAGAGAAAAACAGAAAAGGAGACCGTTTGTACACCGCCAAAAATATTGAAGATTTAAAGATGATTTTTCATCTAGTTAAAGAGAAGGGATATACACTCAGTGGGGCGAATGAATACTTGGGTGGATATGTAAATGAAAAGGATAAAAAAATGGAAATCGTAAAAAGTTTAGAGGTTTTGAAAAGGTTTTTTGAAGAATTGAAACAAAATTTATAACTTTGTTGAATAAATAAATAAAAATAATCAATCATCGTATGGAAATAAAACAAAATGAAAAAGACAAAAAAAGTAAAAGGTATTTACTGATTTTGATTGGTATCTTGGCTGCATTGAATGTAGGTATTGGATACAATTTATGGAACAAGAACAAAAAACAGGAAGTTCAAATTACTGAATTAACTGCCGATAAAGTGCAGCTTGAAAAAGATTTACAAGAAGAAATTGCAAAATTTGAGCAATTAAGTTCTGAAAATCAAGACCTAAAAGGACAATTGCAAGAACAAAATGCCGCTTTAAATGAAAAAATCAATCAAATTAAAGTTCTCCTTAAAAAAGGTAAATTGTCTGAAGCTGATTACAAAAAAGCAAAAGCAGAAATTGCTGAATTAAGAAGTCAAATTGACAATTACAAAGCAGAAATTGATGAATTAAAACGTCAAGTTCAACAGTTGACAGATGAAAATTCTGGCTTAAATCAAGAGTTAGGTAGCGAAAAAGCATTAACTGCGGAACAAGCTAGAACAATAGAATCTAAAAACAGAACAATCAGTTTAGCAAAACGCTTAAATGCAGGTTCTATCTCAGCTGTGGGAGTAAGAGAACGTAAAGTGTTTGGTAAAAAAGAAGTTGAAACCAACAAAGCAAACCGTACCGAAGAGGTAAGAGTGAAATTTGTTTTGAACAAGAATGAAATTTCTGATGCAGGTGAAAAAGAAATTTATGTTAAAATTATAGGGCCAGATGGCGCTCCAATTGCTAACAAAGTTCAAACGACCAAAGTTGATGGTACTGAAACTTTATTCACCGAAAAGAAAATTGTTGACTATCAAAACGAAAAGTTAGAAGCAACCGTTTATTGCAAAAAACAAGGTGATTATCCAAAAGGAACCTACACAATAGAAATATTTACTGAAGGTTACAAAATTGGAACCACTCAAATGATTTTAAAATAGTGACTTTTTAGTTCCTAACTGGATGATATCAAACGAATGAATAAAATTGCAGTAATGACATCCGGTGGCGATTCACCTGGAATGAATGCCTGTATAAGAGCAGTGGTGAGAACCGCTTCTTTTTACAATAAAGAGGTTGTAGGTATTAAACGAGGTTACCAAGGAATGATTGATAATGATATTATTCCACTTTCTGTAAAGGACGTAGCCAATATCATTCAGTATGGTGGTACTATCTTAAAAACCGCTAGAAGCAAAGACTTTCATACCAAAGAAGGCCGACTTAAAGCTTTCCAAAATTTGCAAAATGCTGGCGTTGAAGGTTTGGTTTGCATAGGAGGGAATGGAACTTATACAGGTGCTGAAATTTTTTACAATGAATTTGGTATTCCAAGTGTTGGCGCACCGGGAACAATAGACAATGATTTATATGGTACCGACTACACCATTGGTTTTGATACCGCAGCAAATACAGCTTTAGATGCGATTGACAGAATAAGAGATACTGCCGATTCCCACAATAGAGTTTTTTTTATAGAAGTAATGGGCAGAGACAGTGGTTTTTTGGCTTTGTACGCAGGTATTGCTGGTGGTGCCGAAGGAATTTTAGTTCCCGAAATATTTACTGATTACGAAGGATTAAGACAGCATTTTAATAATCCTGAACGCAGGATAAAGGATTTTAGCATTATTGTAGTTGCCGAAGGTGACACCGAGGGTAACGCCTTTGAAGTGGCTGATAAGTTTAAATTAGAATTCAATCATGCCGATGTAAGAGTGTCTGTGTTAGGACATATACAAAGGGGAGGTAAACCAAGCGTAAACGATAGGATACTGGCAAGCAGACTTGGTAGTTCTGCTGTGGAATGTTTGTTAAATGGGGTTAAAAACAGTTGTGTTGGGGTGGTGAATAATGAAATAATTATTACGCCATACAATGAAGCAATAAACAAATCAAAATCAATAGATAAAAATTTATGGCGCTTGTCCCAAATATTAAGTAGTTAAATAATGCTCAAAAGACTCTCTATTCAAAATTTTGCTATTATTAAACAACTTCAAGTCTCTTTTCATGAAGGATATAATGTAATTACAGGTGAAACAGGTGCAGGAAAATCAATTTTAATTGATGCCCTTGGACTTATTTTAGGCGATCGTGCTGATTTGAAATCGCAAATAGACGCCTCAGAAAAGTGCATTATTGAAGGTGAGTTTTTAAATGAATCTTCATCTATTCAAAAATTATTCGAACAAATGGAGTTGGATTTTGAATCTCCCATTATTATTCGAAGAGAATTCAGTAAACAAGGCAAGTCAAGGGCTTTTGTAAATGATACGCCTGTAACAGTAGTTCAACTCAAAAAAGTAACAGAAAATTTGGTTTCTATTCACTCACAACATGAAAATATGGTGCTGAGTGATGCCGCTTTTCAATTTAATCAATTAGATACCTTTGCCCAAAATAAAGACGTTTTATTCGCCTACCAAAAAGTGTTTACCTCCTTCAAACTAGAGGAAAAAACGCTTATTGAATTGAAGAAAAAACAGTCTGAAATGCTCAAAGAAAAAGATTATTTAACCTTTTTGGTTAATGAGTTTGATACATTACAACTTAAATCGGGAGAAGAATCCGAGATTGATAAAGAGTTGCAATTACTGAACCATGCTGAACAAATTAAACAGTCGGCTGAATATGCGGGTGTTTCTATCTCAGATTCAGAACAATCTGTCATTGTAGTTTTAACTGCGGTTAAACAGAAGTTAAAAGGCATGACAAGTTTTAGTGAGGTTTGTAACGCTTTGTACGAAAGGGTTTCATCGGTTATTATTGAGTTGAAAGATATTGCAAATGAAGCCAATGATTTGTTGGAGAAAGTAGGGACAGACCAATCCCGATTGGAAGAGTTAAATGACAGGATGAACGCCATCTATCAGTTGAAACGCAAGCACAATGTAAATGATTATGAAGAGCTTTTAGCAGTGTATGAAACCATTGCAAATCAACTGAATGGAATTGGTTCAATAGAACAACAAATAGATGAAAGTCAAAAGAAAGTCAATGAAGCATTGAAGGAAATGTCAAAATTGGCTAAAAACTTACATCAATCTAGAACGAAGTCAGCTTCATTGTTAAAACTGGAAATTGAACATTATTTGCATCAATTGGAGATGCCTAAATCTGTTGTAATGTTTGAATTGAGCGAAACAGAATCCTTTAATGAGTTTGGAAACAGTAATTTAGCTATAAAATTTTCTGCCAATGTTGGTATAGCGCCTCAAGCGCTAGACAAGGTTGCTTCGGGAGGTGAATTGAGCCGTTTGGCATTGGCCATCAGAACCATTGAAGCCAAGTCGAACCAATTGGGAACTTTAATATTCGATGAAATAGACACGGGCGTATCGGGAAAAGTAGCCGCTAATATTGGTTCTATGTTTAAATCGATAGCCCAACACCATCAGTTAATTGCAATTACTCACTTGCCTCAAGTAGCCGCTTCGGGACAATACCATTATTTTGTTAGTAAGTCCGAGAAAGACAATAAAACCTACACACAAATTCATCAATTAAGTGAAACTGAAAGAGTAGAACAATTAGCAAACATGTTAAGTGGTAATGCAATAAGTGAAAGTGCTATGCAGAATGCTAAAGAGTTATTAAGGCAAGCTTAATTTACCATTTTAGTTCAGGCATTGGACTTTGGAATTGGTCTATTTTCCCTTCATTTACATGCCAAAATAAGCTACCAAATTGTTTGGCAATCTCCAAATCATGGGTTGAAGCAATGATTAATTTATTTTGATTTTTTGAGATGTTTTTAAGGTTCTCAAAGAGTTGTATTTTTGAAGGATAATCCAAAAATGCACTAGGTTCATCTAGAATGATGACAGATGTATTTTGAGCCAAAGCTCTTGCAATATTGGTTTTTTGCCATTCGCCATCACTGATTTTATTCAAGGTTTTTTTTCTAATAGGTTCAATCCCCATTGTAAAAATAGCTTCTTCAACAAAATGGTCATTTTCTATTTTGCCATTGTGATTATAACGCCCCATTTTTACCAAATCTTCGACCGTAATATAGGATTCTTCAATACGCTTATTGTTTACAATAGCGATGTAGTCGGCACGTTTTTGAATAGATAACTTGGAGAGATTGGTGTTGTTTATTTCAATAATGCCATCAATAGGAGGAATAAAACCCGATAAGTGTTTTAATAATGTCGATTTTCCAACGCCATTTCTACCACTTAAAATAAGCAGTTCGCCCAAATTAACCGAGGCATTTAAGGGGGCAATGATAGGTTCTTTATACCCTACAACTAAGTCAATCAATTTTATAAATCCGCTCATTTTTTGAAAGAATTAAAAAGGATATAAAGTACAAAAGGTCCGCCTATTAATGAAGTAGTTACATTAATAGGGATTTGGAAGCCCCAAATATCAAGGGAAGAGATGATGTCTCCAAGAATGGTCATGGTGCTGCCTAACAAGCAATTGGCAATCAATAAGGTTTTAAATTGCACGCTTTTAAACAGTATTTTCACCAAGTTGGGAACAGCAATTCCGACAAAGGCTATAGGTCCACAAAAGGCAGTGGCAACACCTGTAAGTAATCCCGTGCAGACCAAAAGTTGGAAGGAGGTTTTGCGAGTGTTAACACCCATAGAATTGGCGACTTCATCGCCTAAAGTCATCACAGACAAAGGATTCATTAGGAAATAGGCCCAAACTAAACCAATGACAACGGCAATAACTAATAGCACTAAGTCGGTTCCTATTACTTGATTAAATGAACCCATACTCCAAAGGCTCAAATTTTTAATTTCCTCGGCAGAAGCTAACGAAACAAGGAGGGATTGAAAGGCGCCCGTAATCATGCTGATGATAACACCAAATAAAAGTATGATGGAACCATAACCATATTTTAGAGATAAACTGGAAATAAGGAGTAAAATAAGAGTAGCGCCTAAAATACCTGCCAAAGACAAACTAATATGTCCCAAAAGAGGCCACGTATTGATGCCAAGAACTAAGACAATTGCTACCATTAAGGAGGCGCCTGAACTAACCCCCAATATGTAAGGACCTGCAAGCTGATTTCTAAACAATTGTTGTAAAATAAAGCCAGACACGGATAATGCAGAACCAACCAAAAGAGCCGTTAGTGTTTTGGGGAAACGGTACATTTTTAAAATAAACCAATCGCTTTCTATGGCATTAAATGGATTGATAATTTGAGGTACAATGATTAAGCTAACAGCAGTAAGTGTTATTAAAACAAGCGTTAAAACTAAAAAATTGAGATTGATTTTCAATTGAATTTAAAAAAGAATACAAAACAAGTAAAAAAAAATTAAAAAAGTAGGATAAGTTATGCGCAATAAATCAAAGACATAACAAAACAGAAAAGTGAGTAGATTACTATTCATGTTTTTTTTAGTTACTTTAAAGGTTAATTTGTTTTAAATTTTCGTTATTTTTGCCAAAATTTTTTATACATATCAATGAATAATCAAGACATCATATCAAATGTTATCGATAAAGCTTCCAAAGCTTATTTGAATTTATCAACAGACGAACTTGTTAAAGTAGCCTTAGAGAAAAAAGAAGGAATTTTAACTGACAAAGGCGCATTGGCTGCAGATACTGGTGAGTTTACAGGAAGATCTCCTAAAGATAAATTTACGGTTTGTGATGCCAAAACTGAAAACACAGTTTGGTGGGGACCCGTTAATTCTAAGTTTGATGAAGCTAAGTTTGATGCATTGTTGAACAAAGTATTAACTCATTTTGAAGGTAAAGAATTGTTTGTAAGAGATGCATATGCTTGTGCTAATCCTTCATACAGATTAAACATTAAAGTGGTAACGGAATCTGCGTATCAAAATTTATTTGCAAAGAATTTGTTCTTACGTCCACAAAACGAAGCGCAAGAAACGGAATGGATAATTTTAGCAGCGCCTTCTTTCAGAGCTAATCCTGTTGAAGATGGAACCCGTCAACATAATTTTTCTATTATCAATTTTACCAAAAAAATCATTTTAATAGGTGGTTCAGGTTATACCGGCGAAATCAAAAAAGGAATTTTTACAGTATTGAATTATATTTTACCTCAAGAAAGAGGGGTATTGTCAATGCATTGTTCAGCAAACATTGGTAAAGCGGGTGATACTGCTGTATTCTTCGGATTGTCTGGAACAGGTAAAACAACCTTAAGCGCTGACCCTGAAAGAAAATTAATAGGGGATGATGAACATGGTTGGGACAGTGAAACTGTCTTTAATTTCGAAGGTGGATGCTATGCTAAGTGTATCGATTTGACCGAAGAAAAAGAACCACAAATTTGGAATGCCATTAAACATGGTGCTTTGGTTGAAAACGTTAGATTTTTCCCTAATACCAACACACCAAATTATGAAGATGTATCGGTAACAGAAAATACGCGTGTTGCATACCCTATTGAACATATTGAAGGAATAGCAGTGCCATCTATGGGCAATGTACCTAAAAATATTTTCTTTTTAACCTGCGATGCTTACGGTGTATTACCTCCAATTTCTAAATTAACTGCTGAACAAGCAATGTATCATTTTATTTCAGGTTATACGAGTAAAGTGGCTGGTACAGAAGCTGGAATTACTGAACCGCAAAGTACATTCTCTGCGTGTTTTGGTCAAGCTTTCTTGCCATTACACCCAACCAAGTATGCTGATTTATTAGGTAAAAAACTAAATGAGAATAAAGATGTAAAAGTTTGGTTATTAAACACCGGATGGAGTGGAGGAGGTTATGGCGTAGGAAGTAGAATGAAACTGTCATTAACCCGTGCCATGCTTACTGCTGCATTAAATGGTGAATTAGACCAAGTTGAATTTGTTCAACATCCTGTTTTTGGTGTACAAATGCCAACAGCTTGTCCTAATGTACCAAGTGAAATATTGAACCCAAGAAATACTTGGTTCGACAAAGCAGAATACGACAAAGCAGCCAATGCTTTAGCAGACAAGTTTAATGACAATTTCAAAAAATTTGAAGAAGGAGCCTCTGAGGCTATTTTAAGTGCAGCACCTAAAGCGGTGATGACCAATATTTAAAAAAATAATTTTCTAATACAAAAGCCATTCGTATAAAACGGATGGCTTTTTTTATGGATTGTTTTAAGATAAGAGAATCGTTTATTTCTTTTGGTTGTTGTGAAGATTAGTGCGACCAAATAATAAAGTTTAACTATCAGACTGAGAACAACATAGGTAAGTTAATGATTGCTTGAAAATAGGAAATTTAAATTTCACTCTAAAACAATTTTAAAAAAGGAATGTTATCTAAGAGTTGATTGTGTTTTATAAGTTTTAACTACAGAAAGTCATTCATTTGTTTGAATGGCTTTCTTTTTTAGTCAATATCTACTCTAAACCCAAAGAAAAAACGGATTCCTTGATTGGGCGCAAAGATATAACCGGGGTCAAAAGTAAGTGCATATTGGTTGTTTGAGTTGGCTATTACATTTCCATTAGTATCAAATTTTACTTGTTTGTCAAATGGGTCATTGGCACGGGCAATAATAAAAGGATTGCCTCTATTAGGGGTATAGTTTAGTAAATTTTTGATACCTCCATAAAGTTTTATTTTTTTGAATCCATTGTATGAAATTTGAATGTTTTGGATACTCCACCAAGGTGATTCTGATTTTCTAGGGTCTAGTTCGTTTAACACAGGTAAACGCATAGGACTGTATAAATTTCCTGTGTAATCTATGGTGGTTTTTAATTTTTTAAAGGGGTAAGAAATAGACCAAGTTCCAGAAAAGTATTCTGTTAAAATAGGTCTGATTTTTTCATTTCCATTCACTGTTTTAAGGTCAATAGCTGTCCAACCGATTTCGGAACGTAAGCCATTTTTCAATTGAATGGTTGAGTTAAAGCTCCATCCTGCGGTGTAAAAATAACCCAACATGTTGTCAATGATAATTTTGTTGGGGTCTTGGTCGTAGTCGGGTAATATTCTGTTGTAAAAGTGATTGTAAAATAAGCTTGTTTCGATATTCATTAAATTATATTTGGATAATCTAAATGACTTACTCAAACTTGCTGTTGAATTGATAGATTGTTCGGGTTTTATCTGATTGTTGATTTGAACAACTCTTGCACCTGTCATAAGAGCGTGTTCTTCTGTTAGTAAATTGACAACCCTAAATCCTGTTCCTGCATTCAACCTGAAAATGGTACTTGGATTGAAATTGTATTTATAAGCAAAACGAGGGGTAAAAATAGGGCCGTGAAGACGGTAATAATCAAATCTCATGCCTAATAAGAATTGGTGTCTTTCGTTTTGTTTTCTCTCATATTGAATAAATAATCCGGGGATAGAACCCGATGGATTATTGATTAAGGAATCGGGTAGAGATTGACTCAATATATTGTCATTGTAGCGCATGTATTTGTAGGCAATACCTGCCAACCAATCATTTTTTCGAACCGATTTAGTCCAAATAGATTGCAAAAAGAATAGTTTTTGGTCTGCCACGTATTCAACATTGCCATAAACGCTGTTTTGGTAGTGTGAGGTATAGCTTGACTGAATTTGAATGTTTTCTTTAATTGGAAGTTGGTAAGCGCCTATCCATTCAAACCTTTTGGTGATAATGTTTTCGCCATAAATGCTGTCTCCTCCACGAAATTGTTTGGTCCATTGGGTTTCGCCTCCCCAGCGGTCCTCGTTTAATACCCTAAGCCCAATCGAAAATAGTTTGTTTTTCTTGCGTTCAATATTGTATTTCTGGAAAACAGAGAGTCGGTTTTGTAGTGCAATGTCAGTGAAATTATCCTTGTTTTTGTCGAAAATTTTTGAGTTGTTGAAGTAATTGATGCCTGTCAAAACAGCTACTTTGGGTGAAAGTTTGAGTTTAATTGACAAGTCATTGTTGATTTCGTTCCATGAAGTAATCATTGAATTAAAGGAGATTAATGGTGCATATTGTGGTCGTTTGGTTATCACATTGATTAATCCACCGATGGCCTCAGAACCATACAAGGAAGAGGCAGGTCCTTTTACTATTTCAACCCTTTCAATCATGGAATTCGGAATTCCGCTTAGTCCATAAACAGAAGCCAAGCTGCTAACTATAGGCATGCCATCTATTAATATCATCGTGTATGGACCTTCCAATCCATTGATGTGAATATCGCCTGTGTTGCACACACTACAGTTTATTTGTGGTCGAACCCCGTTTACATTTTGAAGCGCTTCAAACAAATTTGGACTTGGGTTTTTTTTCAGAAATGCTTGATTGAATGTTTCAACTACAATAGGAGAGGAGGATTGCTTGGTGGTTCGCATTGTTCCCGTTACAACGAATTCTCCTATGGTTTCAACCTGTTCTTTGACTTGGAGAATAATTAAAGATTGATTGTATTTTTCAGTATTGATGGCTAATTCATGTTTGTAAAAACCTAGACAATTAAATGTGAGGGTAATGGTTTTGCTGGTGTTGTGTTCAATTTTAAAGTAACCTTGACTGTCGGTTAAAACATGTTTTTGCGTTTTTTTGATTGAAATACTAGCAGATGCTACTGGTAAACTGTCATTCATTACTCTTCCATAAATAAACCGACTTTGTCCCAATAAGGTAAATGGAAGAAAAATCAATAATAAAGGAATTAATAGTTTCATTTTATGTCACAAAACTACAAAAGTTAGACTAATCTAACAAATTTAGTTTGATTTTTTTATTATCTTTGCAGCATGTTGTCATTCACCGAAGAAAATTATTTAAAAACATTGATTAGTATTACGCTTAAAGAGGAGTCGAGAGGGGAGGCTGGAACGAATGAATTGGCAGATAAATTGGGTTTAAAACCTTCTACAGTCAATGACATGTTGAAAAAGTTGAAAGAGAAAAAACTGATAGAATATGAGAAATACGGTAAAATAAAATTAACCGATGAAGGGTATAAAATAGGCATTTACATCTTAAGAAAGCACCGTTTATGGGAAACATTTTTGTTTCAAAAGTTGAATTTTAAGTGGGATGAAGTTCATCCTATTGCCGAACAACTAGAACACATTCAAAGTGATGTGTTGATAGATAAGTTAGACCAATTTTTGGGATACCCTGAATTTGATCCTCACGGAGATGTTATTCCGAATGCAAAGGGGGAACTAAAATACAAATACAACAACACGTTATTTAACATAAAAACAGGAGAACAATGCCGCATGGTTGCGGTTAAGGACAACAGTGTTGCTTTTTTGAAATACGTAATTGAAGTAGGTTTGGGGATAGATAATATCATCCACGTAGTTTCAATCAATCCTTATGATGAAATGATGGAAATAGAGGTAAAAGGAAAACACGTGTTTGTTAGCAAAAAATTTGCTGAAAACATATATGTTGTTTGTGAATCGTGTATGAACAATAAAGTTTGCAAGGTTCACTGCAAACTATAATTGTTTATTTCTCCATCGCTTTTTTAATGAACTTCACAAAAATTGGATGTGGTGCTTCTACTGTACTTTTTAATTCAGGATGGAACTGCACGCCAATAAAAAATGGGTGTGAGTTAATTTCCACGATTTCACACAAACCTGTTTCAGGATTAATTCCCGTTAATGACATTCCATTTTTTTCAAAATCTTTTTGATATTGATTGTTGAATTCATAACGGTGTCTATGGCGTTCACTTATTTTGCTTTTGCCATATATTTTGTATGCCAAACTTCCTTTTGTTAAATTACAATCATAAGAACCTAAACGCATTGTTCCACCTTTCATGGTAATGTTTTTTTGTTCACTCATCATGCTGATTACAGGGAATTTGGTATTTTCGTCCATTTCCGTACTGTGTGCATCTTTCATGCCCATTACATTTCGGGCAAACTCAATGACACAACATTGCATGCCTAAACAAATTCCAAAGAATGGAACTTTATTTTCACGAACGTAGCGAATAGTAGTTAATTTACCTTCAATTCCTCTGCCGCCAAATCCTGGCGCAACCAATACACCGTCAAAGTCCTTTAACTTGTCAGAGACATTTTCGTCAGTGATAAGTTCGCTATGAACATATTTCAAATTAACCTTACATTCATTGGCAGCACCTGCATGGATAAAGGCTTCGTTTATTGATTTATAAGCATCAGGTAATTCTACATATTTACCAACTAATGCAATATTAACCTCATTTTTGGGATGTTTGATGTGTTGTAAAAACTCTTTCCATTGTTCTAAATCAGGTTCTTGTTTGGCTGCTAATTTTAATTTAGATAAAACAACTTTGTCTAATTTTTCTTTGAGCATTACCAAAGGTACATCGTAAATGGTGCTAACGTCTATGCTTTCAATTACAGCATTAACGTTAACATTACAGAACAAGGCAATTTTACGTCTAATTTCGGCATTCAAAGAGTGTTCAGTTCTACAAACTAAAATGTCTGGTTGAACACCACTTTCTAACAAAAATCTAACAGAGTGTTGGGTTGGTTTGGTTTTTAATTCACCTGCAGCACTTAAGAAAGGGATAAGCGTTAAATGGATAACAATCGCATTGTCATCACCCATTTCCCACTGAAGTTGTCTTACCGCTTCTATAAATGGCAAAGATTCAATGTCACCAACTGTACCACCAATTTCTGTTATAACAATATCGTAGTTGCCAGAATTGCCTAAAATTTGTATTCTTCTTTTTATTTCATCAGTGATATGGGGAACAACCTGAACAGTTTTACCCAAATAATCACCTCTTCTTTCGTTTTGAATAACAGTTTGGTATATTTTACCAGTTGTTACGTTGTTGGCTTGCGAAGTAGGAACATTTAAAAAACGTTCGTAGTGCCCTAAATCCAAATCGGTTTCAGCACCATCTTCGGTTACATAACATTCGCCATGTTCGTATGGATTTAATGTGCCCGGATCTACGTTGATGTATGGGTCGAGTTTTTGTATCGTAACACGATAACCTCTTGCTTGTAATAACTTGGCTAATGAGGCTGAAATTATGCCTTTACCTAATGATGATGTAACACCTCCGGTTACAAATATGTATTTACACTTCTGTTCCATTTTGCTGATTTTGATTGGTTATTTGATGCTGATTTATGTATAAAGTACATGGCACAGATGGAGCAGATAACCGGATGACAAAGGTAGTAGTTTTTAGTCTATCATTTCAGGATTGCTTTTCAAGAAATTTTCAACAGTTAATAAATCTTCAGGCGAATCTATAGCAGGACTTTGGAAGTTAGTTTCTAAGACATTGATTTTAAAACCATTGTCTAGCCATCTTAATTGTTCTAAACTTTCCATTTGCTCCAATGCACTTACTTGTAAAGATTTTAATTCAGGAATTATTTCTGTGCGAAAGCCATACAATCCAATGTGTCTGAAATAGCTGTAATGACTCACCCAATCCTCACTTTCAATTCCTCTTAAATAGGGGATTACCTGACGCGAGAAATACAATGCATTGTTGTTTTTATCGGTTAGCACTTTAACATGATTTGGGTTCAACAAATCTTCTTGGGTTTTAATTCTTTTTTTTAAGGTTGTTATTTTGGTATCAACATTCATTAACCCCTTGGCCAATGTCTCAATTTGATTGGGTTGAATAAAGGGCTCGTCGCCTTGTAAATTGATTAAAATATCAAAAGATTCATTTAGCTTTTCTAAGACCTCAAAGCAACGGTCTGTGCCACTTTGATGGTGAACTCCTGTCATCATGCATTCGCCAAAAGTACTTACATGTTTGTGAATTCTTTCGTCGTCTGTTGCCACAATTACTCGGGCGTTTAATTCATTTTTTTGAGCCTGTAAATAAGTTCTTTGAATTAAGGTTTTGCCGCCTATGTCTATCAAAGGTTTGCCTTCAAATCGTGTGGACCCAAAACGGGATGGTATGACTATTAATGTTTTCATTGTTTTTAAAAACTTACGCTTAATCCAACTTTTATTGCAAATTTATTAATATTAGGATTGTTCAAGTGTGTTAATCTATGAATGGCAACCACTTGCAATACTTTAAAGATGTTTTCTATTCCATAAGCAACTTCAATGTATGGTTCTCGGTTGATTGAATTCGTAATGGGTGTTACGGGCTTGCCTTCATATTCTCTACCTCCAGGAATGATGTCTATGTTTCTTTCACTTAGTTTCCCTATTACCATTCTACCTTCGGCAAATTCTCTCCACTTCAGTTTTTTCATTAAAGGAATTCTATTGAAAATAGCGCCGTTAAAATGGTGTTCCATTTTAAAGAATAAACTTTGATCGGTTACGAATTCAAAAAAGTTCATCAAATTGTAGGCAGATGTATTGTATATAAAAGATTGATTTCCTCTGTGAACTTCTAACAATGGATAAGGGAGTCTTTCGAATATTTTTGTTCCTGAAAGTGTAAAATCTGTGCGTCCCCAATATCCAAAACTCAACCCTTTTTCAATGGAGGCGGTTACTCTGTTGTAATTAAATCGACTGCCCATAAATCCTTTCAATCCCCTAGTGTAGTTTACCGACAAGGCAAGTCCGCCGGGTTTAGACTGTTTTACACGCTCATTATCGTTTTGTAAATAATACTCTTTTGGCGCCCATCTTAGTCCTAAAACTAAAGCAGCATTGGTGAAATTGCTCGAAATATTATTACTGTCACTCAGATTGGTTTCGTATGCAAAATTGAAATTATTAACGGGTTGAAAAATGTATTCCTTGTGAGTAAAAAGAGCTTTGGCATGCCATCCTTTGGTAAATTCACTGTTAACCCAAATTTTTGATTCTTTGGTTCTGTTTAACTGACTGGCCGCAAAAATAGAAACAGCTGTAAATAAATTACTTGAACCATAGTAATCGTCATTGACACCAATTTGTTCTATGTCATTTTTGTATGACAAGCCCGAAATGGTCCAATGTTTCCTGTGCAAGACTCTTTCGTATTGCAATTTATATTTCCATAAATCATCTCCCAATCCGTAAGCAGCATAACCACTGAGTATGTTTTTTTTACTGAATTTGAAATTAGTTTTGGCGCCTACTCTTACTCTATGTCCCTCCAATACATTGTATCCATACAGTAAAGCATAAGGTCCCCAATCTATTTTTCCTATAGTTTTGTATCCATTGAATAAAATATTAATCAATTCAACATAATTTTTAACGACTTTTACATTGGTTAAGGTGTCAATTTTTGACAATGCTCTTTTTTCATCAACCGACAGTTCTTCGTGGCGCATGGTGTCCCAATAAGCCTCACTTTGTTGAGTGGCATCCTCATTCATTGATACAGAGGCATCAAAAAACTTTGGAGAACGGTCTTTGTTTACAATGATTTTTTCATAGGAGTTGGTAAACAAGGCAATCATACCCGCTGATTTTTTTGAAATTTCAGCAATGTCAATCAATATTCTGGTTTTGACAGGCACATAAGCTCCCGCTTCGGTGGATTCTAACTCTTGGGTAATTTTTAGTTTTTCCACAAAGTTCAAGTTGGCCTTATTGGTAATACTCAACGTTAGTTTTTTGAGCGCAAAAGAGCTGTCTTCAATCCAAATATAACCTGTAAATACAAGGTCGAGCGGATTTTTAGGTGTTACTTCTATTTGGTAAATTTTGCGTTCAGAACCCGGTTCGTAAAAAGAGCCTTTAAGTTGGTAGTTGTAATAATTGAATGAGGATTTACTGATAGGTGAAATAAAGTTCTTTTGTAAAATCGGTAAAATATTGTCATTGAAATTGTACTGTTGAAATGTGGAACCCAAAAGTTGTGAAAGAAACGAACCATCATCCACCCCAATTCCTTTGATTCTTGAAGCGACAATAACTTCCTTAACTAGTTTAGGGTTTTTGTTAAAATAGAAATTACTCAAATTTTCAGACAAAAAGATGGGCAACACTTGTTTGTTTTTATCTTCACTTAGGTAGGAAAGAGTGTCAAAAATGCCTTCGACACTTTTTAATAGTTTTTTGTTTTTCAAATCTTCCGACACATTGTTTACCGCAATTTGAACTTTGGTAAAACTTTCACACTCAAAAGAATTTAGTTTTTCGAAATTGTAATTGGCTTTGTTTTCTTGTGCTAGTTTAACAATTCTAAGAGCCCTATTGATTTTAGTTGAAGTAGTTACACCCTTAAAAAGTAATTCTTCTTGCTCTAACTTAACATTGATTGTCTGTGTGGTATAAGGTTTAATGGGGTAATACAACGTTTTGTAGCCAACATAAGAAATGATAATAGTGTCAGAAAATTGATTGGTTTTAATAGAGTAAACACCATTAAAATTGGAATATCCACCTTCTTCAAGTTTGTTAAATTGAACAGAGGCCCCTGTTACGGGCTCGCCTGTTTTATAATCCGTAATTTTACCCTTAACAACCGTTGTCTGTTGAGAAAATAAAGGAAGACAAGCGAGGCTATAAATGAATAAAATTAAGCGAAGCATTTTTGCAAAAGTATTCTTTTATTTTAATAGATGAACAGACTGGTGTACACTTTTTTGCTCAGTTGTAAACATTTTTAATTACTTATACTGAATACATTCAATTGATTTGAGTGAATTAAGCGTCTATTTTTCGACTTTTTTTGTGCTTTATTATGTGTATTTTGTTTAAAACTCATTTTGCATAACAACTTTGAAACAACTTATTTTTGCCTAATAATGCATAAAACTGCTTTTACTAACCATATTTATCTATTACTGTTTGTTCTTTCAACGCCCTTTTTAAGTTTAGCTCAAAGGACAGCAGGTAACGAAGACCGTATCAAATTATATAACAATGCAATGGAGTTGTACGACAAACAACTTTACAATGCTGCTATTTCTATTTTTATGGATTA
Organism: Bacteroidia bacterium; assembly: GCA_040403495.1. Lineage (GTDB taxonomy): Bacteria > Bacteroidota > Bacteroidia > NS11-12g > UBA955 > JABMMZ01. Next base: position 23,516 of record JBBAKM010000016.1, read on the forward strand.
TTTGCCGTATGCAAATGATGCAGTGAATTCTAGTGATGTGGAATATTATATTGCAAGTTGTAAACTCAAATTAATGCACCAAAATGGACTAGCGAATATGCTTGATTTTATTCAAAGACATCCGCAAAGTCGAAAAGTTAACAATGCCAATCTTGAAGTTGGAGATTATTACTACAACACCACTAAATTTAGAACAGCACTTTCGTTTTACAAAAAAGTAAATCCAATGGGTTTGTCTACAGAGGAAAAGCAAACGTTGTCCTATCGCAAGGGCTATTGTTTGTTTAAAACCGCTAAATTTAAGGAAGCAAAAGAGGAGTTTTATCCCCTCACAACTACTGAAAATCCTTACACAACCGAAGCAACTTACTACTATGGTTATGTTAGCTACATGAACAAAGATTACAAGGAAGCGCTTAAAGCATTCAAAAAAGTAGAGGACAAAAAAGAAGAAGTTAAACTCTATATCGCCGAAATTTATTATTTGCAAAACGAATATCAAAAAGCGGTTGACTATGCGGCAGGTAAAAACTTTGAAGGTCTTAACAAAAACAGAGACATGTTGCTTGGCAAATGCTATTACCGCCTCAAAAATTACGACAAAGCCCTTGAGTATTTTGAGAAAAGTAATTACAAACTTTCTGAATTAAACAATGCCGAAGCCTATGAAATTGGGTATTCTTATTTTGTCAATAAAAACTGTATTAAAAGTTCTGAACTGTTTGAGAAAATAGCCAATGCCGGAGATGTACTTGCGCAAAGTGCAAGTTACAACTTAGCCGAATGCTTTCTTAAAGTGGGAAAAAAACAAAATGCGTTTAATGCTTTTTATGAAGCACAAAGAACTGATTTTGATAAATCTATTCAAGAGGAATCAATGTATGCTTATGCCAAATTAGCACACGAATTGGATTACAACAATAAAGCCATTGCAGCCTATCAAAAATTCATTGAATCTTTTCCAAAATCGACCTACAGAAACGAAGCAAGAAAAAATTTAGCCAATATTCTCCTGTCTGCCAATGATTACAAAGCTGCCATTAGTGTGTTAGATGATATGTCAATGACCGATCAGGCTACCCGTGAACTTTATCAAAAAGTGTTGTTTCTAAGAGCGCAAGAATTATACCTCCAAAGAGATTTTGCCAATGCTGAATTGATGTTTAAGAAATCAATAGCCAACAAAGTGGACAATGACTTGGTTGGGGAGTCATACTTTTGGTTAGGTGAAATGGACTACAAACAACGCAAAGACGATAACGCAAGATTTAACTACCAACGCTTTCTTGAAAATGCGGAGTCTAAAAAAACAAAGTATTATCCAGATGCCCTTTATGCTATCGGATACACTTATTTTAACCAAAAGAAATACCAAGAAGCTGCCATTTATTTTAACAGATATAAAACAAGTGTGGGCTATACTTTACCAGAAAATATGTTCCACGATGCTACTTTGCGTTTGGGTGATTGCTATTTCTCAATTTCTGATTATAACGCAGCTTTGGATGCCTATTCTTACATAGTAAGCAACAAAAAAACAGGCGCTGATTATGCCATGTTTCAACAAGGAATGATTTATGGATTGCAAAATAAATCAGCAAATAAAATTGCCATCCTTAAGAAAATTTCTAGAGATTTCCCCAACTCACCTTATATCCCCGAAGCCATTTACCAAACCGCTAGAGAATATTTTGATTTGGAAAATTACAAAGAGGCTGAGAGATATTATCGTTATTTGATAGACGATTATCCCAATTCATCATTAGCAAAAAATTGTTACGAATCTTTAGGAAGTATCTATTACATCCAAGGAGATTATAGCAATGCATTAATTCAATATAAATACATAGCCAAAACCTATCTAGGGACTCCCGAAGCTCAAAAAGCAATTAGAAACGCTGAATCGGTTTACAAAAAACAAGGAAACATTAAAGAATATGTTGAATGGGTTAAATCTTTGCCAAACGTGAACATAAGCACTACCAAAGAAGATTCTCTATACTTTGATGCAGCCTATCGCTTGTTTCTGAACAAAGAATACAGCAAAGCTTCTGTTGATTTTGAAGATTATTTGAAAAACTTTAGCAGTGGATTCTTTATCTTTCAGTCAAATTACTACGCTGCAATTTGTTATCTAAATCTATCGAATGAAGAAAAAGCAATTGCTAAATTAAAATTCATAGCTGACAATCAAATTTCTGAATTTAAAGAAGATGCACTTGATAGATTAAGTGCTATTTATAAAAAGAATGAGGACTGTGCCAATGCTTTACCTTATTTTGAACTGCTAGAAAGGTTCAGTACCAATAATGCCAATCTCAAAAAATCGTTAATGGGTCAAATCAGTTGTAATAATTTGTTAGGTAATAGAGAAAAAGCTAAAACAAAATCTGAATTATTACTCAAATATGACAGGTTAAGCAATGTTGAATTTGGAGAAAGTAACAATACCATTGCGAAATACTATTTACATGACAGTTTGTACAAATCAGCCAATGCTTATTTTGCTAAAACATTAAAGAACCAACAAGACGTTTATGCGGCAGAAGCCAAGTATTTCCAATCTTATATGTTCTACATGCAAGACAGTTTGGACAAGTGCAGAAAAAGCATCATGGAGTTTAACAACCAATTCAATAATTATGATTTTTGGTTAGGAAAAACTTTTATTTTATTGTCTGATTTTTACATCAAAAAAGGAGATAAGTTCCAAGCAAAAGCAACATTAAACAGTGTTTTGGAGAACTTTGATGATGCCGAAATTCTTAGAATTGCGAAATTGAAATTAGAAGCTTTAGAGCCTAAATCAAATAGCAACGAATTGTTGAACGAAGATTAGCGGTTTAACAATTATGCCTAAAGAAATAGAACTAAAACTATTGCCTGAGCATGCTTTTGATGAAACAATTATCATTGAAAGAGTTGCTGCTATGCTTCATGTTTCTGTTTCTGATATTTCTGCTCTTCGCTATCTCAAACGCTCTATAGATGCCAGAAAAAAACCACATGTTTTTTATGTGCTCAAAATTCTGGTTTTTATAAATGAAGCAGTAACGGAAGATGATTTTGACAATGGTTTTGCAAAAGAGCCTTTAAAGGAAAATGAATCGGTAGTAATTATTGGTTTTGGTCCAGCAGGGATGTTTGCCGCATTGCAACTCATAGAAAAAGGAATAAAACCAATCGTTTTTGAGAGAGGCAAATCGGTAAGGGACAGAAGACGAGATTTGGCTCAATTGAATAAAAGCCTAAGTGTAAATCCCGAAAGTAATTATTGTTTTGGGGAAGGTGGTGCCGGAACCTATAGCGATGGTAAATTGTACACGCGAAGTAAGAAAAGAGGAAACATCAAAAAAGTATTACACTGTTTGGTTAATCATGGGGCCTCACAAGATATTTTAATAAATGCTCATCCACACATTGGGACTAATAAATTACCTCAAATAGTCGAAAATATTAGGGAAACTATTCTGGCTGCTGGTGGCGAAGTGCATTTTAATTCCAAAATGACAGACATGCAAATTGTAAATGGAAAAATTACCTCCATTACCATTAATGCTCAAAAACAAGTGCCTGTTTCTCAATTGATTTTAGCTACTGGACACTCGGCTCGCGATGTTTTCGAATTGTTAAATTATAAGAAAATTCACATTGAGTCTAAGCCATTTGCACTTGGTGTGCGAATAGAACATCCTCAATCGGTGATAGACCAAATACAATATGGCAGGAACGACAGAGGGGAATATCTGCCACCAGCCTCTTATTCTTTGGTCACACAAGCGGCTGGAAATGGTGTGTTTTCTTTTTGTATGTGTCCCGGAGGTATTATTGCACCTGCTGCTACTAACGCCAATGAAGTGGTTGTAAATGGATGGAGTCCAAGCAAAAGAAATGGTTTTTTTGCAAACAGTGGCATGGTCGTAACTGTAAATCCTGAACATTGGCAAACCCAATATGGCAACCATGCTTTGTCTGCACTGAATTTCCAAAAAGAGGTTGAACACAAAGCTTATCTTCAATCAAACTCAATAGTTGCACCCGCCCAAAGGATGGACGATTTTATTAGGAATAGTGCATCACGTTCTTTGCCAGAATGTTCTTATTTGCCAGGATTAGTTATTGCTGACTTGCGTTCCATTCTTCCACCTTTTATTAGTCAATCATTGGCAGAGGGATTGTCGCATTTTGGGCAATCATTGAAAGGGTATAGAACCAATGAGGCCGTTTTGGTGGGAGTAGAGAGTAGAACTTCATCACCGGTAAGAATACCAAGAGACAAAGAAACGCTAAACCATGCCGAAATTTCCAATTTATTCCCTTGTGGAGAAGGCGCCGGTTATGCCGGTGGAATTATGAGCGCTGCTTTAGATGGAATGGCTTGTGCCTTGGCAACTATCGCATAAAGACAGTTTCCGCAAAACTATATGTTTGATTCATTGTTACATTATTACATTTTAAAATTATCTATTAATAAGCTTAAAATTAATTGTAATTTTGCAACCCATTTCAATAAAGTATGTCTGAACAAATAAAATTAGATTCCATAGAATCAGCAATAGCCGATATAAAAGCAGGTAAATTAATAATCGTGGTGGACGATGAGGACAGAGAGAATGAGGGTGATTTTTTAACCGCTGCTGCAAATATTACTCCTGAAATGGTTAATTTTATGGCTAGAGAAGGTCGAGGATTAATCTGCGTTCCATTATTGCCTGAAAGATGTTCTGAATTGGAACTGGAAATGATGGTTAGTTCTAATGATTCTCTTTACGAAACGCCGTTCACCGTTTCGGTTGACCTAAAAGGTCATGGAACCACTACCGGAATTTCAGCGTCTGATAGAAGTAAAACCATTCAAGCGTTGATTAATCCTGACACAAAAGTGAATGACTTGGCACGCCCTGGACATATTTTCCCATTGAAAGCACAAAAAGAAGGTGTTTTAAAAAGAGCAGGACACACCGAAGCCGCTATCGACTTTGCTCGATTAGCTGGATTTGAACCAGCAGGATGTATCGTGGAAATATTGAAAGAAGATGGTGAAATGGCTCGCCTTCCTGAATTGATGGTTATCGCCAAAAAATTTGACTTGAAAATTGTTTCTATTGAAGATTTAATCAAATACAGAATCAAAAATGAAAGTCATGTTAAACGTGAAATATCGGTTAGCCTTCCTACAGAAATTGGGGATTTTGATCTTATTGCCTTTTCTCAAGTAAACGATGGAACTCAACACTTGGCATTAACCAAAGGAGAATGGCACAAAGATGAACCTATTTTAGTTCGTGTACACAGCAGTTGTATGACGGGTGATATTTTTGGTAGTTGCAGATGTGATTGTGGCGAACAATTACATGCGGCCATGAAAATGATAGAAAAAGAAGGAAAAGGGGTTATTTTATATATGAACCAAGAGGGTAGAGGGATTGGTTTGCTCAACAAACTGAAAGCCTATAAATTACAAGAACAAGGCATGGATACCGTTGATGCCAACTTGGAACTTGGTTTTAAAATGGACGAAAGAGATTATGGTATTGGTGCCCAAATTTTAAGAGATTTAGGCGTTTCAAAAATGAAACTAATGAGTAATAATCCTAAGAAAAGAACAGGTCTAATTGGATATGGACTCGAAATTATTGAAAATATTCCCATTATCGCACAACCTAATTTTCACAATACCGCTTATCTAAAAGCAAAAAAAGAGAAAATGGGACACGAAATTTAGTTTTCGTTGTGCTTTATTTGACCTGCACTTATTGTCATTTTAACTTTAATATTTTTAAATTCAGCTTGACTGGTTTTTAACAAATCTTTGTCTAAGATGACAATGTCTGCATCTTTGCCTTTGCTTAAACTTCCCTTTTTATGTTCAAGTCTACATGCTTTAGCCGCCCACAATGTGATGCCGTACAATGCCTCTAGGGGACTTAAACTTTCGTCTTTCAAATAAACAGTTTGCTTAGGGTCATTGATATTAGCTCTAAACACTGCACTGAAATAGGTGTTTAAAGGAGCTATTCCTTCAACAGGGAAATCGGTCCCCAATGGGATGTAACCATTCTGTTTAAGTAAAGTTTGGTATGCATAAGCCCCTCTCAATCTGTGCGAACACAAACGGTGTTCCATCCATGGTCCATCACTCGTTGCATGCGTTGGTTGAACAGAAGGAATAATAGAGAATTTATTAAACAGTTCGAAATCTTTTGGGTCTATAACTTGCGCGTGTTCTATGCGCCATCTTTCGTCATTTTTACCCTTTAAATGCTTGCCATAAATTTCTAATAATAATCGGTTTGCAGAATCACCGATACAATGGGTGTTGACTTGATAGCCCGTTGGTAAAATCCATGAACACCATTGATTGAAATATTCAGGACTGTTCAGTAATAAACCAGTGTGTTGGTCTTGGTCGCAATAACTCTTTTTTAATTTAGCACCTCTGCTTCCCAAAGCACCATCGGCATACAATTTAAAGCTAGATATTTTTAAATGTTCATTTTCTAAAATTCCTTTTTCTTGAGCAAATTTCAAGCCATTAGGAGTGGGATTTAACATGATATACTGATAAATACTCAATTCTTTTTGTTGGTAAAGCGAGTCAAGAAACAAGGCCGTTTCAATATCAAGACCTGCATCTGCTAATGTCGTTAAACCTGTTTTGTAACAATGAGTTTCTGCCTCTTTTAAAGCATTAATTAATTGTTTTTGAGGGGAATTGGGAATAAAAAAACGAATGGAGTCAACGGCATTGTCTAAAATTACGCCAGTTAACTTATTGTTTGATTGTATTAATTCACCACCCATTATTTTAGTATCGATATTGAATTTTGCTAAATCCAAAGCGTATTGATTGCAAATGGCTGCATGTCCGTCAATCCGTTGTAAGAAAACACCTCTGTTAGGAAAAAGCTTGTTCAAAGCTTCGTTAATTGGGAACGATTTATTGTCCCAATCATTTTGGTCCCAACCTCTGCCTATCAACCAAGAATCAGGATTTTTTTTAGCAAAAACCTCAAGACGTTCTAATACTTCTTGCCAACTTTTAGTGTCGGTTAAGTCGCAATTCATTAATGTTTTTGAATAGCCATAAAAGTGACAATGGGCATCAATAAATCCGGGGTAAACAAAAGATTGTTTTAAATCAATCAATTGGTTTGTAACGCAAGTGTATTTGTCTCGAATTTCATCGTTACCTAATGCAAGGATTTTACCATCTTTGACAACAATACAAGTGGCCGATGTTAAACTGTCGTCGAGAGTTAAAACTTGACCGTTATACAATATCATGTCAACCGTTTCTTTTTTATTTTGACAAGCAAATAAGCAAGAAACTAAGGTTAAAATTGCGATAAATTTCATATTAAGGGCTTACAAGATTGATACTTACGTTGACGTAAGGTGCTAGTCCAACTTGGTTCAACATTAAATAAGATTGATTACCAAAAAATCCTCTGAAAAAATCATTGCCACCATCTAATGCATCCACATTATAACTTAAATCATAACGAATACCACCTTGAATAGCCAACCACACAAATCCCTTTAATTGTCTTTGGTAATCAAGTCTGAATCGCAACTCACTTCTACGGAGTTCATAGCTTGATTTTTTTACAAAAATAGTTGGATCCGCAGTTTGAACATTGTTTTCCATGTTATATAATCTGTAACTGTTGCCTTCCAATTCATAACCTGCTAATAATAAACTTCTGGAATTGAATTTTCTTCGGTAAGAAGCACGCGCTGGAAACAAAATTTCTGTTCCCCATTTTCTGTTAACAGAAGTATAATTGTACATCACAACAGGAATATAATTCATTTCACCTGCACGGTAAGTTCTTGATAATCCAACAGCCCATTGTAGTCTGTCATGTGGTCGTTTGCCATAAAGCGCACTAACTGAACTGCGAATAGTTGTAAAATCAGGTTTATGCGATTCATGAGAAAGATTGTAAGTGCCATTTAATTCACCCATAGCCTGAACGATGATGAAATTTTTCTCGCCTGTTGGGACAAAAAAAGTAGAATTTAAATTGGTGCTTGTTAAACCGTAAGTGGTTAATTGAGATGTAAATTCATTTAATAATAATTGATTTATTCCATTATTTTCTTTGTACAAACTACGGATGTAGCCGCCACCCATTTGCCACAAAAACTTAGGTTTAGAAATTACAGGCACATTGGCATTAATTCTTAACCCATGTGTTGTGAATTTACTGGTTCTTGAAGTAAAATTATTGTCGCCATCTTGATAAATACCATAGGGTGACGTTGTTATTTTACTATTGAAAATATAATCATAGCCAACCGATACAAATCGATTCGGGCTTAAGTCAAATATTTTGGGGTTACAATAGATTTTAATTTTCCCTTCAGAACTTACATTTTCGTATTGACTGTAATCTTCTTCGGCTGTCGTATCAATTTGAGAATATAAAGTGTACGAAAAAGTAGCTAAAAGAATTAAAAGAGATTCTTTTAAGAATTTAGACATAAGCATTCTATAAAAAAAGAGTTTATTTAACAGTTAATCTTTTCCAATTATCTGTTCTTCCTAATGCTTTAATACCGATATAGCCACGAATATCCAAAACATTGTCGTTTTTCATGTTAATAACACAGTTGTATGTGCTTCCATTTTCAGGATCGTAAATGGTGCCTTCTGACCATTCATTTTTACCTTGATAAACAAAGTCTTTTAAAATTCTGTAGCCTTTCAAAGGGACATTACGCATAGAAGTATCGGGATTATTTTTGTCAACTTTGTTTTTGTTTGTATTGGGGTCAATTGGTTCTTTAAGCCACACAATTTTGCCAAAATATTTTGCGCCAATTTTTTCAATTTTAATTCTAGATCTTCCGTTACTAGGTTCCCAAACGCCAATTAATCTGTCCCCTTTAGGGTCTTGTGTTGTAAATCCAAATGGAAGGATACTTATTAATACAAGGATAAGTAAATGTACTTTTTTCATATATGATATTTCTTATGGTTATTATTTGTGTGAAATTTTAAAATTGATTTTGCACTTTATTTTAAGATTTGAATCCGTGTCTTGAGTTAAAATAGCATCAGCAATGATATAAACGTTGTCTTGTTTTAAAACTTCGATAAGTTTTTCTTGCTCTTCTGCAATTTTTAAAGTTAAAGATTGGCTGTTTTTTTCAATTGGATTGATTAATCCTAGTTTAATCATGTCAGTTTGGTCAGATACTATCTGTAAAGTGATTGATTGAAATAAATCAAAATTAGTGCTGTCATCTGTTGTTAGTACAATTTCACTAACCTTAGCACTGTTGAGTTGTTCATTGGTTAATTTGTTCTCATTTAAAAAATCGGATAAGGGTGCTTCAATAAGAGCCTGCCCTGTGTTTGAACCCTCAAAAAGAGGACCTTCTGCCATTATTTCAATATTTTCAATAAGCAAATCTTTTTCTGCAGATTCACTACTTCCACATCCCACTAACACAAATATTAGTGTGAAAATTAAAGGTAATTTTAAACGTCTCATATCGCAATATTAATAACACATTGTCGAACTACAAAATTTTTTTAAAAGATACCTGTAAATCGATTTTTTAAATTAATCGCATTAAGATAGTTTTGCAAAATGTATCTTAATCAATCGGACTTATTTATCAAGCATTTGGAATTGTTTAAAAAAATTGGTGAATTGGCCGATAAACAGAATAAAGAAATTTATTTAATAGGAGGGTTTGTTAGGGATATAATATTGCAAAGACCTTCCAAGGATATTGATTTTGTTGTGATTGGAAAAGGAATTGATTTTGCTAAATCTTTGGCGCAGGTATTGGGAAATGCGAAGGTATCTTACTTTGAAAATTATGGTACTGCACAAATTTCAATTGAAGATTTAATCATTGAATTTGTAGGTGCAAGAAAAGAAAGTTACCAAAGGGATAGTCGAAATCCAATAGTCGAAGATGGAACATTGAAAGACGATCAAGACAGAAGAGATTTAACCATCAATGCAATGGGAATTGGTTTGAATCGGTCCAATTTCGGACAACTCATTGACCCATTCGATGGTTTAGGGGATATAGAAAGACAAACCATAAGAACACCTCTCGACCCTGATAAAACTTTTAGCGATGACCCATTAAGAATGATGAGAGCCATCAGATTCGCAACTCAATTAGGTTTTAAAATTGAAGAAGAAACATTTGAAGGGATTGTTAAAAACAAAGAGAGAATAAGTATCATCTCTCAAGAGAGAATTACTGAGGAGTTAAATAAAATAATAATGTCTCCTGTTCCTTCTATCGGTTTTGAATACCTTTATTATACTGGCCTTTTGGAGTTAGTGTTTCCTGAAATGCAGGACCTTCATGGTGTAGAAACGATTAACGGTTTTAGTCACAAAGATAATTTTTTCCATACTTTACAAGTGTTAGACAACTTGTGTCAATTGAGTGACGATTTATGGCTGCGTTGGGCTGCTATATTACATGATATTGCAAAGCCTGCGACCAAAAGGTTTGAACCGGGCATTGGATGGACTTTTCATGGGCATGAAGACAAAGGAAGTAGAATGGTGAAACCAATTTTCAAAAAGTTAAAATTGCCATTAAATGAGAAAATGAAGTTTGTAGAGAAGATGGTTCTTTTACACCTTCGCCCTATTGTTTTGTCACAAGAAAAAGTAACAGATAGTGCAGTTAGACGTTTGATGATGGAAATTGGAGAGGATATTGACCAATTGATGAAACTGTGTAAAAGTGATATTACAAGTAAAAATGAAAAGAAAGTTGAACGTATAAAACAAAATTTTGCGGTAGTTGAAGAGAAAATAAAACAGGTTGCAGAAAAAGACTATCTCAGAAATTGGCAACCGCCCATATCAGGAACCGATATAATTGATAGGTATCAAATTATACAAAAGGAACACATTGGACTGCTGAAAAATGCCGTTAAACAAAGTATTTTGGATGGAACAGTGGCCGATGTTCAAACAGAAGCTTTTATTTTTTTGGATCAATTGGCGAATGAAATGGGGATTCAAAAGAAATAAAATTTTAATTTCAAATTGATTAGATAAGAAATGAAGGAATCGTATTAATTTACTTTGACTTGTTTTTAATTTATTTTACATTTGCAAAATATGATCTATCGTTTTAAGGTTTGGTTTGAAGAAGATGAAGATATTTGCAGAGTCATCGACGTTTCACCAATTTCGAGTTTTGAAGTTTTCTTTAATGCAATTATCGATGCAATCGGTTTTAATAAAAAACTAGATTCATCTTTTTATATCTCTGATGACAATTGGAGAAAGGGAAAAGAAATAAGCTTGAAAGATTCCTCTAAACTTTTAATGAGTCAAGCCAAATTAAATACTCATATCAATGACCCTCATCAAAAATTCATATTAATAACAGATTTTAATGAAGAATGGACTTTGCTTATAGAATTACAAAGCATACAAAATGATGTAAAAGGAATTAATTATCCATTAGTATTCAAATCGGTAGGAAAAGCACCTAAACAAAATGAAGGCGTTGGAAGATTCAAGATTGTTGATGAAAATGAATTTGATGAAATAGCAAACAAATTAGTCAGCAAGCATGCGCCTTTAGTTGAGGAAGGATTCGATGAAGAAGGATTTGGAGAAGAAGGTGAAGATATTGATGAAGAGGAGGATGAATTTGGCGAATCATTTGGCGAAGGTCCAGAGGAACTTTATTAATGAAAATCAAAGCTACTGTTTTAGGCTCAGGTACTTCTCAAGGTGTTCCACTTATTGCTTGCAATTGTTTGGTTTGTAACAGCAACAATGATAAAGATAAAAGATTAAGAAGTAGTATTAAAATAGAAGTTGAAAATAAAACTTTCGTAATAGACAGCGGTCCAGATTTTAGACAGCAAATGCTAAGATCCAAAACCAAACAACTCAATGCCTTAATTTTTACCCACGAACACAAAGACCACATTGCCGGAATGGATGACATAAGGGCTTTTAATTATGTCAATAAATCTGCTATAGATGTCTATGCGACGGATAGGGTAGAAGATGCTTTGAAAAGAGAATACGCCTATATTTTTTCGGATGAAAAGTATCCTGGTATCCCCGAAATTAATCTAATAAATATAGAAAATAAACCGTTCATTGTTCAGGATATTGAGGTTATTCCAATTCAAGTGTATCACTATAAACTGCCAGTTTTGGGTTTTCGCTTTGGTGATTTTACCTACATAACCGATGCCAATTTCATTAATGATGATGAAAAGGAAAAAATAAAAGGCTCTAAAGTGTTAATCGTTAATGCACTAAGGCGAGAACAACACATAAGCCACTTTACTCTTGAGGAAGCAATTGCTTTGGGTCAGGAATTGCAAGTTCCACAAATTTACTTTACACACATCAGTCACCAACTTGGCTTGCACAATGAGGTTGAAAAGGAACTGCCTCCAGGATTTCATTTGGCCTACGATGGTCTTGAGATTGTAGTTGACTAAAAATGTAAATTAACTTCTTTAAAAATAAATTTCAAACCAACCTTAAATGGGGTTAGTAATCATAATTTTTGATTACTTCTTTATAAAAACTAAGCCATTGTTTTGTCACACTTTGGTTGTCATAATTTGTCAATGCCAATTGATAACCATTTTCTGAAACAGTGTCTCTTAATTCAGGGTTTTGAATCAACTCAATTATAGTATTTGCAAAAGCTTCGGCATTGTCAGCAATGTAACAATGTTTTTGGTCTATCACATCAATTCCTTTTGCGCCAATGCTTGTGCTAACTATTGCCTTTTTGGCAAACATACCTTCAATCGTTTTTATTCTAATGCCACTACCGCTCATTAATGGAACAACGAGGATGGATTTATCGGCAGTAAATTTGTTTAAATCATCGACTTGCCCCACAACATGAAAATTTTCAGTTTGTAATTTAGAAAATGCTTCGGGCATGTTTTTGCCAGCCATATAAAAGTGAGCGTCAGGTATTTTGTTAATGACTAACTTCCATACGTTCTCCGCAAACCATAGCATGGCTTGTTGATTGGGAATCCATTCCATAGAGCCAATGTGGTAAACAAATTTTGAATTAACTTTGCTTTCAGGTGGATTAATGTTATTAATAATACCTGCCGGAATAGTGGTCAGTGTATTGAGGTAATTATTCTGAGAAATGACAGATTCATCGGTTTTGGCAATGGTTGCAATGCCATCAAAAAGGTCAAAAACACGGGTTTCGAATTGCTTGATTTGCTTAGCAAAATACTTAAATAGTATTTTTTTGTGAATGGCTTTGGTATTTGATGCCAAGGTTTCCCAAATTTTGTATTCAATATTGTGTTGCCTTAAAACCAAAGGAGAATTTGCCATTTGTGAAATGTTGTAAGCGTATTTTGCAACATATAAACCTTCAAAATGAATAATTTTGAAATTTTGTGACTGAATGTATTGTATTAATTCATTTTCGAAATCTAAGCTGTAAAAACGGTCTAGATTGTATGAACCTCCCATGAAAAAACTTTTAAGTGCGGATTTCAACTTGATGTCGGTATCCAAATAAAAGGATTTAATTTTTTTGAGAAATGAAAAATGATTATTTATGGTGGATTGATCTACAAAATGCTTTTTCGTATTTATAGAAAAATAGTGAACCTCAATGCCAGCATCAGACAAACCCTTGAGCATGTTGTAGGTAGCAATAGCACCACCGTCATGAAGGGGAAAAGGAATGCGACTGCCAATTACAAGGATTTTCATTTAGAAAAGGGAATGGGAAATTTTAGAATTTAAGATTAAAAAGAAGCTAAAATTGCAGCAATTAAAATTAAACCGATTATCATCAGAGCAAAATATACAGTAAGAACACTCAGGGCCATACCATAACCTCTGTAGGCGTATCCAGTGGTTTTAATAACTCCCAATGAGTATGCTGATAATAATAATCCGGGAAGAACCATAACGACAGAAATAAAAGGAATAAATAAGCCTAAAAACAGTCCTCCATAAAACAAAATACCACCCCACATCGCATTTCTTTCATAAGGTCTATCATCGTTTTTCAACTTGGGTTGATTCGGTTTTAAGTATGATTTAAGGGTTGCTTTTTTCTTTTCTATTTTGTCTAATAATGGTTTTTTGGGGATTTGATTGATTTCTAAATTTGATTTGTAAACTTTATTTTCAAGGTTTGAAAAAGGAGTAATGGCGTTAACAACGTTAGAAGATAAGAGTGTGGTTTCTTCAATTGGAGTTTGATTTTGTTGAAGAATTGGAGTTTGTTTTCTTTTTTCTTTAGATTTTTTTGCGACTACATTCTTTTCAGAATTTTTGCCAAAATCAAGATTGATTTTAAGTCCATTTCCATAACGCGCTTTTGTAATTACACCACAAGAAGAAAGGGTTACTAAAACAATAAACAATAAGGTTAATTTACTTTTCATAAGATAGCAAAAGTAATAAAAAATGTTTTTGTTTGTTGTCATCAGTAAAAAAACTAAAATAAATTGATTTTTTTTTAATAGGTATTGTATTTTAAATATAAAGTGTTACATTTGCAGTCCTTTTTATAGAAAATGGCAAATCATAAATCATCCATCAAAAGAATCAGACAAACTGAGGTTAAGAACGAAAGAAATCGTTACCAACATAAAACAGCACGTAACTTAATTAAGAAATTAAGATTATCAACTGATAAAAATGAGGCGATATCTTTATTAACTACAACAATCAGCAGTATTGATAAGTTAGCAAAGCGTAACATTATCCACAAAAACAAAGCAGCTAACTTAAAGTCTAGCTTAACTTTACACGTTAATAGTTTAGCGTAATAAACAATATTTGAAAAAAAATTCAGCCTCCGGAAACGGGGGCTTTTTTTATTGTAAAAATCACATACATTTGCAATAAGTTTGTTAAGTCAAATAAAAGAGCATTAATTTTAAATAAATAAATAGAAAATTTTACATTTATGTCAGATATATTCGAAAAAGTGATAAGAAATATGGGCCCTTTGGGTGCTCATATCAACGAAGCGCATGGTTATTTTACATTTCCTAAATTAGAAGGTGAAATTGGACCTAAAATGAATTTCAATGGAAGAGAAAAATTAAACTGGAGTTTGAACAACTATTTAGGTTTAGCAAATCATCCTGAAGTTAGAAAAGCGGATGCTGATGCTGCTGCACAATACGGTTTAGCATATCCTATGGGTGCAAGAATGATGAGTGGTAATAGTAATCCTCATGAACAATTAGAAAGAGAACTAGCTGCATTCATGGGTAAAGAGGATTCAATTTTGTTGAATTTTGGTTACCAAGGGGTTTTGTCTATCATTGATGCAATGGTTGACCGTCACGATGTTATTGTATATGATGCTGAATCTCACGCTTGTATAGTTGATGGTGTTAGATTGCACCAAGGACAACGTTTTATGTTCAAACACAATGATATTGAAAGTTGTGAAAAACAACTACAACGTGCACAAAGATTGGTTGAAAAGTCAGGTGGTGGAATATTTGTAATCACAGAAGGTGTTTTTGGAATGAGTGGTAATCAAGGTAAACTAAAAGAAATAGTTGAATTGAAAAAATCATACAATTTCAGAATATTCGTTGATGATGCGCATGGTTTTGGAACTATGGGCAAAACAGGTTCAGGAACTGCTGAGGAACAAGGTGTAACAGATGAGATTGATTTGATTTTCTCAACATTTGCAAAATCAATGGCAAGTATAGGTGCTTTTGTTGCAGGACCGAAACTGGTTTTAAATTATTTGCGTTACAACTTACGTTCTCAAATTTATGCTAAATCATTGCCAATGCCTTTAGTTGTTGGTGCTTTGAAAAGATTAGATTTGATAAGAACACAACCACAACTTAAAGAAAAACTTTGGGAAAATGTTAATGCATTACAAAGCGGTTTGAAAGAAGCTGGATTTAATATTGGAACAACATCTACTCCGGTAACGCCAGTTGTTTTAAATGGTACTGTTGCAGAGTCTACCCATTTGACTTATGATTTAAGAGAAAATTATGATATTTTCTGTTCAATAGTAGTTTATCCTGTTATTCCCAAAGGATTGATAATTTTAAGACTTATTCCAACTGCTGCACACTCTTTAGCTGATGTTGAAAGAACAATTAAAGCTTTCAAAGAAATTAAAGAAAACTTAGAAGCTGGAAAATACCGCAAAGAAGAATTGATGAATGCGGCTATCAAATCTTAATTTAATTCCTTCAAAAAAATAAATTTAAAATGTCCATTTAATTCATTTAAATGGACATTTTTTTTATGAAAAAAGCAATAAGAAATTTATATAAATCATACTTTTCGCTTTCAAAAGGTGAGAGAGTAGGGATGTTTGTGCTTATTGGTTTGATTTTGTTGTTAACAGTTTCCCCCTTTTTTGTAATTAAAACAAGCAAAGAAACCACAAATTTTGATTCGTTTGATTCGTTGGTTAATCAATTAAACCAGAATTCAAAAGAGACTATTGTAGAACAAAGAGGTAAAAATCAAAGTAATAAAAGTCAAAGTATCCGCTTTGAATTTAATCCTAATACAATAGAAGAGGCAGGACTCATTGAATTAGGTTTTACTAGTTATTTAGCAAAAAGGATAGCGAATTTTAGGTCAAAAGGAGGTTCATTTAAAAATGCAGATGATTTGTATAAAATTTATGGAATTGACAGTGGATTGGTTACGGAATTAAAACCATTTATTTCGATTCCTTCGGTAAATAATGAAGAAAATAAACCATTTGAAAAGAGCGCTTATAATAATATGGGTCAGAAGAAATCTGAAATACCAACAGATATTAACATAGCTGATACCTTAGAACTGAAGAAAATATATGGAATTGGGAGTAAGTTGGCCAACAGAATTGTTGTTTACAGAGAAAAGTTGGGAGGATTTTATAGTTACAGTCAGTTAAACGAAGTGTGGGGATTAAATCCTAGTTTAATTGAATTATTGCAAAAGAAATTTGTTGTTAATAGAGAAA
The DNA here is from genome assembly GCA_040403495.1 of Bacteroidia bacterium. Lineage (GTDB taxonomy): Bacteria > Bacteroidota > Bacteroidia > NS11-12g > UBA955 > JABMMZ01. Next base: position 40,490 of record JBBAKM010000016.1, read on the forward strand.
CAATAAAAAAAATAAACATCAACACGGTTGAGCAAAAAACGCTGGAACAGCATCCATATATAGGTTTCAAAACGGCCAAAAATATAATGGCATACAAGAAACAACATGGTAAATTCAATACAATTGAGGATTTAAGAAAAATTATTTCGTTGAAGGACAGTGTTATTATTCGATTAAATAATTATTTAATAGTCGAATAGGTGAATAATTAGAAGGATTTTTTTTAAATTTGCCCGAATTATGAATTTTAATATCTCTGAAAGCCAATTAATGATTAGGCAAATGTGCAAAGATTTTGCAGATAAGAATATCCGTCCATCAATGATGGAATGGGACGAAAGTCAAACATTCCCAACCGAACTTTTCAAAGAAATGGGAGAATTGGGATTAATGGGTATTTTAGTTCCTGAGGAATATGGTGGATCAGGCTTGGGTTATTTCGAATATGCCGATGCCATAGTTGAAATAGCTAGAGTTTGTGGTTCTATTGGATTGAGTATGGCAGCGCATAATAGTTTGTGTACAGGCCATATTTTACAGTTTGGAAACGAAGAGCAAAAAAAGAAGTGGTTACCAAAGTTGGCTTCAGGACAATGGATAGGAGCGTGGGGTTTAACCGAAGCAAATACAGGTAGCGATGCTATGCGTATGCAAGTAACTGCAAAACAAGAGGGCGAATATTGGGTTTTGAATGGTGCTAAAAATTGGATTACACACGGTATTACTGGCGATGTAGCTGTAGTTTTGGCAAGAACAGGTGATCTTTTGGATTCACACGGAATCACTGCATTTGTAGTTGAAAGAGGAACAGCAGGATTTAAAGCTGGAAAAAAAGAAAATAAATTAGGAATGAGAGCTAGCGAAACAGCCGAGATGATTTTTGAGGATTGCAAAGTTCACGAAAGTCAAATCTTAGGAAAGGTTGGAGAAGGTTTCATTCAAGCAATGAAAATTTTGGATGGTGGAAGAATTTCCATAGCAGCATTATCTCTAGGAATCGCCAAAGGGGCTTACGATGCATCAGTAAAATATGCACAAGAGAGAGAGCAATTTGGTCAACCGATTGCAAATTTTCAAGCGATAGGATTCAAGTTGGCCGATATGGCAACTCAAATTGAAGCTTCAGAATTATTGATTCAAGAAGCTTGTTATTTGAAAAATACAGGACAAAGCGTAACCAAAGTTTCGGCAATGGCCAAATATTATGCAAGTGAGGTTTGTGTAAAAGTATCAACAGAAGCTATTCAAATATTTGGAGGTTATGGTTATACCAAAGATTTCCCAGTTGAGAAATTCTACAGAGATAGCAAGCTTTGCACCATAGGTGAGGGCACATCAGAAATTCAAAAATTAGTAATTTCAAGACAAGTTCTAAAATAATTATTAATTTACTTGCATTTACAGAAATAAACATTAAATTTGCACTCCATTAAATAAAGAAATGATTTACATAAACGTAAAAGAAAACGAAAGCCTAGAAAAAGCGCTAAAAAAGTACAAGAAAAAGTACGAGAAAGTTGGCGTAGTTAAAGAACTAAGAAGCAGACAAGCATTTGAAAAACCATCTATCACCAGAAGAATGGAAATTAAAAAAGCAGCTTACAGAGAATTCGTTCAAAGAGAAGAAGCAAAATAATTCAAAAAAAAATATTAATTTAGCGTCCATAATTCACATTATGGACGCTTTTTTTTTACAACAGTTTTTCGATTACCTTTCAATTGAAAAGCGTCTGTCAAAGCATACTGTTTTGGCATACACAAACGACTTAAGTCAATGTCTTAAATGGCTCACAGAAGCCTATGAAATAAAGCAAGTTGACGATATAAGTCATTCCTATATTAGAACATGGTTAGCTTCATTAATGAATGCTGGATTAGATTCTAAAAGTATCAATAGGAAAATTTCGGCATTAAAAACATATTACAAATATTTATTAAAGCATCAGTTAGCGGTTAAGAATCCGATGTTAAAGGTAAGTTCTCCTAAGGTTTCCAAAAAATTACCGGTTTTTGTTACAGAGGACAAAATGAATGAAATGTTAAACGATTTTGAAAGTCATTTAACGGCAGAAGATTCGCTTGCAGAGGATTTGTTATCGACACTTTATCATACAGGAATGCGTTTAAGTGAGTTGATTTCATTAAAAAAGTCGGATGTGAATATTTCGCAAATGACATTAAAGGTACTGGGAAAAGGTAATAAGGAGCGAATAATACCAATGACCAATGATTTAACTCAGATAGTTTCAAAATATTTGAGTTTATCGATAGATTCAGAGTTTTTGTATAATACTAAAAAAGGGAAGCAACTTTATCCTAAATTTGTATATAGGTCAGTAAATCAATTATTAAATAAGTACACAACAATAAAAAAGAAAAGTCCACATATTTTAAGGCATTCAATTGCGACACATATATTAGAGAATGGGAGTGAATTAAATGCGATAAAAGAAATACTAGGGCATGCCAATTTATCAGCAACACAAATTTATACGCACAATTCTATTGAAAGATTAAAAAAAATATATAATTTAGCACATCCAAAATCGACACAATAACCATTAACCAGAAAATGAAAGGACTGAAATTTAAACAAATAGAAAGATTCTGAATAAATGTCCTTTGCTCATTCAAAGCTCAACTTTTTCCAGAATGACCAACCCCATAAACAATTAAACAATTAAACGTTAAACAATTAAAAAATAAACACTTTAAACCTTTTAAACCTTTTAAACACCTAAACACCTAAACACCTAAACAACTAAAAGATTCTGAATAAAAGTCCCTTGCTCATTCAAAGCTCAACTTTTTCCAGAATGACTAACCCCATAAACAATTAAACACTTTAAACCTTTTAAACACCTAAACACCTAAACACCTAAACACCTAAACACCTAAACAACAAAAAGATTCTGAATAAAAGTCCTTTTCTCATTCAAAGCTCAACTTTTTCCAGAATGACCAACCCCATAAACAATTGAACAATTAAACAATTAAAAAATAAACACTTTAAACCTTTTAAACACCTAAACAATTAAACAATTGAACAATTAAACACCTAAACAAATAAACCATTTAACAATAAAACAATATGGATATTCAATTTCAAACCCCACATTTCAAAGCAGACAAAAAGCTTTTAGATTCAATTTCACAAAAATTGAACAAATTAGAACACTTTTATGACAAGATAATTGACGCATCAGTGTTTTTGAAGATAGAAAAGTCGGACGACAAAGAAAATAAAATACTTGAGATAAAGATAAATGTACTAAATGCGACCTTATTTGTTGAGGAAAAGGATAAAACATTTGAGAATGCTTTAGACAAAGCAGAGGATGCTATAAAAGCCAAGCTAATAAAGTACAAACAGAAGATTTCACAAGTTAGTTAACCCCTTTTTTTGTATTATAAAACGGTGTTAAAAGCAATGTTTTAAAGAGCTAAAAATAATTTTTTTAAAAAAAAATTAAAAACGCTTTGAAAAGTCAAATTAATTCGCTTTTTTTGCAGTCCTTTTTACAAAAATCTAAGTAGACAAAGTAAAAAAGACAGTTCTTTAAAATGCCACTTTAGCTCAGCTGGTAGAGCAACTGATTTGTAATCAGTAGGTCGTTGGTTCGATCCCGACAAGTGGCTCATTGCAATGCATTGGGGAGTTTCCAGAGTGGCTAAATGGGACAGACTGTAAATCTGTTGCTTCGGCTTCGGTGGTTCGAATCCACCACTCCCCACTCATTCTTTTATTTATAGAGAATAGAAGTTTGTGAAGATAGGCCTTAAAATTGCGGGAGTAGCTCAGTTGGTAGAGCGACAGCCTTCCAAGCTGTAGGTCGCGGGTTCGAGCCTCGTCTCCCGCTCGCTTTAAGTTGATAATCAACAAACAAGTGAGTTTGATTATCAAAGAATGAGCAAAACGACAAAACATTGCCGTTGTAGCTCAGGGGTAGAGCACTTCCTTGGTAAGGAAGAGGTCAAGGGTTCAAATCCCTTCAATGGCTCAAAGCAAAAAAAATAGAAACATAACAATAAAAATAAAATATAATTAAATTTAAAAATCATGGCAAAAGAAACATTTGACCGCTCCAAAGCCCACGTTAACATTGGTACAATTGGCCACGTCGACCACGGTAAAACTACATTAACAGCTGCTATCACTTCAGTTTTAGCAAATGCTGGTTTATCTGAAGCTCGTTCTTTCGATTCAATTGACTCTGCTCCAGAAGAAAAAGAAAGAGGTATCACAATCAACACTGCACACGTTGAATATTCAACAGCAACGCGTCACTATGCTCACGTTGACTGTCCAGGTCACGCGGATTATGTTAAAAACATGGTAACGGGTGCTGCTCAAATGGACGGAGCTATCTTAGTTTGCGCTGCAACTGATGGTCCAATGCCACAAACTCGTGAGCACATCCTACTTGCTCGTCAGGTTGGTGTACCTCGTCTTGTTGTATTTATGAACAAATGCGACATGGTTGATGATCCTGAATTATTAGACTTAGTAGAAATGGAATTACGTGATTTATTAAGTTTCTATAACTTTGACGGAGATAATACTCCAATCATCCGTGGATCTGCTTTAGGTGGATTAAACGGAGAGCCAGTTTGGGTTGAAAAAATCATGGAATTAATGGCTGCTGTAGATACTTACATTCCAATTCCACCAAGATTGGTTGATCAACCATTCCTAATGCCAATTGAAGACGTGTTCTCAATCACTGGTCGTGGTACTGTTGCTACAGGTAGAATCGAAAGAGGTGTTATAAACGTAGGTGAGCCAGTTGACATCATCGGTTTAGGTGACGAAAAACTTTCTTCTACTGTAACAGGTGTTGAGATGTTCAGAAAATTATTGGACAGAGGTGAAGCGGGTGACAATGCTGGTATCTTGTTAAGAGGTATCGACAAAGAATCTATCAAAAGAGGTATGGTAATTTGCAAACCAGGTTCAGTAACTCCACACTCAAAATTCAAAGCTGAAGTATACGTATTAAGTAAAGAAGAAGGTGGAAGACACACTCCATTCTTTAACAAATACCGTCATCAGTTCTATTTCCGTACCACTGATATCACAGGTGAAGTTTCATTACCAGAAGGTGTTGAAATGTGTATGCCAGGTGATAACATCACTGTAACAGTTCAATTGATTGCTCCAATCGCGATGGAAAAAACATTACGTTTTGCGATTCGTGAAGGCGGTAGAACAATCGGTGCTGGTCAGGTAACTGAAATTTTAGATTAATTTCACTGAAATAATAAATTATTCAAAGGCTGTTGGTTGAAACACACTAACAGCTTTTGACATAGACGGGAATAGTTCAATGGTAGAATAGAGGTCTCCAAAACCTTTGATCAGGGTTCGAATCCTTGTTCCCGTGCAAAAAAAATAAAAGAATGGAAAAAATTAAAAATCTTTGGAATAGTTCAGTTGACGAATTGCTAAACAAAGTATCTTGGCCAACTTGGGATCAATTAAGAGAAAGTGCAGTTATTGTTCTAATCTCTTCTATAATTTTTGCAGTATTTTTAATGCTTTTAGATTATGGTATTGGTTTTGGCTTAGACTTTTTATATGGAGTAACTAAATAATGGAAGCGACAGATTTACAATGGTATGTTGTCCGTGCAGTTTCTGGGCAAGAGAAAAAAGTTAAGGCAAATTTAGAAAGTGAGTTGATTAAAGGTAAACTTACTGAGTATGTGCCCCAAATTTTAATACCAATGGAAAAAGTTTACAAAATTAAAGATGGCAAAAAAGTAGCCAAAGAACGTAACTATTTTCCAGGGTACATTTTGATACAAGCTAAATTTTTTGGGGAAGTTGAAGCAACCATAAAAGGAATTAATGGTGTTGTTGGTTTTTTAGGTACCAAAGACAAACCTGTTCCATTAAGACAATCAGAAGTTAATAGAATTTTAGGTAACGCAGACGAAAATGGAACAATTCAATCAGACGTTGCAGAACCATATATAGTTGGAGAAGCGATTAAAGTAACTGACGGTCCATTCAGTGGATTCAGTGGAGTAATTGAAGAAGTGAATGACGAAAAGAAAAAAGTGAAAGTTATGGTTAAAATCTTTGGAAGAAGAACACCACTAGAACTTAACTACAATCAAGTTGAAAAAGAATAAAGAAATAACACAATATATAATATGGCAAAAGAAATAACAGGTTATGTAAAATTGCAAGTAAAAGGCGGACAAGCAAATCCCGCACCTCCCATTGGACCTGCATTGGGCTCAAAAGGTGTAAACATTATGGAATTTTGTAAACAATTTAATGGTCGTACACAAGATAGAATGGGTAAAGTATTACCTGTTGTATTAACGGTATATTCAGATAAGTCGTTTGATTTCATCATCAAAACACCACCAGTTGCAACACAAATTCTAGAAGCAACCAAAGCTGCAAAAGGTTCTGCTGAACCAAATCGTAAAAAAGTAGCGGAATTAACTTGGGATCAAGTTAAAACCATTGCTGAAGAAAAAATGCCTGACTTAAATTGTTTCAATGTAGAATCTGCAATGAACATGGTAGCTGGTACAGCAAGAAGTATGGGTATAACAATAGCAGGAGATAAACCTTTTTAACAATTTATTAGAAAACAAATGGCACTTACAAAGAATAGAAAAAAAGTTATTGGAAATGTAGATAGTTCAAAAGTTTATTCACTTTCCGAAGCTACAAACCTTTTAAAAGGTATAACGTTTACAAAATTCGATTCATCAGTTGATATCGACGTAAGATTAGGAGTTGACCCAAAACAAGCTAACCAAATGGTTAGAGGTGTTGCAACACTTCCACATGGTACAGGTAAAACAGTTCGTGTGTTAGTATTATGTACTCCAGACAAAGAAGCTGAAGCAAAAGCTGCTGGTGCTGACTACGTTGGTTTAGATGATTATATCGATAAAATTAGTAACGGTTGGTTAGACATAGACATTATCATTACCATGCCTGCTGTAATGGCAAAACTTGGTAAGTTAGGAAAAATATTGGGTCCACGTAACTTAATGCCAAATCCTAAATCAGGAACTGTTACTCCTGATGTGGCAAAAGCAGTGACTGAAGTAAAAGCTGGTAAAATCGACTTTAAAGTTGACAAAACTGGTATCATACATACTTCAATCGGAAAAGTTAGCTTTCAACCCAATCAAATCGCTGAGAATGCTGTAGAGATTATGCAAACTCTTAGCAAGCTTAAGCCCTCTGCTTCCAAAGGGACTTATTTCAAAAGCGTATACATAAGCTCAACCATGAGCCCAAGTATTTGCATAGACATCAAATCAATTCCAGGAATTTAATCTACTTAAATGAAAAGAGAAGAAAAAAACGCAGTTATTGCCGAACTAACAGAAAAGTTCAATTCAGTAAATTCATTGTACATTGCCGATACATCTAGTATTGGAGCTATTGATACAAATCACTTCAGAAGAGAGCTTTACAAAAACGGTATTACAATGCTTGTCGCTAAAAACACTTTGATTTTGAAAGCGATGCGTGATTCAGGTAAAGATTTCGGTGAATTAGAAGGTGCTTTAAAAGGTACTTCAGCTTTGTTATTTAGTGAAAACTTTAAAGCACCAGCTCAAGCTATTTTAAAGTTCAGAAAAAAAGGAGATAAACCCAAATTAAAAGGTGCTTATATTGATAGCGCTGTATTTATTGGAGACAATCAACTTGAAGCTCTAAGTCAATTAAAATCGAAAGAAGACCTAGTTGGAGAAATCATTGGAATGCTCCAATCTCCAGTACAAAACGTTATCTCAGCTTTACAAAGCAGTGGTGGAACAATCGCAGGTATTGTTAAGACATTATCAGAAAAAAATTAATCAAACAAACAAAAATTTAAAAAATCAAAAAAATGGCAGATTTAAAACAATTCGCAGAACAACTAGTAAATCTAACAGTTAAAGAAGTAAAAGAACTAGCAGACATTTTAAAAAATGACTATGGTATCGAACCAGCAGCGGCAGCAGTTGCAGTAGCAGCTCCAGCAGCAGCAGCAGAAGTAGCAGCAGAGAAAACAGAATTCACTGTAACTCTAAAAAATGCTGGTGCTAACAAACTTCAAATCGTTAAATTAGTTAAAGATTTAACTGGTTTAGGCTTGAAAGAAGCAAAAGAATTAGTAGACGGAGCTCCAAAACCTGTAAAAGAAAATATATCAAAAGCAGAAGCTGAAGATATCAAAAATAAACTTACAGAAGCTGGCGCAGAAGTTGAAATTGCTTAATTCTACATATTTAATCCTATAACGCCAATAGACCCACTCAAACCGATGGGTCTTTTGGTGTTTTTTTACATTTTCTATAAAATCGGTTTAAACAAAACATAACAATAATTAATTTTACAAAATTGGCAACAAAAGTAAAACAACCAAAAAGAATCAACTTTGGCTCTATCGATAAAGTCGTTGATTACCCAGATTTTCTTGATGTTCAGTTACAATCTTTTAAGGAATTTTTTCAGTTAGAAACTCACGTTGATAAAAGAACCGACGAAGGTTTGTTCAAAGTGTTTCAAGAAAATTTCCCAATTAACGACACAAGAAATATATTCACATTAGAATTTTTAGATTATTTCGTCGATCCACCAAGATACTCTATTCAAGAGTGTATCGAAAGAGGATTAACTTATTCAGTGCCGTTTAAAGCAAAATTAAAACTATCTTGTAACGACCCTGAACATGAGGATTTTGAAACAATTGTTCAAGATGTTTATCTTGGAACAATCCCATACATGACTCCAAGTGGTACCTTTGTAATCAATGGTGCTGAAAGAGTTATTGTGTCTCAATTACACCGTTCACCAGGCGTATTCTTCGGACAATCATACCATACCAATGGTACTAAATTGTATTCTGCAAGAGTAATTCCATTTAAAGGTTCTTGGATTGAGTTCGCAACTGACGTAAACAATGTCATGTATGCTTATATTGACAGAAAGAAAAAATTCCCAGTAACAACTCTATTAAGAGCTATTGGGTTTGAAACAGATAAAGACATTCTTAATATCTTCGGTTTGGCTGAAGAAGTTAAAGTTTCTAAGTCTGGATTAAAAAAACATATTGGTCGTAAACTTTCTGCGAGAGTTTTACGTACTTGGGTTGAGGATTTTGTGGATGAGGATACCGGTGAGGTTGTCTCTATCGAGCGTAACGAAGTTATTATCGAACGTGATACTATCTTGGAAAATTCTCATATCGATGAAATCGTTGACGCAGGTGTAAAAACTATTATATTAAATAAAGAGGAAGAAGGTAAAAATGATTTCTCTATCATCTATAATACTTTACAAAAAGATGCTTCTAACAATGGTAAAGAAGCGGTTGAGTTAATCTACAGACAATTAAGAAATACTGATCCACCCGATGAGGAAACAGCTCGTGGTATCATTGAAAGATTATTCTTCTCTGATAAACGATATGACTTAGGTGAGGTTGGTCGTTTCAGAATCAACAAAAAACTTAACTTAACCACTAGCATGGATGTTAAGATTTTAACGAATGAAGACATTATTAAAATCATAACTTACCTAATTGAATTGAGTAATAGCCGTTCTGAAGTGGATGATATTGACCACTTAAGTAACAGACGTGTTAGAACAGTAGGTGAACAATTGTATGCACAGTTTGGTGTTGGTTTAGCACGTATGGCTAGAACTATTCGTGAAAAAATGAACATCCGTGACAATGAGGTATTCACTCCAACTGATTTGATTAACGCCCGTTCTTTGTCTTCTGTTATTAACTCATTCTTTGGAACTAACCAATTATCTCAGTTCATGGACCAAACTAATCCATTGGCTGAAATTACACACAAAAGAAGAATGTCTGCACTTGGACCAGGTGGTTTGAGTAGAGAAAGAGCAGGTTTCGAAGTACGTGACGTTCACTATACTCACTATGGTAGATTATGTACTATTGAAACGCCTGAGGGACCAAACATTGGTTTGATTTCTTCTCTTTGTGTTCACGCAAAAATAAACAGTATGGGCTTTATTGAAACTCCTTATTGGCCAGTTGAAAACGGTCGTGTGGCTTTTGATAAACCAGTTGTATACTTAAGTGCCGAAGAAGAAGATGGAAACGTAATTGCACAGTGTAATGTTGATACTGACAACAATGGTCAGTTTAATACCAACGAGGTTAAAGCAAGATTTGAAGGTGACTTCCCATTGGTTGAACCTGAAAAATTACATTACATGGACGTTGCGCCTAATCAAATTGTGTCTATTGCAGCTTCATTAATTCCATTCTTGGAACATGATGATGCGAACAGAGCCTTGATGGGATCAAACATGCAACGTCAAGCTGTACCATTATTAAGACCAGAAGCTCCAATCGTTGGAACAGGTCTTGAAGAACGTGTAGCCAAAGATTCAAGAGCATTAATCATTGCTGAAAATGATGGTGTTGTAGATTTTGTTGATGCAAATGAAATCAGACTTAAATACGATTATACAGAACACGATGAGTTAGTAAACTTTGTTAGTAATACTAAATCATACATGGTAACTAAGTTCTTAAGAACCAACCAAAGTACATGTATCAACCTTCGTCCAATTGTTAAAAAAGGACAAAGAGTATTAAAAGGAGATGTATTGTGTGAAGGTTATGCAACTCAAGATGGTGAATTAGCAATAGGTAGAAATCTTAAAGTGGCTTTCATGCCATGGCAAGGTTACAACTTTGAGGATGCTATCGTAATTTCTGAAAAAGTAGTAAGTGACGATTGGTATACTTCAATCCACATTGATGAATATGAATTAGAAGTAAGAGATACCAAAAGAGGTGAAGAAGAATTAACCAATGATATTCCAAACGTAAGTGAAGAAGCAACCAAAAATCTAGATGAAAATGGATTAATTAGAGTTGGTGCTGAAATCAAAGAAGGTGACATTATCATCGGTAAAATTACACCTAAAGGTGAAACTGAACCTTCTCCAGAAGAAAAGTTATTAAGAGCAATTTTCGGAGACAAAGCAGGTGACGTAAAAGACGCTTCATTAAAAGCATCACCATCTACTGAAGGTATAGTAATTGATAAAAAATTATTTACTAAAACCAAAAAAGAGAAAGGTGCCAAAACTGAAGAAAAAGCTAAACTTGCTAAAAACGAACAAGAACATAAACGTAATAAAGAAAAACTAACTGAAATATTAGTTCAAAAATTATTTAAAGTTCTTAACGGTAAAACTTCAGCAGGTGTTAAATCGGTTTATGGAGATGACATGATTCCAAAAGGAACTAAATTTACTCAAAAAAATCTATCAAGTGTAGATTATGATAACGTAAACTTTAGCAGTTGGTCTTCAGATGCTGAGAAAAATGCAATTGTATATCAAATTCTGAAAAACTACAAATCTCAAGTAACTGAGTTGTATGCGTCATTCAGAAGAGAATACTATGCAATAACTGTAGGAGATGAGTTACCAACAGGTATCCTTAAAATGGCTAAAGTTTATGTTGCTCAAAAACGTAAACTTAAAGTTGGTGATAAAATGGCTGGTAGACACGGTAACAAAGGTATTGTTGCGAGAATTGTTCGCGCAGAAGACATGCCTTTCTTAGAAGATGGAACACCAGTTGACATTGTATTGAATCCACTAGGGGTTCCTTCAAGGATGAACTTAGGTCAGATTTATGAAACCGTATTAGGATGGGCTGGAAAAGAGTTAGGATTAAAATTTGCAACGCCTATTTTTGATGGCGCGACACCTGCAGAGATTAACGACTACACTATTAAAGCTGGATTACCTATTAATGGTCAAGTATATTTATACGATGGATTGAGTGGGGAGAGATTCCACCAACCAACTACAGTTGGTATCATTTATATGTTAAAATTAGGACACATGGTTGATGATAAAATGCATGCTCGTTCTATTGGACCATATTCAATGATTACACAACAACCATTGGGTGGTAAAGCTCAGTTTGGTGGTCAACGTTTTGGTGAGATGGAGGTTTGGGCTCTTGAAGCATTTGGAGCAGCTAATATCTTAAGAGAAATATTAACCATTAAATCGGATGATATCATGGGTAGAGCGAAAACCTACGAAGCAATCGTAAAAGGTGATAACATTACTCAAATTGGTATACCAGAATCATTCAACGTATTGATACATGAATTAAGAGGACTTGGAATCGAAATGAATTTCGAAGAATAGTTCAAACAGGAAACATAATTATTTAACTAGCAAAAAAAAGAATGTCAACAATAAAAAAGAGTCAAAAAATAAAAAGTAACTTCACCAAAATCAGAATTGGTTTAGCTTCTCCAGAAAGTGTTTTACAAAAATCTTTCGGTGAGGTTATGAAACCAGAAACGATTAATTACAGAAGTTATAAACCAGAAATGGGTGGCTTATTCTGTGAGAGAATTTTTGGACCTACAAAAGACTATGAGTGTCATTGTGGTAAATACAAAAGAATTCGTTATAAGGGTATCGTTTGTGATAGATGTGGTGTTGAAGTAACCGAGAAAAAAGTAAGAAGAGAGAGAATGGGTCACATTAATTTAGTGGTTCCTGTTGCTCACATTTGGTACTTTAGATCATTGCCTAACAAAATAGGTTACTTGTTGGGATTAAGTTCTAAAAAATTAGACTTAGTCGTTTACTACGAAAGATATATTGTTATTAATACTGGTGAACACGAAGGCGTTAGTAAATTAGATTTATTATCAGAGGAAGAGTACTTAGATATCTTAGAAAAATTACCAAAAGAGAACCAATACCTAGAGGACAACGATCCTAAAAAATTCGTTGCTAAAATGGGTGCTGAAGCTCTTTGGGAACTTTTAAGTACTATTGATTTGGATGGTTTAAGCTATAGCCTAAGACACCAAGCCGCTAATGAAACATCTCAACAACGTAAAGCAGAAGCATTAAAAAGACTTAAAGTAATTGAAAGCTTCCGTTCTGCAAACAGAGATGGAAATGTGAATCGTCCTGAATGGATGATTCTGAAAATGTTGCCAGTTATTCCACCAGAATTAAGACCATTGGTGCCTTTGGAAGGTGGTCGTTTTGCAACATCGGATTTAAATGATTTATACAGACGTGTTATTATTCGTAACAACCGTTTAAAAAGATTAATAGAAATTAAAGCCCCTGAGGTAATTCTAAGAAATGAAAAAAGGATGTTACAAGAGTCCGTGGATTCATTATTAGACAATACCCGTCGTGCTAGTGCTGTAAAATCTGATGGTAACAGACCATTGAAATCTTTGAGCGATATGCTAAAAGGTAAACAAGGTCGTTTCCGTTTAAACTTATTAGGTAAACGTGTGGATTACTCTGGACGTTCTGTAATTGTGGTTGGACCAAAATTGAAATTGAGCGAATGTGGCTTACCAAAAGCGATGGCAGCTGAATTGTTCAAACCATTTATTATCAGAAAATTAATGGAAAGAGGCGTTGTTAAAACGGTAAAATCAGCCAAAAAAATAGTAGACAGAAAAGAACCAGTAATTTGGGAAATTCTTGAAAATATTTTGAAAGGACATCCTGTATTGTTAAACCGTGCTCCAACACTACACAGATTAGGTATTCAAGCGTTCCAACCAAAATTAATTGAAGGAAAAGCAATCCAATTGCACCCTTTAACTTGTACTGGTTTTAACGCGGATTTTGACGGTGACCAAATGGCTGTGCACGTTCCTCTAGGAAATGCTGCAATATTAGAAGCTCAATTGTTAATGTTGGCTCCGCATAATATTCTAAACCCTGCAAATGGATCACCTATTACAGTACCATCTCAAGACATGGTGCTTGGATTGTACTACATAACCAAAGGAAGAAAACATACTCCAGAAAAACCAGTTAAAGGTGAAGGAATTACGTTTTATTCTCCTGAGGAGGTTACAATTGCATACAATGAAGGAAAGGTTGATTTACATGCATTCATTAAATGTCGTTTGTTAGACTTAAATGAAAAAGGTGAAACGGTTCCTAAAATAATCGAAACTTCAGTAGGTAGAGTATTATTTAATAAAGTAGTTCCTGAAGGGGTAGGTTATATCAATCAATTGTTAACCAAAAAATCATTACGTGACATTATTAGTATGTTCGTGAAAGAAGTTGGAGTTGCAAGAACTTCCAAATTCTTAGATGATATCAAAGATCTAGGTTTCTATTATGCATTTAAAGGTGGATTATCGTTCAACTTAAATTATGTAGAAATTCCTGATGATAAAGAAGTAATTGTTGAAGCTGCTAGAAAAGAAGTTGAAGAAATTAAATTCAATTACGAAAATGGTTTCATTACCAATAACGAAAGATACAACCAAGTAATTGACGTTTGGACAAAAGTTAACTCAAGAGTGGGTGAAATTTTGTTAAAAGAATTAGCTCAAAACGACCAAGGATTTAACCCTGTATTCATGATGTTAGATTCTGGCGCAAGGGGTTCTAAAGAACAAATTCGTCAGTTGGGAGGAATGAGAGGATTGATGGCTAAACCGCAAAAAAATGTGGGCGGTGGTGTCGGAGAGATTATCGAAAACCCGATTTTGTCAAACTTTAAAGAAGGTTTATCAGTATTAGAGTATTTCATTTCTACACACGGTGCTCGTAAAGGTCTAGCCGATACAGCATTGAAAACGGCCGATGCGGGTTACTTAACAAGAAGATTACATGACGTTGCACAAGACGTAATTATTACTGATTCTGATTGTGGTACCATAAGAGGATTAAATATTTCTGCGTTGAAAGACAATGATGATATCGTTGAAAGTTTATACGAAAGAATATTAGGTAGAACTGGTCTTTATGACACTTACAACCCTTCAACTAATGAATTGATAGTGAAAGCTGGTCTTGAAATTACTGAAGAAGTTGCAGCTGAAATTGAGAAAGCTGGAATCGAAGAATTAGAAATTCGTTCAGTATTAACGTGTGAAACCAAAACGGGTGTTTGTGCTAAATGTTATGGTAGAAACTTAGCAAACGGCAGAATGGTTCAAATGGGAGAAGCAGTTGGTGTTATCGCGGCTCAATCAATTGGTGAACCGGGAACTCAGTTAACATTAAGAACATTCCACGTGGGTGGTACTGCAAGTAGTATCGCAGCTGAATCTCAAATCGTTTCAAAACATGATGGTATGATTTCGTTTGATGAATTGAAAACAGTTCCAAGAGAATTGATTGACGATGAAACAGGTGAATCTATCAAAGTAGAACTTAACATCAGTAGAAGTGCTGAGGTTCGTGTATTGGATGTAAATACCAAAAACATATTGAATACCTTTGTCGTTCCTTACGGATCATTTGTATTCCTTAAAGAAGGTGCAAAACTGAAAAAAGGTGATAAAATATGTTCATGGGATCCTTATAACGCCGTAATCTTGTCTGATTTAGCTGGTAAAATTGTTTTTGATAATATCATTGACGGTATCACTTTCAGAGAAGAAAATGACGAAGTAACAGGTTACGGTGAAAAAGTTGTTATCGAAACCAAAGATAAAACTAAAACACCATCAATTAGAATTGTTGGAAAAGATAAAACAGTTCTTAAAGAAATCAGTTTACCAGTTGGTGCCCACTTAGCAGTAGAAGAAGGAAAAACGATTATTGCAGGTGATATTATCGCTAAAATTCCTCGTTCTGCTCGTGGTACACGAGATATTACAGGTGGTTTACCACGTGTAACGGAGTTATTCGAAGCACGTAATCCATCCAATCCAGCAACAGTTGCTGAAATTGATGGTGTGGTAACTTATGGTGGTATCAAAAGAGGTAACAGAGAAATTGCAATTACAAGTAAAGATGGTGAAGTAAAGCATTACATGATTCCATTGTCTAAACATATTTTTGTTCAAGATAACGATTACATTAAAGCTGGATCTCCATTGTCTGATGGTGCAATTACACCTCAAGATATTCTTAGAATTCAAGGACCAACTGCTGTTCAACGTTATATCTTAAATGGTATTCAAGAGGTTTATCGCTTACAAGGGGTAAAAATCAATGACAAACACATTGAAATTATTGTTCGTCAAATGATGCAAAAAATGATAGTTGAACAACCAGGTGATACTCAATTCTTGGAAAATGAAATCGTTGAGAAATGGGAATTGTTCCAAGAAAATGATTGGATTTATGGCCGTAAATTCGTTTTAGATAGTGGAGATTCTGACAAATTAAAAGTTGGTCAAATCGTTTCACTAAGAGAATTAAGAGAAGAAAATAGCCTATTAAAACGCCAAGACAAAAAAGAAGTATTGTGTAGAGATGCTGTAACAGCTACTGCAGATGCTGTTCTTCAAGGGATTACTAGAGCCTCATTGGCAACTAGAAGTTTCATGAGTGCTGCATCGTTCCAAGAAACTACTAAAGTATTGAATGAAGCTGCTATTGCAGGTAAAGTAGATTATATGAGAGGTTTGAAAGAAAACGTTATCGTAGGTCATCTTATCCCAGCAGGAACAGGTATGAGACAGTACGATGGTATTGTGGTTGGTAGTAAAGAAGAGTTTGAGAGATTACAAGCTTCTAAACAACAATTAGAAGATAATCAATCAGCTGCGGCTTACTAGAAAATTGATTGTTATGTTTAAAAAAGGTTGCCCTATTTTAGGGCAGCCTTTTTTGTTTGTTTATTTTCTGAAATGAAAAAAAATGACGTCTTTCGGTACTAATGTAATAACATAAATATGTGATACAGTTAGGCTAAATTATTGACATTTAGCATTATAGCTTCTTTAAATTTATTTTTTTAATTTGTTTTAATTTGTTTGATTTGAATAAATGATATTTTAAAAATGAACCATATCAATAACGTTGATTTAAATTACCAAAATTGGGAATTAATCAATGATACAAATTTTCTAAATCATTTCAATGATTCCCATTGGAAAGTGAAAGGAAATTGGACGGATAATGAGAATACTTTAAACCAAACTTCTTTATTCATTTCATTATATCACTTAAAAGTCAACCACTTTAAATCATTTCAATCAAATTCAGCTTCTGAAATTCAGGTTATTCCCAGTCAAACTTATTTATTTAGAATTTATACAAATGCTTACTTGCATATTAGTGTGTTAGAATTTCCAATTGATTTTAAGTTTTATTCAAGCGATGACTTAGACATTTCAATTATGCAATCTTTGATTCACGAACAATTGAATAAGCTTATATCTGACACTAATATTTCGACTCAAGGATATCTCAAAAAAGATTCAAAACATCAACTATTGTTGAATCCCGTTAGACAATATCTTGATGTATTAGATGGGTTTTTAAATGAAATCAAAGTTTTGGAATTTGATTTTTCTGTAAATAATGAGGCAAAAATTAATTCGTTGTATTTGTCTATTTATACAATGTTTCCCTTGTTAGGAGAAGCTTATGTCAATTTACTAATATTTGTTTTGTCTAAAAAAGAATACCGTCAAAACCCAAGATTATATGACAATTTAATTAATCAGCCTTACTTGGTGAAAATTAAGACCTTACATTTGAATTGTGAAGGTTTTTTAAGTGGTTTAGTTCATGATTCTAACGTCGTAAAAACATTTGTTTCTTTAATGAAAAAACATAGTGATAACTACCGACAAATGATTGACCCTAAACAAATGTTGTGCGAGGAATTGAAAGAATTGTATGTAAAACCCACTGTTTTTTTGTCTAAAAATAATTATTTAGTAAGCAAGTCGCTCTATTTTAAAGTTAATTTTAATCCCCAATTGGTCAACCAATCTGTTCAAATAATTAAGGATTTTATGGCATACAGTTTAAGTCTGTTAAACGAGGCTAAAAAACTTAAATTAATGGAGATAATAGAATCTGATTTTTTGATTTACGATATGAAAGAAGAAAATGTTTATGTTTTGAAAAGCAACCAATTGTTGCAGCAATCATGATTTAATGCCAAACAAAAAACGACCTAATTTTGTCGGCTAATTGTCTAACAATTAATGCATTTAAATTAGTAAATACACCCACAAGAACAATGGTCATTCCTGTTAAAACACTGATAGGGTAGCTGTCATCGAACAAGAATTTACCAATTAGTACTGCCCAAATGATACCAATGTAACTTACACTACTAATTCTTGCTGCAGAATCTGCTTGGTAAGCACGAGTGATATAGTATTGGCCAATTTGTGTAAAGATGCCTGTGCCGATTAAGAACAACCAATCCATAGCATTAGGAATTACAATTTGGTATGGCAAGAAAAGCATAATTAAAAGTATAAACGGAAGGGCAATCAATGGTTGGTAAAAAATAATCACATCTGCATCTTCTTTACCCTTCATATTTCGAATGGCATTGTATGCTAATCCCGTAAAAAAGGCACCTGCAACTCCTATTGCAAAATCAAAAGTTGTAACATTGGAAAATCCTTTTACCATCAGGACTCCTGTTATGGAAATAGCAAATGAAATCCATTGAATTATTCTTACCGATTCTTTAAGAAATAGGAGAGCTATAATGGTTGTAAATAAAGGGCTTAAGTAATGGATCACTATGGCATTAGCAAGTGCCATTTGTTGTAATGTATAAAAATAACACAATAATCCTAATGCCCCAAAAATCCCTCGAGCGATTAAAAATTTGTGGTGGTTGCCCCACGGATTAACGCCCTTTTTCTTTAGAGTAATATAACTGATAATAAGGGTAACAATAGCTCTAATGAAGATGATTTCAACAACAGGAATATGGTCAATATATTTAACACAAGCATTCATCCAAGCAAAGGAAATACTTGCGATTAACATTAATTTTACACCATGGGTAAATTGAATTTTAAACAATTTTAGTTGAAGTTTATTTCAGCACTGTCACCTAAGTTCATACTGTGAACTGTTCCATGTAATGAAGCATCATTGCCAATTAACGATTGACTTAAAACAGCATTTTTGAGTTCCGCAAAGGGGCCAATGATAGATTCTTTGATAATTGAATAATCAATACTTGCATTTTCCCCTATGCTAACATTGGGACCAATTATACTATTGCTGATTTTGCAATTTTTGCCAATAAAAACTGGTTCTATTATAATGGAGTTATGGAGGTTTGACTCACGAAAATCCTGATTTAAACCTCGTTTAAGAAGCAATTCATTGGTTTGTAATAATATTTCTTTTTTGCCGCAGTCGAACCACAAATTTACATTGTATGTTTTAAAAACATTCCCTTTGGCAACCATGCACATTAAAGCATCTGTTAAGTGAAACTCGTTGTGTGTTTTAATGTTATTTTGGATATTATTATGGATACATTCCATTAACTCTTTAGTCTCTTTTATTTTGTAAATTCCAACTAATGCTAAATTTGATTTGGGAATAGTAGGTTTTTCAACTAATCGAGTAATTATTCCGTTCGAATCCGTTTCAGCAACTCCAAATTGACGAGGATCTTCTACTTTTTTGACGCCCAAAATAGATTGTTCACTGTTTAGTAGTTCTTGCCAATTCAATTCACAAATAGTGTCTCCAAATACAATTAAAATTTCATTGTTTGCTATAGCATCTTTAGCAAGCCAAATAGCATGTCCTGTTCCTTTTCCAGTGGTTTGAATTACAAATTCCGCATTGATATTAGGATAATTATTAACAATATACTCTTCTATTTTATCTCCTAAATAGCCAATAATAAATATGAATTCATTGATGCCTGCTTCCACTAGTTGGTCAACTATGTGGGCTAAAATAGGTTTTCCTGCAACCGGAATAAGTGATTTGGGTTGAGTATGGGTGTGGGGGCGTAAGCGAGTCCCAATTCCTGCAACGGGTATTACGGCTTTCATTAATGCTGATTGATAAACAAAAATATTATTCTATTGACAATTAAACAAATAAAGATTCACTGATTTTTACATAAACTTATTGCGAATAAGTAACGCTATGTTTTTTATTGTATTTCCTTATTTTTGCCAATACAAATGGAAAAGGTAGTAAGTGGTATTAGACCAACGGGTAAACTTCATCTAGGGAATTACTTTGGTGCGGTTAAGAATTTTATTGAAATGCAACATTCTTATGATTGTTATTTCTTTATTGCTGATTATCATTCATTAACAACCCATCCAACTCCATCCGACTTACACCAATCTGTAAAAAGAGTTCTTGCCGAATACATTGCATTGGGGTTAGACCCTGAAAAATGTACGCTTTACCTTCAAAGTGATTTGCCGCAAACGGCTGAACTGTATCTTTTCTTTAATATGAATGCCTATTTAGGTGAATTAGAAAGAGTGGCCTCTTTTAAAGAGAAAATTAGAAATCAACCCCAAAATATCAATGCAGGTTTGTTGACTTACCCAGTTTTAATGGCCGCAGATATTTTAATTCATAAAGGTCAAAAAGTACCTGTAGGTAAAGACCAAGAACAACATTTAGAAATGGCTAGAACATTTGGGAATAGATTTAATCGTTTGTATGGAAATGATTTTTTCCCTGAACCTCAAGCTATTGGTTTTTCGGGTGAGTTAGTTAAAGTCCCTGGATTGTCGGGTCAAGGAAAAATGAGCAAAAGTGCAGGCGAATCAGATTGTATCTATCTGGGTGAAGATGAAACGGTCTTGAATAAAAAAATCATGAAAGCGGTAACAACAACGGTTGAAGGCCCAAGTGAAAAGGGGAGTGTCAAACCCGTTGCGATTCAAAACCTATTTGATTTGATGAAATTAGTCTCAGAATCATCAACTTTCAGCTTTTTTGAGGACGCATTTTATCAAGGAACTATTCGCTTTGGTGATATGAAAAAACAACTAGCAGCGGATATGGAATTGTTTGTATCACCCAAAAGGGCTTTGATTAACGACACTTTAAACAATGACGAATTAATCAGAAAAGTAGCAAAAATGGGTGCAGAAAAAGCAAATGAAAGTGCCAATAAAACCATGCAATCGGTGCGTGAACTGATTGGAATTAAAAAGTTCTACTAAATTTGAATGAGCTTTGATTCAAAGAATAATTACAGATATAAGAGTTTTTAAACACAAATATCCTTTGTTTTTTTATCTCAATGGATTTTTGATACTTGTTTATCTTTCTCAATTTGTAATTAAAACTGAAATAACCCCGCTTGGGTATTTTTCGTTGTATAGTCAAGCTGCAAGTCAACAAAAAACCTATTCTCAAAATTTGCCTTTTAATACATTAAGCAATCAACCTATAAATATTTACAATTCAAAAGGGACATCATTTTTGTTGCATGAAATTGTGACAACTAGGTATGAAATTTTGGGAAATTCCTCCTTTGGTAATCCCCAATTTGATAAAGCAAAAAAGCTCCATTTACCAGTAGCTAATGATGGTGATAAATTACAAGAGTTTAGAAAATGGTATTATCAATATTGTATAAATAATCATATTCAAGTACCCTCTTTTGAATATTTTACGGTGAAAAAATGCCATTTTAGTGAAGGTAAATTAATCGGTTTTGAAGATGTTAAAATCAAAAATTAATCCTACATCCATTCTGTTTTATAAGTCGATTCTCTTGACTTTTATTACTCTTTTAATAATGTGGTTTTGGTATTCAGGGTTAATGATTCACCATGTTTGGGACTCTCCATTTAATTACAAAGCGGCCGACCCTATTTATTATCTATTGGATACTCTTTGGATTTCTAAGTTGGTGTTATACAATAGCAATTCCGCACTTGTATTTGATGGTTTATTGATGGTTTCGTTGTTAGCGAGTTTAATATTTTCTAATAGACTTATTTTTGTTCGATTTGCAGCCATTTTATTATTGATTTACCATGTGTTGTTGAATACAAAAATGGGATACCATGCACACCATTTATTTGCATTGCATTTTGCACTTGTGCCATTTTGGGTTAAATCAAAATATTTTGTTCCTGCCTTTTTATTGTCCCGAAATTTAGCTTGCCTAACCTATTTTACAGCAGGTTTTTTTAAATTATACCACGGTGCTTGGCTGTCAATGGAGAGTTTTTCAGCGGTATTGTCCAATCAACATGCCGCCTATTTTTATTTCAATCCAAATACATTGCGAACAATAATAAGTCAATGGATAATCCAAAATCCTTCGGTTGGATTGCTGTTTTTTGGAACATCTATGTTATTGCAATTGAGTTTTTTTATAGGATTTTGGACTAAGAAATATGATAAGTTGCTTGTTATGGGCATCGTAGTTTTTCATTTAATGGATTGGTTTTTAATGAATTTGGGCGTGTTTTTGTCTATGATAAGTTTGGTTTGGTTGTTTTTGTATCAAATCAATCAACATAAAACGACTAAATCTATTTAAAGTCCTCATTTAGTTTATTTTAACTTTAAAATAGCGAAACATTTCCACATTTTGCCTCTGAAATAATTTATTTTCAATTATTTCAATATGTTTGCAGTTGAAATGTCGAAAACTAATAATAACATAAAACATATTGCTGTAGCGGGAAATATAGGAAGCGGAAAAACCACTTTAGCCAATTTATTATCCAAACATTACGGTTGGGAGGTGCAATTGGAAGATATGGATGATAATCCTTACATCACCGATTTTTACGATGATATGCAAAGATGGAGTTTTAACCTTCAAGTTTATTTCTTAAACATCAGATTTAACAATGTTAAAAAAATAAGAAGTAACGATAAAACTGTCATACAAGACAGAACGATTTATGAGGATGCCAGAATATTTGCACCCAATCTTCATGCAATGGGATTGATGTCTACGAGAGATTATGAAAATTACATGGCATTGTTT
Source organism: Bacteroidia bacterium (assembly GCA_040403495.1). GTDB lineage: Bacteria > Bacteroidota > Bacteroidia > NS11-12g > UBA955 > JABMMZ01. Next base: position 63,189 of record JBBAKM010000016.1, read on the forward strand.
GAATCATTGAATCAAATGATTAAAGCGCCTGATTTGTTGATTTATTTAAGAGGTTCTATTCCTACCTTGGTTAAGCAAATACAGTTGCGCGGAAGAGATTACGAGGACAGCATCAGATTGGATTATTTAAAACGTTTAAATGAACGTTATGAGGCTTGGATTAGTACTTATAACCAAGGTAAAGTTTTAATTTTAGACATCGATGAAATCGATTTTGCTAACGATACCGATGATGCCAATCAAGTAATCAATAAAATCGAAGCTGAATTAAACGGCTTGTTCTAGTTTCCTGCTTTTTTTGTAAAATAGTTTTTGTATTCTTCCCTGTCTAATTGAAAGTGTGAAGATTTTAAGCAAGTGGTAAATACAATTAAACTATTTATTAATTCGCTTTCACTTTTTAATGAAGTAAGTGCCTCATTGTATTTTAAATAGCCTTTAGGCATTGCCGGCATTTCATGATTGGCTATCTTGTAAACAGCTGAAGGGCTTATGCTTTTTATTGAAAACTGATAATTACTGTATTGTAAATTGTAAAAGAAATTACAATTCATGTTTTTGTTAAAGTTGGTGGCATCTACTTCTATTGTAGAATCAAGCCATTCGTCATCATTTAAAGGTAGAGCAATAGCGGTTTCATACATTCCATGTTTCTTAAGTTTTTCTTTGGAAATTTTAGTAAGCATCGAATCGTTTTGATAAACAGTAAGCATACCACTTCGGCACAAGGAAACTAAATTTTGATTGATGTTGTTAATCAAGGTTTTGCTTTTGCTTGGAATAGAATCAATATGTATCGTATTGTTGAAACTGTATCTGTCAATGTAAAGTAATTGATCAGGGGTGCAAAATTTGTAAACCTCTTTTTTGGAAAGCATCCATTTGAATCCATCGGTATTAAATTCAAAAAAATCTTTACTTGTTTTAAAAGACTTGATAAATTCTTCCTTAAAAAATCCCATTACTGAATCTTTTCCAATTTCAGGATTATTCATATCAGTTTGTATAAATACGGTGACAAGATTGTAGAGTTTTTCACTCATTTTTTTTTCACTCATTTTTAATTTTTCGGTTTCATAAATCTGTACACTTCTTGAATTGATAGATTGAATAATTTTTTCAGAAAATTGAGTGTGTTGCATAAAAGCCCAAGTTCCCATGTCTTCTTCATTAACAGAACACAATGTGTTAGATTGACTGAACAAAAGGGTAGGAACAGAAAGTAATAGAAGTAAGGTTTGTCTCATTTAAGGTTTATTTAAATTCAATTATAACTAAAAAAAACGAATAATATTGTTTTTGTAGTGAAATGCTCGAATAAAAAAATTATTTTCGCAACTCCAACAATATGAAATATCAAGCAATCAACTCACAGTTATTTATAAGTAATCGTCAAAGATTTATTCAAAAGATGAAGCCTAATAGTATTGCTATTTTTAGGAGTAATTACGAATTTGTAAAAAACGGAGATGCCTCTTTGGATTTTAAACAAAACTCTGACTTATTTTGGTTGTCAGGAATCGACCAAGAGGATTCTTTTTTAGTGTTATATCCCGATTGTCCCGATGCCGCTTTCAGAGAATGCTTGTTTTTGAAACAAACAAATGCCACAATTGCAGTGTGGGATGGTCATAAATATACCAAGGAAGAAGCAACGCAAACATCTGGAATTAAACATATTTATTGGAATGATGGCTTTTGGAATACCATACGTTCGAAAGTAAATTATGCAACAAACATTTATTTAAACTTAAACGAAAATGACCGATTCTCATTCAAATCTCCCTACAGTGATTTAGATTTTGCTAGAGAAATGAAAACGCATTTTCCATTACATAATTTTGAACGTTCGGCGCCAATTTTACAAAGATTGAGAAGTGTAAAATCGGATATTGAAATGGAATTGATAAAGCATGCAATTGGTATCTCGAAAAAAGGGTTCGAAAGATTGTTGAAGTTTGTTAAACCAGGTGTTATGGAATATGAGGTTGAAGCAGAATTGATACACGAATACATCAGAAATGCAGCAACAGGACATTCATTTCATCCTATTGTAGCTAGTGGTGCAAGCGCTTGTGTGCTTCATTATGTCGAAAACAATAAGCCTTGTAAAGATGGTGACTTACTTTTGGTTGATTGTGGTGTCGATTATGCCAATTACGCCAGTGACATGACAAGGGTTATACCTGTCAATGGAAGATTTACCCAAAGGCAAAAAGACGTTTACAATGCAGTTCTAAGAATTATGCGCGAAGCAACCAAATTGCTTAAGCCGGGAACCATGTTGATGGATTATCATCAAATTGTAGGGAAAGAATTGATGGAAAAGGAATTGGTTGATTTAGGTTTATTGACAATGGATGACATTAAGAATGAGCCTGCTGATTGGCCTGCATACAAAAAATATTTCATGCATGGAACCAGCCATTTCTTAGGGATAGATGTGCATGATGTTGGAATGCGATACGAGGCTATGCAAGTTGGACACTTATTTACCTGTGAGCCTGGTATTTATATCCAAAGTGAAGGCATTGGTATCCGTTTGGAAAACAATATTTTAATTACCGAAAATGGACCATTTGATTTGATGGATGCAATCAACATGCCTTTAGAGGTTGATGAAATTGAAGCTATTATGAATGCGTAAAACCATCCATGCCTCGTCCTCAAAATCCAAATTTAAACTTTAATAGTTTATTCGTCTTAGTTTTTAAACTAAAACGAATATTGGAGTCTCAAATTGAGGCTGAAATACAATTTAAAGGCATCAAGTCGTTCAAATCGACTTATTTGCCAGTGTTTTTATTTTTATTTAAAGAGGGTAGCACCACTGTTTTAATTGCTGATGCGTTGGGAGTAAGTAAACAAGCGGCCAGTAAATTAATTCATGAAATGATGGCGGAAGGGTTAATAAAAACTCAAATTAACAAGCTAGACCGACGTTCTTCTATTATTTTGTTATCAGCAAAGGGTAAAAGAATGGCTATCGAAGTAAGAAAAACCCTGCATCGCTTAACTGAAAACTACAAGTCTTTGATGGGAAAAGAAGAGTTTGAGTTAATGGTCACTTATTTAGATAATTTATTGGGATTGCACGAGTAAGCTTAGTAGATATTAAGCAATAAGTTTAAATCCTTGAACGGCATATTGAATTTTTTAGACAAAGATTCATTCACCAATTGTCCTTTGTATAGGTAAACGCCATTTCTGAAACCAGGAGCAATTTTTATAAGATCGTGAAAACCTCCATAATTTGAAATGTCATTCAATACTGGGGTGAAAATATTGCTCAATGCATAGCTAGCAGTTCTAGACACACGTGCTGTGATATTGGGAACGCAATAATGAATGACTTCATGTTTTTTGAAAATAGGGCGTTTGTGATTGGTAATTTCTGAAGTCTCAAAAACACCACCTTGGTCGATACTAACATCAATAATAATGCTGTTTGGTTTCATTTTGGCAACCATTTTTTCACTAACCACCACAGGACTTCTGCCTTGTTCTCCTCGCAGAGCCCCAATGGCAACATCACATGTTCTAAGTGCTTCAGCTAAAATGTTGGGTTGGATAGTCGATGTAAATATTTTAGAACCAATATTGTCTTGAAGTCTTCTTAAACGGTACAATTCATTGTCAAATATCTTAACATTAGCACCTAATCCCAAGGCTGCTTTACAAGCGTATTCTCCTACAGCTCCTGCTCCAATAATAACTATTTGAGTAGGGGGAATACCAGTAAAACCACCTAATAATTCGCCTTTTCCTATGTTTGCATTGTTAAGATATTCACTAGCCAAAAGGATAGAGGCATGACCCGCAAGTTCACTCATCGCTCTGATAATTGGGAAAAAACCAGAATCATCTTGAAGGAATTCGTATGCTATGGCATTTATTCTCTTTAATAACATCCTATTCAAATTGATAGGATCCATTTGGTCGAGTTGTAAGGCCGAAATTAATAATTGATCAGGTTTCATCAACTCAATTTCAGAAGCCGTAGGGGGTTCAATTTTTAATATGATATCGGCATTAAAAATTTCTTCGTGAGATTGAATAATTGTGGCACCTGCTTCACTGAATTTTTGGTCAGAAAAATGACTAGCCTCACCCGCTTTAGATTCAATAATGATTTGATGACCATTTTGAACTAAAAATTCAACAGCAGAGGGCGATAATGGAACTCTATTCTCTTGCGAAGTTGTTTCCTTAGGTATGCCAATAAATAATTTATGATCCTTTTGTTTGAGTGGTGCAGCCTTTTCTAATGGATGCATGGCATAGGCTTCTTTGGCAATGTCGTTGAATGTAATAATCCCTTTTTTATTATCGCTCATTGGTGAATGTCTGATAAAGTATTCAGTATGAGCAAAATTAGGAATAAAAATGGATAAAACAATCCAATGATGAATAATATTTTGTTGTTATTTGCGTTTCCTTGCTTTAGATTTGCAACACCATGTTCATCAAACGATTGTTACTTTGCTTTATTCTCTTTTTATTGAGTACACAAGCGTCCATTTATGCGCAGAAAAATTCTATTTTTAGAATCGATAGTTTAACACATGTGTTCATGTCACAAACATTGAGCAAACCTCAAGTGGGCTTGACTACAGATGAGGTCCTGACTTTAACCGAAAGTAAATTCAATGATTTGGTTCTGACTTTGGGAACAACAATTCCTTTCAAATTTGACGAAACAGTTAGGACGCAAATGCACTACATGAAACATCCATCAAGTTCGTTTTTGAAAAAAGCACAAAGTAAGAAGAATATTTATTTCAGAGTATTTGAAGAAGTGCTCGACCGAAAAGGGATGCCCGATGAAATTAAATATTTATCAATAGTGGAGTCCTTATTGAGTGCAAATGCAGTAAGTTGGTGTGGAGCAACAGGCTTGTGGCAGTTTATGCCTGCTACAGGTAGAATGATGGATTTAACCATTAACAGTGAGGTTGATGAACGCAAAGACTTATACAAAAGTACTGAAAAGGCTTGCGATTATCTTTTGAGTATGTATAATTTATATGGCGATTGGTTGTTAGCTTTGTCTGCATACAATGGTGGTCCTGGCAATGTAAACAAGGCCATTAGACGCTCAGGTGGTAAAAAAACATTTTGGGAAATTAAGCCTTATCTTCCCAAAGAAACCCAACAGTATGTTCCCAAATTTTTGGCAACAGCGTTTTTAATGACTTTCTCACCTCCAGAGTCAGAAGAGAACAGCCATTTGTTGAAAGAACATGAAACTTTAGTGCCTGTTGTAATGTGTTGTGAGGTAGATATGAAATACATTTGTGCCGTTGTTGAGCTTAATGATTTTGAAAGACAAGAATGGAATAGTACCTATACCAGTGGAATTATTCCCTCTACAATGGCTGCCAAAAATGTAGTATTGCCTTATAACAAAGCCATGAAGTTGGCAGAATGGCAAGACAGTATTTATGGGATAGTTACCCAGTCATTTTCTCCTAAAAAATACATTCAAAACAAAACCGAAACGGTATTTCATACGGTTAAAAAAGGTCAAAATTTGCCTATAATAGCAGAACAATTTGGTGTAAGTGTCTCCCAAATAAAAAATTGGAATCGCTTAAAATCAAGCAAAGTAAGTGCAGGTAGAAAATTGAAAATTATTAAAACTTCCCATGAAATTCTGCCAATCAAAGTAAATGAATCAACAAGATTTCTTTACTACATAACAGAAAGTGCTAATGAATCTATCCAAGATTTATGTAGCCGTTTTAAGGAGTTTGATATCGACAAAACATGTTCTGAAAATGGCATTGATACGCCATTAACGCCAATTGAAAAAGGGAAATTAATAAAATTGTATTTAAATAATTCTATATAAAATGTATTCAAAAATTTATGTTGCACTAAGTATTTTGCTATTAGTGTCTTGTTCTCGTCAACAACAAAACGAATTGCCTGATTCTGTTGGGAAACTTGGTAGTTTAGTGGTTGTTTCTGATGCTGAAACGCACAAGGTGATGAATAACAGTATCGAAGATTTGTTCTTGAGTCCTGTGCCACACTTACCAAATGGGGAACCTTACTTTGAGATTGTTAAACCTGAACCTTATGATTTTAGCCGTTTCTTTTTTAATCACAAATCAGTTTTGGTTTTGGTCAATGAAAGTAATTTGGAGTCAATGCAAGAATTATTGAAACCCTTTACCGAAAAAACGATTCAGAAACTAATGAATGATACCGCACCTGTGTTAATGAATAAAAAGGATTTGTTTGCCAAACATCAACATGTTGTATACTTATTTGGAAAGAATAGACAGGACTTAAACACCAAATTTCTCAAAGCAAAACAAGATATTTTAAATGCACTAATGGATTTTGAGCTTCAAGACCAGCATGATAAAATGTATAAGGACACTTCTAATATAACTAAGTATCAAAAGCAAATTATGTTGGCACATGGAATGACAGTTCAAGTTCCGGGGATTTTCCAACTTAAAAAAGTAAAAGAAGATGTTTTCTGGTTTCAGTTTGATGCTATTGAAGGTGAAACGCCCAAAAATATTGGATTATTAGTTCATTCATATCCATATAAGGATACCTCTGATTTTTCATATTCTTCTATTATTTCAGCAAGAGACAGTGTTTGTAAATATCTGATTGCAGGAGAAATACCCGGAACCTACATGGGGACAACCGAAAGTGAATACTATCCTCCCCGTTTTAAAACGGTAGAAAATATTAAAGGCAGATATGCTGTGAAAATTAGAGGTTGGTGGACGATAAAAGGACTAAGCCAAGCTGGACCGTTTATTCGGTATGTCATTCACATGCCAGAAAAAAACCGTTTGTTTGTGTTTGAAGGGTTTGTTTACAAACCAAGTTTAAATACCAAAGAACGCGATTTGAGATTTATTGAGTCCATAGCCAAAAGTATAAAGTAATGTCAAAGAAAAATATCGTTGTTTTTGCTTCAGGAAGCGGATCTAACGCATTGAATTTAATTCATTATTTTAACTCAAGCGAAACGGCTGTTGTTAATGCAGTTTTTACAAACAATAAAAATGCAGGTGTTATCTCTAAAGCGATAGACAACCGAGTGGCGGTTCAAAGATTTAATAAAAATGATTTTTACGAAACGACACAGGTGATTGATTGGGTCGAAATTTATAATCCCGATATCATTGTTTTAGCAGGCTTTTTATGGTTGGTGCCTCCTTCATTTATAGAACATTTTGAGGGTAAAATTATTAATTTACACCCTTCCTTATTGCCCAAGTTTGGCGGTAAAGGCATGTATGGTAAATATGTCCATCAAGCGGTTTTAGAGGCGCATGAAACAGAAACGGGAATTACCATTCATAAGGTTAACAAAGAATACGATAAAGGTGAAATTTTATGTCAAGCGAAGTTTGTGATAGAACCAAGCGACGATATTACTGCCATTGAGTCAAAAATTCATGATCTTGAGTTTTTTCATTTACCCAAAACCATAGAAACAATCCTTGCGAAATAAGCTAACATTCGTATGTCTTTTGGTTTGTTTAGTTTTTTCAAATCATTCAAACGCTTGGGGATTTTATGGTCACCGCAAAATCAATGAAATTGCAGTTTTTACATTACCTAAACCATTGTTTGGGTTTTATAAATACCATGTAGATTATATTAAAAACCATGCGGTAGATGCAGACAGTAGACGCTACATGATAAAAGAAGAAGCTTGTAGGCATTTTCTTGATGGTGATTTTTATGAATGCTGTTTGCCTATAGACACAATTCCCAAAAACTACAAAGATGCAGTATTAAAATACACTGAAGATACTGTTCTTGCTCATGGGATTGTTCCATGGCATATTCAAACAATGATGTGGCGATTGACAGAGGCTTTTAAAGCTAAAGATATTGTTAAAATACTCAAATACAGTGCAGACCTTGGACATTATGTTGCCGATTGTCATGTCCCTTTGCATGCTTCCTCTAACTACAATGGTCAAAAAACCAATCAAGTTGGTATTCATGCCCTTTGGGAAAGCCGTTTACCTGAATTGTTCAATGAATCTTACGATTTCATGACCGGATTAGCACAATATGATGATAATCCTAAACTTAAAATTTGGAAAGCCTATGAAGAAAGTTTTGGTTTAGTTGACAGTGTTTTAAGGGTTGAAAAAAGGGTTTCTCTAATGTATGAAGACGATTTAAAATATTCTTATGAAACCAGAGGGAATCAAGTGCTTCGTGTTTATTCTAAGGCATTTTCGGAATCCTATCACCAAGCTTTGGGCAACATGGTTGAACAAAGAATGAGAGCCTCTATTCAGCTGTTAGGAACCTTGTGGTACACCTGTTGGGTCGATGCTGGTCAGCCAGACTTGGAAAATATGCCTTTGGAACAATTGCCTGTTAAACCAACAGAGGATGATGTGCCAGCCAATACTCCGGTTAATGATAAGATGTTGGGCAGACCTGAAGATTGATTAAAACCAGTTTTTGCGTTTGAAATAATAAAGCATTACGATAACAACCGTAACGGTTAAACCCCAAAAGTAGTAATAAGCATAGGGATTGTTTAAGCCAGGGAAATAACCAAAGTTCATTCCAAATACTCCAGTTAAAAAACTCAGTGGCATAAAGATAGTACTGATAATGGTTAAAACTTTCATCACCTGATTTAATCGGTTACTCATGCTCGATAAATAAATGTTCATTAAGTCACTCAACAAACTCTTTTGATTTTCTATGTTTTCTGAGACTAAATAAGCGTGATCGTAAATGTCTTTAAAATAATTAACATTTTTGGTCTCAAATAAATCATTGTTACCTGATATTATTTTGTTGAGCATGTCTCGCATAGGTTGAATGTTTTTACCAACTAACATCAAATTCTTTTTGAGTTCTTGAATTTTTAAAGATGTTTTTTGAGTTGGTTTATGGGTAATTTCAATTTCAATCTCTTCCGAAATATCACTGAAATGGTCAATCAAAATAAAATAATGGTCAACCACGGTATCCAATATTTTATAGAGTAAATAGTCTGTTTTTCTTTGTCTTATAGAACCTATAGATTCCATCAGCCTGTCTTTTATGTCTTTGAAAAAATCAATGTCTCTCTCTTGAAATTGTAGGCTCCCCCTTTTTAGTACAATTCAAAAATAGATTATTTTTTATATTTTTC
>JBBAKM010000017.1:0-63270 GCA_040403495.1 Bacteroidia bacterium
TTCATTCATCACGATTCCACTCGCGGCTTTTATTAGTTTAAATTTGGATTTAAACTTCTTAAAATCACTCTTAATGTCATTGGAAATAAAATATACGGTTTTAATAGAAGTTGGAATACCGCTAAATATTAGATTAATTAACTCTTCAACTTGTTTTACCTCTTTAATTTTATTAGAGTTAGACTCTGGTTTTTTTTCAGTGATAATAATCTGAACATTATTAATGAATATTTTATAGTTTTGTACTGTCATGAATGTAAATGAAACGAGTGCAAAAATAGCACAATCTCTGTTAGCTTGTGAAGCTGTAAAATTAAATGTATCAAATCCTTTTACTTGGACCAGTGGATTAAGGTCTCCCGTGTATTGCGACAACCGAGTTACCCTTTCTTTTACAGAAACAAGAAAGTACATAACCCAATCTCTTTGCGATGCAATAAAAGCAAATTTCGGAGAGGTTGAGGCCATTGTTGGTGTTGCTACAGCAGGTATTCCGCAAGGAACTTCTATCGCAGATGCCATGAATATACCATTTGCCTATGTAAGATCAGAAGCCAAGAAACACGGTTTAAAAAACAATATTGAAGGCAAAATTGCACCTAATACAAAAGTAGTTGTGGTTGAAGATTTAATAAGTACTGGTAAAAGCAGTTTAAAAGCGGTTGAAGATTTGAGAGAAAATGGGGTTAATGTAATTGGTCTAGTTTCAATCTTTAATTATGGATTTAAGGACACCGATTCTAAATTCCAAACAGCACAATGCCCTTATATTTCTTTAAGCAATTTTGGTGATTTGTTGAAAGAAGCCGTTCAAATTGGATACATCAAATCTGAAGACATTGAAAAAATATCTAATTGGAGTTCAGACCCTGTTGCTTGGAGTGACAAGTTTGAACAACATAAATAACAAAACAAAAGCATTGCAAAAGAAAAAGGCTGTCCCAATAGGGCGGCCTTTTTCTTTGTTGTAAATCTTGGATTTATTGAATCTAAAGACATTGAAAAAACTCTTTAAATGGAGTTCATACTTTGTTGTATGGAGTGAGCTGTTCAGAGAAAATAAATAAACCGTTAAAAAACATAAAACAAAAAAAAGCCCCGAATAATCGGGGCATTTTTTTTATATACAACTATTGTAAAATTAATAAGCTTCGTTTTGTGGATTGAAGTTACTCCAATTGTCAGTCCAATCTGTTCCACCGAATGCACCTCTAAAGGCTGTGCTTGTGAACCAAGAAGATACTTTTGCATCAGCAAATGAAGAACCTGATTGAGTTAAACCAGTGAAAGTAGCCAAGTTTGGATTTTTTGGATAGTCACCTGTTGTGCTAGCAGTTGTGTTATAACCTAAAACTAACGCTACTGGAATTCCTGCATCATCATACGCTTTAGCATAAGCTGGAGTTGCAGAAGAACGTGGTGTAGTTTCGTTGAAAGTTACGTTAGATTTAGTAGTTAAGAAATAAGTTTGTACTGCTGAACTAGCTGATGAACCATTGAAGAATGGACGAGCTGCACGGCCTCTTACTGCTGAAGAAACTAATATGTTATTACTTAATACACCTGCACCACTTTCGTAGTTTGGTAAAGTTCCGTCTAAGTTTAATCCGATTGGGAAACCAGCAATAACAGAGTTGAAGATAGAGATTTCAGAATTACGTCTTAAGTGTAAAGCGTGTTGGTAGTTACCACTGAAAGATGATCTAGAAGAAGAATCATAGTTTGGACCTAATACTGTAAAGTTTGAGAATACACCTGAAGTTTTAGGAGTTGCAGTAGTTCCTGAAGCATCGTTATCAACTTCAAAACCGTTTGAACCTGATTGGTCAGCTGCAAATGGATCTCTGATTGCTAATCCGAATTGAACTTTACCTGAGAAACCGAAATCTACGTCAAAATCATCATCCCAAGTACCGTAAGAGATTAAATATTTACAATTTACAGTTCCACCGAACCACTCAAACCCATCGTCACCACCGTAAGTTACTTGAACATGTTCGATAGTAGTTCCAGAACCAACACCACCCATTGTTAATGAGTTAGTTTCGTTGTTTGGAGTTAATGCGATACCTGCATATTCGATTCTAACATATTTTAAAGTTCCGCTGTTGTCATTATCATTAGCAGTGCTTTGGAATGTTCCAAAATTTGCTGCTGGAGAAATACCTTCAATTGCTGGATTGTTTTGATTGCAATTAGCTTTACCTAACATAACAATTCCACCCCAATCTCCTTTATCTCTCTCACCTGCATCTTGATTACTTGTAAATACAACTGGTTTGCTTTCAGTTCCGTTTGCAATTAATTGACCTCCTTTTTTTATTAACAAAGTTCCTTTGGTTTTTTTCTCACCTAACAATATTGTTCCTGCTGGGATTGTAATTACTACATTTTCATCAATAACAACAGTTCCTTTAATAAGATACTTTTTTGCTGCATCTAAAGTTTGAGTTGTTAATGAACCTGTTAACTCAACAATGTTTGAAGTTGGTGGTGGTGTAACTACTGGTGGAACATCATCATCTTTACAAGAAGTGAATGCAATACTTAATGCTAAAGAAGCTAGCAATGAAGATTTGATTAAATTTAATTTCATATTTATTAATATTTTGATGCTGCAAAATTCATTGTCCAATATTACGGGCGTATTAACTCTGGTTTAAAAAAAAATTATGGTTTACCCAATAGTGTGACCAAATTGTTTCTTTTACCTGATTTTACATCAATTAAACATTCCAACCATTTTCTCCGATGAGTGGAACAAAACTAAAATCATCAAAAATCTCCGTTTTTAAATCCCCATTACTTCCTTTGGTAATTCTAACCATTTTTTGCACTTCCAATGATTTGCTAACAGGAATTACAACACAGCCCCCAACATTCAATTGCGCTACCAGTGATTTGGGAACAGCAGGAGCACCCGCGGTTACCACTATTTTATCAAAAGGCGCTTTGGCTTTCCAACCCATTGTGCCATCTCCTACCATAAATTCCGCAGGATACAATGGATTCCAATTTATCAATTCATAAACTTTACGCATTAATTTTTGAGCCGTTTCACTCAGGAGCCGATGCCTTTCAATGGTAAATAATTGTGCTCCTAAATGTTGTAATACCAATCCTTGGTAGCCACTACCTGTGCCTATTTCCAACACTTTATCTCCTTTTTTTACTTGTAACAATTGAGATTGGTAAGCCACAGTATAGGGTTGTGAGATGGTTTGATTTTCTCCTATAGGAAATGCTTTGTCTTCATAAGCATGACTTTCAAACTCTGCAGGCAACAAGAAATGCCTTGGCAATGCTTCAATTGCGTTTAACACATTAATGTCGCTGATGCCTTTGCGCTTCAACAAATCGACTAATTGGTTTCTTAAACCTTTGTGTTTGTATGTGTCTGTAAAATTATATCCAGTCAAAATGTATGTTCTTTAGTACACAGTTAATAAATAAAAACGATACAAAGAACAAACAATTGCATTTTTGCAACAAATAAAATTGACCACAAATTGTTTAAAAAGATAAAAATAGGATTGGCCGGGGATGATAAAGAAACCCAAAAATACCTTCATCATATAGAGAATAATCCCTCTTTTGAATTAGTTGGTAGTTTTGACACCTCAGTTCCTAAAAACTTTGAAAACTTTTATGGGTTGTATCCTTTTACCGACTTTGTAAAAAGAACTGATGTTGTGTTATTCTGTGGCAATCAACACTTAAATACTTGTGGTTTATTGGTTGAGTGTATCCGGAACAGTAAGCACTTGATGGTAGACAAATTTCCCGATTTTAATTATTCCGAATGGTCTGTTATTCAAAAACTAGCGCGTGAAGCGGATATTGTTTTTTATATTTCTAATATTATGGGCAATAGTTGCCAATATATTGCTGCAAAAAATTTGAGTAACAAACCACATGTCATTAAGAGTAATATTCAAATCCCATTTAGTGTTAACTTTTCAGACATCCATATCAAGGAATTGTTGATGGAAAACATTGACATGGTGCTTAGATGTGTCCACTCTCCTATTCAACAAATAAAAATCAAAAAACATTATGTGTTTAATTCAAAGGAAGAAACACCCGATGAAATAAAGTTTTTTATCTCTTTCGACAACAGTTCTTCGGCAGAAATTACGCTTAATAAACTAGGCAACCAATTTGAAAATACTTTTGTATTATATCAAAACGGAAAAGTCATCAACGCAGATTTTAAACAATTTAAACTTGAGGAATTAAGACTTATTTCTAGTCCAAACTCTCCACAACTTTTTGAATTAAGTGGTCAAAACCCAAGCTATTTCAAACAAGAAGTACAAAAAACCGAAAAAAACATTATTTATTTTGATGTAATTCAAAAAGATTTATTGAATTTTGTAGATTGTCTGAATAATCATGTCTCACCATTGGTTTCTATAGATGAAGCAATCGATGTGGTGACTGTATTACAAGACTTAGCCTACAACTACAATGAAATATTTGCTTAATTTACTCTTGTGTTTTTTCGGGTTACTCTCTTTCAATTGCAACAAAGAGATTGAACCCATTCCATCTTATTTATACATTGATAAATTTAAGGTAAGTAGCAATGTCAGTACCCAAGGCTTGAATACTTTTGAAATTACTAGCGCCAAATTATTTGTAAACGGAAAGGAAATAGGCAATTTTATGTTACCTGCCAATGTGCCCGTTATACATACAGGCAATGCCACCGTTGAAATATACCCCAATGTCAAAGAAAATGGAATTGTAAACAACCAAAAATACTACAGTCCTTACGAAGCTTATATTGTCAACAAAACACTGAAAGAAGGAATAATGGACAGTATTTTCCCTACCACAACCTACAGAACCAATACCAATTTTGCATGGATGGAGGATTTTGAAGACCAATCTTTGTCTGTACAGCCCTATGGACAAAACAACAGTAGAGATTCTTTAAAAATAATACCAACATCAACCCCTGGTGTTAACATTCCATTTACTGGTTCCGATTATTGTGGCTTAATTAGAATGGAAAAAGACAGCTTTGCGGTTTTTGAAGTTAGCACAATACAAAGCTACAAATTACCCAATTTGGGAACTAATGTTTATCTGGAGTTGGATGTTAAATCGAATGTTAACTTTCAAATTGGCATTTATACGGATGACGGATTTTCTGTTATTCAAACACCTGTTTTAGTTGTGTTGGCAACAGGAGGTAATTGGAAAAAAATATACGTTAATTTAAAATCTGAAACGGGCGGATTATCAAGCAATACAAGAACAAGGTTATTTTTTGGAGCCTTTAAGAACAATGCCTCTTTTAACCCTGAAATATACCTAGACAACCTTAAACTTATTTACCTCAATTGAACCACTTCTTTCAAAAAATAAAGTATATTTTATCCGACTATATCGCTGCAGGATTGGTGTGGTTTCTCCTTTTTTGGTTCAGAAAACATTATATAGACACAGCCCATAGCGACTACCAAATTCCAATAGAAAATGACACGAAATTATTTCTTGGATTATTGGTTATTCCCATTTTCTGGCTCATTATATACCATTTATCTGGGTTTTATAAAAACATATACAGACGCTCGCGTTTACGTGAACTCAAACAAACTTTATACACTGCATTTTTTGGGTGCTTTATTATCTTTTTTTCGCTTCTTCTCGATGATAGTGTAAAGAATTACAAAGCCTACTATCAAACCTTTTTCTTGCTGTTACTACTTCAGGTTTTTATTACTTATTTAGGGCGATTTATATTATCGAGTATTACCAATCGCAAAATTCAAAAAAAACTAATTGGATTCAATACAATAATGGTTGGTTCTAATGAGAAAGCATTTAAGTTATATCAAGAATTAGAAAATGCTAAAATCAGCAACGGTTTTAAATTCATTGGCTTTGTAAGTATCAATGGAGAGGATAACTCATTGTTAAAACAACACTTATCCCATTTAGGCAAATACACTGAGTTAAAAGAAATAATCAACAAACACCAAATAGAGGAACTTGTGATTGCGCTTGAACCAGATGAACACAATAAATTAAGTGAAATATTTAGTATTGTTGAAAATGAAAGTGTTTTTATTAAAATAATTCCGGATATGTATTCCATTTTTACTAGAATGGTCAAAATGAATAATATTTTAGGGGCTGTTTTAATAGAAATTGACTTTGAAGTAATGCCTGAATGGCAAAAAAATGCTAAACGTTTGTTTGATATTGGATTTTCTATTCTACTAATTATTCTATCTTTTCCCATAATGGTTTTAATAGCTTTATTGATAAAATTCACAAGCAAGGGACCCATATTGTATAAACAAGAGAGAATAGGATTAAAAGGGCGTGTATTTAAAATTATCAAATTTAGAACTATGCGAGTAGATGCGGAAAAATTTGGACCGCAACTTTCCAAAGAAAACGACCCTCGAATTACTTCAATTGGTCTGTTTTTACGCAAAACAAGACTAGATGAGTTTCCTCAATTTTTCAATGTATTATTTGGCGACATGAGCGTTGTTGGACCAAGACCTGAACGTCAATTTTTCATAGATCAAATCATTGAAAAAGCCCCTTATTACAGACGATTACAAAAAGTAAAACCTGGAATTACAAGTTGGGGACAAGTAAAATATGGATATGCTGAAAATGTAGACCAAATGATAGAAAGACTCTATTACGACATTCTTTACATAGAAAACAACAGTTTGGCACTTGATTTCAAAATCATTGCGTACACTATTTTGATTATGGTTCAAGGCAGAGGAAAATAAAGACAAATAGCAACATCTGCATCTGTTTTTATATTATTTTTGCAATTTATAAATCAACAAAAATCAATGTTAAAATTTCGCTTTAAAAAGCTTTTGCTATCTGTTTTAATTATCCCTTTGTTGTTATTCGTTATTTTTACAACCCTATTGTATTACAAACAAGATACAATAGTAAAGGATATGGTTCAAACCATAAACAATGATTTTGTTGGTGAAATTTCCTTAAAAAACAGTCATATCTCTCCATTTGCCAACTTTCCTTATATTTCTATAGATTTGGAAGATGTAAAAATTTACCAAGATAAGAACAAAGACAAAGCTCCTATTTTAGATCTAAATGACATATACCTTGGTTTTGATTTATGGACGCTTATTAGTGGTAAATTTGACATAAAATCACTCAAACTTAAAGACGGTTACATAAATATTATACAAGATAAAAATGGAGAATTTAATATTGCAAAAGCACTAGGTTCCAACAAAAAGACTAATGAATCGAGTGAAGCATTGCATTTGGATTTAAAACGAATTGTAATTCTTAATGTTGACATCAATAAAATAAATGAAGAAAACAATGTCATATTGGATGTAAAAATAAGCAAAGCTAAATCAAAGTTTAAAACAAGCGATATTCAAACTACAATTTCTCTAGATTCAAAATTTGTATTAACCTTAATTAAGGAGGGAGATACAACCATCATAAAAAACAAAAACTTTGACATTGACACTAAATTAAAATATACAAATGCAACTCAAATTTTAGACATAAACCCTTCTGAAGTCTATTTAGAAGATGCATTATTTAAAATGAAAGGCAATATTGATTTTGATGATGACATGAATATTGACTTGAAATTTGAAGGGGCAAAACCTAATTTCGATTTATTTATCGCTTTTGCTCCCGAAGAATTGGCACCTGCATTAAAAAAATATGAGAACAAAGGCAATGTTTATTTCGATTGCTCCATAAAAGGCAAATCCATCAATGGACACAACCCAAAGATTGACGCTAATTTCGGTTGCTCTGATGCTTATTTTTCCAACACTTTAAACAGAAAAAAACTAGATAAACTTCAATTTAAAGGTCACTTTACAAATGGCGAAGCTCGCAATACCTCAACTATGGAATTTTCCATTAAAGATTTTGGAGCGCGCCCCGAGGCTGGATTATTTAGTGGCAATTTAATTGTAAAAAACTTCGATTCACCCGATATTGACTTAAAACTTATCTCAGATTTTGAGTTAGATTTTTTAGCCAAGTTTTTTAACCTAGAAAATCTCAAAAACTTAAAAGGCAGTGTAAAACTGACCATGAATTTTAGAGATATTATTGACTTAGAGCATCCTGAACGAAGTATTGAAAAACTAAACGAATCCTATTTTACAGAACTGATGGTTAAGGATTTGAGCTTTTCATCACCACAATACCATTTAGCGCTCAATGATTTAGATGTTAGTGCTACCGTAAAAGGCAGTGAAGCCACATTAGATTATTTCAATATGAAAGTGGGGAAATCTGATATTTCTATTAAGGGTATCGTTAGCGATTTACCCGCCATATTGCACCATACAGACAAAATAGTATCCACAGAATTAGCCATTAGTTCCAAGTATTTAGATATTTTTGAATTGACCAAAACAGGCAAAGAGGGCAATAAACCAATTAATGAACAAATTGAAAACTTCAGTGTAAAACTAGCTTTCAAAAGTTCTGCAAAAGCACTCACCGAATCCCCAAATTTACCAATTGGCGAGTTTTTTATTGAAAATTTATATGCCAAAATGAAACACTATCCTCACACCCTTCATGATTTCCATGCGGATGTCATTATCGATGAGCAAGACTTTAGAATTATTGACTTTAAAGGTGAAATTGATAAAAGTGATTTTCATTTTTCAGGCAAACTTTACAATTACGATTTGTGGTTTAAAGAGAAACCATTGGGCGATACCAAAATTGAATTTTCTTTAGACTCGCGTTTACTTCAATTACAAGATTTATTTGCTTACGGTGGCGAAAACCATGTTCCCGAAGATTACCGTCATGAGGAGTTTAGGAAATTTAAAGTCCATGGCTTTACCGATTTACACTTTAAAAATGGCTTACAATCTGCCGATATTTACTTAGACCAATTGGAGGCTACCATGAAAGTGCATCCATTGAGATTTGAAAAATTTTCGGGACGAATACATCTCGAGAACAAAAACCTAACTATAGAAAAATTAGCCGGTAAGATTGGGAAATCATCCTTTGTTGCTAACATGTCATACTACTACGGTATAGATAAAAAAGCGAAAAAGCAGAATAATAAATTCAATCTAAGTGCACCTCATCTAGATTTTGATGAATTATTTAATTACAATCCTTCCCCAATAACAGCAAATACAAAAAACGTTAAACACGAAACCGCCTTTAATATTTTTGACATTCCATTTCCCGATATGGATTTTTATTTAAACATCAAACATTTGAGATACCACCGTTACATGTTTGATAATTTTTACATGAAGTGTCGCTCACAAGTAAACCATCACCTCTATATTGATACTATGAGCATGATGGCTGCTGGAGGAAATTTAAATATCAAAGGTCATTTTAATGGATCAGATAAAAATAAAATATATTTTAGTCCCGACATTAGACTTAAAAATGTTGATTTAGACAAACTCATGTTTAAGTTTGAAAATTTTGGACAAGACCATTTGGTTTCAGAACAATTGCACGGCAAATTAACAGGACGCTTGTATGGTAAAATTCTCATGCATGCCGATATGATTCCTATCATTAATGACTCCGAAATTCATTTGGATGTTGAAGTTACCAAAGGGAGGTTAGAAAACTATGGACCAATGCTTTATTTATCTGATTTTTTTAAAGACAAAAATCTATCTAAAGTCTTATTTGACACTTTATCAAACCGTATTGACATCAACCAAGGAATTACATCAATTCCGAAAATGCTAATCAATTCATCGCTTGGATTTATAGAAATATCTGGAAAACAAGACATGAATTTTAATTTTGAATACTATTTGCGAGTTCCTTTAAAATTAATTACCAAGGCTGGGGTAAGTAAGTTATTAGGCAAAAAAACAGAGGAAATTGACACAGAAAAAGAAGACGAAATTGCAACGATAGATCCAAACAAAAAAGTAAAATTCGTCAATATTAAATTGTCTGGTAATACTGATAATTACAAAATCACTTTAGAAAAGGAAAAGAAAAAACAACTGCTTAATTAATCCAAAATAGGCAAAATCAAACAGTGATAAATCTTTTAAAATAAGTAAATTGGGATTATCTTTGCAATCCCTTAAAATTACATCAACAGGAAATGAAAAAATTACTCGAAAAATTCGAAAATAAACAAGCAGAAATCGTATTTGAATGGAAAGATGCAGAAACAGAAGCTGAAGGTTGGGTTGTTATAAACTCACTAAGAGGCGGTGCTGCAGGTGGTGGCACTAGAATGAGAAAAGGGCTTGATAAAAGAGAAGTTGAGAGTTTAGCAAAAACTATGGAAATTAAGTTTTCAGTGTGTGGCCCTCCTATTGGTGGCGCCAAATCTGGGATTAATTTCGACCCTAAAGATCCAAGAAAAGAAGGTGTATTAAAACGTTGGTATAAAGCGGTTCATCCTATTTTGAAAAATTATTATGGAACCGGTGGCGACTTAAATGTTGATGAAATACATGAAGTAATACCGATGACTGCCTCTAATGGATTATTACATCCACAAGAAGGTATAGTAAACGGCCATTTAAACTATTCTGCAGAGGAAAAACTAAAAAGCATTAGTAGATTACAAGAAGGCGTTTTATTACCTATTGTAGATGAAAGATTTACGCCTGATGTTAGTAAACAATATACCATTGCTGACATGATTACAGGATGGGGTGTTGCTGAGGCGGTTCGTCATTATTACAGCTTATGGGGTGGAACCATGAATGGAAAATTTGCTGTCATTCAAGGATGGGGCAATGTGGCAGCTGCGGCAGCGTTTTATTTGTCAAAAAATGGTGTACTTATTAATGGTATAATCGACAGAAACGGTGGATTAATCAATGAAAAAGGATTTACTTACGAAGAGATAAAATCCTTGTTTTTAAATAGAAAAGGGAATGAATTGTACCATCCTGAAATGTTAAGCTTTGAGGAGATTAATGAAAAAATCTGGGATTTGCCTATGGAAATATTTATTCCGGGTGCTGCTTCTAGATTAATTACTCAAAACCAAGCAGAAAGAATGGTTAATGCCGGTGTTGAAGTCATCAGTTGTGGAGCTAATGTTCCTTTTGCTGACAAAGAAATCTTTATGGGACCAATTTCAGAATACATGGACAATAACACTGCTGTAATTCCTGACTTTATTGCCAATTGTGGAATGGCCAGAGTATTTGCTTATTTAATGAGACAAGGCTCTGAAGTTAACGACTTAGCGATATTAAAAGATGTTTCTGAAATCATTCACCAAGCTTTAATAAGAGTGCATCAATTCAACCCTAAATCAACAGGGTTAAGTGCCAAAGGACTCGAATTAAGCTTAACTGATTTGGTTAGTTCTGCTGCTGTATCAAGTAAATAATTGCCTATTCAACAATGTAGCTTTGTGTTACATTGTATTTTCTCTTAAATAATAAGTTTTTCAGCGATTTATAAATACCATAAGTTGCAGAAATATTTATATTTGCATTAAATTGATTTTTCTTTTATGATTACTGACATTCAACATTACCCCAAATTTCTGCCTTTACTGATATTAATTATCGGTTTATCTATATTAAAATATTTTGCATTATTAGTTTATAAAAAACGAAATAACATCAAAAGGTCAGACAATTTTATAGTTGGGATTAATTCAATCTATTACGTTATATTATCGATATTACTTGTCCTTTTTATAATGTCAGTGTTAGGGGTAAGTCTAAGAGAATTCTTTACTTCTATCTCAATCATTGCTGCAGCCATCGCTATAGTAACCAAAGATTACATTGCCCAAGTTGTAAATGGAATGATTTTGATGTTCAACAATCAATTTTCTATAGGAGACAACATAAGAATAGGACAGCACAAAGGAAAAATCATCAATATTTCACTTCTTAATGTTCAAATCCTAAGTCATGAAAATGAATTAGTATACATCCCCAACACCAATATGCTAGGCATGGATGTTGTTAACTACTCTAAGAGTGACAATATTATCTCCTATTTTGATATAACAGGAGACATCAAACTTATTCAGCAATACGAGGAAATTGAAAAGTTTTACAGAGAAAAACTTGAAAATATTCCTGAATTAATTGTGAGTGATTCTTTACACATTAAAATCTTGAAAGTCAGAAAAAACATCATGACTCTTAGATTCGAAGTTAAATTGGTAAAATACAGTATTAAAAACGAGCGTTTATTCAAGAAGGAAATCATTTCTGATTGGTTAAAATTCAGCCCAACCATTCCTAATTTAGAGAAATAATTACTCCACCGTGGTGGAATTCGTTCCAATGTTCTTCATATCAACGGTAAAGACATTGAACAAAATCAACAATATTTGACATTGTCGGTCGATTATTTTCAGCATCCGCACCCTCCTTATAGTGAGTATATACTATTATTATTTCATACCATTGATTCAATGCAAAAGCAAATCAACGATAATATAAAAATAGCTCAATGGCTAAATTAGAATAATAAACTAACTCCATTGAATCTGTGTTAAAGCTCGATTCATTAATACAAATTTTTTAAGAATAAAGGTGCGATTTGGCACAAATATTGGCAACGATATATTCTGTAGCCAACTTTTCTTTTGTTTGGGTTATTTGTTTAACCCATAACACAATTAAAATTTAATTTAAAATTCAAATCGATACCCTACAAAACAACCTTTACTAACAAAACGCAATTTATTATCATATTGAATCCCTTGATATTCGAAACTTTTCACAGGACTTCGCAATGAATATTGATGATTGATGCCAAACTCTATGTGTTTATAACGAATTCCAAAGCATAAAGTAGTGATTGGCATAAATTTCCTAACAGTATTATTGGTTGCAGCAACTGCAAAATCATAAAATATCGGACTTGCATTTCTGTACCAGCTATAGTCCTTGGTGTAGGTATTATCAGGACTTTGCCTGTAACCACCTAATCCAAACTTCCCAAAAACTCTAAATAATTTCAAATCAATCGTTTTAGAATAATGAATATTTCCACCAATCATACTGCCTGAATGCGAAATAACAGCAGGACCAACGTAGCCAGAACTTAGCGTATTATATGAAGGACGCATATAAAGCGTATTGTAATTCCCTAATATATCTATACCTGCAAAATTACCATTACTAATTTTGTATTGATAACGTAATGTAATAGGAAGTCTTATTTCATCACCACTCAAATAATCTAATTTCACATCATTATTTGGAGAAATTGTAAATAAAGTTGAAGTATTTGAGGCTAACCCAATTATTGGGGTAAAACTGTGTCGCTTTTCTTTAGGTTTCTGTGCCCAAATAGGTTTTAAAAAAAAACAAAACGATAAGACAAAAACGGATAGTTTCATTTCTATATTATTATTTAAAAGTTCAATTAAAATTATAGGGAAATTTACTAATGTTTCTTATAATTAAAATCCATCCCCCCAACTTTCAACTTACTCCACCGTAACTGACTTAGCCAAGTTTCTTGGTTGGTCAACGTTACAACCTCTAAGTACTGCAATATGATAACTTAGTAATTGTAATGGAATAGTTGTTACCAAAGGAGACAAAGCTTCGTCACAATCAGGTACTTCTATGTAATGGTCAGCCATTTCCTTTATTTTCTCATCACCTTCTGTTACTATTGCGATAATCTTTCCTTTACGCGCTTTTACCTCTTGAATATTACTCATCACTTTTTCGTAAATACCACGTTTAGGTGCAATTACTACAACCGGCATTTCTTCATCAATCAACGCAATAGGTCCGTGTTTCATTTCAGCGGCAGGATATCCTTCAGCGTGGATGTATGAAATTTCTTTTAATTTTAACGCCCCTTCCAATGCAACAGGGAAATTGAATCCTCTACCTAAGTATAAGAAATTCTTAGAATCCTTAAAAAGTTGAGCAATTTCCATCACTTTATCATTGGTTTTAAGAGCTCTTTCAACCAAATGAGGAATATTTTCCAATTCTGCCATCAATAAATGTAAACGGTCTTTTGAAATTGTTCCTCTGATTTGAGCAACCGCTAATGACAATAATGTAAGAACAGAAACTTGTGCAGTAAACGCCTTCGTTGAAGCCACACCAATTTCCGGCCCAGCATGCGTATATGCGCCTGCGTGTGACATTCTTGGAATGGATGAACCAACGACATTACAAACACCAAAAACTGTAGCTCCTTTTTCTTTTGCCAATTCTATAGCGGCCAATGTATCAGCCGTTTCACCACTTTGAGAAATGGCAATAACTAAGTCATCGGGATAAATTACGGGATTTCTGTATCTAAATTCAGACGCATACTCAACTTCAACAGGGATGCGAGCAAATTCTTCGAATAAATACTCACCTACCAAAGCAGCATGCCAACTGGTACCGCAACCTATCAAAATTAAACGTTTAACGTTTCTAAGTTTGTCTTCATATTCATGAATACTTTTCATGGCAAATCTTCCAGAAGTAGAATCCAAACGGCCACGAATACTGTCCAATATTGACTTAGGTTGTTCATAAATCTCCTTAATCATGAAATGAGGATACCCTCCTTTTTCAATTTCTTCAAGATTTATTTCTAACTTTTGAATAAATGGCGTTTTAGTAACGTTATCAATGGTTTTAATGCTTAACTCACCATCTTTTACAATGGCAATTTCACCATCATTTAGGTAAATGACATTTTTGGTATATTCAACAATAGGAGATGCATCACTAGCCATAAAATATTCTCCTTTTTCTTCGCCAATACCAACTACAAGTGGGCTTCCTTTTCTAGCTGCAATTAACTTAGCAGGTTCGTTTTTTACTAAAATTACAATAGCGTAAGCACCTACTACTTGATTCAAAGCAAGACGAACCGCTTCGTCAATACTTATTTTTTCATGGTCTTGAATATCTTCTATTAAATGAATTAAAACTTCAGTATCCGTATCACTCAAAAATTGATGGCCTCTATTAATTAGGGCTTCTTTTATCGTTGAATAATTTTCAATGATTCCATTGTGAATTACGGCTAAGTTTCCTGATTGAGAAAGGTGTGGGTGAGCATTTTCATCATTAGGTTCTCCGTGGGTTGCCCAACGGGTATGGCCCATTCCCAAGTGACTATTTGTATCACTAGTATTAACAACACTTTCCAAATCAACCACTTTACCTTTGGTTTTGTACAGGTTCATTTCACCATCATGAACCAAGGCAACGCCTGCGCTGTCATAACCTCTGTATTCTAGTCTTTTTAAACCTTTAATGACAATAGGATAAGCTTGTCTACTTCCGATATACGCAACAATTCCACACATGAATAATTAATATTAAATTTTTAAGTGAGCAAATATACACAAGAATATAAGAATTTTAACACGATTGTTTGTTTACAATTGTGAATATCTCTTTGTGTTTATGGGGTTTTAACAAATATCAATGTTTCCAAATTCCCTTTGGGAAAGAATCCAACAGGCCTGTCTGTTTGACCAAAATTGAATCTAATTCGGATACGATCAGCAGAAAGCGACTCGTAAATACCTAAGTAACTGAATACTGTAATTTTCTCTTTTTTGTCATTGCTAATAACTAACAAATCTATTTGATGAGGAATAGAGGTAGTATCTAACTGTATTTTAGACACAGTTAAGGAGTCTTGGTAAACCATAGGATTACCTATTAAAGTATCTTTTTCTTTGATCAATAAAAAAGTACTGTCTTTGTTTATTTCAAGGAAATAGGAAGTACCTCTTTGGGAGGCCTTCCATTTACCTACAAAATTTTGCGCACTCAATCCATTGATTATGAATATAAAAAAGAATAATTGAATGACTTTTAGTTTCATATTATTTAAGTTCAAAAGTGTTCATAAAAGCTGTAGTGAAGTTTCCTTCTCTAAAGTCTTTATTGGCCATAATTTGTCTTTGTAACGGAATAGAAGTGTGGACTCCTTCGATAACGAATTCTTCCAAAGCTCTTTCCATCTTTACTATACACTCTTCTCTTGTTTGAGCGCTAACAATTAATTTAGCAATCATACTGTCATAATTGGCAGGAATTACATAATTGGCATAGGCATGAGTATCTACTCTAATACCATGACCTCCGGGAATATGAAAGTTAATGATTTTACCTGGACTTGGTCTGAAGTTATTGTATGGATCTTCCGCATTTATTCTACATTCAATAGCATGTTTAAATGGTTCATAATCTTTTCCTGAAATAGGTTGACCAGCCGCAATTAATATTTGCTCTTTTACCAAGTCATAATTGATTACTTCTTCAGTTACAGGATGTTCAACTTGAATACGGGTATTCATTTCCATGAAATAGAAATTGCGGTATTTATCAACCAAGAACTCAACCGTACCTACACCTTCGTAGTTGATACATTGTGCTGCTTTTTTGGCTGCATCACCCATTTGTTTTCTAAGTTCAGTCGTCATAAAAGGAGAAGGGCATTCTTCAATTAATTTTTGGTGACGTCTTTGAATACTGCAATCGCGCTCACTCAAATGGCAAACTTTACCATATTGGTCGCCAGCAATTTGAATTTCGATGTGACGAGGTTCTTCAATGTATTTTTCCATGTAAATACCATCGTTACCAAAAGCAGCACCAGCTTCAGTTCTTGCAGAATCCCAAGCTTTTTCAAACTCTTCATCTTTCCAAATAATACGCATACCTCTACCACCACCACCCGCAGTGGCTTTAATGATAACTGGATATCCTATTGTTTGAGCAAGTTTAATCCCCTCTTCTGCTGAACTCAATAAACCATCACTTCCAGGGATAGTAGGAACGCCTGCTCTTTTCATGCTATCTTTAGCATTACTTTTATCGCCCATGCCATTAATTTGCTCAGGCGTAGCACCTATAAATTTAATTCCATGGTCTTTACAAACCTGACTAAACTTAGCATTTTCACTCAAAAAACCATAACCAGGGTGAATAGCATCAGCATTTGTTATTTCAGCAGCTGCAATGATATTAGGAATTTTCAGGTAAGATAGATTGCTAGGAGCAGGACCAATACATACGGCTTCATCCGCAAATCGAACATGTAAACTTTCTTTATCAGCGGTGCTATAAACTGCCACAGTTTTGATACCCATTTCTTTACAAGTACGGATTATTCTAAGGGCGATTTCTCCCCTATTGGCAATTAATATCTTTTTAAACATAATTTAAAACTAGTTAGGTTCAACTAAAAATAATGGTTGATCGTATTCAACAGGAGTTGCATTATCAACTAATACTTTCACGATTTTACCGCTTACTTCAGACTCAATTTCATTGAACAATTTCATTGCCTCAATAATACAAACTGGTTTACCCGGCTTAACTTCGTCACCAACATTTACAAAAGATGGTTTATCAGGAGATGAAGAACGATAAAAAGTTCCAATCATTGGAGATTTTATCGTAATTAAATTAGTTGCAGCTGCTACAGGTGCGCTATTTTCAGCATTTGCTTTTGGCGCTTCAATAGTTTGTTGAGCTGCAGGTGCAGACATTTGAGGAGCTGGCACTGCAGTAGCTTGAATATATTGTGGAGCCGCAACAACATTTTGTGCAGGTTTTCTAATCACTAATTTAAAGTCTTTTTTTTCAATTTCGACTTCTCCAACGTTTTTTTGTGAAGACACAAATCTGATTAAGTTTTCGATTTCTTTAATATCCATAAGTTGTATATTTATTTATTCTTTTTTTTAAATTTTAATTTATTGACTATCGTACGCCCATTTGATATACATACTTCCCCATGTAAATCCTCCACCAAATGTTGCTAATACAAGATTGTCGCCTTTTTTGAATTGTTTTTCGTAATCCCAAAACAACAAAGGTATTGTTCCACTGGTTGTATTTCCATATCTTTCGATATTCATTAATACTTTTTCAGTTGGTAACTTCATTTTCTCTGCTGTGTAATCAATGATTCTTTTATTGGCCTGATGTGCCAATAAATAAGTCACATCGTCTGACAGCAAATGATTGCGTTCCATTATTTGAGTAGAAACATCAGCCATGTTGGTCGTTGCAAATTTAAATACTGTTTTTCCTTCTTGATAAACATAATGCTCTCTTGCATCTATGGTTTCATGAGTAGGTGGCTTAAGTGAGCCTCCAGCTTTTTGGTGCAAGAACTCTCTCCCACTTCCGTCAGATTTCAACACAGAGTCTATAATACCGTACCCTTCAAAGTTTGGTTCGAGCAATACTGCCCCACCACCATCACCGAATATTATGCAAGTATTTCTGTCTGTGTAATCAATAATGGCACTCATTTTATCAAATCCGCAAACCACTACTTTTTTGTGTTTCCCTGTTTCAATAAACTTTGAACCAACTTCTAAAGCATATAAAAATCCGCTGCAAGCAGCGGAAACATCAAAACTCCAAGCATTTTTGGCACCAACTTTATCAGAGACAATATTGGCACATGAAGGAAAAACCAAATCAGGCGTAACTGTTGCTACTATTAATAAATCAATTTCCTCTGCTGATATTCCTCTTTTTCTGAGTAATTCATTGACAGCTTCCATTGCCATATCTGAAGTTGCTTTGCCAGGTTCTTTTAAAATCCTTCTTTCTTTGATACCTGTTCTTGAGGTAATCCATTCATCATTGGTATCAACCAACTTTTCCAAATCGAGGTTGGTTAACTTTGTTTCAGGAACATAGCCTCCAATTGCAGTTATAGCAGCAGTTATTTTACTCATTAAAAATCAGTAATGTTTGTAATAGGGTTGCAAATTAAAAATAAGTTGTGAAAAATAATCAAAAAGATTGCTTTATTTTTTCAATTAGTTTAGAATTAACTACATCGATAGCTAATTTAAACATGTTACAGAAAGAATCCTCTTTGGAAATACCGTGACCTATTATTACAGGTTCATTAACGCCAAGTATGGCAGAGCCACCATAGTTTCTGAAATTAAAACGGTTTAAATAGTCGTTATTCACGCCTAATTTGGAGAATGTGTAGTAAAAATCTTCACACAATTTCAATACAATATTACCTGTAAATCCATCACATACAATTACATCGGCTTTGCTATTAAACAAATCACGACCCTCTACATTCCCAACAAAATTGATTCTATCGTTCATTTCAAGCTGCGGATAGGCTGCTTGATTTAATATATTCCCTTTTTCTTTTTCTTCGCCAATACTAAGAAGTGCTACTTTAGGATTTTCTATTCCGAACACATAATGAGCATACAGAGAACCAAGTATTGCAAATTGATTCAATACTTCAGGTTTACAATCTGCATTAGCACCTACGTCTAATAGCACACCAAAACCTCCATCTAATTTTGGTAAGATAGAGGTAATTGTTGGTCTTTGGACTCCTTCAATTGCTTTAACAGAAAATAAAGAACCTACTAACATAGCTCCTGTATTTCCTGCTCCAATTAGAGCCTCGATATTTTTTTCAGTAAGGTGTTTGTAAGCGATATTTATACTAGAACCTTTCTTGTGGGAAATGGCTTTAGTCGCATGTTCACCCATTTCGATTACTTCGGGGGCGTGAACAATTTCAAATAAAGAGTCAGAAACACCTAATTGTTGAAAGGACTCAAGAATTTTATCTTGTTGACCAAACAACACAGGTGTAATATGAGGAAACATTTTCTTTGCAGCAATGCATCCTTTTACAGCTTCTAATGGGGCAAAATCGCCGCCCATTGCATCTATTCCAATGCGCATCTCTTTGATGATAATTAGTCGTTACGACCTTTCATTACCTTAACACCTCTGTACATACCTGTCTCAAGGTTTACACGGTGATATAAAGAAATGTCACCTGTTGTTGGGTCAGCAATAAATTGTCTGCTATCCAATTTGTGGTGAGTTCTACGTTTATCTCTCCTGGTTCGGGATATTTTTCGTTTAGGATTTGGCATATTCTTACTTTATTTTGGGTTACGTTGTATGTTATTCTTCTTCTTCATCATCGGTATCTCTGTCTGGTATATCATCGCCTACGGTGTCTACATCAATTAACATTGTAATCTTGCCTGTGATTTCTGGATTGCATTTTAATCCAACATCAGTACAAGTTTTCTTAATTGGGAGTAACAAATGAATGTAATCAAAAATGGGTTGTGATACATTGATTTTGTGCGCCGCAGAATTGATGTAAATTAAATCATCTTGATCCTCTAACTCCTGCTCAGTAACCTTAACAAGTAAGACATACTGACCATGAACTGGGAGGGTGATATCATTTAAACATCTATCACATTCTGATTTCAAATCGCCATCTATCCTGAATGTTAACGTGAACATGGACGGTGACTTTAAAAAATCTAAATGAACTTTGATATGATCCACTAACAAAGAACTGTTGAACGCTTTAAAAAAGCTATCTTCTAAATTGAATTCAAATGAATGAAGACCATCTTTGAGCTTAACAAACTCAACATCATATTCTCTCAATAAATTCATTTTTAAGAACGCGTTTAAAAAACGGACTGCAAAGGTAAAGTTTTAAAATTATTTTTCCAAAACTTATTTCTTTGGTTAAAATATCTCTAATTGTCGTCTATTATTTTGTTTAAAATTGTTGTCCAATAAAAAAGTGAAACTGTGCCGGCTTGTCTGTTAAACCTCTGTTTAATGTTCTCCAATCGAACCCATAAGCATAGTCTAACCCCAACAAGCCAAACATAGGTAAGAATAATCTTACGCCTACTCCTGCTGTTCTTTTCAAATCAAAAGGATTAAAATTCCTTGTATTAACCCAAGCATTTCCAGCCTCTACAAAGGTTTGCAGATAGATAGATGCACTAGGTGAATTGGTAACTGGATATCTAATCTCACAGGTATATTTGTTGAAAATAGTAGCCCCTGATGTTGTAGATGAACCAACTGCATTTTCGGTAATACTTCTGTCTGGATATCCTCTCATTGATATTATTTCTGTTCCAATTTGCCCAAAACTATTTAATCCACTTCCCCCAACCATAAATCGCTCAAATGGAGAATAGCCAATCTCTTTATTGTAATAGCCTAAATAACCAAATCTAACTTTGGTTGCTAACACAAATTTACCGAACAATTTATTATAGCTTTCTGCATCAAATTTCCACTTGTGATACTCAATCCACTTAAACTTTTCTGTCTCATTCAATTTGGTGTAATCTTTACTACTCAATAATGAAATAGGCGGTGTAGCAGCAATGCTAAATGAATAAGTTGAACCTGTAGTTGGGAATATTGGCTCATTCACGGAACTTCTTGTTAGAACATACTTAAATTCAAGGTTATTACTTTTACCTGTATTTATCTGTAATCCAAAAGCGCCACCTGCATTTTGCAAATCATACTGCTGAAGACTTAATGAGTAAAAGGCTGAAAAGAAATCATCAGGCCATTTTAAACGCTTTCCTAGCGATATAGATGCCCCTGTAATTCTGATGAATTGCTTGGTAGGGTCATCATTTTTTTTACTATCAAATGATTGATTTGTTCTGTACAAACTGGTTGTAAATGAATTGGGTTTTTTACCACCTAACCAAGGTTCAGTCAATGAGAAATTATAAGATTGGTAAAACAAACCATTCGATTGTGCTCTGATACTTAATCTTTGACCATCGCCCGATGGAAGTGGATTCCACATAGATGGCTTAAACAACTTTCTGGTTGAGAAGTTATTCAACGTCAAACCCAAAGTCCCAACAAAACCACCAAATCCTCCCTGTTGCATTAATTGTGGATTGATGTTTTGAAAGTTTCTGTTTCTGTTATTTCCACCCCAACCGCCAGACAATTCTATTTGGTCATTCGCTTTTTCTGAGACTGTATATTCTATATCAACTGTTCCATCTTGAGGATTAGGAATTGGATTCACGCCCATTGCTTGAGGGTCAAAATAACCCAATTGCGACAATTCTCTTAACGAACGCGTAATATCACTTTTAGAAAACTTCTGACCTGGCTTAGTTCTCAATTCCCTCAAAACCACGTGGTCACTTGTTTTGGTGTTCCCTTTTATTATAATCCTGTTATAGGTAGCTTGAGTTCTCTCATTAAGCCTAATTTCAATATCTATACTGTCGTTTTCTACATTGGTTTCTAACGCTTGTATTCCAAAAAACAAATAACCGTCATCCATATACAAACTTGCTATGTCTGTTCCATTTTGACTAGATTGTAATCTTTCCTCTAACAGTGAATTGTCGTAAATATCGCCTTTTTTAATACCTAAAACTTTTGATAAATCTTGACTGCTGTACTTGTTATTCCCTGAAAATGAAATATGTCTAAACTTGTATTGACGACCTTCATTTACCTTTATTTTGATAGCTACACGATTTTCGTTAATTTGATAAATGGAATCGAAAACAATAGAGGCATCTCTGTAACCCTTACTATTGTATTTAGTTATAATGCCTTTTTTATCTTCGTTATATTCATCCTCAATAAACTTAGAAGATTTCCAAAGTTTAATTTTCTTGCGTTTTCTAATTGTTTTTGAAAGGGCTCCTCTAAGTTCGGCATCTGTTAAATCAACATTTCCTACAAATTCAATATCCTGAACCCTAACCTTAGAACCTTTAGCGATAAAGATTCTCAAAATTTCTTTATTAGGTAATGTATCTTCCTTGTCTTGTTTTAAGTCAATTTTCACTCCATAGAATCCCTTTTTGAAGTAATGTCTTTTCACTTCTCTTCTCAGACGGTTAAGCATATCTTCATTGATTACCATACCTGCTTTAACAGTAAGTTCTTCTCTTAAACTTTTGGCTTCAGCCTTCCCTATACCTCGTATCGAAAACTTGGACAAGCGAGGTCTTTCGTTTACTTGAATTATTAAATGGATTTTATTTCCATCTATTTTCTTAATTAAAATGGCAACGTGAGAGAAATAATCTTGTTTCCATAAGTTATCAATTGCCAATGAAATCTCGTTTCCAGGGACTTTAATTTTTTGATTAAAAGAAAGATTCGATTGAATAATAATTAGATTTTTATCTATGTATTTATTCCCTAACGTTTCGATAGAAGCAATAGTGTATTCTGCCGGCTTATTGTAATCCAACTGAATGTATTCTTTGACAAAGGCAGTATCTTGAGCCACTGCATTATTGGAGAATCCAATCAACAATAACATCCAACAAACGGTTAGTTTGTATCTTAATTTATTTAACTTGTTCACTTGTTTTTCCAAATCGTCTTTCTCTTTTTTGATAATCTAACACTGCTTTATAAAATGCATTTTGATCAAATTCAGGCCAAAATACATCGGTAAAATAAAACTCTCCATAAGCCAATTCCCAAAGCATAAAATTGCTTATTCTATACTCTCCACTTGTTCTAATCAACAATTCGGGTTCTGGCAAACAAGAAGTACTTAAGTTTTTTGAGATCATTGCTTCATCAATCTCGTTAACATCTATTGTTTTATTAAGAACATCTGTTGCAATTTTTTTGGTTGCTTGAATAATATCCCATCTAGCACTGTAATTAAGCGCTAAAATTAAGTCCATTCTTGAATTATTTTTGGTCAACTCCATTGCTTCTTTCAACTCTCTGAGGGCATCTGCAGGCAAAGAGTCAATATCTCCAATTGTTTTTAATCTTATGTTGTTTTTTTGTAGGGTTTTAACTTCATTTCTGATTGTTCTAACCAATAAAGTCATTATAGCCTTAACTTCCAACTGTGGGCGATTCCAATTCTCTTTACTAAAAGTGTAAAGCGTCAAATGTTTAACCCCTAATTTAGCGGCTGTTTCTGCCACTAATCTAACTGATTTAACGCCATACTCATGACCGACAACCCTTGGCAAAGAACGCTTTTTGGCCCATCTACCATTACCATCCATAATAATAGCAATATGATTGGGTAATTTATTAACGTCTATTTGATCTAAAATATTTTCTACCATTAATGATTGGGCAAATGTAATTCTATTTTATCAATTGTTTATAATGGAGAGCCACAGGGTTGTAAATTAACTTTCCTTCTTGAAAGGGTTATTCCAAATAAAAAATACCAATCTTTTAAATGATCATCGCCTCTCATGGTTTGCGCTTGTATAGGTCTTTGATTGTTTAAAGTTTGTCCTTGAGACAAATGGGCTG
This sequence comes from Bacteroidia bacterium, assembly GCA_040403495.1. Classification (GTDB taxonomy): domain Bacteria; phylum Bacteroidota; class Bacteroidia; order NS11-12g; family UBA955; genus JABMMZ01. The sequence goes on from JBBAKM010000017.1 coordinate 24,045, forward strand.
CATTCTGACCTTGTTTTTCTGCAATCTGTTGATACGAAGCATAATTCCCTTTGGTATCATCAAGATAATCTGTAAATGTCTTTCTAAATCCAATCTCTGTTCCTACTACATACCTTCGTCCCACATTAAACTTATGACCAAATCCTAAAGTGATAGCAGGTTGAATTAATGAGTATCTTTTTTGATTATTTATAACTTGTCCTTCTGTCCCAAATTCTTGTAAATTTAGCGGTTCACCGCTTTTTAATTCTCGTTGAGGGTTGAATAAAAACAGATTAAATCCTGAGAAAATAAAAAAAGTATGCTTTTCATCCCTTACGTTAATTCCAAATGGTTTGAAATTAAATTCAGTAAAATAAGACAATTCATAGATGTTACTTGTAAAAGATAAATTGCGATAGGAATTGGCTTGAAAATTTAAATCATTTCCTGATATTCTGGCTTTAGCAAACTGGTAGCGACTTGTAAAAAAACGGGAATGGTGGTATTTGTAAAACAAAGCATAAGACAATTGAGTTTCTTTGAGTACAATTTCTGGGGCTAAATCACCAAAATAGTTACTTCCACCTATAAAAATCCCCCATTCACTTTTCCCATTTCTAAATTTTTGGGAATAAGTAATAAGTGGTGTTATTATTAACACCATAAACAAAATGGATTTAATAAATTTCACTTAGTAGCGTTTTATCTATAAGCGCTGTATTTAAAAATTAAAACAAGGTTGACTGCCTCCTAATATTCTGTAGGTAATGGTAATACCAGTCATCATATACCAATCTTTTCCTCCCGAACCACCCCTTGCTTCATTGTTCTCAAATTTCATTTGGTTAACCTCTAAACTTCTGTCTTTCATAGCCAAAGCCAAAGGACCACTTGCTCCACCAACGATAATATCATCAACATAAATGGTTGAAACGTCATCCAAATAATCTGTAAAAGTTTTTCTTAATCCAAATTCAAACCCCAATGCCCAATGGTCGTCTAACTGCCATTTAGCCCCAACACCAATAGGAATGCTAATTTGTGTTAGTGAGTATCTTCTTTTATCGTTAAATTTCGTTGTTTCTTGACCCTCTGTTCCTAGTGGTTGTAATTCCACCCAATCACCATTTTGAACTCTTAAAGATGGGTCATGCAAACCATCGATGTAATTGAATTGTGCTTTTGGGTTAAATCTAAAAACAGAAACTCCACCAAACAGAAAAGGGGTCCAAGCGTAGGATGTTCTTGTATTTTCATACCCTCGTATATTCCATTCTCCTTGAACTGAAAATTCAACTATATCAGACCTAAAACTCAGGTTTCTTCTTCTTCGTCCTGGATCATCAGAAAAATTGTAGTCACCCCCTTGAATTCTACCATACAATGCAGTACCCTTAAAGGTTAAATAAGGTCCATAATTATATCTGGCAACTAACCCTCCGGCAGGCTTTGTTTCTCCCATTACAGGCATTGATCCTTGCGTAAAATCGCCCATGTAGTTAGACGCGCCTAAAAACAATCCAAAATCCAAAGATGCTTCCTTTTTCTGTGCAGATAAAGAGAGTATGCTAAACGCTGTTAATAATATGAAAAATCGTAAATTAAGTGTCATTATTGGTGAATTACAAAGCACGAAAATAAGTTTTTTTTATAATAAACGAAAAAAAAATCTTTTTATTTCAATGTTTGAACATTTGTGTAAATATAAATTGTAAAATTTTAGTTTTTTACAATAAACTTGTACTTTATAAAATCAATTATATGTCATTTAAAATAGTTATACTATCAATTATTTCACTATCAGTTTGTTACAATTCAACATTTGCGCAAAAGAAAGGTAAAAAAAACAAAAATCCTGAGCCTGTAAAGGTAATGCCGAAGACAAATTTCATTAAAGACAAAATAAAAAGTTGTAAAAAAATAGAAGGCCTGTTCACAATGTACCAAGATACTGCTACTGGTTCAGTATTCATGCATATCAAATCCTCTCAATTAGATAAAGAGTTTATTTACTTTAGTTACGTTGAAAATGGAATCAGCAATACAGGTCACAACAGAGGAACATTCAGAGATAATAAGATTTTTAAAATTAGTAAATATTTTAACCAAATAGAGTTTGTAACTCAAAATACCGCCTATTATTTTGACCCTAATCACGCTCTAGCAAAATCATCTGATGCCAATATCTCTAACGCAGTTATGGCAAGTGAAAAAATTGTTGCCCAAAATGAAAATGGAACTGAATATTTAATTGAAGCGGATAACATATTTTTGACCGAAGCTCTTTATCAAATAAAACAAGGTGGTTCTATGTTAGGATTTACTGGTTTTGGATTGGGAAATTTAAGTAAACCCAAAACACATTACCATCAAATAAAAAACTATCCCGAAAATTCCGACATTGTTGTTAAATATGTATATGACAATGCTGCAACAAGAGGTGCGCCATCTCAAGCAATTACTGATGCAAGATATATTGAGATTTACCTTCAACACAGTTTTATTGAAATGCCAAAAAACAATTTCAAACCTCGTTTTGACGACCCTAGAATTGGTTACTTCACCACTCAAACCAATGACATGACAACTACAAACGGCATTAACTACAGAGACTTAATTCACCGTTGGAATTTGGAAAAAAAAGACCCGAGTGCCGCTTTGTCGGAACCAGTAAAACCTATTACTTGGTGGATAGAAAATACCACTCCTGTTGAAATTCGTCCTATTATAAAAGAGGCTATTCTTCAATGGAATATTGCTTTTGAGAAAGCAGGATTTAAAAATGCCATTCAAATAAACGAACAACCCGACGTTTGCGATTGGGATGCAGGTGACATAAGATACAATGTATTAAGATGGACAAGCAGTCCTGAACCTCCATTTGGCGGATATGGCCCAAGCTTTGTAAACCCACGAACTGGAGAAATTCTAGGCGCGGATATTATGCTAGAATGGGTGTTTATCACCAACCGATTAAAATCACAAAAAGCTTTCGAGAATCAAAATCTTATGGGATTAACAAATGACGAAGAACATCAACATAATTGTAGTGTAGATGACATGCTACATAACCAAAATTTGTTAGGTAATGCTCTTATTCCCAACAACTCAGAATCTACCCAAAAACAAAAAGATGAACTTTTAAAACAAGGTCTTTATTATTTGATTCTCCACGAGGTTGGTCATACTCTTGGACTAAATCACAACATGAAAGCGTCTCAACTTCACTCTGTTGAGGACTTGTATAACATAAAGAAAATAGAAGAAATTGGCCTAATTGGTAGTGTAATGGATTATCCCGCTGTTAATTTCAGCAATAGAATTAACCAAACCACCCATTATTACACCCAAAAACCAGGACCATATGACCTGTGGGCTATTGAGTTTGGTTATTTTCAAGAAACAGATTCAATTAAAGAGCAAAAAAGATTAAGTTCAATATTAAATAGAAGTACAGAACCTCAATTAACTTTTGGCAATGATGCCGATGATATGCGTAATCCTGGCAAAGGGATTGACCCAAGAGTTATGATTGGCGACTTAAGCAGTGATGCCATTGGTTTTGCAAAAGAAAGGGTAGATTTAATTAAAAGAAACTTAAGCACTCTTCACCAAAACTATGGCACAGACAATAGAAGTTACGAAGCTCTTCGTTCTAAATTCTTAATTTTGACAGGCGAATGGAGTGTACAAGCTGGTGTTGTTTCTAGATACATTGGAGGTGTTTATGTTGACCGTTCATTTACAAACCAAAAAAGCACAAAAAAACCATTTGAACCAGTTCCGGTAGATGTTCAAAAAAATGCAATGAAATGGCTAAATGACTATTTATTTGCCCCTCAAGCAGTGGAATTTAACGCTGAAATGATTGCTTTATTGCAACAACAAAGAAGAGGATTTGGGTTCTTCTCTAGTGGCGAAGATCCTAAAATTCACGACAGAATATTAAACATGCAAAGATCTGTTCTTTCTCATATACTTCACCCTACTTCATTAAAGAGAATTAGTGATTCTAAATTATATGGTAACACTTACAATTTGAGTGATGTTTTAAGAGATTTGACCCAATCAATTTTCCAAGCAGATTTACAAGGTTCCGTTAATTCATCAAGACAAAACTTACAGATTCTATATGTAAACATGTTAATTGACGTTTGTGACAGTCGCAACAATTACGACTTACTTTCGCAATCAAAAGCAAGTAGTCAAATTTCCAATATTCAAAAAATGTTGCAAACCGCAAATGCCACATCAACCGGAGAAACCAAAGAGCACCGCAATTATTTACTTTTGTTGATTAAAAACCATTTAAACGCATCACAAGCAAAATAATATGAACGATATTTAAGTCTCTTTATACTTTTTATAAATTAATCACTCAATTTTAGGTGTTAAATATTAGAAAAGAACTTGTATTATAAAATTAAATAGCTGATTTACAGATTTATTCTACTTTTTTAAAAAAAACTATTGGAAATTATTTTCATTTGATTAGTTTTGTTTTCAACATTAAAATTAATCTGCTTATTGAAATGAGAATTTACATTGGAAATTTAAACTACAGACTTCGAACAGAAGAATTAAAGAATTCTTTTTTACCATTCGGTGAAGTCATTGGAGCCAAAATCGTTAGAGACCAAGAAACCAAGCGAAGCAAGGGTTTTGGTTTTGTTGAAATGGCAAACGAGGATGATGGTTTAAGGGCAATTGAAGCCCTAAATGGTCAAGATCTTAGCGGTCGGAAAATGATCGTAACTGTTGCAAAACCAAGAGAAAATCAAGAGTTTGGCAATGTCAACGAAACTGGAGGTGATTAATCACCCTACTACAACTATTGAAAAAGCTACCCTTGGGTAGCTTTTTTTTATCTTATAAAAATCCGTTGTCAATTAAATACTTTACAATATCGTCTTTATCCTTACCTATCGAAGATGTTAGTGAATTAAAACGATTGTTTTTGTAAGTCAATAAATTCCATTCGTGTGACATAAACTTTGTTTCTGTAGCCGTACATATCATAGCCCCCACAGAATTAAACACAGAATACTGAGTAAGTAACCCTTCCTTACCATTGATTGTTGACTTTACAATAGAACCAATCATTTTACTGTCTTGTTGAATATTATCCCCCAAAAACATTAAAAAAGATTGTTTATTTCTTGGAACTATTACATTGTAGTTATTTATATCCTGTTGAGCTGCTGTTAGCCTATTTTGATCGTTTGATGCACTATTACTTGTATTAATTATCCCTTTTAAAACAGTAAATAATTCTACCCTCATCGTATCCAAACCATTTTCATTTAACAACTGAAATTTACAAATAGTCTCGTAAACATCCAAACTCCCAATTTCTGAGGGAACATCACATTGCATTCTCAAACCAGGGAATTGATAATGATGGTAATATCTAACCACTTGATTTTGATCCTTGTAATTTTTCAATGAGATGATTATATAGTCTTTTTTATTCTCTAACCCCTGTATCGTTTGCTCTTCGGCCCCTAATAAAAAACTTTTACTGATTACATTGACAAGTGCATTAGGTTTGCCTTTACAAAACAGAGTATCCAAACTGCTAATACCTTTCTTTTTTTCAAGAGACTCTAAAACCTTTTTTTGGTGTTTTTTTACCTCCTTGTCAGAAAGTTGTGCCATTACAGACATAGAGAAAAAGGCTATTATTAAACTAAATATTATTTTCATACAATTTCAATGAGGTTTGTTGCTAATTCAATTTCATTTTTTTGATTTCCTGCAAACAAAATTATTTTGTTTTCTTTAATTTCATTAATACAATTTTGATACCATTTTTCACCTTTTGAATCCATATTGCTCAAAGGTTCATCTAACAACAATATCGGGCTGTCTGAATAAAGACATAATGCTGTTTTGAAACGCTGTAACATACCCGAAGAGAAGTTTTTTAACGGTTGCTTCATTTGCTTATTAGAAAACATAGACTGCAATCCAAAAACTTCTGAATCCATACTTATTTTATTCAAAGATTGGTACAACTTAAGAATATCATTCATTGAAAAATCCATAGGTAATTCAAGCGATGGTGTCGTTACCGAAAATACTAATTCAGGTTTCTCAATACTTCTTTCATTAAAAAAGACAGCTCCCTCCGACTGTTGAACTAAACCATACACAATTTGCAATAGTGTAGATTTTCCACTGCCATTGTGACCAGTTATGGCGATACTTTCGCCCGTATTTAAATTAAATGAGATGTTTCTGAATAACCATTGAGAAAGATAGTGTTTCCCTATATTTTCGACTTTAAGATTATCCATTAATAAGTAATGACTTATTTAGAGATGTAACCCTTCATGATTCCTCTGTCGCTGTTTTTAATAAACAACAATATTTCATCACGTTCGGGAGTTGCTTGCATGTTTGCTTCAATTTCAGCGATTGCTTTTGCATTATTTAAGCCTCGAACATACAATGTTCTGTATATTTCTTGTATCTCCGCAATTTTTTCACTTGGGAAACCTCTTCTTCTTAAACCTATTGAATTGACACCTTCATAACTTAGTGGTTCTCTTGCAGCTTTGGTATATGGAGGAACATCTTTTCTTACCAAACTTCCACCACTTATCATGGCATGTTTTCCTATGTGCACAAACTGATGAACCAAAGTGGCACCACCAAGGATAGCATACTCTCCTACAACCACGTGGCCCGCAACTTGGGTACTGTTTGCTAATATTACATTATCTCCTATAACACAATCGTGTGCAACGTGACTATAAGCCATAATCAACACATTTTTACCAATCTCTGTTTTGCCTCTGTCTTTCGTTCCTCTGTTTAAAGTAACGCACTCACGAATTACCGTATTGTCTCCGATGATGGTTAAAGAATCTTCTCCATCAAATTTCAAATCTTGTGGAATAGCTGAAACGATTGCCCCTGGAAAAATTTTTACATTTTTACCAATTCTGGCACCTTCAAAAATGGTAACGCCAGAACCAATCCAAGATCCCTCATCAATTTCGACATTTTTATGAATAGTAACAAATGGGTCTATGACAACATTCTCTGCAATTTTAGAGCTTGGATGAACGTATGCTAATGGTTGTATCATTGTTTTATATGTTTGTATTACAATATTTATTAAGCTATCCCCTAATCAATTATTTAATTTTAACAATTTGAGCCATCATTTCTGCTTCGCTTACCAATTTTTCTCCTACATAAGCTCTACCTCTCATTAGGCAAATACCTCTTCTGATTGGCTCTAACAACTCCATTTTCATCACCAGCGTATCTCCAGGAACTACTTTTTCTTTGAATTTAGCATTGTCTATTTTCATGAAATAAGTAGCATAATTTTCAGGATCTGGCACTTCACTTAAAATAAGAATTCCACCAGCTTGTGCCATGGCTTCTAACTGTAAAACGCCTGGCATTATTGGATCTCCAGGAAAGTGACCCGCAAAAAAGTATTGGTCGCCCGTTACATTTTTTACCGCAATAATTTCTTTTTCACTTTTTTCAATGATTTTATCTACCAATAAAAATGGGTGTGCATGTGGTAAAAAACGATTGATGTCTTTGTATTCAAAAATTGCTTTTTGATTTGGATTGTATATCGGCGCTTCGTTTGCTTGTTTTTTCTTTGACTTTTTAATTAATGCTTTTATTTTCTTAGCAAAAGCAACATTACTTCCATGTCCGGGCCTTGCTGCCATTATTTGAGCTTTTAATGGCATTCCAACCAAAGCCAAATCTCCAATCAAGTCAAGCAATTTATGTCTTGCAGGTTCATTCTGAAAACGCAATTCTACATTGTTTAAAATCCCTTCTTTTCTAACTTCCACTTTCGGCTTGTTAAAAACCTTTGCCAATCTCTCCATTTCGGCATCTTCCACTACTCTGTCTACAATAACAATTGCATTGTTCAAATCTCCACCTTTAATCAAATTGTTATTGAGCATAATTTCCAGTTCATGTAAAAAACAGAAGGTTCTGCAGGATGAAACTTGCGATTGAAATTCAGATAAATTAGTAATTGTAGCGTGTTGACTTCCCAAAACAGGGCTGTTATAATCCACCATTACAGTAAGTCTATAATCGTCTAATGGCATGGCAACCATTTCAACTTGATTTTCAGCGTCACTGTAATGAATATTGTTAGGCACTACAAAATATTCTCTTTCGGCATCTTGTTCTTCAATCCCAACCGTTAAAATCTTTTCAATAAAAGGGTATGAACTGCCATCCATAATAGGCATTTCGGGACCATCAATTTGAAACAGAACATTGTCGATTTCTAAACCAACTAAAGCGGCTAATGCGTGCTCAACAGTGCTTACTCTAACTCCGTTTTTTTCCAAGGTTGTTCCTCTAGATGTATCAACAACTAAATCGCAATCAGCTTCAATAATTGGTTGACCTTCAACATCTATTCTTTGAAATTTGTATCCATGATTGATTGGAGCAGGGGTAAATGTTAAATTTACATTCGCACCAGTATGTAATCCGACACCTGAAATAGTAACCGCTTGTTTTAGGGTAGTTTGTTTCATGCTTTTTTTAATTCTTTTATAATTTGTTCCAACTCCCTTACTCTTTTTTCAAGAGCAGGTAAATTCCTTTGTAAAACTTGACTTTTGAAGGCTTCCTTTACAGGCATTGCCGGGGAACCGATAAACTGTTGATTGGGTTCTAATATTGACTTAGGAATACCCGACTGACCTCCTATTTGAGTACCATCAGCTATTGTAATATGTCCTACAATACCAACTTGTGCTCCAATAACACATTGCTTTCCAACTTTAGTACTTCCCGCTACACCACTCAATCCTGCAATAACGGTATTTTCACCAACTTCAGCATTGTGGGCTATTTGAACCATGTTGTCCAACTTTACCCCTTTTCTTAAAATTGTACTTCCCATTGTTGCTCTATCAATACAACAATTGGCTCCAGTTTCCACGTTATCTTCTATGATAACATTACCTATTTGTGGTATTTTAGCGTAAGAACCGTCTGGTGTTGGAGCAAATCCAAATCCATCTGAACCTATGGCTGTTCCTGCATGAATAATGCAATGATTACCAACCAAGCATTCTGAATAAACAGAAACACTAGAATAGAGAATTGTTTTTGTCCCTACATGTGCATTTCTGCCCACAAAAACATGAGCATACAATTGAGCACCATCTCCAATTCTTGCATTTTCTTCAACAACAACATAAGGTCCAATGTACACATCTTTACCTATTTGAGCCGTAGGATGAATAATAGCAGTACTATCAATACCTACTCTATTAACATGGGGATTAAAAAACTGATTAAGAACCATACAAAAACCATAATAGGGCATTGCATGTCTAATTAATGTTGCTTTTACAGGTTGATTTAACACCAAATCATTCGAAACAATAACTATAGAAGCATTTGTTTCATATAAAAAATGAGAATATTTAGGATTGGCTAAAAAGCTAATATCTTCAGAGGTACTACTTTCTATTTTTCCGGCACGAGTAACAGTTGCAGAAGGGTTACCTTCTATTTTTCCACCAATTAGTTGTGCTATAATTTCTGCTGTTATCTGAACCATACAAAGCTGCGAAGATACAATTTAACGATAAAAGCTTAAATAATATTTTTTTACAGTGTCCTTTAAAGCCTTCAATGTGTAATTATCACTGGCCTCGGCAACATCCAAAACCTCGCCATTTTTTTTCAAAACTTTAATCCCATTGTACTTATCAACCCTGTAAGCATCGTTTTTCATAATACTATGATTTACAAAATAAGACACCTCATCTTCTTTGATTTTAAACTTTTTAATGGTGCTTTTTTTAATTTTCTCTATCTCTTCTTGAGGAATTGGTTTGTCAGAAACCATTACTTTTGGCAACTTTCTATTAATAAAACTCTCACTTAGTATTCTCAAAACTTTGTCGTCTGAAAATTGCCATTGTTTAATGGCATTTAGAATATCCGAATCGTCCAATTGGATGAAACACTTCAATACTTCTTCATTGTTTTCTATTGCATCAACACTGATTGTATGGTTTAAAAAATAATGTAATGCCGGTGAAATTGGCTCCTTTAACAAAGATTGAAGTCCTAAAAACTTAGCTCTTTTCATTATTTGAATGAGCATCACATCAACCCCAACAACTGTTTTGTGCAAATACACTTGCCAATACATCATTCGTCGGGCAATGATAAATTTTTCTATACTGTAAATCCCTTTTTCCTCAACCACCAATTCATCCCCTACTACATTCAACATATTGATAATTCTTTCTGCCCCAACTTGCCCCTCAACAACACCTGTGAAAAAACTATCTCTACTCAAATAATCTAAGCGATCCATGTCCAACTGACCTGAAATCAATTGGTATAAAAACTTCTTTTTGTATTGATTACTGAATATTGAAATCATTAAATCTAGCTTTCCATCCAAAGATTCGTTTAGTTTTTTCATCAGCAAATAGGAAATTCGTTCGTGGGCAACACCTTCAATAATTGAATTCTCCAAAGAATGACTGTATGGACCGTGCCCTATGTCGTGCAGCAATATTCCTGCATACAGCGCATCCGACTCTGCATCTGTAATTTTAACCCCTTTTTGCTTAAGGGTTTCCACTGCCTTAACCATTAAATTAAGCGCACCCAAAGCATGATGAAAGCGAGTATGAGTAGCACCCGGATAGACAAAATCCGTTACACCAAGTTGTTTTATCCTTCTTAATCTTTGAAAAAATGGATGTTCAATTAATTCAAAAATCAAAGCACTTGGAATGGTAAGAAATCCATAAACGGGATCGTTAACAATTTTACTACTATTCATTGTTGCAAATTTATAGGTTAAGCTTTTATTTTCTGTAACTAAAAATTATGATTTTGAACTATTTATAAACGGCAATAAAAATGAAATAAATGACCAAAAACTGTCATTTCTGGTCTGTTTTTTATCAAAATAAAACGTTACCTTTGCCAAAAATTACATTAATAATTAAATAATAAATATGAAAGTTACAGTTGTAGGAGCCGGAGCCGTAGGCGCAACATGTGCAGACAACATTGCACGCAAAGAATTATGTTCTGAACTAGTATTATTGGACATTAAAGAAGGAATTAGTGAAGGTAAATCTTTAGATTTATTTCAAACTTCTTCTTTATTAGGTTTTGACACCCGTATTGTTGGAAGCACTAACGATTACACCAAAACAGCCAATTCTGATGTTGTGGTAATTACCAGTGGAATACCTAGAAAACCGGGTATGACAAGAGAAGAACTTATTGGCATAAACGCAGGTATTGTTAAATCTGTAACTGAAAATATCTTACAACATTCTCCAAATGCAATCATCATCGTAATTAGTAATCCTATGGATACTATGACATATTTAGCTCTTAAATCAAGCGGTTTGCCTAAAAACAGAATCATTGGTATGGGTGGTATTTTGGACAGTGCACGTTTTAAATGTTATTTATCTCTTGCAACAGGTGCATCTACTAACGATATTCATGGTGTTGTTATTGGTGGTCACGGTGATACTACAATGATTCCATTAACTAGACTTGCTACAATTAACGGTTTACCTGTTTCTGAAAAACTAAGTCCAGAGGCGCTTAACAAAGTTGCTGCTGACACTATGGTTGGTGGAGCTACACTTACAGGCCTTTTAGGTACAAGTGCATGGTATGCTCCAGGAGCTGCAGGTGCTGCATTGGTTGAAGCTATCGTTAGAGACGAGAAAAAAGTAATGCCTTGTTGCGTTTACCTTGAAGGCGAATATGGTCAAAACGACATTTGCTTAGGGGTGCCTGTTATTATTGGTAAAAACGGTTGGGAAGAAATCGTTGATTACAAATTAACGGATTCTGAAAAAGAAGCTTTCAACAAATCGGCTGATGCCGTTAGAAACATGAATAGTGTTCTTGGAACAATGAGCATGTAATTTTAACCTTAATTTAAATTCCAAAAAGGGACTTCTGAAAAGAGGTCCCTTTTTTTTAGTATTTTACCACTTTAAACGACTAGCATCTTATACTCAATTTTCGCAAATCGGCAATTTAAACTTGCTTAATCCCTTATTATAGTTGTATTTTTGTTCTTACATGAAAATCGCAATTTTATTATTAACAACCTTTTTAACGGGTATTTCAGCTTGGTCGCAAACCTGCCAAGTTATTAATCAAGACAGTGCAACAACCATTACTCAGCTAAAAGCCGATACTGGAAAAACCATCGTTATTAATTTTTGGGCATCATGGTGTAAGCCATGTGTAGAGGAATTACCTTTCTTTGCACAAGCTCAAGCAAACATGGACAGCACTTACCAATTCATCTCTATTTCTCTTGACAACAAAAAGGCTAAAAAATCGGCTGAATGGTTAATCAAGCACTACCAAATTAAGGGAAATCATTACTTAGCAACCCTAACAAACACGAATACTTTTATAGAAAATGTAGATTCAAGATGGCAGGGATCTATTCCATTTACATTGGTCATTAAAACAAATTCAAAAAGTGTACATGAGGGTTCTTTTGACAGTTACGAACAATTACGCTCGCTTTTAACTCAAGAAAAACTGTAACATGAAAAAAGCCTTTTACATATTAGCCATTTCTAGTATTTTCTTATTTTCCTTTCAGCACATAACCAATCCCTATGAACCTGAGTCTATAGCTTTAGATTTTAGTCTAAAAAGCACCAATGGCACTCTTTTTTCACTTTCATCATTAAAAGGAGCTAAAGGTGCCATTGTTATTTTCACTTGTAACCACTGCCCTTATTCGAAAGCATACGAAGACAGAATTATAGCCTTGGACAAAAAATACAAACGAAAAGGCTATCCCGTTGTTGCTATCAATTCAAATGACTCCTTGGCTTATCCTGAAGACTCTTATTCTAAAATGATAATTAGGGCCAAAGAAAAAGGATTTACCTTCCCCTATTTGTTAGATGAAACTCAAGACATTGCAAAAATGTATGGAGCAAACAAAACACCTCACGTATTTATACTCAAAAAAGAGAAAAACAATTGGGTTGTAAAATACATTGGAGCTATTGATGATAATTACGAAAATCCCAAAGAGGTTAAAAGAAAATATGTTGAGGAAGCAGTCAATGCATTGCTTAAAAACAAAGCCATAGAAAATAAAACCACTAAAGCAATTGGATGTGGAATTAAATGGAAAAAGAGGTAATTATTTCACCTTCCAAGTTTTAGTATTGGAATCATAATAAACCTTATCACTTGGGAACTCAATCCAATCTTCGTTAGCTTGTGGATATTGATATGGCAGGATAGATTGCTTATTAATCACCAAATCAAACAATTTACTTGATTTAACTTTAAGTTGTTCTTCTCTCATTTTCCAAGTCCAATAGATTTCAGTAAAAGATGAAGAATCAATTGAATTTGTTGCATTCATCTTAAATCGACCACAAATAGCAGAAAACTTATCATTTTTCAAACTTGGTTCTAACCTAGACACTTGAAAATAACTCCAACTGTCTTTGTCTGTATAAAAATTCAACCATTGATATTGGCGTTCAATAATATGACTTTCCATGTAAGACCTGTTTTTATCTAAAAATCTGCCTTGATTAGAAATACTATCGTGTAATTTGGCAATAAATGGCACTATTTGCATCATTAAAGAATCTTTGTCTTGTGCATAATCCTCTATCAAAGTTGATTGTTTTGAATTAGAACAAGCGCTAAAAAAAGCTATTAATGCAATTATATATAATCTATTCATTACTTAATTTTATATGACAATCCTACGTTAATCAATTGGCCTCTTCTGAATGACATAATTTCGTGATCTGTTTTATTGGTTTTCATATCAATTTTACCATTACCATCAGTATCTTGCCACAATTGTGTTTTGTAATTCAACAAATCGCTGATACCAAATTTCATAGTAAAACGTTTAGAAAATTCTTTAACAACCGTTAAATCAACCGCATGTCTTGGCATTTCGTAAACAGTTGGGAAAATATCGTTTCCAACGTAAGCAATTCTTTCTCCAAAAATATTATAAGAAACGTTAACTGTCAAACCTTTTTTTACATCATCATAAAGTAATCCCATATTAATAATGTATGGCGATTGCCCTTGAAGTGGTCGTGTTCTATCTTGACTCAATGTACTATCACTTCCCAAATCAACATTACTCAAAATATAAGAAGCATTGATATTCATTGAAATTTTCTTTAAGAAACTATTTTGAAAATCGTTTTCTAAAGACTTTCTGTATTCAAACTCAACACCTCTGTTTGTTGCACTTTCTGCATTATTCAATGAAAACTGCTGACTTAAACCAACTGGAACAACATAATTCTCAATTGGATTTATAAAACGTTTGTAAAACAATCCTAAACTAATGGTTTCAGAACTACTTGGATATTTTTCGAAACGAAAATCAACGTTATCAATCAAACATGATTTCAAGTCCGGATTACCTACAATGTTTACATCATACATAAAGTCATAATAAACAAAAGGCGCCAATTCTCTAAATTCAGGACGGTTAACTGTTTTACCATAAGCCAACCTAAATAGATTTTTGTCATTTAAATAATAAATAGTGTTGATAGAGGGCAATATATTAAGATTAACTAATGAAACATTAATTGGGCCATTTTGGTCGGCACTCTCTAAAGACTGATTAAAATACTCGGCTCTTACACCCAAATTAAATTTCAAGTTTTCAATTGGAATTGAAGCATTTACAAATGAAGCTAACAATTGATTATTGGCACTGTATCTGTCATTAGGATTGGTTCCTTCATTGGGTTTAAATCCAGAAACATTATTAATATTTTCTACTTTAAATAACTCCCCAATAGATTGGGTTAAAAAATCATTTTTCAAATTTGGATTTCCCACATAAGTATAACTTAACCAACGGGCATCAAAACTTCTGCTTTTATTTTCTACATAAGCGCCTACTTTTAATTTCAAATCATTGGCTGTATCTAATACCGTTCTGAAAGACTTGTCATATTGAATAGTTCCCGATACTGTATTCTCATTTAACAATGAATAAAATCTAGCGGCATCAAACAAACTTGCACTTGGAGGATCTATTAATGTAAACGCTTCCCCTGAACCAATAATTCTTGAGGTTCTAAAACGTCTATAATCGGGCTCATTTCTTCTAACATTACTAAAACCTAATCCATAATTTAGATTACTGTTTTTTTCTTTATTCTTTAAATCACCTTCAATTTGACTAAAATAAATTCTTCTTGAAGTGTAATGAAATCCATAATTTTTAAACTCATCTTGTGGTCTTTCGGTTGGATTGACACCTGTTCTGATGGTTGTTTCATTTTCACCTATTTGATTGAAAATGTTTTTGAAAGCAATCGTATGGTTTTTATTGATTTTAAGAATCCAATTACTCAATGCACTAATTTTAGTTTCAACCGCATAGTTTTCATCACTGTAATTAAACATTTGTCTTACATATTCAATTTGGTCGTTTTGGTAACGGTATCTTTTGGTGATGTTTTTTTGGTAGCTTGTTGAGTAGTTAAAACTGTTAGTGGTAAACAATTTCATTTTTTTAATCTTCCAATTTTTCCCTTGGCTTAAAGACCAGCTAAAATCAAGAGGCGACCTAACCTCTTCTAAACTGTAATTATTTTCTAATAGCTTACCATATTGAATAGACTGTGAAGTATTAAAACCTGCAATAGAACTTGGGAATCCATCAGGCAAAGATCTTGTACCGTTATCAAAACCCAAATAATCTGAGGTAGAACCAACACTGTTATGTTGTGCAGCAGCTAGTGTTGTTCTAACTCTGAAGCCTACCCCTAATCCGAATGTAATAAAATCACGTTCAACATTACTTTTGGTGCCAATTTTAATAACTCCACCCGCAAAATCACTAGCTAAGTCAGAAGAAGGTGATTTGTAAATCATCATTTTATCCAACATACTAGAAGGGATTAAATCAAAAGAAAAGGCACGTCTATCAACCTCAGTACTTGGCGCGTTAATACCATTTATCTGAACACTGTTATAGCGTTGGCTTAACCCTCTTAGCATAATAAATCTATTTTCTATCAAAGTAACACCGGGAACTCTAGCAGCAGCTTTTGCCGCATCGTTATCCTGAGAATTTTTAAGTTGTTCGAATGTGATGTTATTCGCTACAACTTCAGATTTCTTAATCTCTTGAATACCCGCTTTTATGGAATTTGTTTTACGCGCTACAGCTCTACCTCCTCCACCTAACAATTGATATGAAGTGGCTAAAAAAACATTGCCAACATTAACTACACTTGTGGAAACATCTACATTAAATATAGTGTCTGTTTCATAACCGATACAAGCTATTATAATATTGTATTTACCTGGCTTTAATTTAGAAAGTTCAAATTCACCGCTAGCATTACTTGAAACGCCTCTGCTTGTTCCTTGGATAATAACACTGGCGTTTGGTATCGTTTCAACCTTGGATGAATCTATTAGTTTACCTTTAATTCCGCCAGTTGTTTGTGCATTTAATAGTGTAGAAAAAAACAAGATATTTGCTAAAGCAAGAAATGCAACTTTTTTATGAAATTCCATGGTGCAAAATTGACCTTACTATATTAATTCTATCTTAACTATTAGTGAAATTTAAGTTAGCAATATAAGCCTATTAAAACCACAAAAAGTGAAGTAAAACCAACAAACAATGAACTAATTAGAAATTAAACGCTACTGTAAAACTTAACAATATAGTAATATTGGCTTTAATTTAGTGTAACCTTCATTGCCCAATTTTGTAACGATGAAAAAAATAATTGTAATAATGTTTCTAAGTTTAGTAATCGGAACTCTTTCCGCTGAAAAAATAGAGCAACAAAATTTTATCATCAAAATACTAGACACAAACAATGAGTTGATTTCTGGTGCTAAAATAACCATTAATGGCACTAATGAAGTTTACTATACAAATTCCAAAGGAGAATGCCACATTCCCTCACATTTGCTCAACAATCAAAGTAATATTGTCGTAGATTACATCTCTTATAAATCAAAGCAAATCCAACTTACTACAAAAAATTCTAAAATAATTTTAGAAAAAAGATAAAATTTTTTATTACCTTTGTTAATAAATCATTAACAAGTCATGAAGAAATTATTAATCTTATCGTTTTTATTCAGCTCATTCATTGCATTAAGTGCACAAACTGAAATCAATATCAACAATGGTTTTTTCACTGATGTGAATGGTTCTGCCTTCAATGGATCCTACGAAACTTATTATTTATGTGGTCAAATCGAGAGCATCTATGAAATCAATGATGGTGTTAAAGACGGACACCTTTCTGTATTTCACATGAATGGCTCTTTGAAAGAAACCGGCAAATTTAACAGTGGACTTAAGCAAGGAGAATGGACTGCCTACAATGAATCTGGCAAAATCGAGTCTGTAGCATTCTACAAGAATGATTTAAAACATGGCACTTGGAAAGTTTGGGATGCCCAAGGAACTCTTAGAAGTGTTATGTATTATAAAAACGGAAAAAGAACCGGCAATTGGAAAACTTACAACGAAAAAGGCGAGTTAATTGAATCTATTTCTTACTAAATAGAAATAACCTCTCTTTTATCTTTCTTTTTCATCTTATTGGGAAGGGATTCTAATATCTCATCAACCATTGTTTTAATAAGCTTTTTCTTAACCAAATTTCTATGAGTGTACATACACACCTCACGAACAGGTTCAGGTCCTTTGAAATAACGCACTAATTCCATTTGTTCGTCGCTCATATCCATTATAGCTAATTCAGGAAGAATGGTAACGCCATCGTCTTGTTCTACAATTCTTTTTAAGGTTTCTATACTTCCTGTTTGGTATTCAAATCTAGATTTATTGTTATCTTTCTTTCTTTCACCACAAATATTCAAAACTTGATTTCTCATACAGTGTCCTTCTGTCAAAATCCAAATGTCTCTTAAATCTAAATCATCCGTTTTTAAGGTATTCTTTTTGAACAATCTATCACTTTTTGAAACATAAGCTACAAATTCCTCGTAATATAAAGTTTGCTCATTTAAACTTTTGTCTTTAACAGGTGAAGCCATAATAGCACAATCCAATTGATCATTTTTTAGGTGTTGTATGATTTGTTCTGTAGTTAACTCATTTATAATCAGATTAACATCAGGATACTTATTGAGAAAACGCACTAAAAATCGAGGAATTAAATATGGGGCAATAGTTGGAATTATAGCCATTCTTAAATCTCCTTTTATAATACCTTTTTCATCTTGAACCAATTCAAGGATTTTGCCATGTTCTTTTAATACATTTCTGGCTTGAGTTATGATAGCTTCCCCTAAATGCGTTGGAACTACAGGCTGCTTACTTCGGTCAAACAATTTTACACCAAGCTCATCTTCAAGTTTCTGTATTTGCATACTTAAAGTTGGTTGTGTTACAAAACAACTTTCAGCTGCATTCACAAAATTCCTGTGTGTGTCTAATGCAATAAGGTATTCTAATTGTGTAATAGTCATAATACTAAAGAGAAACCATACCTAAAACCACTAAAATTGCAAACACTATGGCACCCAATACCGTTAGATGTAGAATTAAATCTACCCAAAAGTTTGTTGTTAACTCTTGTCCTTCATAAAGGTAAACAGCGATTAAACACAAAATTGGGAAAAAAGACATAATTAAGTATAAATAATTAACATTGTCATCCGTTTTTGCAATCCCTGATTTTTTGATTTTATTCAAACTTTTAATTGCACTTAGTTTACTAACACCTACCTTTTCTTGTGTTTTGTTAGCTCCTTCTTTAACCTTACTTCTGTGCTGTTTTACTTGTCCTTTAGTGTTTGATTGAGACAAATCGATCTCAACAGATTCAGTTGGAAGTGCTGCAGAAACGAATTCGTTGGATTGGGTTTGTACATCCTCATTCGCAATTGTTTCCAAAACAGCAACTTGATTATTCTTTTTGGTTTTCTTAGCCACTTTGGGACTTTCCGCTTTTTTATCTTTTCCGGCAAACCAATCTATATTGAGTCCTTTACTGTACCTTTTTTGAGAGATTGATATACTTCCACAAGATGACATCAACAAAATTGCAATAGTGAAAATGCTTAGTTTTTTAATGTTTGATTTCATATTTAAAAGTTAATTAGTGTTTGATTTTTGTCTACGGCTTGTTTTTCTGCAACAGAGATGGATTTAACAATTCCATCCACAGGTGATTTAATGATATTTTCCATTTTCATGGCTTCTAATATTAAAATTGGATCTCCTTTTTTCACCTCCATACCTTCATGTACTTTGATACTCAATACCAATCCCGGCATTGGTGCTTTAACATCATTGACTTTAGGCTTTGAAACTGCATCTAATCCCATGCTCGACAACAATTGATCGAACCTATCTTTAATCCCTATTTCAAATTTCTGACCTTGATAAGCTATTGTGTAGACTTTATTCTCACTATCAAAACCTACAATTTCAAAATAAAAAGACTGATTTTGATATAATACATGAAAAAACTTCTGATTTTCAATTACTTGAAAATCAAATTCCCTTAATTCGCCGTTAAGTAATATTTCAGAATCTTTAATTTCTACATTTCGACTTGTATTGTTCAGAATAGCTTGAATCATTTTTGCAAATTTATGATAAAATTAATGACTAACAATCAACTTATTGTATTCATTTCCAATTTTTATGTAATAAATCCCCGAACTTAAATGTTGGGTAGAAACTCGAATTTGATTCCCTTTAATCACTTGCTCATATACAACTTGCCCGAAACAATTGTACATCGTGATATTTTCATTTTCAAATTGGCTTGATGACAAACTTACAACAAACTCAGTATTCGCTGGATTAGGATTTATAGAAACTCCATTTAATTGCAAACTGTTTAAACCAACCGATTCTGCAATTCTAAAACTAGAAGTAACTGTGTTATTGTTACTTATTTGGTCTAGAGAAGATTGGCTTGTCAACACCGCTTGATACCTTCCTAATTTTTGACTCGCAAAGCTAAAGCTATTATTCAGGTTCAAAGTTCTAATTTCGTTGCTTAACAAAAATGGGATGGACAAACTATCCGAATAGACCGTTTCAAATTTATTTTGAACTGTATCTATATATTGGATTGTAAGAACCGCTTTTATTGGCAAACTGGTATCCGATATTTCGTTTTCCAATTCAATTCTAGGCAAAACATTAGCACTATTCAATCGGTAAGTTCTATTATTTTCAGGCAATACAATTGACTTTGCCGTTATATCATTTAACAATCTGTAACTAGAATTTGTTACCAAAGCATTGTTTTGCGCGTATTGGTCTTTATTGTAGAACAATATTGTTTCAAACCTAACAGGCATAACATTAAACTGAACTGGAATCTCAGGGAATTCTATGTCCAAAACATTTGTTGATGTAAAACTCGTATCCACATCTTTGGAGTATAACAAGTTATTATTACTTGCATTAAACATTTTGAAAGTCAGAGTAAATAGGTCTGTACTTACTTTTTCACCTTTGTCTTCAACCCTTACCAATGGCTTAGGCGACGATATACCCACCAACAATATATCACTTGTTTTTGGGTTTAGTATTTCGGTAACGGCAATATCAAAATCCTTAATTGCTATGTATTTTCCGACCAATTGATTATTAGATGTATCAAAATCTTTTGGCAACTGAATCCAAACTTCGACGTTGTAATCTTGAGGTTCAGAAAGCAGCATAGTACTGTCCATTGTTATTACTTTAGTTTGGGCACTGTCTATGGTCACCATTTTAGTACTAGAATAAACTAAATTATTATTTAAACGCACCCTCATGTTAAGCGCAAATGGAGTATTTTGAGCCAATAGACCATTGTTTTTTAGTTTAACTTTAGGGGCAATAGTAGTCCCAATTTGAACACTAGAATTAAGCGTTGGCGTTAATTCCACAACTTCTACGTCGTCTAGCAATCCAACAGCAAAATCAGTAATTAAGGTGTCATTATTTCTAAATTGATCATTTTCCAATTGCGTGTATGCAATCATTTTATAATATCCAAGTTGAGTGGGTTGAAACCTCTTAAAAAATACAAAACTTGGGGTATTTCTGTAGCTATTAGTAGTAGATGAATCTTTAAAAATCAAACTATCGCCATACCAAATTTCGCCTTGTACTTTAAATGGAATATCTTGATTGGCATCGCCTTTGTTTTCAATTTTCAACTGAGGATTAAGGTTTGCTACAGGAGGAACAAGCACTTGAAACTGGGTTGGATAAATAGCTTCAGTAACGGCAACATCATTACTTCTTATTATTTTGAACACACGTTTTGCTGTATCATTCGTTCTGTTTATGTCTGTAGATAATCTTGTAAACGCCCTGAAATAAAGGGTTCCATATTTGCTACAAGGGAAAGCATCAAAAGAGGCTAAAACACTATTCAATGGACCCAAGGTGTACAATTTAGATTGTTCGAAAAGTTTATTATTTAATGAATCAAAAATTTGAGCAACCACATTAAAAGGCCCTCTGGTATCTAGTCCAAAATTCTGAACAAACACAGTAGGGTAAACGGTATCAATAAACTGTTCATAATCGATAAAACTACTTGGATCAAAAACAGAACCTAATCCCACATCATTGTAAGTTGCACACACAAATGAAGTTCTAATAGTGTCATTGTCTTTCATTTGATCGTTGGCCAATCTAGTAATCAACAACACATCATAAGTACCGGCAGAAACAGGCAAAAAGCTAGAATCGAAAGTAATTACCCTTCTTCGTTCGCTTGAAAGGGTATCGAAAATATTAGAAGAGTATACTATATTATTATTCCTTCTAATAATTAAGCTAGTAGCAAAAGGTGTTGTTTGATTATTCGAACCAAAATTAATGATAGTTGCTTTGGGAGCCATTGTTCTCACATTGGTTAAGTCAACAGTATCTCTTGGGAAATTATATCGGACAGGAGCTACATCATTAAGGGCTTGTAATCTTGGCTCAATCACAAATTTAAAAGGTGCTCCCGGAGAAAAATCCACCCAACTGGTATCACCTGAAGGTGAGGTATAATAAAATGTTTGTGGACGAACAGGTTGGTCGGGCTGATATCCAAAGGCCACATTTTGAAGACCAATTTGTCTAACCCCAACAAAGAAAGACCCATTCACCTTTACAGATGGCAAAACAGGCGTTATAAAATTAGGGGCAGAAATGAGTGTATCTGAAGTCCATAAATTGTTTTTAGGGGTTCCTTTTAAACTATCAACATCCCATATTCCTAGCCTAAAACGCTGATTCGAGCCTGCAAAATTGACACTTATCTGATTGATAGATTTGGGACTATTGGAAAAAAACTTGGCGACAAAATCTCCTGTTGCACCATTAAACCCAATTCCACCTGCTATTGGCTGTGTGACATCCCTGTATGAATAAATATTTTCTGTAGCTAACCTTACTAAACTTAAACTGTTATTACTGGAATTTTGATCATTTACAACCCTCACTTCTATTGTATCTCTCCCTACATTTTGAGGATAAATAAGAGGCAAAGTCACTAATTTTTCCTCAAACAAATTGAGCGAATATGAGGCTGAATCAACAAGTCTATTGGCGCCTTTACTTAAGATGTAAAGCTTGAATGTATTGTTTGATTTTTTACCTACATTACTAATAATGGCTTTGATGGTATCAGGATTCCCAAGAGGCACAGGCAATTTACCTAAGCTATAAATTTTTGATACGGTTATATCTCTATCGAATCTAGGGTATTCAAATCTAATAGTTGGGTGAACATCCGAAGAACTGTTGGTTGAATCGGGCATTGTAAAATTATTAACGCGAATAAATTTGGTTTGATTTGAGGAATACCCAAAAACTGAATTTGCATTTTCATAAGACCAAAAAACATTTGTATTTTGTGAAGAGGCTTGATAATACTCAACTAATAATTCTAAATTAAAACCCCAAGCTGTATCATAAACAAAAGCCGAGTCCAAACTAAATCTCTTCCACCCCGGATTGTTTCCAATTTCATTGGCTGGATTTCTGTCATAAAACAATCTCATTCTTGTGGCGTTAACTTGGTTATTCCAAATCACATTTCGGCTTCCGTATGTTGTGTTTACAGTATTTCTGATGTATATTTTCATACTACAGGTACCTGTTATGCTACCAATTCCGTTTTTGAGAAAAGCTAATGACCTGATACTATCGCCATGTCGCAAACCTCCTAAAACAGAAGATGGAAAAATATAAGCGTACCTAGAATGTGCACCCTGAATAGTAGATGTGTATGCAGGACCGCCAAAATTTGAGTTTTGAAAAGTTCCATTACCAATAGTGGTTACTTGGGAGTGCAAGCTTTGAAACACACTAAACAATACTATTAATAAGAAATAAATTTTGTAGTTTTTTACCATAATTTACAACAAGTTATAATGACTTAAATTGATTAATTTGTAAAAATAACAAAAAAAGAGAAATAAGCAAACTTTATTTCTCTTTTTAACGAAAAGTAGATTAAAACAAAAAAGACAAACTACCTTGTCTTAACAATTATGATTCTTAAAGAATCGCCATAAATCAATTGGCATGTTCTTTAAAAATTTTGTTGAGCCATTTCAACATGACAAATATGGCTATGGCTGCTACTAATAACAAAATTGAATTGGTTAAGAAAAAATATCCTTTGTATTCATATTTATCCCACATTGACGCCAGAATTCCCGACAATTTATTTCCAATAGATGTACTCAAAAACCAGCCTCCCATCATTAATGCGGTTAGTCTTGGAGGGCTCAACTTAGACACTAAACTTAAACCCATAGGACTAAGAAAAAGTTCCCCTATTGTAATTACACCATAAGTCCCCCAAAGCCACCATGAAGATGCCTTTTCTGCTCCATTGTGACAATAAAACACCGCCACAACCATTACCAAAGGTGACAATGCTGAAATAAACAAACCCCAAGCGATTTTGGAAGGTGTACTCAATTCTTTTTTCCTGCGTTTCATAAACAAAAAGAAAGCCACTACAACAGGCGTTAAGGCCACAACCCAAAAAGGATTTATGGATTGGTACAACTCTGTACTGACCACTTTTACGGTAGTTCCCTCTTGAGGATGTTGCTCTTTTGGTAAATTTCTAAAATAGATATCATTGGTTATGGCTTTAACCACAACGCCTGAATCATCTTTAATTAAATTGAAATTCTTATCATAAGTCTCTCTTTCTATATTTTGATAGTCTATAGATTCTGTTTGATGCAATTCTGACATTAATGGCTGAAATTGTTCAATGCCACTTCTGTCGGTGTAAAACTTAGCCCAAGTCGTTAGTGCTGTTCCATTCTGCTTAAATACAGCCCAAAACATTACCGATACTAACATCACTAGCAATAAAGCAGAAATTGGCTTTTTATCAACCACTGAAGCTTTGGTATACAATGAAATATAAAAGTAGATAATGGGTAATGTTGAAAACAAAAACGCATCAGAACTGTCGCTACCAAAAATATTATCGGGCCACACCCAACCTATAATACCGAAGGCGATGGCAGGTAAAAAAATGGTTGCAAAAATTCGTCCTAATGAGACATCTTCGGGAGAGCTTGGTTTTCTTATATCCCCGATTTTATAATGCTGTAGACCCATTAGAAATACACTTAATCCAAGAAACATACCAACCCCTGCCCCAATAAAGGCATATCCCCAACCGTATTTATTTCTTAAATAAGCAGCAAAGAAATTGCAAATCAAGGCTCCCACATTTATCCCCATGTAAAAGATATTGTATCCCGAATCTTTCATAGGTTTGTACTGTTCTTGATTGTACAAATTCCCTAACAAAGTAGAAATATTGGGTTTGAAAAATCCATTTCCAAGCACTATTAGCAACAAACTAACATAAAAAAACTCCAATTGATGAATTGCTAAACCACAATACCCCAAGCCCATTAGAACCGCCCCAATAATAATAGACTTTACATAACCAAGTTTTCTATCCGCTAGCAAGCCACCAATAAAAGGCGTTAAAAACACAAATGCGATAAAAGTCCCAAAAATATCATAAGCTTCCTTTTTGCTCATAGCAAAACCTCCTCCATCCCATTTCTCCTGAAGGTATTGAACGAATATTCCAATCATTAAATAATACCCAAACCTTTCCCACATTTCGGTAAAAAACAAGTATGGTAAGGCTTTAGGATGTTTTGAAGTGCTATTTTTTGACATTTTTTAAATTTTACTTTGCAAGAATACTAAAAAAAATCAAAAATGATTAACTTTTAACTTGACCACATTCACAAAAATAAAAAAAGGCCGTTTCTTATTAGGAAACAGCCTTTCATTTTCAAAATAATTTAGATTATAAAGCCGCTTCGAAACGGGCTTTTTTGTCACTGTATTGAGCTCTCAAAGCTTCAATCATCTTTTTCTCACTGTTACTATTTTTCAATGCTTCGTATGCTTTAATTTGAGTTTCAGCCGTTTTGAAATCATTAATCGTAATTGCAGCATCAATTGCATTAACTAACAATACACGCGTTACTTTTTCATCAATTCTTGCTTTTTTGTCTTCCAAATCAGATTCGCCTAATGCTTTTACCCATATTGCAATGGCATCTTCCAAATCAGTATTTTTAACATCTCTTTTCAATGAAGCATATCCTGATATAGCAAAACCTTTTGCTTTTTCTAAATCATCGTATTCTCCATCTTTGTTTTTCACAAAACTAACTTCTCTGTTTACTTCAATTGAACTGAATCCATAGTTATTATTAATAAAATCATTGGCCAATACAAGAGCTTCTTCAACAGATTTTTTCTCTATTGCAAGCATATTTGGTGCATTTGGACCTTCATATTTTTTATACTCTGTTGAACTTTCTAAAATACCACTGTATATTCCTGCGCCGTTGTGCTCTAAAGAAACTTCAACGGTTCTTCTATAAGTTGCAACGTAATAGTATTCAACTTTAGGAATAGTTCTTCCTGAAGCTTTGTCATAAACATTGTATTCTCTACTTTTTCTTTCTGGCTCTGTATATTCAAAGTTGTAAACTGTTACTTTACCTACCAAAGCTTGGTCTGTTCCTTTTTCAAAACCGTGTAATTTCAAATACATAGATGACAACATGTTTGGATCGAAAGTGATAGATCTTGTTAAATCAGGCTCTACAAATCTAGGTTCAGACGGCTTGTAATAAGTTGGTTTAGTTGGCAATCTCAAAACTGGTTTTTGATCTTTCAATGCCATTCTTTCTATTAATGTCATTTTATCGAATGCCTCATTTTCAATTCTAAAGTTTTCTCTTGCTGTTGCTACATCTTCTTCATGTTTTTTCAATTGTTCGTCATACTTTCTCTCTGACTCTGCAACTACATTTGGATAATTAGCCAATTCTTCTTGGTATTTTTTTTGAGCAAACTCTTTCACTGAATTGTTGTTTTCCGGATACGGTGTAACAACAGTAAAATTATAAGATTTAATGGTTTTGATTGGCTTTAAAGGCAATCTTGTGTCGGTAAATTTGATTTTTTCTTCGTTTACTTTCTGAGAAAAACCAAAATGAAAAACGCTTAAAGTAAGCGCTAATAAAAAATATTTCATTATTGTTTAAAAATTAGGCGGCAATATTACAATAATTATTCTACAATCTCATTCATCTCTTTAAATTCTAAAAATCAAATAATTAATGGTTAAAACAATATAATTTTTTATTTGTATGGCAGGCATTATATTTGCAATTCTATTCAATTAATGGCATTTCAAGTATCAAACGAGACAAAAGTTGGGGCATTAGCAGCAGTTGCTATCACTTTTTTAGTGTTAGGTTATAACTTTTTAGCTGGTAAAGGCAGTTTATTCTCTAATAAATTTGAATTACAAACTTTGCTTCATGACGTGAACGAGATAAACACATCAACACCAATTTTGTTAAATGGATACAAAGTTGGAAATGTTAACGACATAGAGATGAGTGATATACAAGGACAATTTAAAGTCTATTTTGTTATTAATGAAAAACTGTCTATCCCTGAAGATTCCAAAATCCAAGTTAAAGGAACTTTATTGAATGGCAAATCCTTAAACCTCATTTTGGGAAAATCAAGTAAAATGGCTCACGATGAATCTATTTTAGCCTCTATTGCAGATACCAGTATTATGGAATCTGTAAGTAGTGTAATGAAACCACTAAGCAACAAAATTACAAGCATCGTAAATTCGCTCGATAGTTTATTGGCGAGCAACGACCTTAAAAACTCAATCAGCAGTCTCAATAAATCCCTTATTTCTTTCAAAAGAACAAGCGACAATGCTTCAGAATTATTAGAAGCGAATGTGCCTAAGTTGACCGCTATATTGGGCAATGTAGAAAGCATTACTACAAATTTGAAAAACAACAACCAAAGTATAGCCTTAATTATTTCGAATTTAAAAGCCACAACAGACAATTTAGCGGCTGCCAAACTGAAAGAAACGGTTGACAAAGCCAACGACATGCTATACAAACTTGACCAAGTAATGGGTAAAATCAATACAGGTGAAGGTAGTTTAGGATTGCTTGTAAACGACCCTGCACTTTATACCAATTTGAACAAAGTAGCTGTTGACCTTGATATTATTTTAAAGGACTTGAACAAACATCCGGCTAAATACATTCCAATTCCTTTTACGAAAAAACAACGTAAGAAAGCAATGGAAGCAAGCCAACAAAGCACCCCTTAAAATATATTTTTTTTTAAGGTTATTTTTATCTAAAATTGCAGAGTTGAAAAAATCTAACAGATTTCTCTGAAATATTATTCAACTCTTACACTTCTATTTTATTTACAAACAATATTTTTCCCATAATGGATTATAAAAACCTATTTGAAAAACCTTTAGACGAGTTACAACTTATTGCCAATGCAATTGGAATCGAAGGGACTGATTCCTTGAACAAAGAACAAATCATTTCCAAAATAACCGCTTTGGAAAACGCATCAGCAAAACCAGAAAGCGTATCAAATAACAACATTAAAGTTAAGAAAGTTGCCAAAGGAAAACGTAAACCAAAAACCAATCCAGAAACCAATGCCAATCCTGACGAAATTCAAAATGACTTTGGTTCAGATGAAATAAAACAAGAAATTGCTGAACTTGAAATAGAGGAAACGCCTCAAATAATTGAAGAAATCCCCGAAATTACTCTAGAATTGCCAATTGTAGAAGTTGAAAATTCTGAGAAAGAGAATCAAATAGAAATTGTTGTTGAAAAAAAACAACCTGAACACAAACCTTTGCCACAAGAAAGAAATCACAAAGGCAAACAACAACACCATCACCAAAACAACGAAAACAAACAACCTCAAGAAAAAGTATTGTCTGAGGCTGAAATAGAACGTCAAAAACATCTTGAAGAGCAACAACAACTCAAAGAAAAACAAGAGAAAGAACGCTTAGAAAAAGAAAATGCCAAACGTGAAAGAATCCAACAACTAGTTGAGCTTGAAGGTATTATTCAAACCCAAGGTGTTTTGGAAATTACCAATGAGGGCTATGGCTTTTTGAGATCTGCTGACTACAACTACATGGCATCTCCTGATGATGTGTATTTGGCTTCGCACCAAGTCCGTTCTAATGGACTAAAAACAGGTGATACAGTTCTAGGAACAATAAGACCACCCAAGGAAGGTGAAAAATACTTTGCTTTGGTCAAAGTTGAGAAAATCAACGGCAAAAGCATTGAAGAAATTCGTGACCGTGTTAGCTTTGAGCATTTAACGCCGCTATTTCCTCAAGAAAAACTCAATTTGGTTGACAAAAACGACAATTACAGCAATCGTATTATAGATTTAGTTTCTCCTATAGGTAAAGGTCAACGTGGACTTATTGTTGCTCAACCTAAAACAGGTAAAACTCAACTATTAAAAGGTCTTGCCAATGCTATTGCAACCAATCATCCTGAGGTTTACATGATTATATTACTGATTGATGAACGTCCGGAAGAGGTAACAGACATGGCAAGAAGTGTAAATGCAGAAGTTGTAGCTAGTACTTTTGATGAACCTGCAGAAAAACACGTAAAGTTGGCAAATATCGTTTTAGAAAAAGCCAAAAGATTGACTGAAAGTGGACACGATGTTGTAATACTTCTTGACTCAATTACCAGATTAGCACGTGCTTACAATACCGTTCAACCGGCATCGGGAAAAATATTATCAGGTGGTGTGGATGCTAATGCGCTTCAAAAACCAAAACGTTTTTTTGGAGCTGCTAGAAACATTGAAAATGGAGGCTCTTTAACCATTATTGCTACAGCATTAACTGAAACTGGCAGTAAAATGGACGAAGTTATCTTTGAAGAATTCAAAGGTACAGGTAACATGGAATTACAGTTAGACCGTAAATTATCTAACAAACGTATTTATCCTGCTATCGACATAGTAAGTTCTAGCACACGAAGAGATGATATGCTTTTAGACAAATCAACTTTACAAAAAATGTGGGTTTTAAGAAACCACTTGGCTGACATGAACAGTGAAGAAGCAATGAAAATGATGCTAAAATACATGACCGGAACTAAAGACAACAATGAGTTCTTGGTTAGTATGAATGGCTAATTAAACAACTATGAATCAACTTCTATTTAAAAAAGTTGACAATTCGCCACTAATTCTCTTTAGAATTTTCTTTGGCTCACTCATGCTTATTGAATCGTGGGGAGCTATCATTACAGGTTGGGTTCATTCCACTTTTATTAAACCTAGCTATCTATTTAGCTTTATAGGATTTGAGTTTTTACAAATTTTACAAGGCCCTTATATGTATGTCCATTATATCATTATGGGCATTTTTGGTTTGGGTATTGCCCTAGGTTATCGCTACAAACTGAGTTCTACTTTATTCTTTTTATTTTGGAGCACCACCTATTTCTTGCAAAAAACAGAGTATAACAACCACTATTATTTAATAGTCCTTATCTCTTTTCTGATGATATTTTTTCCTGCTAATGCCCAAATATCTTTAGATGTAAAACACAAAAGAACAGAATCCGTCAATTATTACCACTATTGGGTTCAACTCCTTTTAATGGTTCAGGTTTTTATTGTTTACACTTATGCCTCTTTTGCCAAACTTTATCCCGATTGGTTGAGTGGTAACTTTATCAATATTATTTTTTCAAACTCTGCCCATTGGTATGAGAAACACCTGAATTGGGAGCCTTTTATAAACTTACTTCGAAACCATCATTTTCATCTTTTTACAGCTTATTCAGGGATATTATTCGATTTGTTAATGTTTCCTGCTTTGCTTTGGAAGAGAACTCGTCTTTTGGCGTTTTTTGCTGCCATAGGCTTCCATTTATTTAATTCCATAACTTTACATATTGGCATATTTCCTTATTTTGCATTGGCTTTCTCATTGTTTTTCTTCGAGCGCAAAAACATACACCACAAATTCCTGCGCCGTAAACCATATTTTGAGACAGAGAACGAAACTAAGCTCCCCAAAAACGCTAAACTTATTCAAGCATTTGTCATCGTTTTTATCAGCATACAAGTTTTATTACCCATTAGGCACTATTTTATGAAGGGACCCGTATTGTGGAATGAAACAGGGCATCGCTTGTCTTGGCGAATGATGTTGAGGTCAAGAACAGGAAATTGCAATTTTTACATCAAACTAAACAATCAACTTGAAATCGTTAATTTTTCAGACTACCTAAGCAAAGAACAAATCAACGACTTTCAGTCAAAACCAGATATGATTTGGCAATTTGCTCAGCATTTAACACAACATTATTTAAAACAAGGCAAACAAATAGAAGTTTATGCTGACTGTCAAATTTCTGTAAACCGAGGCCCTTGGTATCCATTTATAAATTCTCAAGTTAACTTAGCTGAAGAAAAATGGAATTATTGGGGCACACAATCATGGATATTGGACGCCCCTAAAGATTTTAAATAAAAAAAAGGGCTGAAAAACAGCCCTTTTCTTAAAAGATACAAGTTAATAATTATTTGCAAGACCCACAAGGGCAATCACAATTTGCACCGGTGCAAGATTCACCACAAGTACATTTTTCATTACATGAGTCATTAGCACAACTTTCAGTAGATTCTACTGAACTAGTCATTGCAGTACTTTCCGAATCGCAGCATTCGTCTTTTGCACCTGCATTTGCTTGGCAGGCATCACTGCAATCACAACCTTCTCCTATACAAGTATCTCCACACTCACACTGAGTGTCGCAACACTTTTCGGTAGAAGCTGTTGAATTAGCTTTGCAGCAATTTGATTGACTTGACTGATTGAATATAAAGAAAGACGCAACGATGGCTATAACGGCTACTAATGAGCCTAAAATGATTTTTTTGTTCATACTATTTTTTTAAAAAATTTTAAATTTGGGTTTGTATCGTTTTGAACGAGCGCAAAACAATAACTAAAAACGCATAAGAAAAGTTTCGGAAGTATTGCAAAAGCTTTACAGTTGATAAATCACCTACTTTTGCTTTTTATCAGATTTGTAACACTCTTTTTTTCAAAAGAATGGGAACTCCGGGTATTTGCTCAGAGTATTTAGAAATGAATTGAATATCATCAATTTGAGGATAAGCAATTTGATTAGAGTTAGAATTAAAAGCAAAGTGATTTAACTTTAAATCTTTGACTTTAAGCTGTTGTATGTTGCCTGAAAATAAAACAGGATTAATAACGGTATTGATTTGAAACAAATCACAGCAAGAAGACTTTGTTTTTGAAACGCAAGAATTGCAATTATTGCATGGAAGGTGATTGTCTGCCGACTGAAATCCAATAGAAACCCCTGATATTGAGTCGCAACAAGTGGCAATATCAATAGAAATTCCATTGCTACCTAACAAAAATAAGAGGGTTAATATGTAGGCTTTTAGTCTCAATTCAATACAAAACTAAACAATTAGTACCATAAAAACAAATTTTTTACAATCACTTTCTTTAAATTGCGGCAACAAATTGCAAATAGAAGCGGTTGAATAAAAACCGATTGACTGAATATTCCACTCTCATACAATAGTCGTAATAGGCGACCACATTAACACCCATTCCTGCGCCATATTGCCACTCTCCGACCATAGTATTGCCTTTATCTTTCAATGTTTCTAACAACAAAGGATGTGAAACAACTTTCCCTACATCCGAAAATGCTGTTAAATACATGGCAATTGGGATGGTTTCGTAATTTCTAAATCCTTTTACAAAAGGAAACTTTTTGTCGAACAATTTGTACTTAAACTCTGTTTTGGCTAAAGCAAAATGTAAACCATCTATCACATTCAACTCATATCCCCTGATAAAATCCCTTTCATATCCCAAAGCCAATAACTTATTATAAGCTGGGAAAGACATTTCCATTCGGCGTAGGGTTAGCAAACTTGAATTAAAAAAACGCTTACTTATTGGAGTGTACTCACTGTAAGACATTTTAAGAGTAAACGGGTTTGAGCGAATGGCACTCGCAAATACGCCATATTCAGCACTGGCTTTAAACAACCTCCCTTTGAGTGGATAGCCTTTAAAATCTCTTTTATCATAAGTGAATAAATACCCCAAATACCATTCTTGTTGTCTCAAAGACGATGCTACCAAATAGTTGGGATTTGATTTTATAACAGTGTCATTGACTTGAATTTGTCTGTAACCACCATAAAAACGATGGTAACTCAGTATTTTTTTTCTATGAACAAAGGCCAATTCAATCGATTTGCGTTCAATTAAATTGAGATCATTGGCTTGCAAAAACTGAACCTTGTTAGATTCTGTAGCGACCCAAACTTCTTTATTTCTCGAATAATGTGCGTTTAACTGAGCACCCCAAGTTTGCTTTTTATTGAAATACGGCAATTGGTATAACAGAGCGGCTTGTTTGGTATACCCCGAACGAAAATAAAATTTAAGGGTTTCATTTCTACCCCTAAAATTATACCACTCTAAGTCTAAACCATAAGTTAAGCGTTCAGGGTCTTTGCTCAACCACCATTGATTGAAATTCCTATCGGCATGGTTCAACTTGGGAGAGGGCCAAATATACCAACGTTCTTTGATGTATATAACCGCTTTATGATTTTCGAATGTGATTTGCACTTCGTTGAACAAATACAAATTCAACAATTGTTGACGGCTTCGTTCGGTGTGATAATTTTTATTAACAGGATTAATGGTATCTCCTACTTTAAAGGTAAGTTCCCTTAAAATAATTCTGTCTTTGGTTTTTTTGTGCCCTTTTATTTCAATGGACTCAATAACACTCATTAAGGAATCTTGCTGTGATGCCTGAATTTTTGAGCTAATGCCCAAACTTAAAAACAATAAAAAAAAACTTTTAGACAAAACTATAAGTCTATGATTTTCATTAAATTTTCGTACCTCAAGTCATTATCGTCACTCATATCTTCTCTGTTATAATAAGCTTCAACGTGGTAATCATACCTTTCAAGGGTTGCCAAAATATTGCGTAAAATTGTGGTATTCAATTTTAAATGCAACTCAATTTCATTTGTATCAGGGAGTTCAAACGTAAAAAATCCCAACACTTTGGCATCGCCATATTCTATAATTCTGACAATATCACTTAGAGAATAATCATTGGGCTTAAGTTTTAAAACGATAATACTACCATGGGCTTTCACCGTAAGACTTTTGCTTAATGCCAATACAATATCTTTGGTTTTAATAACCCCCAAATACATCCCATTTTCATCTAAAATAGCCAAAAGAGACATATTTAATGTTTTTAATTGCGACAATGCATTAATTATATGTTGGTTTAGTGTAACAAATGGCAATAGAGGTGCGTACAACGGCAAATCATTGATAGACATTTGTGGACTTAGTGAACTCAATGAGTAAACATCGACATAATTAACAACTTGATGATTGCGAACAACAGGAAGAATTTCTAAGTACTGAGAGGACAACTTGGCTAATGCCGAAGCGATAGTATCTTCTGTACTGATTGGTTCTATATCATTAACTACAAAATGGTTTGTGAGCATTGTATAGTACAAAATTAAACTATTTCGTTTAATTTTCTATATTATCATTCTTTTAAGCTTAGGGCAATTCTCATTCTAGGAATATCAATTTCTTTTACTTTCAGTGTTAATCGTTGGTTCAACTTTATCACTTCGTGTGGCGACTGAACAAAAGTATTGGACATTTCAGAAATGTGTAAAAGACCTTTTTGCTTAATTCCAATATCTATAAATGCCCCAAAGTTGGTAATATTAGTCACTATTCCTTTCACAAACATCCCTTCTACCAAATCATTGATAGTACGAATGGAGGCGTCAAACTCATCTTCTGTAATCTGATTGCGAGGGTCTAAACCTGGTTTTAACAATTCATTCATGATGTCATTAAAGGTGTAAACCCCTATTTCTTGAACCCAATGTGAGTCTTTTTTTATTTTGTCAATCAATTCAGTATTCGCCATCAATTGACTTGGTTTCACTTGGTATTGCTTTGCCAATTTTTCAACCACTGCATATTTTTCAGGGTGAATTCCACTTTCGTCCAAAGGATTACTTCCTTCCTTTACCCTTAAAAAACCGGCCGACTGTTCAAAGGCTTTTTCTCCCATACGCGATACTTTTTTCAAATCACTGCGTTGTTTAAAGGGACCATTTTGAGCTCGGTATTCAACTATGTGTTTCGCCAACAAAGGACCTAAACCTGACACATGTTTTAGCAACTCTTCTCCTGCTGTATTTACATTGACCCCTACCCTATTTACCGTCCATTCAATTGTGTCATTAAGTGCAGTTTTCAATCGATTACCATCCACATCATGCTGGTATTGACCAACTCCCAAACTTTTGGGGTCTATTTTCACTAATTCAGCAAGGGGGTCCATCAATCGCCTGCCTATACTTATGGCACCGCGAACGGTAACATCCAAATCAGGGAATTCTTTTCTGGCTATTTCAGAGGCAGAATAGATAGAAGCGCCATCTTCGTTGATTAAGAAAACCGGGCAATCAATATCACTTTGTTTAATAACATCAAACACGTCGCGACCCGCAGTACCATTTCCAATAGCGATTGCTTCCATGTTGTATTTGCTCATTATTTTTTTCAACTCCAACAGGGATGATTGGGCACTTGAAGGGGAATTAAAAAACAGCACCGTTTGGTATTGGAGAACTCCATTTTTATTGAGACAGACCGTTTTACAACCCGTCCTAATGCCTGGATCGATAGCCAAAACAGCTTTGTTACCAAGAGGTGGCGACAAGAGTAATTGTTTTAAATTTTCAGAAAACACTTTTAAGGCTTCTTTTTCTGCTTTTTCAAACAAGCTTGTTTTGTATTCATTTTCAATGGATGGTTTCAATAATCTTTTATAAGAATCATCAATCACATCTTGCATCAAATCTTTAACACTAGAGTATCTTTTGAGCCATTTAAAATCCAAAGCTTCCAAAGTTTTATCTTCATCTGGCGACACCTCCAATTTCAAAACGCCTTCCTCTTCGGCTCTAAAAACAGCCATTATTCGGTGAGAAGCGGCATAATTCGCTTTTTCGTTGTATTCCAAATAATCTTTGTACTTCAGCGCCAAGTCGGGCGATTTTTCAAGTCCTTTTTTGTTAGGCTTCGTTTGAATAACGGCATATTTCTCAAAACGTTCTCTGAGCATATTTCTTGTTTCCAAATCATTTGAAATCCATTGAGCAACGATTGCTTTGGCACCTTCCAAAACCAAGGGTACGGTATTGTATAGCTCACTTTTATAGCGATTCGCCAACACCTCGACGTCAGGATTCTTTTGTTCTAAAATCACTTTTGCCAAAGGTTCGAGTCCGTTTTCGATAGCCAAATCTGCTTTGGTTTTCTTGCGAACTTTGTATGGCAAATACAAATCCTCTAAATCAGTTTTGTTGTAACAATCAGTAATTTGCTTTTCGAGTGCAGGGGTCAACTTTCCTTGCTCCTTAATGGTTTCAAGAATAAACAATTTGCGTTTTTCTATTTCTTCAAAAAACAAACCTTTTTCGATTATAGACTGAATGGCAACTTCGTCCAAGTTACCCGTTTGTTCTTTTCTGTATCTGGAGATAAAAGGGATGGTTGCACCACTTTCCGATAATTTCAATACATTTTCAATGGCATTGGTTGCAAAACCTGTCCATTGGGCAATAAGCTTAATTTGGGGGGTCACTTTTTCTTTTTCGTTTTGGGGGGTACTACAATTCCGGCAAACTTAAGTTCGTCCATGATGAACCATTTGTCATCCATTTTCAAGCAAGTGGCGGTAATTTTAAATTTCTTATTCTTAACAGTCATTATCACCCAAGTTACATAAGCGTATTCAACACCTGAGTAATAGCTGTGTTCGTAATAAAAGGTATCCAATTGCGTTTGCTTCCATTCCACTTTAGCATCTTGTGCTTTTTTCATGGTTTTAGTATATTGGAATCGGAGAGAATTCCAAACCGCATTGTACATAGCAAACTGCGTATATTCCGTTTGTTTGCCCGCTTCCGATTTGCTAATAAATGCTTTGTAAGATTTAAAAGAAGGGAAAACAGTTTGCATGTTTGAAAAACGTTTGGTTCTAAACACCTTATAGGTGGTATCCATCATCCAATCCAAATCTTCTAACTCTTTAATATTTAGATTTACAGAGGTATCTGCCTCTTCTTGAGCAAGAAGGGACAATTGCGACATGCAAACAAAAAACAATATCAGTATTTTTAAGTGTTTTAAAAACATAAGAGACAGGAAGAATGGGGAGGCAAATGCGGGAGTCGGTTTAATTAAACCGTCATTATTTCTTTTTCTTTGTCAACAATCATTTGATCAATTTTGACAATCAGTTGGTCTAACTGCTTTTGGACTTTAGCTTCAGCATCTTTGGCTT
Organism: Bacteroidia bacterium; assembly: GCA_040403495.1. Classification (GTDB taxonomy): domain Bacteria; phylum Bacteroidota; class Bacteroidia; order NS11-12g; family UBA955; genus JABMMZ01. Next base: position 60,918 of record JBBAKM010000017.1, read on the forward strand.
CATCTTCACTTAAGCCATCTTTTTGCATTTTTTTGATCTTTTCATTGGTATCTTTACGATAGTTACGGGCAACGACTTTACTTGCTTCGCCTTCTTGTTTTACCATTTTCACTAATTGAATACGGCGTTCTTGAGTAAGAGGTGGAATAGTAATACGAATCATTTGTCCATCATTATTAGGAGCAAAACCCAAATTACTGTTAATAATTCCGCGTTCAATATCAGAAATAATGGCACGCTCCCATGGTTGAATGGCAATGGTTCTGGCATCGGGTGCAGAAACATTGGCAACTTGGGTTAATGGAACAGGGGCACCATAATAATCTACCATTACACTTTCCACCATACCCGGAGATGCTTTTCCGGCACGAATGTTATTGAATTCATGAATGGTGTGTTTGGTACACTTGTCTAAATTTTGAGAATACTCGTTTAATAATTCGGTTATCGTTTGGCTCATAGGTTATTTAAAAAAACTAAGCACAAAATAAACTATTTCTTGAAACTTATAAAAATTTTTATCGAAAAAACACTAAAATAAAACCATAAGTTTATAATTTTATATGTAATTTTGCACTCTAAATAAGTTAATTATGTCATTATTATTCTTACAAAACATTGGTGGCGGTTCTATGATTCTTATCATTGCTGTTATCTTGATATTTTTTGGTGGCAAAAAAATACCTGAGTTAATGCGTGGTTTGGGCAATGGTATTCGCGAATTCAATGAAGCCAAAAATAAAGTAAAAGACGAAATCGAAAAAGGCATCAAAGACGACAAATCTGAAACTGAGAAATAGTCTGGTTTAATGAAGAAACGTTTTTCATCCCTTATTGAAATTCAAAAAGAGATTAATGAAGGGAATCTTAATTTACCCGAATTAGTCCAATATTATCTTACTCAAATCAACAAAAACAAGCACTTAAATGCTTTTTTAGAAGTTTTTGAAGAAGATGCTAAAGAAAAAGCTGAAGAAATTCAGAAAAAAATCACTCTAAAAACAGCGGGCAAATTGGCTGGAATGGTTATTGCCATCAAAGACAATATTGTTTACAAAGACCATGAATCGTCTGCTTCATCTCAAATATTAAAGGGCTTTAAATCCTTATTTTCAGCAACAGTTGTTGAACGATTAATTGCCGAAGATGCTATCATTATTGGCAGAACCAATTGTGATGAATTTGCCATGGGTGCTAGCAATGAAAACTCAGCATTTGGACCCGTTTTAAACGCCATTGACAACACCCGAGTTCCCGGTGGTAGTAGCGGTGGAAGTGCAGTAGCGGTGCAAGCCGACATGTGTTTAGCCTCTTTGGGTAGCGATACAGGTGGTTCTATTCGACAACCTGCTGCCTTTACAGGGATTTATGGTTTATACCCAACTTATGGCGCTATTAGCCGTTGGGGTTTGATTGCTTTTGCAAGTAGTTTCGACCAAATTGGACCATTTACTTCTTCGGTGTCTGACATGACCTTAGTGATGAATTGCATTACAGGCAAGGATGAAAATGATGCAAGTATGGCACAAATTGAAGCATTAAACATTCAACTTACCGAAGAAAACAAACCTCTGAAAATTGCCTATATCAACGATTGCGTAAATCACGAAGGTTTAGAAAAAAGCATTCAAACTAAGACTTTCGAATTTATTGAAGCCTTAAAAGAAAAAGGACACAGCCTTACGCCTATCGATTTTCCATACTTGGACCAAATGGTTCCTTGTTATCAAATATTAACAACAGCAGAAGCAAGCAGTAATTTAAGTCGTTTTTCTGGATTAACTTATGGCAACCGAAGCAACAATGCCACTGACTTAGAAAGCATGTACAAAACCACTCGATCCGAAGGGTTTGGCACTGAAGTTAAACGCAGAATAATGCTTGGTACCTTTGTTTTGACCAGTGATTTTTATGATGCGTATTATACCAAAGCTCAAAAAGTGAGACAAGTTATAAGACAAGAAACATTAAAGATTTTTGAGAATTACGACATTATTTTAACACCTACAACCAGCACTGTTGCATTCAAAATTGGAGAAAAATCGAACAACCCAATTGCGATGTATTTAGCTGATTTGTTTACAGTACAGGCGAATTTAGCGGGCATTCCTGCCTTGTCTATCCCTTATGGAACAGATGACAATGGCTTACCAATAGGCATGCAGATAATGGGCAAACCATTTGAAGAAAGCACACTGTTACAGTTGGCACAACAATTCCAATAACACCTTATAAATCCTTAGGCTTTATAGTTCAATGGATAGAACGAGGGTTTCCGAAGCCCTAAATTCAGGTTCGACTCCTGATAAAGCCACAAGCTTTCTATTTTGCAGCCGTAGGCTCAATAGTGATT
>JBBAKM010000018.1:0-59701 GCA_040403495.1 Bacteroidia bacterium
CCAAGCTGTCAAATTGAAATTTCGCGCCATTCGTGGACGCCTCCGCACAGTTTTCATTATACTATAAAGTTTTCATTATATTAAAATCTTTAACTTTAAGAATACCCTTTAATTTACTCCCTTGCGGCTGTGTTCCGAAGCCTCGGAACAGCCATGAAGTCCCGCCTTTTTGCGGGATTCCATTTTGAGGATAGGCAGCCAAGAGTGTAGTCCAAAAAACCAACACATTGAATGGCACGTTTGGAAACCCAAGAAAGATTTTTGATTTGTGATTGTTCAATTTTGATTAAAAAAAAACCATAAACCGCACACTGAACAGCGGGAAACTATTAACCATAATTTACAGACGCTTCGCAAGGTGTCTCATATAAAAACTATTTCCCGATAGTTATCGGGATTATTTCCTGCTGTCATGTCGACGAAGAAGACATCTCTTCCCGACAGCTAAAATTGCTGTTTACATAACAACATATAATTCGTAACAATAGTTATGAATTAGTTAAAAATCCTCTAATATGAATATGTTTAATCCCTTTATAATCTGAGGTAAATTCATCAGCCGAAACCACTATTTTTTCATAGTTATCTTCAATCTTAAGTAAGTTGCCAAACTCTCTTTCTCTTACTTTTTCATCGGGTAACTGATAAGCAACTTGTATGTATTTGGTTATACTGCCTTTTTGAGCTACAAAATCAATTTCTCTATCCTGATGTTTTCCTACAAACACTTTATAGTCCTCATATATCAATTGGTTATAAACCAAATTTTCAAATACGCTACCTATTTGTGCTCCATTAAAAGGAATGATAGAATGTTTTAAACCTAAATCGGTAAAAAAATATTTGTCGTTTATTTCAAATCTTTTTTTACCAATAATATCTATGCGTTCTACCTTATTAATAAAAAATGAACTACTAAGGTATTTTAAATAGTTCATTACTGTATTTACTGATAAATGAACCCTTTGTGATTTTAAAAAATCACTAATTTTATTAGAAGAAACATAGCTGCCCAAATTATCAGAAAGGTATTCAACCAAACGATCTAAAAAATCAACATCTCTGATACTATATCGGGTTACAATATCTTTTAATATAATGGTATTGTAAATACTTTTTAAATAACCGTAAACTATTTCATCACTTAAAGGCAAGTGCACTAAATAAGGTAAACCGCCGTATCGTATGTATTTATTTAATGTATCGTTAGTGTTAGGCAGTTTGTGCATTTCCATAAATTCGGTGTACGACAAACTATTGATATGAAACTCAATATACCTGCCCGAAAGATACGTAGCTAAATCTCCCGACAACATATTGGCATTGCTTCCTGTACAATAAATATCTACCCCCTTCACCAACAATTGCCTTAAAGCAATTTCAAAATCTTGTATCTCCTGTATTTCATCTATAAATACATAATTAGATTGTTTAGGTTTTAGTTGCGATTCAATATATCCAAATAAATCGTCTGCATTTTTAATTTGTTTGAATTCATGTTGTTCCTTATTGACGTAAATTGTATTTGATTTTTTATCAAGCAGCTGCACCAAATGTTGAATTTGTTTCAGCAAAATTGTTTTACCAACTCTCCTTTGCCCAGTAAGTACCTTTATTATTTCTTTACCTATATAAGGTTCTACTTTTTTTAAGTAGGTATTTCGTATTAACAAACTATCCATAGTGAAATATTTTAGCAAATATAGATAATATTTTCATTATACTGAAAATAATATTTACTTTTGTTGTGCCGTTGTTGGTCTCGGCTTAAATTTATAATCCGCCAAAATTATATTTTTTTGTTTGTTTTGGCAAGTTATAATTACTATAACATTTATTTTATTGTAATTTAAACTTAAACGTGATGTGCTTTAAATAATAAAGAAACTTTTTTACATTCATTATTTAATCATCTCGCCAGAGAAAAATCATTACCTAATGATTTATTAAAGCAATACCGCTAACAGGTTTTAAAAACCTGTTAGCGGTAGGTAAAGTAGTTAGTATATTGGTTTACACCTTAAACAGTAAAATAAAAGCGTCAAGATGCCTTTTTCATAAGCGTCACTCGGCTGGAGCCGAGCGACTACGGATGCATATTTTATCTGAATCGTAATTTTGGGAATTTACATAATTTGCATAATAATAACATTCTCTTTCAAACATAAAACTCTGATAATTCTTTTATTCTGTAAATTCTGATTATGACAATATTAACCTACGGATAAATCAAATAAATAAACCCTTCGACAAGCTCAGGGCTAATCCTTAAGGCAACGAACTGAAAAGCCCCAATCCTTACCGTAGTTGATGCGTAGCACACCACGGTAACCTGAGTACATTTCGCGGACTATAACATTAGACGACCACCACATGCTGCGCATCGAAAGTTCTGTGAATAATATGGGCGGATAGCGATAGCCTGCTAAGAGCCCAGAGAACCCACTGGCATTGGTAAATCCTGAACCTGCGCTAAGTAATTTATAGCCCGGGGTACCTTGATTATCGGCACCGTTAGCTCTCCAACTACCACCATTTTGATTTGCAATACTCATCCCTTGGCCGTGCTCTAAATACATCCATTCGCAATCACTAGGCACATGCCAACCTGCAGGGCAAATGCCACGGCTGCGCTCACTGATGGTGGCATCCATAGCCCCACACCATTGGTATAATCTACCCACATTAGCAGCAGGTTCAGCAGCTTGCCACCCTGCTGTACCATTGGTAGTGGTGGTGTTGTAATACCCCGAATAGCCTTGGTCGCCAGGGGAAGTAGAAGTATTAGTCCATGATGTGGTGGTGTAATTCTCATAAACACTTGGAATCTTTATTGAGTTGGTTTGCAACCAACACTGTCCATTTATTCTAACTGTTGGATGCACTCTTCCACTTTCGTCGATTACACTGCTTACTCCACCGCAACCTTGGGCAGAAATGGGTTTACTTTGGCAAGTTGTATTACTGCTGAATGTTTCACCAGTTGTTTGACTGGAATTAAGATATGTGGTGCCTGAGTGCGTAGTTCCTATAATCCCATTAAAATGCGCCGTATAACTGCTCCCTAAAGGGGCACTCGTGGTAATTACCGAACCATATACATTGATACTGGGTGTAAGGTTAGTTGCCCACATGTAATTGCCTGCCAAAGTGGGCGTGCCGGATGGGGTAAGTGTAACCGTTTGGTTACCTGTAGCCCCAAAAGTACCAGCTGCTGAAAAAGTTACCCCATTAATGGTATTGGTAAATATAGTATATGTTCCAACTGTGGTAACATTTGCCACTAAAGTAATGCTAGCCGTAGCAGGTGCTGCAACACCCTGCACCATGGTTTCGTTTACACCGCCTCTTATAACCCCAGCAGGGCTATTGTTGGTACCTGCACCTACTGAACAACCAACAGTGCTTGTCCAAGATGAAACCACCGCCGTACCGCCAGAAGATGCACCGCCACCCGTTGGGGCGGTAATAGCTCCTGTACAACTATTTTTCCAACCCGTTCCATTAAAGTACTCGATACAATTGGTGGTAGTATTGTAAATACTTAAACCCGCAAAAGGACTAGCAATAGCATTTCGTTGTATGGTAGTCATACGTGGTGGCGCAAAACCTTTAGTGGTACTGCTAATATCTAAAATAGCAGCCGTGTTGGGTGAAGCAGTACCAATACCCACATTGGTTCCGTCATTAAATATAGTTGAATTTGATACCCAAGTGGTGCCATTATGTCTTAATGTTTGTCCACTTGTGCCCGAAGGTAAAGAAGTTCCTGAAGTTGCTTGCCAATTAGGTGTAGTAGGTGAGCCAACATTCACTTCTATAGATGATGTAGTTGTATTAAAAATCAAAAGACCTGTAGCTGGACTGCTTATTGCACTTCGCTCTATTGAGGTCATTCTTGGCAATAAAAACCCCTTGGTAGTACTCTCTATTTCCAATGCTGCACTTGCATTTATACTTGTAGGGTTGTTACCTACTTTTACTTGAGCATTGGCACCCATTGAAATGAGTAATGCAAATGTTAATATGAAGTTTATTTTCATTTTATTATATTTGTTTGATTATTGTTTTGTACTATTTATTTGATGGTAAAGAATTCCCTTGTATCAAATACCAATCGACCCAAACTTTCACTTGGTATATGGAATTGGGTCGAAGTATAATTTTTTGTTGCTTGTCTAATAAATACATGGTCGGTGTTCCAAAAACATAATAATTTTGCGCTATTGGACTGTTCCATTTTTGAAAATCACACATACTGATAAATGGCAATTCAGATGAAAAACTTATGAACTCCAACTCATTTTCATCTAATGACACAAAAACAACCTCAAGCCCATTCTTTTTCCAATCATTATAATTTTTACCTATTTCAGGCACTTCTTCTTTACATTTAGGGCACCAACTTGCACCAAATACAATCAGTGTATAATCGCTTTTAATATCTATTAATTGACTCGGTTTAAAATCGGAACTAGGATAAACAGTGGATTGGGGGAAAACAATATTGGGAGCGATATTCCCTTTTTTCATTGCTCGGTAAGTTTCAAGCTGTTTGGCAAGGTCACTATTTATGGTGCAACTTGATTGATTAAGCACTTTAATGGCTAAATACTCTGAAGCATTGAATAAACTATGACGTTCCAATAGATCAAATAAATAGTTGGTAACTTCGTTTAATTTTTGTTCGTTCTTCACCAGTGATTTCATCATCGCATCAATAGACAATTGCATTTCAAAAAAAATAGAATCTAAGGGTTTACCACAATTTTCAAGTAACCAAAAATGGCTTTCAATAGCCTCTTGATATAAGCCGCTTTTATAAAATCGTTTATCCGTATAATCCAAAGCTCTAAATGCTTGAATGGTTGAAGGAATTTCTTGGGTACGGTATTGAGCAACGGTTGATACCGAGCTCATTAGTTTACGCACAGGTAAATACCAGCCCACATAAGAGTTAACTGGTAAATTTGATAAAAACTGTAAATCTTCATATTGAATACGTTGCTTTTCTTTTAAAATAGCCTTAAGAGGTTTTGCTTGCACCGTAAAAAGCGAATCTTTCGTATATATTTTTTCTAAATAATCCCAAGCACTTAGGGCTTGTTCACGGCGAGGATGCTCATTAGCATATTGTTCAAACCATTGATTTTCTTTCCCTTTGGTTATTTTTATGGTTTGTGAGTTGCTAAGTGATTCTCCCATAATTTCTATATCTTCTCCATTTAAAATCAAATACAAAGGTTTATTATCTATTGATTTTAAATAGCCTACACCCAAATCAGTACTGGAATAAGCAAGTTTAAAATTCCCTTTTTCATCGATCATTGTTTTGGAAATAGCATAACTTTTTAAACCATTAAAGCCTTCTAAAGAAATTTCTTGATTGGCTAAATAGGATAATTTACCCGAAATAGTTTGCGAATAACTTTTTAAACTACATCCCAACAAAAAAAGTAAGGCAGTTAATTTTTGAAAAGTTATGTTCATTTAATATTATTTCTTAAATAAATCAATTTCAATCTTTTATGCATCTCACAGACATACCATGAGCGCGCTGATAATAACCATATCCATAAGCTGAATTTCCATAAGAATCGCTAAACCCTAAACTCTGAGAGCCTGAACCATCTAATGAACTAGACCAATAATTACCAATATTTGAAGTAATATTTCCAGTACTTCTATCTCTTAGGCCTGCAACAGGTAATTTAAGTAGTGAACTAAAAGCACTTGCTTCTCTTGGCCATGTGCCCCATGAGTTTACTTCATTTGTCCATTCTGTTGAAGTTGGTAAGCGATAACCAGTAGGACAAGGATTATTTATACCATTAACCCCCTGCCATAAATTACTATTTTGAGCATTACGCCAATCATTTGGGGTTGTATTTATTGTAATGTAGTTAGCATGACCAGGAACATCTGTTGAACTTAAGGTTGTAGTAGTTGTTGAGTTACGACATTGATGACCATCTTTTAATCGGCCCCATTGGTATAACTCTCCATAGCTACTAGCGTCTCTACTACTAGTGGCAACCCTGCTTGCACCCAAGTTCCTATCCATCCATATTTTACCTGTGGCTGGGTTTAAAACATCAACAATAGCCATATTTGAACCATCGCAATTGCTGTAAGTAAATGTACTTGAGGTTAATTGACTGCCTGTTTCTTCCAAAACATGCCAATTGCTACCATCACATATAATTCTAATAGCATGTTTGTATAAGTCTAACAAATAAGTGGTTGAACCATCTATGGTTTCACTGGCATTGCCATCAAGCGTTATTGTAACATTTGTCGAACTAATATTTTTGATATAATAAACCTTCCCTGCATTAGATGATGCTGCAGGAAGGGTTACAATATATGGACCAGTATTGCACAACACCACATTATGCGTTTGGTTTAAAGTAGTAGCAGCTGTGATGGTGTTTACTTTGTAACCCAAACTGCCTTGTATATCTATGGTGCTGGCAGGGGTTGAGGTACCAATACCCACATTAGTTCCATTGTTAAATAAGTTAGAATTTGCTATCCAATTGGTTCCATTATGTCTTAAGGTTTGCCCACTTGTACCCGCAGGCAAAGTAGCCATTTGCCAAGAAGGTAAACTAGGTGTGCCAACATTCACTTCTATAGATGATGTAGTTGTATTAAAAATCAAAAGACCTGTAGCTGGACTGCTTATTGCACTTCGCTCTATTGAGGTCATTCTTGGCAATAAAAACCCCTTGGTAGTACTCTCTATTTCCAATGCTGCACTGGCATTTATACTTGTAGGGTTATTACCTACTTTTACTTGAGCATTGGCTCCCATAGAAATGAGCAATGCAATTGTTAAGATGAAGTTTAGTTTCATTTTATTATATTTGTTGGTTTTTAATTTGTTTTAATCTCTTAAATTTACGCTGAACCGCTTGATGCTATTGTGATTTTGCTAGGAAGTGGCTTATCAACTATTACCCGGTAGCTATCGGGACTTGACCTAATCCTTAATGCATCTCACTGAGTAAGCAAAACTAGGAGGATCGTTTCGCATAGAGGCACTGTTAGTTCCAACATAAAAGCTGAGATACCTGGTATTCCCGCTCGACACTGTACTAGACCAATAGCCGCCTGTATAGTAAGCAACGTATAAGACACCATCAGACTCACGTTTGCCCGCAGCAGGCAATTTTAAAACAGAGGCAATGGCGCCCTGATGATCTTGATTACTCCAAGTTAATCGTTCATTATTTAATTCTGTTTCTGTAGGTAAACGATAACCACTTGGGCAAGGATTGTTTATACCATTTATTCCTTGCCATAAATTAAAATTTGAAGTACTTCTCCAATTACTATTATTAGGAATAAGTTTGGCATGTATGGGCACATCATTTTTACTTAAAGTAGAAGTTGTAATCGAATTTCTGCATTGATGACCATCTTTTAGTCGACCCCATTGATATAAATCACCATAACTATTAGCATCTGTGCTACTAGTAGCAACTTGTTTTGCCCCTAAATTACGGTCCATCCAAGTTTTACCAGTTGTTGAATTGGTAACATCTGACCAAGTAAATATAGAACCATCACAGTTAAATTGGTTAAATGACGAAGGATTTATTATTTGTCCTGCCTCTTCGAGTACATGCCAATTGGCTCCATCGCTTACAATTCTTGTCGCATGTTTGTATGGATCTAATAAAAAAGTTAATGCTCCATCAATCGTTTCGCTTGCATTACCGTCAATGGTAATATCATCTCCATCAGCATCTATATTTTTGATATAATAAACCTTCCCTGCATTAGATGATGCTGCAGGAAGAGTTACGGTGTATGGACCAGTATTACATAACACAACATTGTGGATTTGACTTAAAGTTGTAGCAGCTGTAATGGTGTTTACTTTGTAACCCAAACTGCCTTGTATATCTATGGTGCTGGCAGGGGTTGAGGTACCAATACCCACATTAGTTCCATTGTTAAATAAGTTAGAATTTGCTATCCAATTGGTTCCATTATGTCTTAAGGTTTGCCCACTTGTACCCGCAGGCAAAGTAGCCATTTGCCAAGAAGGTAAACTAGGTGTGCCAACATTCACTTCTATAGATGATGTAGTTGTATTAAAAATCAAAAGACCTGTAGCTGGACTGCTTATTGCACTTCGCTCTGTTGAGGTCATTCTTGGTAATAAAAACCCCTTGGTGGTACTTTCTATTTCCAGTGCTGCACTGGCATTTATAATTGTAGGATTGTTACCTACTTTTACTTGAGCATTGGCACTCATAGAAATGAGCAATGCAATTGTTAAGATGAAGGTTATTCTCATTTTATTATTTTTGTTCGTTTGTTATTTATTTAAAACTATTTTAGTTACGGTTGGATCACCAATTGTGGGAATTTCCTTTAAGTAATAAACCCCGTTTGAATAAGGACTTAAATCAAAACTTAATTCTTTGTTTTTTTCAATGTTATTGAATATTGCTATTGGTTTTCCATGTATATCAGATAGAATATACTGAGATGAATAACTTGTGTTATGTATAGTCACGTTGCCATTTGTAGGATTAGGGTGAACGATAATAGTTGTAATTGAACTGCTTTTTCTTCCAAATTCCACCATTCTAACTGCCGAAGTTTCAGTACTTCCATCCCTGTCTGCCATTATTAGTCTGTAATAATTGATTCCTAATGCGGGTTTTGTATGAATAAACTGATAAGAGGCGCTTTGCAAACTTGTTCCTTGTGCTTTTAGTTCACCAATTTTATTCCACAATTCACCATCAGTACTGGTTTCTATGTCAAAATGTGAGCTATTTAATTCAGAGGTTGTAATCCAAGTCAATAAAGATTGGGACTCCATGTGTTTTTGAACCGCAAAATCTAAAAGAGTTATAGGCAAAGGAGTTAGCATATTACTTGATTTACTAAAGAATGCGCCATTTGCAGAAGGTGTTGTTGGAGTCGTTGTGTATGATCTGTCTCTGATGGTAGAATTTGTAATGGTTCCTGTTGCACTTGATGCGTTAGCACCTGTTCCCACTTGCCATACTCCTTGATTTTGTTGAGTGCCCGTCATAAATTGCAAACCTTGGTATTGGGTTACAAATGCATCATTCTGATCAAATGCAGTGCCGTTCGTTGCACTGTTGTGTTGCAAAGCTATATTAGCCCCAGTACCAGCACTTGAATAAATATTCCAAGTTCTACCAACACCATCTATAGTTACAAACTCATCTGATGCTGATTCTGAATAATTTTTTACTTGTACAAAGAAATTACCCGAGGCACTTGGGGTAATTACTGCAGGAGTAAAATCTGATACTGCTCTTCCAACAGGAAAACTAAAGGCAGATGAAAAACCTTCTTTTGCCATAAAACCAGTTCCATTGGTTACCACATGTCTTGTACCATTAGCATTAGTAGCTGTTGCACTACTTGATAATTCCAAACCATTGTTTGCTAGTATAAGATGACCATTTATAAAATCTAAACCAGATGTAATTCTAGCATTCGTGTTAATTAAAGTTACATTATTAGTATTGTTTATTGCCACATTAATCAATGATGGTTGATCATCTCCTATTGTAGAGCTATTACCTCCATCTAGCGTTTGAGCCGCAGAGCCTATAAACACTATTTTACCTGTACCAGCCTGAGTAGATGCAGTATTTGCAAAAATCTCAGCCCCAGAATTAATGGTAGTAGCAGTTCCTAACATATTCAGGGTTGACCCGTTTTGGAAAAACAGTTGCGCATCGGCTCCTAATTGTAGGTTACCGAAAACACCAATTTCACCAACAACATTGTAAGTTCCATTGATAAATACTTGGGCATTGGTTGTTAAATTGTTTTTTAATGTAAATAAACACAGAATAGTAAGTTTAAAAATGTTTGAGAATTTCATTTTTGTGGAGGTTAGTTATTTTTTTTGCAAAAGTAGAGACTATATAACGGCCATATTTTTAAACCCCATGAAACCCATTATATTTATAGTGAAACTACTTATATTTTTAGTGAAACACACTTTTTTGCCAACTAAAAATGCTAAAAATGATGATTTATTTAAAAAAATATGGTGATTTTTAGGTCTAAAAAATCATTAAAAATAAATATTGAACATTTATTTGATGTATTAAATAAATAAATTACCAGTAGATTTTGGATTTTTATTGACCTCGCTAGTTCTTTGCCTCATCCTCCTGTCCTTCTCCAAAGGAGAAGGATGATGGTTTCACGCCGTTCACCGTGAGGTTTTTATTGAAATTATTTTAAAAATAATGTATTGAGAATTTTACCATTTCCCGATAGCTATCGGGACTATTAACTAATACACCATTAAAAATTAACTATTAACAACTAACCATCAACTAATCTGGCTCCAAAAATGGTCCGACTGATGTTGTATTAAATACTGAAGTAATGGTTTGTGATTCGGGTCTTTCAAATCAAAATCTAATTTGAGTAAATAGGCTGCAGCCCTTTTAGCTAAGTCTATAATTTCAGTGTCTTTACCTAAATCTAATAATTTAAAGTCGGGCAAACCACTTTGTCGGGTCCCTAATACATCGCCAGGGCCTCTCAACTCAAGGTCGACCTGAGATATAATAAAACCATCATTGGTTTTGCACATGGTATTTATTCTTTTTTTCGAAGGGTAATTCAGTTCATCCTTGGTCATCAAAATACAATAACTTTGTTCAGACCCCCTTCCTACTCTTCCTCTTAGTTGGTGCAATTGAGACAAACCAAATCGGTTGGCATTTTCTATTATCATTACTGAGGCATTTGGCACATTGACCCCCACTTCTATCACCGTGGTAGAAACCATTATTTGGGTAATACCGTTTTTAAATCGGTTCATTTCCAACTCCTTTACATCTTGTTTCATTTTACCATGCAATAAACTTATTTGATATTTGGGAACAGGGAAATAGGAATTCACCTCATCATAACCGTTCATTAAATCGTTCAAATCCAGTTTACTCGACTCTTCAATCAATGGATACACAATGTATATTTGTCTACCCTTGTCAATTTGTGTTTTCACAAAAGACATCACTTCATACCTCAAACTTTCATCTTTGTGTAAGGTTCTTATCGGTTTTCTGTCTTTCGGCAATTCATCAATAATAGAAACATCCAATTCGCCATGAACAGTCATTGCCAATGTTCGGGGAATAGGCGTTGCGGTCATTACTAATATGTGTGGATTGATTGACTTTTTCCAAAGTTTAGCTCTTTGAGCCACCCCAAAACGGTGTTGTTCGTCAATTATTGCCAATCCCATAGAATGAAAAGCCACATCATCTTCAATCAATGCATGGGTACCTATTAGTATGTCAATTTTTTGTTCCTTAAGTTGGGCTAAAATTTCACGTCTATCTTTTGCAGTCGTTGAACCGGTTAACAAGCGAACATTGACTGGCAATTCTTTCAATAAATCGGAAATGGTTATATAATGCTGAAAAGCCAAAATCTCAGTTGGTGCCATTAAGCAGGATTGATGACCATTGTCTTTGGCCAAAAGCATACACAAGAGCGCAACAATTGTTTTACCACTTCCAACATCCCCTTGAAGAAGGCGATTCATTTGACTGCCGTGTGCCAAGTCCTCTTTGATTTCTTTAATTACTCGTTTTTGAGCGTTCGTAAGTTCGAATATTAAATGTTCTTTGTAAAATTGATTGAAATTATCACCAACTTTGGGCATTTTTATCCCTTGTTGTGTTTGTTTTCTGAGGGCTTTGTTTTTTTCAGAACGCATGGCCAACACAAACATTTCCTCAAACTTTATTCGGCGAATGGCATCATTAGCTTCTTGTTCCGTTCTTGGATAATGAATCCATTTGATAGCTTTTTGTGCAGATATTAATTTAATAGGATGCGTTATAGTATCTGGGATAAATTCGGGCCACACAAACTGAGGATTGGTAACAATTTGAACCACCATGTTACCGATTAATTTTGAATCGACATACCTGCTTTTCAACTTTTCTGTCAAAGGATACACGGGTTCCATTTTCAAACCGAGTTTATCATCTTCGGGGGTATACAATTTTATTTCAGGGTGAGAAATACTAAGTGTTCCATTAAAATTAGTAACCTTTCCGTAAACGGTATATACTTGTTGAAGTTTCAGATTCTTGATAACGTATTGGTAATTTTTAAACCACACCAAATTCATTATACCGCTACTGTCTTTAATAACGGCGCTCAGGCGTTTGCCATTTTTAGACGTTTGCAATTGAAAATCGAGCAAAACTCCTCTGATTTGGATATTGGGCGATTCTTCAGAAAACTCTTTAATAAGAGACACTTTTGATTTATCGACATATCGGGTGGGGTAATATTGCAAAACATCTTTAAAAGTAAAAAGCCCAAGTTCAGATTTAATAACTTCAGCTTTTTGGGGTCCTACCCCTTTCAAATATTCAATATTAGAGTTTAAAAAATGGTTCAAAAATTGGTATTGCAATATTATAAATTATCTCTAATTTTGCAGTACTTTTTATAAAAAATGAAAAAAATCTTTATTCTTTCAATTATTGCAAGTGCATTTATTGCCTGCAACAACGCACCAAAAGTGACTGAATCTGCAACTAAAGTTGTAGAACTTACCTCATGGGTTGACTCAATTAAAAACGTAATTGGTTCAACTACATCTTACGACTCAGCCACTTGGGTTGGGTATTCAGAGAGTTTTAATGGCGTTTTAGCTTCTGTAAACGAAACAGAATTAGATGAGGCTTCAAAAACAGCTTTAGAATCAGTTAAAACTTCTTGGACAGAATTAACTAGTATTTACACCAAAGGATTAGAAGCTTCAGCAATAAAAGCTAACGAAGCAAAAGATTCTACAATTGCTGAATTACCAACTTCAGAAGCTACAGTTGATCAAAAAACGGTACTAGAAAAAGTGAAAGAAGCTGTAAAAAAGTAAGACTTTAAAGAATTATAATATTTAAAAAAGTTGAGTTTAACCGCTCAACTTTTTTTATTTTATAGAAGAATGAAAACAATAGGTTTACTTGTTATCTCAAATGTATTTATGACCATTGCGTGGTATGGTCATTTAAAATTTACCAATACTGCGTTATGGAAAGTCATATTAATAAGTTGGTTAATCGCATTTGTTGAATATCTATTTATGGTACCGGCTAATCGCATAGGTAAATTAGAAGGCATGAGTGCTTATCAATTAAAAATCACGCAAGAAGCAATAACGATAATTGTATTTGTTTTGTTTGCCATTTTTGTGCTGAAAGAGCCTTTAAAATGGAACCATATCGTAGGATTTGTCTTTTTATTTTTAAGTGTATTTTTTATCGTTAAAAAATTTTAGGATATTAAAATAATTATTTCTAATTTTGCCGCCCCACAAAGGAGGAAACAAAATTTGACAGAAGAACAATTAAACAATGGCAACGTATCAACCGGGGTTGATGCAGCCACAGAAAAACAAACCAAAACCAAGCATTCTAGTAATGCGACCCCAGACAATTCAGACTTTGACTGGAGTATGGACAACGCAGGATTTTCTAACTACAATTCTGCAGAACGTAAAGCGATGGAAGACCTTTACACTAGCTCTCTTAAAAGTCTGACTCAAAATGAATTAGTAAACGGAACTGTAGTTGCATTCAACGACAGAGAAGTTGTTATCAACGTAGGATTTAAATCAGACGGTGTTATTCAACGTAACGAATTTAGAGACATGCCCGATTTAAAAGTTGGTGACAATGTTGAAGTTTACTTAGAAATTGTTGAAGATGCAAATGGTCAACTAATTTTATCTAGAAAACGTGCTATTTTAGAGAAATCTTGGGATTTCATTACTAAAGCAATGGAAGAAGGTACTGTTTTAACAGGTTTAGTAAAAACCAGAACTAAAGGTGGTTTGGTTGTTGATTTAATGGGTATAGATGCATTCTTACCTGGTTCTCAAATAGATGTTAAGCCAATTAAAGATTACGATCAATATGTTGGTAAAGACATGGAGTTCAAAATTGTAAAAGTTAACGACGTTTTCAAAAATGTTGTAATTTCACATAAAGCATTAATTGAAGATGATATCGAAGCTCAAAAATCTGATATCTTATCTAAATTAGAAAAAGGCCAAGTATTAGAAGGTGTTGTTAAAAACATCGCACCATTTGGTGTATTCGTTGACTTAGGTGGTATTGACGGATTACTTCACATTACAGACATGTCATGGGGACGTATCAGCAATCCAGAAGAAATGGTTTCTTTAGATCAAAAAATTACTGTTGTAGTATTAGAATTTGACGAAGGTAAAAAACGTATTTCTTTAGGTATGAAACAATTATCAGAACACCCTTGGGATAGTTTTGGTGATTCACTTAAAGTAGGTGAAAAAGTTAAAGGTAAAGTAGTAACTGTAACTGATTACGGTGCGTTTGTTGAAATTCAACCAGGTGTTGAAGGTTTAATTCACGTTTCTGAAATGAGTTGGAGCAGTCACCTAAGAAGTCCACATGATTTCTTAAAAACTGGTGATGAAATCGAAGCTGTTATCACTGCCTTAGAAAAAGATGAACACAAATTATCTTTAGGTATTAAACAATTGGCTCAAGATCCATGGTTATCAATCATTGAAAAATACAAAGTTGGAAGCAAACACAAAGGTGTTGTTAAAAACTTAACTTCTTATGGTTTATTTGTTGAACTTGAAGAAGGTGTTGATGGTTTAATTCACGTTTCTGATTTATCTTGGACTAAAAAAATCAAACATCCTTCAGAATTCATTAAAAAAGATGAGTCTATTGATGTAGTTGTTTTAGAAGTAGATAGCGAAAACAGAAGATTATCTTTAGGACACAAACAGTTAGAAGAAAATCCTTGGGATACTTTCGAAACAATCTTCTTTGTTAACAGTAAACACGAAGGTACAATTGTTGGAATCAACGACAAAGGTGCTAATGTACAATTACAATATGGTATCGAAGGTTTTGCACCAAAACGTCACCTTGTAAAAGAGAACGGAAGCAAAATTAAAGATTCTGAAGTATTAGTATTCGAGGTTATTGAATTCAATAAAGAAAACAAAAGCATTATTTTATCTCACACCAACACTTGGAAATCTGAAGAGAAAAACAAAGATGAAGAGAAAAATAAAAGCGACAAAGCTGCTAAAATTGTTAAAAACATCAACAAAGCTGCAGATAAATCTACGCTTGGTGAGTTAGATGCTTTCAATGATCTTAAAGCAATGTTTGACAATGCTAACGATAAAAAAGATGCTAAAGAAGCAAAAGCGCCTAAAAAAGTAAAAGAAGTTGAAGCTACAACAGAGAGTAACGAGACTGAAAAATCAGACTTGAAAAAAATCACTGGAATTGGCCCTGCTTTTGAAAAACGTTTAAACGCACTTGGAATTCATTCTTATGCTGATTTAGTTTCATTAACAGACGAGAGAATTGCTGAATTAGAAACTCAAGATAGCATGACTAGCTTAGAGACTTGGCATACTTGGATGGAAGAAGCTAAAAATTTAATGGCTTAATCCATTAAATAAATAACTTTAAAAAGCTGCCCTCAAAAAGGGCAGCTTTTTTTTTGTCTATTTTTTAATCCAATCTGTGAATTAACTTTCATTCTATTCAATTAATTTTGTAAAAAATCCGAAATGGCAGATAACGAAGTATCATTGATAGAAAGAGATGAAATTGAGCGTAAAGAAATTTTAAAAAAATACAAATCTTTACTTCGCTCTATTCGACATGATTTAACAAACGAACAAAAAAAACTGATTCGTTCGGCGTTCGACCTAGCCTTAGATGCACACAAGGATATGCGCAGAAAATCGGGAGAACCCTACATCTACCACCCAATTGCTGTTGCCAAAATTGCGGCCAGTGAAATTGGACTTGGAACCACTTCTATCGTGTGCGCCCTTATTCACGATGTTGTTGAAGATAGTAACTACACCCTGCTCGACATCAAAAGAAAATTTGGTGACAAAATCGCCAAAATTGTAGATGGATTGACCAAGATTCAAGAAGTATTTGACCATACCGATAGCATGCAAGCTGAAAATTTCAGAAAAATGCTACTTACCCTCAGTGACGATGTTAGAGTGATTCTAGTAAAACTGTGCGACCGACTCCACAACATGAGAACTTTGGAAAGTATGAGTCGTAAAAATCAATTGAAAATATCAAGTGAAACCCTCTTTTTATACGCACCCCTCGCCCACCGATTAGGTTTGTATAATGTTAAAAGCGAGCTCGAAGACTTGGCTATAAAATATACCCAACGCGATGCATACAAAGAAATTAGTCAAAAACTAAATGCAAAAAAAGCAGCACGTGACCGATATATCAAAAAATTCATTGAACCGCTCAGAGAAGGATTGGACGAAGCAGGTTTGGTTTATGAAATCAAAGGTCGACCCAAAAGCATTTATAGTATTCTTAAGAAAATGAACAATCAAGGGATTCCATTTGAACAAGTTTATGACCTATTTGCAGTTCGAATTATTGTAGACTCAAAACCCGAAAAAGAAAAAGCCGACTGTTGGACCGCCTACTCTGTGGTAACCGATCGTTATAAACCCAATCCACTGAGAACAAGAGATTGGATTACGACCCCCAAAAGCAATGGTTATGAAAGTTTGCACTCCACGGTAATGGCAAGCGATGGTAAATGGGTTGAGGTGCAAATACGAACCAAACGGATGGATGAAATTGCTGAAAAAGGGTATGCAGCCCATTGGAAATATAAAAATTCAATGGATGGCATTATCCAAAGCAAGTCGGAAGGTGTAGACGGATGGTTGGCAAGAATCAAAGAAGTGTTAGAAAATCCGTCGAGCAATGCTTTAGAATTTTTAGACGATTTTAAATTACAACTCATTCACGATGAAATATTTGTATTTACACCGGGAGGCGATTTAAAAAAACTACCTGTTGGTGCTACTGCGCTTGACTTTGCATTTGAGATACATACAGAAGTTGGTAATAAATGTATTGGGGCTAAATTAAACAATAAACTTGTCCCTATCAGTCATGTGTTAACCAATGGCGACCAAGTGGAAATATTAACTTCAGAAAAACAGCATCCCAAAGAAGAGTGGCTCAATTCTGTAGTTACCGGAAAAGCAATTGCTAGAATTAGAAATTACTTAAGAGAACACAAACGAATAGCTGCTGAGGAAGGAAAAGAAATTCTAAAAAAACGCTTTTCTAAAGAAAAAATTACGTTCAACGATGACAACGTTCAAAAAATCGTAAAATTCTTTAAAATTCAAAGTCAGCTTGATTTGTATTACAATATCCAAAAAGGATTAATCAGTCAAGACAAGTTAGACATTGACAGTATTCTGAATTTCAAACCCAATGTTAATAAGCTTGTAAAACCGAGTAAAGCAAAAGAGAAAGCGAGTGCATCGGGGAGTAAAAATGAAATTATTGTAGGCGAAGACAACGACCTAAGTTACACTTTATCCAAATGTTGCAATCCAATTCCTGGAGATGATATTTTTGGGTTTATTACCATAGGTGAAGGGGTTAAGATACACAGGACCAATTGCCCAAATGCGGTTTCATTAATGAGTAACTATGGCTATAGAGTAATAAAAGCACAATGGAAAGAAAATTTAATTAAACAAGAAACTAAGTTTTTGGCTATTATTAAAATTATAGGTATAGATGATGTGGGCGTTGTGAGTAGTTTAGCCGATATTATTAGTAAAAACCTAGAGGTAAATATGAAATCAATCACTATTGAAAGTAACGAAGGAACCTTTGAGGGCACTATTTCAGTTTATGTTGAAGACACGCAACACTTGGATTTAATGATGAAAAAGATACAAGAAAAACATCCTACTATGCAAATCAGCAGAGTGGACATAAACAAATAATTAAGAACAATATAGAGAAAATTTGAGTTAAAATTCATTAACTTTGCAACGCACTATTTAAACCAAAAAGAAGCATTATAATATCCTATGGGAAGAGTATTTGAGAAAAGAAAACACACGATGTTTGCCCGATTTGACAAAATGTCTAAAACATTCACCAAATTCGGCAAAGAAATAGCTATGGCAGTTAAGGGTGGAGGAGTAGATCCTGACACTAATTCAAAATTAAGAGTTGTAATTGCCAATGCCAAAAGTGCTAACATGCCTAAAGACAGAATTGAGGCAGCCATTAAGCGTTCATCTAACAAAGACACAAGTAACTACGAAGAGGTAGCCTACGAGGCTATGTGTATGAAAGGCATTGGGTTAATTATTGAAACAGCTACCGACAATCCAACCAGAACAGTAGCAAATATCAGAATGCACCTTAACCGTGGTGGTGGTGAATTAGGCAAATCAGGTTGTTTGGATTTTGCATTTGACAGAAAAAGTATTTTCATCATCAATACTGATGGCGTTAATACAGAAGAACTTGAATTGGAATTAATAGACGCAGGATTAGAAGACATAGAAATTGAAGGAAATGAAATGGTACTAACGGCATCGTTTGAAAACTTCGGTAATATGCAAAAAGCACTTGAATCAAAAGGACTAACAATAGTGAGTGCTGAACTACAAAGAATACCAACAAGTGTAGTTACTTTAAATGAAGAAGAAAAACTACAAGTTGAAAAACTAATTGAACGTTTAGAAGAAGATGATGACGTTCAAAACGTATACTCTAATATGGCTTAATCAAACACAACAACATTCAAATGAATAGAACTAACAACAACAACATTTTAGTCCCTACAGATTTTTCTGATGTAGCAAACAATGCTTTAGGACATGCCCTTAAAATTGCTGAAGTTTATGGCAATGAAATTACATTACTAAATGTACAAGACGAAGGCGGATTATTCGGATTATTTGGCAATGACGAAAAAATGAAATTAATTGAAGAAGCAATTAATTCTCGTTTGGACAAAGTGATTTCCGACTCTCAACAATCATTTCCAAATGTAAAAATCAATAAAAGAATCGCTTACGGTAAAGTGTATAAAGTTGTTAATGAAATTGCCGAAGAAGAAAACTTTGACAGTATCATGATGGGTACAAATGGTGCAAGTGGATTACAACAAATTATTGGAAGTAATTCAAGCAGAGTAATTAATTATGCTAAAGTTCCCGTAATAGTTATCAAAGACCAACCTATTGGCAAAAATGGTTATGAAAAAATTGTATTGCCAATTGATTTGTCAAGAGAAAGTAGACAGAAATTAAAATGGGCAATCCATGTGGCTAAAAAATTCAATAGCACCATCCATGTTATCTATGAAAATTCAACGGATTCTGAATACAAAAACAAAATTTTTGGGGTAATCAATCAAACTCAAGACATATTATCTCAAAACAATGCCAATTACATAGTGAGAGGTTTGGATGATGATAAATATCCTGATAGTTTTGCCGAAGATACTCTAAACTACGCCGATGAAATTGGTGCTGACTTGGTGATAATTATGACACAACAAGAAAAAGGATTCAGCGAATTTTTACTAGGTAGCTACGCACAACAAATCGTAAACCACAGTGGTAAAGTTCCCGTAATGTGTATTAACAGTGGTAGCACTGGAATTATCCTTGATGGTGTCTTTAGCTAATAGCTAAACCCCTATATCATACTCAAAACAGCTTACTCTTTCAGTAAGCTGTTTTTTTTGAATATCTATTGCAATATATAAGGTTTATATTGCGTTTAATGAATAAAATCGCCTTTACTATTGATGTCAAGTCACAAAATAAAAGTCTACTTTGTTGCACTCACTATACTGGTTTTATTGGCTTTTCAACTCAATAAACAAAACACAACTATTCCTAAATCAAAGTCGCTGAACAAAACTGAGATTAAGGATAATAAGACGAATGAAGTCCCTCCAAACACTAAACTTCTTTCAAAAGCTAAGTTGGCCAAAGCCTATTGCAAAGAACATAAATTCGATACCAATTTCTGTTGTCTGCTTGATTTGAGTCAACACTCGGGAAACAATCGTTTTGTAATATGGGATTTCAAAACCAATTCAATTATCAAGCAGTTCCCTGTCAGTCATGGATGCGGAGATTCATTGTGGGGCGCAGATTTCAGTAAAACAAATCCTCAATTTAGCAATGAATTTGAAAGCCATTGTTCTTCTATCGGGAAATACAAAATTGGAAAAAGAGGTTATAGCAATTGGGGAATTAATGTCAAATACTTACTCCATGGGCTTGAATCAACGAATAGCAATGCAATGGCGCGAACCATAGTACTACACTCATGGGAGGCTGTTTCCGACTCAAGCACCTACCCTTTTGGCATTCCTGAAGGTTGGGGTTGTCCTGCTATTTCTAACAATCAAATGACCTTTTTAGATTCAATGTTAAAAAACACAAAGCAACCTGTCCTGATGTGGGTGTACTGAAATCAAAACTGTTTTCGCACAAGTTAGAATACAAATATCACGAAATCAATGCGAATGTTTTTTTTATAAAATTAGCTTGAAGGAAATAACTGCTTCATCTTTTCCTATTTCCATTTTTTCCTTTACATTTGTCATTACATCATTTGAAATATGAGTTCAGGATACATTATAACCAAACGCTCACTTGAAGCATTAAAAAAAAGGGTAGATCTTGTTAAATTTATCCAAGAAATTTCTAACAAAAAACAACTTCCAAGTTCCGAAACTCCTCCTACAGAAGGAAGAAATACAAATGAAGGCTTAAAAAAAAGACAAGATTTTCTACTTGAGAAAACAGGCCGATCATACCCCAATATTTTTAATCAAAATATAATTGAAGATGCTTCTGTTGTGAATGGTAATTGTGAGAACTTTATAGGTACTGCCCAAATTCCTTTGGGAATAATTGGCCCTTTGAATATTTTGGGAACTGCTGCCCAAGGCGATTTTTATGTGCCGCTTGCCACAACTGAAGGTGCTCTTATAGCCTCCTACCACAGAGGTGCAAAAGCGAGTAGAATGTGTGGTGGCATCACCAGTATTTGTTTTTTGGAGGGGGTTCAAAGAAGTCCCGTTTTTCGATTTAATGACATGGGCGAAATGGGAAAATTCCTGATTTTCGCCATAGAAAGTTCCGAAAAATTTCAAGACATTATCTCAACTGCTAGCAGCCACGCTAAAATCTTGGATGTAAAATTCAATATTGAAGGGAATCAACTCATCATCAATATTGAATACTATACTGCCGATGCGGCTGGACAAAATATGGTTACTTTTTGTACAGATGTTTTGTGTAAATGGTTGGTTGATAATTCCCCTACTAAACCCAATATCTGGTTTGTTGAAAGCAATTACAGTGGCGACAAAAAAGCAGCAGCGGTCTCTTTTAATCATGTTAGAGGGAAAAAAGTATCTGCCGAAGTCCATTTAACCAAAGAAGTAGTTGAAAAAATACTAAGATGCAAACCTGAAGACATGGTTCAATACTGGCAAAGCAGTACCATAGGAGTTATCCAAAGTGGCAGTATTGGCGCTCAAGGTCACGTTGCCAACGGTCTCACTGCTTTATTTATTGCCACAGGCCAAGACATTGCTTGTATTAGTGAAGCCTCTGTTGGTATAACACGAATGGAACTTACACCCACCGGCGGTGTTTATGTTAGTGTCACTTTACCTAATTTAATTGTTGGAACTGTGGGTGGAGGTACTTCTCTTCCTACCCAAAGGGAATGTTTGGAAATGATAGATTGTTACGGCAACGGAAAAGCACAAAAATTTGCTGAAATTGCAGCAGGTCTTGCCCTAGCAGGAGAAATATCCATAGCTGCTGCCATTGCCTCTGGTCAATTTTCTCAAGCTCATAAAAAGTTTGGGAGAAAAAAAACACAATAATTTATGGCAACATCTTTAAGCAAACGACTTTGGCAATATCAAAAGGAACGATTTCCTCTTGTGGCTCATGGTATTCTCATTTTTTCCTTCACTTTTTCGGCAATGGCCTATTCTCACATCTGCCGTCAGGACTCTTCAAACCTTAATTATTCTCAATTAATCATTGCTTTTGTTAATACGTTTTGCTTGTTTTTATTGCTAAGAATTTCTGACGAATTCAAAGATCAGGAGTTTGATTTACAACACAGACCCCACCTACCTGTTCCCCGTGGTTTGGTAAAATTGAGTGAATTAAAAACAATAGGAATTTTAGTTTTGTTAAGCCTAACCGCTTTTAATTTTATATTTGCATTTAAACACTTGTATCTTTATTTATTTGTCCTATTGTATATGGCACTTATGTTTAAAGAGTTTTTTATTAAACATTGGCTTGAAAAAAATCAAATATGGTATGTTACTTCTCACATGTTAATTATTCCTTTGGTGGATACTTTGGCTAGTTCTTTTGATTGGATGGATGGACAGGCAAATGTAGGTGGACTAATGTGGTTCTTTGCGGTTTCGTTTTTCAATGGTTTGACTCTAGAACTAGGTAGAAAAATTAAAGTCAAGGAAAATGAAGAATCTAATTCATACAGCCGTTCTCTTGGTTTCAACAAAGCAATGTTATTATTCCAAAGTGTTCTATTTATAACCTTTATGCTTTGTATTGCGGCCAGTTACTATGCACAATTGGCTTATGGACACTATCTTATATTTGGATTTATTTATTTAGTCGCTGCCATTCAAGGATGGTATTATCAAAAAAACCAAACGGTAAAAAATGCTAAAATTTTTGAAATCATCTCTGGACTTTGGGCAGTTGGCATGTATCTTAACCTAGGTTTTGCTTTATTTTTTAATTTATGATAAGCAATATCAATTTAGGGAATAAAGCCAAGCACTTGTTTATACTCCAATCATTGGGATATAATGTTCCTCCTTTTGTTGTTATAGGTTACAATGAACTGCTTGAATTATTGGGCGGTTTGGAATCAACACCTCAAAATATCAATCAATGTGAAATACCAACAGAATGGATTAATGCTAAAATAAATGCACTTCCCCCTTCACAGAGTTTTGCTGTTAGGAGTAGCACCGATGCAGAGGATTCCGACAATAAAAGTTTTGCCGGTCAGTTTAAAAGCAAACTTAATGTTCAAAAACAACAATTAACCGAGGCTATTAAAGAAGTTTGGCTGTCTGTATTTGCGGAACATATCAAAGCTTATGACGCTGTCAAACATCAAGAAATTGCTATTTCAATCATCATTCAAGTATGTATTGAATCCGATGTTTCTGGCGTTATGTTTACCATGAACCCAATTTCTAACGACCAAAATTCGGTTTTAATAAATTCAACTTACGGATTGGGAGAAGGCTTAGTTTCGGGTCATCTTGTGGCTGATACTTTTGAGATTAAAAACCAAAAAATCAGTGCTACAATTGCGCAAAAAACACAAAAATACGTTTATGGAGTTGATGGCGATTTATTGGTTATTGACATTGATAAGAATGAAAGTCAAAAATGGTCACTCAGCAGTGAACAAATCAAAGAATTGGTGAAGAATGGAGAGCAACTACATATCCATTTCAAAAAACATCAAGACATTGAATTCTGTATCAAAGACAATGTCATTTATCTATTACAATCGCGCCCTGTAACAACAATAACCCCAAAAAGTGATTACCTCATTTGGGACAATAGTAATATTATTGAATCTTACCCCGGAATTACCTTACCGCTTACTTTTTCATTTATTAGTCCTGTCTATTCGGCTGTTTACCAACAAATGAGTAGTATATTGGGAATCAGCAAAAAAGACATACAAAACAATCTATATACCTACGACAATATGTTAGGTTTGTTGAGAGGACGAGTTTATTACAATTTATACAGTTGGTATAAGTTACTTTCCTTGCTACCCGGCTATAGTCTGAATGCAGGATTTATGGAAAAAATGATGGGTGTAAGTGAAAAATTTGAACTTAAAGACTACCAAAAGCCGAATAGTTTTGTTGAAAAAATGCGAGTTGCAAAACTGGCCATTATGATGATTAGAAACGCAATTGTATTGCCAAAAATGAAGCAGCAATTCGTTAATACTTTTAATAAAACTATCAAAAAACACAAGGGTTTGAGTATTTCCCAAGCCGATGCCATTCAGTGTATGCATGCTTATTATCAATTTGAAAATACATTAACCAAAGAATGGAAAGCACCCTTAGTCAATGATTTCTTTGCAATGATATATTATGGTGTTTTTCAAAAACTAATTGATAAACACGCCAAAGGGAGTTCAAACAATGAATACCTTATTCATACAGGGAAAGTTATTACTACAGAACCTGCGATTTTGCAGAATAAAATCTCTTTAATGATTCAAAAGGAGACTGAATGGACTCAAATATTTGCTGAACAAAGCGAAGAAACTATTTGGAAATGGATACAAAACAACCCCGATTCAATACTGTCAAAAAACATCAATGAATACATTGAAAAATGGGGCAATCGTTGTTTTGCAGAGTTGAAATTAGAAACCATCACTTACGCTCAAAATCCATTGTTGTTTATCAAAATAATTAAAAACACTTTTTCGAGTGTAACTGCAATGAACACGAACAATCAGACCCACAATCCGGCAAGGTTAAAATTGGGCTTTATTCAAAGACTGTTATTCAATTTCATAAAAAGAAATGCCATTAATACCGTTACAGACAGAGAGAATTTAAGATTTGACAGAACGAGAGCATTTGCAGAAGTTAGATTTATTTTTACCCGAATTGGAGTCCTGTTTAAACAAGACCATTTGATAGACCACGAACGAGATATTTTTTATCTGAGCAAAGAGGAAATCTTTAATTTTATAAAAGGAACAAGTATCCAATTGGATTTAAAATCACTCATTGCACTTCGCAAAAAGGAGTATGACAACTACTTTAAAGAGCCCGTTCAAAAGTCGAGAATTAAAACGACAGGTATTGTTTACAATCAAGAATTTGGAACTGAAATTAGTAGTAGTTCTAACGTTTTGAAAGGAATAGGATGCTGTCCAGGAATAGTGCGGGGGGAAGTAAAAATTGTACATTCTCCTGATGATATAGAAAATTTAAAAGACAAAATATTAGTCACTATTTCCACCGATCCTGGTTGGGTAGCGGTATTTCCACTGGTCAAAGGAATATTGGTTCAAAGAGGAAGTGTATTGAGTCATGCAGCCATCGTTAGCCGCGAAATGAATATTCCATGCATTGTTGGCATCAGTCAAATAACGAGTTTACTCACTGATGGTCAAATGATAGAAATGAATGGCTTAACCGGAGAAATCATTCTAATTTAAACTAAAGAAACTATTTCAATATGAGTAAAAATGTAGACTTTTCATTTATTAGATATGCAAATGGTTGGGAGGATACACAGTTATTGATGGATAACTTAAACCCTAAATCTGGCGATAAAATATTGAGTATTGCAGCATCGGGAGATAACTCTTTGGCATTATTATCCCAAAATCCTGAAATTGTAGTGGCTTTTGACATCAATGAAACGCAACTCTTTTTGACCGAACTCAAACAAATAGCAATAAAGGTTTTAGAATATCCCGATGTGCTCGAATTTATTGGAATTACTCACTCTACTAGCCGCTTAAAACATTTTAATTTTTTAAAAAAAGAATTGTCAAATGCCTGCCAAAACTACTTCCAAAACAATATTCATCTTATAGAAAATGGGCTTATCTATCAAGGGAAATTTGAAAATTATTTTAGAATATTCCGTTCGTATATCCTTCCCATAATTCACCGTAAAACGACCATTAATCAACTTTTTGCAACAAAAACAGCTGAAGAACAAATGGATTTCTACAATAAGGTATGGAATACTTGGCTTTGGAAAAGTTTATTCAAGGTGTTTTTTTCTAAATTAGTATTGGGCAAATTGGGACGTGACCCACAATTTTTCAAAGAAAATAAATTGCCAGTTTCACAAACTATTTTTAATGCCGCTGAAAAACATTTGAGCTCAACACAAGTATTCGAAAATTATTATCTCGACTTCCAATTACGAGGCAATTACACTGTTGCCCTTCCCTATTATCTGAGAGAAGAAAACTATTTAAAAATCAAAGAAAACATCAATCGATTGACTCTAAAAAAAGGTTTTTTAACAGACATTACTATCAAAGAAAAATTTGATTTAGCCAATTTATCTAATATATTTGAATACATGAACGAAAATTTGTTTCAAGAACAAGCGCACTTTTTGGAGAAAACAATGGCAAATCAATCTAAAATCGCCTACTGGAACTTACTTGTTAATAGAGATTTAAATTCTCTAAACAAACAATTTAGAACAATAGAAACCAAGGGTAACGACTTGTGTTTCTTTTACAAATCCTTTCACCTAAACCAATTTCACGCTTGAGCTCGTTTGTATATTTATTAATACTATCCTCCTATTTTCTAATCGTTTTTATAATCGGTGAAATAGCTTATCGTAAACTGGGTGTAAGTGCCGAAATCACCCGAAAATGGAGTCATATTGCCAGTGGATTCTTAGCATTACTTTTTCCGTTTTACTTCGACCATTTCAGTTGGGTTATCCTTATTTGTGCTACTTTTGGTGTGTTTCTTTTCGTTTGTAAACACTACAAATTCCTCCCTTCTATCAACGCGGTGGAAAGAAAAACCCATGGCAGTATTTTATTCCCATTAGCCGTTACTGTTTCTTTTATTTCATACCAATACAATTATGAACTTTTTTATTACTACCTGCCCGTTCTAACTTTGGCAATATGCGACTTGTGTGCTGCTATCATTGGCAAAAAATTCCCTATTAAATCTATAAAAATCTATTTGGAAACCAAAAGCTTAGGTGGTTACTTAGCCTTTGTCATTTCTTTTGTTTTACTCAATCTTACATTTGTATTAATGGGTTATCAAATACCTGTATTTTTCATCTTTTTTACCGCATTTTTCACTGCTTTTATTGAACTCATAAGTCCCAGAGGATTCGACAATATTAGTATTCCATTGAGTGTTATTTTATGTATGATGATTCTTTTATAATGCTTATCAAAGAACTGCATATTGAAAATGAAAATGACAAAAAAGAATTTGATTCCATTTTATTTCATTTATACAATGACGAAGATTACATCAAACAACACAATACCGTTTTCTTAAATACATTAACGACATGTTTTGTAGCTCTCAACAATCAGCAAATTGAATCCAGAATTGTACTGTACCGAACTACAACTGACGATACGTATTATTTTGGGCATTTTGAAGCATTGACTAAAGAATCGGGGATTACTATTTTACAACACGCTCTCAAGTATTGTCAACAAAATTTCAAACAAGGCACTTTAATTGGGCCTATCAATGGTCACACTTGGAATCCATACCGCTTAGCATTGAATAATTCGACTTATTATTTCAAAAATGACTTATGTAATCCATTGTATTACAATGACATTATGAGCTATTGCGGCTTGTTTATTTCCGAACAATATGAAACACATCTTCAATCAAAATTTGATACTGAACACCATTCATTAAATCCAGCGTTTACAATCACCTTTTTCAATGAAAACGAGTTAAAAGACAGATGTCAAGAAATATACGACATAACCATGTCTGCGTTTAAGTCATCGCCCTTTTTTATCGCCATACCTTATGAAATTTTCGAACATCAATTTAAAAAGCAAATCAGTCAAATTGATTTGAATTTATCTCCTTTTGTTACAGATACTAATCACCAAATTTGCGCCTTTAGTTCCTGCTACAAAAGCACAGACGGTAAGGGATTGGTAGTTAAAACCATAGCAAGGAAAGCAGGTAGACAATACGCAGGATTGGGGCGTAACATCTCTGAACATATTGTACAAAAAGCCCAAGAATTTCATTTAGAAACTATTATACATGCCTTTATGCATCAAGACAATCATTCAAAATTATTGTCAGAAAGATTCCATGGAAAAACCTTAAAAACTTACGCTTTATACCAATGTCAATTTTAAAAAAAATCATTTATTCATTGCTTATAATTACAGTCATTGCTTGGCTAATTATTCACTTTTTCTCTCCAACAACTTATAATTCAAAGGGTGAATTACAAGTGAGCAGAAGTATCATTATTGATGACTCCGTTTCGAGTGTTTTTAAATACATGGGCAATTCTGATAATGCTAAAAAATGGAGTGTTTATGTCAATCACATTACCATACTAAGTGGCGAAGATGGTAAAGAAAAGTGTACCCGAAGGTGTTTTAAGGAAGCAGATGAAAGCGGTATACAATGGGATGAAGAAATATTGGAATTAATCCCTAATCAAAAACGAGTTTTAAGCATTTACAATGGCAAAAACTTCCCAATTTATTCTGAATACTTGTTGACTGAACAAAACTATGAGGATATAGACGGAAAGTGCAAGCTCACCCTGACGCTTACCCTGAAAGATAAACAATCTACAATTGAAAACCTTAAATTCAAATTCGCCTCCTTTGTGGTTTCAAATGTTTTTGACGGTAATTTAAATAACATAAAAAAGGACATTGAAAAACAATAATGTGACTTCACGTTTTTTTGAAACTGCTCTTTTATTCCCTAATAAAACAGCACTTCAATATGACAATGAATCGGTTACGTTTCATCAGTTGTCAGAAAAAGTCAATTTATTTTGCGCTCAATTTCATAACAATGGCATCAAATCGGGTGACAAAATATTGGTGTTACATCCCCTTAGTATTGATTTATATGCGTCATTATTGGCATTACTTAAACTCAATTGTTGTTTAGTTTTTGTTGAAGAATGGACCAAACTAAGCGACATCATTGCCTGTCAAAAACAAATTAATTGCCAATACATTATTTGTAGTAAAAAAGTAAATTTCATCAGACTTTTTATTCCCTCATTACAACGCCTCAAAAGAATCTCACTAACACAAACATCACGAAATACTAAATCAGAAATTAAAACTACATGGAAAGATGAAGCCATACTTTCTTTTAGTTCGGGCAGTAGCGGTCAATCTAAAGTCATTATTAGAACACACCAAATTTTAAATGAACAATTTGACGCTCTAAAAGACAAAATCATCGATTGTGAAAATGCTAAAATGATCAGTAATTTCCCTGTTGTAATTTTACTTAATTTGGGACTAGGAATCAGCTCTTACCTCAGCAAAAGTATCAAAATGTCCAAACTTGATAAAACCGACTTTAGATTACTTTACGATGAAATAGTTCGCGAAAAAATTACACATTTGTCAGCGTCACCGTATTTAATCAATCAGTTGGCAAATACAATCAAATCTGAAGCTTTAAATAAAATCAACCTGTTTCAAATTATCAGTGGTGGTGCCCCTTTTTTTCCTTCATTTGTTGAAACCATAAATCAACATTTAGTGACTCAATATTTCTTCGTTTTATATGGCTCTTCTGAAGCGGAACCCATAGCTAAATGTTCTGCAAATGAAATCGTTGAAAACAAAAACAATCAAGGATTATATGCAGGCGAAATTGACAAAAACTGTCAATGTATTGTTGGTGAGTTAGGCGATGGAGGCATTAATGAATTTGCCTCTTATCAGGCAGGTGAAATTTTTGTATCAGGAGACCATGTCGTTAAAAACTACCTCAATGACAATGATTTAGAACTAAAAAATAAAATAAAATTCAAAGGACAAATTTGGCACCGAACCGGAGATTTTGGCTATTTCGACAGTGCAAATAAACTATTTTTAACAGGGGATATAAACAGAAAACATGGCAATCAGTATTTATTGGATATTGAAAAATCATTGCAAAAAATCAAGGGGGTGGAACGGGCAACTTTACTAAACAATACTGTTTATGTTCAAACTCAAATAAATGAAGACAAACGAGGCATAGAAAAAGAAATTCAATTGATTTTTAATACTGAAATCAAAATAATTTTCATGAAACTCCCACTAGACCGCAGACATTTTGGCAAAATTAAATACAAGGAATTAGAAAAATCGAAACAATGACAAGCACACAAAAAACCATTCGAAACTATGGCCTTTTCATAGGTTTAGCTTTACTTATTTTAACGTATCTATCAATTCAATTTTACACTGATGAAAACATTGAAACTGCTTTTTTAATTGACATTGGAATCCGATTGATTGTTGTTGCTTTAGTTGTAACTCTTTATATAAGACAAGAAAATGAATTTGATTCATTCAAAAGTGTGTTGCAATCTTTTAGTTTTAAAAAGCTGGATTTACTATTTCTTTTTCTGTTGAGTTTTTTTGTTGATGGTGTATTAATAGCTCAGAATTTAGTAATTACATATATAAAAAAACCATTTTCTATCGATGCATTTTATGAATACAACCTTTATTTATTATCAAACGATGATGTAAAGTTTTGTATTTATTCTATTATTCAAATCCTTATTTATGTTATCATTTTTCAAGGGTTGATACTAAAGGGACTTTTAAGATATCTCAGTTTCTTTAAAGCAAATTTATTAACCGCTTTGTTATTCGGATTTTTGGCCCAATACAATATTGGTAGCGTTATTTATTGCTTGTTTTTAAATCAAATGTTTCAAAGAACAAACAGTATTTTGTATGTCATTTCTATTTCTATCGCATTTAAAGTTATTCAAATTTTTATGGAACTCTATTTCCAAGATTTGCTAATACTTTCAACAGATTTTAACGTTGAAATATATAGAAGTATTGTTTATATTACTGTTCCATTGATTGTGGTGATTAAAGTATTGAATAACACTTTTAAGAAAGTTAACTAATTATCAGCAACAACAAAATGAAATTGATGTAAATTTATCTACTCAATTTTACCCATTTGAATAATTAGATAAAATATGTTTCTTTGTATCTCAATTTAATTCTATGTCAACTATTCCATTTTCAAAGTATTTTCTTTTGTTATTAACGATTCCTTTTTTATTCAGCGCTTGTGAAAAAGAAGACAAAAGACTCCCTATTCTTCTAACCTATGAGGCCAAAGATATTTCAAGATCAAGAGCCGTAGTATCTGGTAAATTAGCTGCTGAATTCACTAAAACAGTTACTGAGTTAGGATTTTGTTGGGACGAAAACCCAAATCCCGGACTGAGTTCAAACACTCTCATTCTTGAAGATTACTCAGTTGGCAAGGATTTTGAAACTGATATAACTGGACTTAAACCTAATACCACTTATTATCTTAGAACTTATGCTAAAGCAGGTTCTGACTTAACTTTTGGTGATGAAGTTACTTTTACAACTACCAATTTACCCATAAGTACACCCTGTCAACCTGAAGACAACTTACTGATAATTAATTCGGAAGAACACAGATACAGCAAAGTATATCACCCCTATTCAGGAGGAAATGGTGGCTACACATTTTATGTTGGTGGCTCAAGAAGTGATATCTACATTTCCTTTCAACAAAAGCCAGAAACTGGTAAATACATTACACAAAACTACTCTACAAGTTACTGGCAACCCAATGGTTGTAAAATAAGAGCCACTCTTTTCAACCAAGTCTGCTATACTATCGAAGACAATTATGTTTACGTGGACAACGATGGCAATGGTAACTTTATTATTACTTTTTGTGACAACTTTTTCAGTTACAGTACAACTGTTTTCTTCCCTTTTAGGGGCAGATTGGTTGCTAACTAACCAATAGAACAAGCGATATAAGAAATACACAAAGCCATTAAAATAACCAACCATCTTTTTAATCCTTCTTTTTTCCAAAGGGAATGTTCAAAAACAATGGTTGTGCTGATATGTAAAAATGTTCCTGCAATAATTGCCGTAATAACTTGTGACATGTGTTCACTAATTAGGTTTTCGTCGTGCAAATAGGAACCTAAGGTAAATCCAATCGATGTTGCCAATGCGTAACTAATTAGTAATAAATTCAATACTTTTTTATTACTAAACTTTGATGCTAATAATACCGATAAAGCAAACGATGCCGGAATTTCATGAATAGAAATACCCACAACCATCCCACTTATAATACTGGTGTTTAAGTAATTACTCAAACCGGCAGAATAACCTTCGAAAAAGGCGTGCAAAAACAACCCTACAAACAATACATAGATGTTTTTGGGAATCTCATTTTTGTGAATGTGTCCATGTCCAATACCTCCTGTAAACTTTTCGAGTACTATTTGAAACAAAAATCCTACCGCTAACCAAATGCCAGCTTGTTTAATATTGTCAAATAATTCGGGTAACAATCCAAACAAAGCAATCCCAAACAAAAAAGCACCACTGAATAAAATGGTATTACCTATAAATTTATTAGCCTTTAGCTTTAAATAATAACTGAGAGAAATACCAATAATAGGACCTGAAAGTAAAATAAGTTGAGGAATCATGATTTTGAAGAAAGTCGTTGTGAAGAAAAAATATAAAGTTTGTAAAATATAAACCCAATTAATGCGCCTAATAATGCCCCTATAATTACATCGGAGGGATAATGAACACCATTGTAAATCCTGCTAAAAGCGATTAAAAAAGCCCAAGTGAACCAAAAAACTGTATTTTTAAGGTTTTTAAATCCGTATAATAAAACAAAGAAAACAGCAACCGCAAAATGATTGGCGGCATGTGATGAAGGCATACTTCCATTGTTTCCACAATTCACCAAAACATTGGGAGTCAGAGAAACCTCATGACAAGGTCTTGTTCTCTCAAACATCGGTTTTATAACCTTGCTACTAATAAAGTCAGAAGCCGAAGCCGAAAGGATAACCGCTACTAAAATCAAAAGTGACTTTTTCTTGAATTCTTTGGTCAACAAAAAGATTACTAACACATAAAATGGAATCCAAAACAGTTTATCGGAAAACTTGACCATCAAAAAATCAAACACACCATTCGAAAGGGTTTGGTTTATAAACTTAAAAAGTGCTATGTCAATTGATTCTATCATATTTTTTCGGATATTAAGATAAGACGGTCTGAACTACTTGGATTGTAGGTGTTTAATTGATAATCGCCATAAAGATGCTTTATTTTAAAACCAACCTTTTGATACATTTGCTCAAAATCGGAAAGAGTAAATAATGTTACTTCCTCGCTAAATTCATAAGTCTCCTGCCCTACTTCAAATGAAATATTTTTAATAATCTGTTGGTCAATAATAGTTCGGGTTATTTCAAACACTACATCACCCCTGTTTATTGTTTCTTTTTCTACTAAATTTTTGATTACACTTTCTGCATTCAAAAAGTCTTGAACGAAAATCGCACCCGGTTTTAAATTCTCATAAACACTGTGTAATGTCTGGATATTGTCATTTTTATCGACAAAGTAACCAAAACTTGTAAATAAATTAAGTACCGCATCAAATTCATTTTTCTTAAAAACTTGACGCATATCGTGCACAAAAAATTGGGTTAAATCAGACTTTATTTGCTTAGCTATTTGAATGTTATTGGGACTCAAATCTACCCCAACTGTGTTGTAACCCAACAGAGCCATAGTCCTAGAATGACGGCCATTTCCACATGCCAAATCTAATAATTTTGCAGAGGGCGCTATGGTTAAAGTTTTAAACAATTGGGTCAAAAAATCGACCGCTTCCTTGTCATCCCTTTTTTTATAGAGTAAATGATAATAGGGACTGTCAAACCATTCTTTAAACCACGCCATTTTAAAAACGTTGCAAATTAAAATATAAAATCCTACTTTCGCATTAATATTATGAAAAAATCAATTTTTTATTTTGCCTTTGCAGCCCTTATTCTTTCTTATTCTTGTGAAGATGATATTGGGACGCCTGTAGTTCCAACACCTGTGGTTTCTCAACAAGACCTTTTAAGTCAAAACACTTGGAAAGTTTCTTCCGTAATTGCCAATGGTAGTGATATTTGGGGTACTTTTTTAGTCTCTGATTGCTACAAAGACAACGAATACTTTTTCCGTAGAGACAACAGATTAGTTATTTACGACAAAACCAGTAAATGCGACATGGCTGACCCTGATTCAGTGGTAAACAATTATGAATTGTTAACAGGTAAAAACAAAATTTATATGGATGTGAGTTTAGCAGGTGCTTTTAATATCAAAGATACTACTGATATTATCGTTCTTAACGAAACAACTTTAACCGTTGATGCCGAATACAGCGGAATTCCAGCTAAATTAACGTTTACAAAGAAACCATAAACGCCTAATGACAAGATATTTTGTCTTGTTTTTGGTTTTATTGATTGGTTCTCAATGTCATAATAATTTTGCTCAATCCGATATTGAAAACCAAAAGGCTGTAAAAACGCTGTATTTCAAAAAAAAATGGAGTGTTAAAAACCGTCTCCTTAAAATAAAATACAGCTTTTACCGCAAGGAACGAAAGCCTCAACTTGATTTTTCTAAATGGACTTTGACTTTCGAAGACCAATTTGATTCTATCAACCGTCAGAAATGGCGATTAGGACAAGCTTGGGGTGTAGTGCATCCCGAAAACCTTCACCAATATTACGACGACAGCTCGGTGCATACCAAGGATGGTTATCTTATTTTGGATGGTAGCTACAAACCCAAACAAATTTTTCATAACAATCAATGGGTTAATGTTCCATACGCCATTGGATTAGTTAATACCGACATTTCGTTTAAACAGAAATATGGCTATTATGAAATTCGTTCAAAAAACCCAAAAGGTCCCGCAACATGGCCCGCATTCTGGTTAACCGGTGCTCATAAATGGCCACCCGAAATTGATATTTTCGAAATGTATGGTCGTAAAAATGGCAAACACATCCACAACCAATACATGTCCTTACATTGGGGTAAATCCAATACCAAATCGCGCGATTTTATGGCGCATAAGGTGAAACTACCCAATGACACTGACAGCAATTTTCATATCTATGGTTGCTTGTGGGAAAAACACCAAATTAGCTTTTATACTGACCATCACTTGGTTTGCAAAATCAGACTTAACAAGAGATTACAAAAGCTAATGGATGAAGAAATGGTTGTTATTCTTAACAATTGTTTTGAAGCCAAATACTTACCCTACCTTCCCCCAAATTTCAAATCAAACCAATTCATAGTCGACTATATTAAAGTCTATTCTATTTATTAAAACACCTTTCACAACAATGAATTACCAAAGAATTCAACAAGAACATATCGATTACTTTAAAAGTATTTCTCCTGATGATTGTATTTATGAACAATTAGAACAAAGAACCGAAAACAGCTCCGATTACACCGAAAATCTCAGTTTTTTGCCGGATTTAGTCATCTATCCAAAAAACAGTGAACACATTTCAAAAATTGCAGCCTACTGTCACCTCCACAGAATTCCACTAACATGTAGAGGGGCAGGAACGGGTTTGTCTGGCGGTTGTTTACCAGTTCAACATGGTGTTATTTTAAATTTAAGTCGACTCAATAAAATCCTTTCTATAGACACTTCAAACTACCAAGCCATCGTTGAACCCGGCGTTATAAATGAAACATTGCAAAATGAAGTTCAAAAATTAGGATTGTTTTATCCACCCGACCCAGCAAGCAAAGGCAGTTGCACTATTGGTGGCAATGTAGCTCACAGCAGTGGCGGACCTCGTTGCGTAAAATATGGCACAACCAAAGATTACATTTTAAATTTGGAAGTGGTGTTAGCCACTGGCGAAATTATTCAAACGGGCGCAAATGTGCTTAAAAACTCAACTGGATATAACTTAACGCAACTGATGGTTGGCAGCGAGGGAACCCTTGGAATTGTTACAAAAATTACGCTTAAACTGATTCCTTTTCCACCCTACCGAGCTTTAATGCTTGCTTATTTTTCATCTGCATTTGAAGCGTGTTCTACTGTTCCTGCTATATTCAAAGCGGGAGTTCAACCCTCTGCTATTGAGTTTATGGACGAAAAAGGGGTGAATATTTCAGTACAACACTTGGGAATGACATTTGACACCAAAGAAGCAAAAGCCTATTTATTGATAGAAGTAGATGCTTTCGATTTACCAAGCATTCAATCGCAATGCGAAACCATTTATGGTGTATTAGAAACATTTAACCCAATTGATGTTATACTGGCTGACGATAGCAGCAGTTCAGAAAAATTATGGAAAATCAGAAGGTCAATAGGAGAAACGGTAAAAGCTATATCGGCATACAAAGAAGAAGACACCGTAGTAACGCGTTCTTTTTTACCCCATTTGTACCAAGAAACCATGGAATTGTGCCAAGCCAATAATATAGAAGTGGTTTGTTACGGACATGCCGGAGATGGCAATTTGCATATTAATATTTTAAAACTTGATTTAGACGATGAAACTTGGAATAACAAGTTACCACATATTATCAGAAAAATATTTGAAATCTGTAAAAAATATGGAGGAACAATAAGTGGAGAACATGGCATTGGATTGGTTCAAAAAAGCTATTTAGACATCGTAATGCATCAAAAACAAATTGAATTAATGCAACTAATCAAGGACAGCTTTGACCCACACCGCATTTTGAATCCCGGAAAAATTTTTGATTACCCCAATTAAAAAAAAGAGTATTGTGAATAAAAGTTGTAATAATGTGAATATAGACAAATGAAGTCTTTATACTTTCGCAGTCATTACTTATAATCAAATATGAAATTTTTAATATCAGCTCCTTTATTATTAGAACACCTTTTAAAAGTGAATGGTGCCATAGTATCTAAACCAATTTTACCGATTTTAGATCACATGTTATTCGATATAAAGGACGGCGTTTTAACCATATCTACAACAGACTTAGAAACCTCAATGTCTACAAACTTAAATGTAGAGTCAAAAGAGAATGTGACTGTTGCTATCCCTGCCAAATTGTTAATTGACACTTTACGCTCATTGCCTGACCAACCAATAACAATGACAGTAAATGAAGATACTTACGCTATTGCTATTAACACTGCGAATGGTAAATTTGATTTGCCGGGACAAAATGGTATCGATTTCCCGAAAATCCCAAATATTGAATCTGACAACTCTTTTTCAATGCCGTCAAACGTATTGTTAAGATCTATCGTAAAAACGGTATTTGCTACAGGTAATGACGATTTAAGATTAAACCTAACAGGTGTATTTGTGGAAATTGGTCAAAATGATTTAAGTTTTGTTGCTACTGATGCCAACCGTTTGGTTAAGGTTACCCGCACTGACGTAAAACCAGGCTTAGAACATTCATTCATTTTACCTAAAAAAGCGCTTAACTTATTAAAATCATCTTTGAGTAACGATGTTACACCAATTCAACTTGATTTCAATAAATCAAATGTGTTTTTCACTTCAAACAATTTGAAATTATCTTGTCGTTTAATCGATGAAAAATACCCTGATTATAAAGCAGTTATTCCATTAGAAAACAACAACATCATTTCTATCAACAGAATTGAATTCCTTGATACAGTTAGAAGGGTTGCTAACTTCTCTAACAAAACAACGCATCAAATCAGAGTAAAAATTACTGGCAATGAATTGGTAGCAAGTGCTGAAGATTTAGAAATGTCTAACAAAGCAAATGAAAAAAGAACTTGTGAATACGATGGTGAAGACATCGAAATTGGTTTCAATTCTAAATTCTTAATTGAATTATTGACTAATTTAGACCACGACCAAGTTTTATTAAAATTATCAACCCCTAATCGTGCAGGCTTATTAGTACCTATCGAAAATGAATTAGACGAAGAGGTATTAATGCTCATAATGCCGATGATGCTTAATAACTACTAATAGCTATCGGTGCAATAAACTTAATCTTTTTACTGCTAGCTTTAATAGCAGAAATTATTGGAACCATCGGTGGATTCGGTTCTTCGGTTTATTTTGTTCCTTTTGCTAACTTTTATTTCGATTACCATACCGTTTTAGGACTCACAGCTTTATTTCATCTTTCAAGTAACCTTAGTAAAATATACCTTTTCAGAAAAGGACTTGACAAAAAATTACTTTTACAAATTGGGATTCCCTCAGTCATTTTTGTGATTATTGGTGGGTACTTAAGTAAATTTATTGTTTTTTTATACCTACAAATAGCCTTGTCTGTGTTTTTAGTAAGTTTTAGTTTATTCTTTTTAATAAAGCCCAACTTTTCTTTTAAAACCGGACGAAAAGAAACCTTTATTGGAGGAAGTTTATCAGGTTTTTTTGCTGGTTTTTTGGGAACTGGTGGTGCCATTCGAGGACTAACAATGACGGCATTTAATTTGGAAAAAAGTATATATGTTGCTACTTCAGCTGCTATAGATTTTGGGGTCGACTTGTCTAGGACTGTGGTTTATTTTTTCAACGGATACATGAACGATACCAGTTATAAATACCTTCCTTTTTTGTTAGTCATTGGTTTTGTAGGTACTTTTATTGGGCAAAAAATATTGTTAAAAATACCACAAGAACACTTCAGAAGAATCTCGCTAGTCTTAATACTACTAATAGGAATTGCCTCCATTTTCTAAAAAAATTAACCCTAAAAATAGTGCATAAGATTGTGATAAAACCAAAGTTTAAAACTTAATTAGTTTGTATATTTGCAGAAAATGGGTGCGCCGAACGATAAAATAGCGAAAAACAAACTTGAGGTACGTAAAATCTTTACGGCTTATCTTGAAAAAAATAAGCAAAGAAAGACGCCTGAACGCTACGCCATTCTTGATGAAATATACTCTCATAAAGAACATTTTGATGTAGACACCTTGTTCATTCACATGAAAAACAAAAAATTCAGAGTGAGCAGAGCTACAGTGTACAATACATTGGAATTATTACTAGACAGCGGATTGGTTAAGCGCCACCAGTTTGGTAAAAATTTAGCCATGTACGAACAGAGTTTTGGTTTCAGACAACACGACCACTTAATTTGCTTACAATGTAACAAGGTTCTTGAATTTTGCGATCCTCGCATTCAACAAATCAACCAAACAATGGGCGAATTACTAGGTTTTGAGGTCAATCACCACTCCCTTCACTTGTATGCAAATCCAGTTTTAATAGATGATAACCGTTGCAAAAATTGCAACATAGAAATTAATTTAAAAGATGAATAAAATTGATGTCGTATTAGGTCTTCAATGGGGAGACGAAGGCAAAGGTAAAATTGCTGATTTTTTAACGCCCAATTACCAAATTATTGCTCGTTTTCAGGGTGGTCCTAATGCAGGTCATTCTCTAAAGTTTAACGGAAAAACTCACGTTTTAAACACCATTCCTTCTGGAATTTTTCACGAAAACACTACCAATGTTATAGGTAATGGCGTTGTGGTTGACCCCGTAAGAATTAAATCTGAAATTGAAAGAGTGATTGAAGCTGGTGCTGATGTAAGACAAAATTTATTGTTTTCGAAAAAAGCTCACGTTATTCTTCCAACTCACCGATTACTGGATGCCGCAAGTGAACATGCCAAAGGGGATGCTAAAATTGGCTCTACTCTTAGAGGTATTGGGCCAACTTACAGAGATAAAATTGGTAGAAATGGGGTTCGTTTAGGCGATTTATTTCACCCTGATTTCAAACAAAAATACGAGGCCATTAAAAAAGAACAACTCGCACTTGTTGAATTTTTGGGCTATAAGGATTTTGATATCAATGCGCTCGACCAAGAGTTTTTTGAAGCTTGTGAGTTTCTAAAAGAATTTAAGTTCGAGGATACTGAGTATTTTATCAATGCCGCAATACCAACTCATAAAATATTAGCCGAAGGTGCCCAAGGTAGTATGTTGGATATCGATTTTGGTAGTTATCCTTTTGTGACTTCTAGCAATACCATCTCAGGTGGTGTTTGTAATGGTTTGGGTATTGCCCCACAAAATATCGGTGATGTTTATGGTATTTTTAAAGCGTATTGCACTCGTGTAGGAAGCGGTCCCTTTCCATCTGAATTACTAGATGAAACTGGTGAACTATTAAGAAAAAAAGGAAACGAATTTGGCGCTACAACTGGCAGACCACGCCGTTGTGGTTGGCTCGACTTGGTTGCTTTAAAATATGCCATTATGCTGAGCGGCGTTAATCGTTTAATCATGATGAAAAGCGACGTGCTAAGTGAGTTTGACGAAGTAAAAGTGGCAGTAGCCTACAAGGTGAATGGCACTGAAACCAATCAAATTCCATACGATTTGTGCAACGAAACGGTTGAACCTATCTACAAAAGCTTTAAAGGTTGGTCAGAAGATTTAACCATCTGTAGAAAAAAGTCAGACTTGCCACAAAACTTTCTCGATTATATCCAATACTTAGAAACTGAATTAGCATTGCCAATTCATATTATTTCAGTTGGTCCAGACAGAGAACAAACTATCTTAGATTAATTCAATTTAAGATTTTATAACCATAAAAAAACACGAACCAAGGTTCGTGTTTTTTTATGAATCAACTTCTTGACTTTATATTTTAAGAATCTAACCCTCTCTTACAAAAGACGTTTTAGTCCTTGTCTGATAGTGTATCTTTCCTCTGCTATAGAAACCAATTCAGCCAATAATGACGGATATGAAACCCCTTCTTGTTCCCATAATTTTGGATACATGCTTATATTGGTAAAACCAGGAAGTGTATTGACTTCGTTTAAATAAAATTCTGTGTCAGAAACATAAAAGAAATCCACTCTACTCAAACCTTCCAATTGCAAAACTTTATAAGCTTTTAATGCAGTTGATTGAAGTAATTTTGTAGCAGATTCAGAAAAATTTTCAGCAGGAATAACCACCTTAGTAGCTTCGTTTACATACTTATTTTCATAAGTGTAAAACCCTGAATTAACAATAATTTCACCCACCCCACTTACTTTAGTATTAAAATTACCCATTACCGCGGTTTCAACCTCTCTTCCTTTTATCCCTTTTTCAATCAGTATTTTTACATCATATTCAAAAGCATTGTGAATCGCAGTTTTTAGTTCTTCTTCGTTACTCGCTTTCTCTACCCCAACCCCACTTCCCATATTGGCAGGCTTAATAAACAAAGGAAATCCCATATTTGTTAAAGCAGTATAATCGATGGTTTCACCTTTTAAATAAGTAAGCCAAGGCGTAACCATAATTCCATTTTGTTGTAACAATTGTTTGCTTACATCTTTGTCCATACCGATGGCACTGCCTAAAACTCCGGGACCAACATAGGGCTTGTTTGTGTATTCTAACAAACCCTGTAAAAAACCATCTTCACCATAAACACCATGTGTAATTGGGAAAAACACATCAACCGACAAGCCTTTTTCAATATTGTCTTGATAGCGCAACGGCAATGGATCGAATGGCATAAAACAAAGCTTTAAGTGTTTATCGCTCGCCCCAATTTCATTTGTATTTAATAAGGATTGCTCGCTCAAATGAAACCACTCCCCTTTTTTTGAAATACCAACTACCTCAACATTGAACTGCTTTTTATCAAAATATTGATAAATATTGCGTGCAGAAACAATAGAAACTTCATGTTCAGGAGATTTTCCACCTGCAATAATGACGATGTTTTTCATAAACACAAACTTACATCAATCCAAGTAATGTTAGGGAATCAAATATCCACTAATGTGGAATAGTAGGAACTAAACCAATTGGTTTTGAACTAAATACTCAGCAATCTGAACAGCATTGGTCGCAGCTCCTTTACGCAAGTTATCGGAAACTATCCATGCATTCATTGTGTTAGCTTGTGTATCGTCTTTTCTTATTCTACCCACAAAAACAGCATCCTTGTTATGCGCATTAATTGGCATAGGGTATTCTTGCAAACTGATATTGTCTTGCACCACTACTCCTTCAGTATTTTCTAAAATATCTATCACTTTCGACAATTCAAATGGTGAATTGAATTCGATGTTTACACTTTCACTGTGACCGCCCATAACAGGTACTCTAACAGCTGTGGCTGTTACTTGAATTGAGGCATCACCCATAATTTTCTTGGTTTCCATCACCATTTTCATTTCCTCTTTGGTATAGCCGTTGTCCAAAAATACATCTATTTGTGGAATTAAATTTAAGTCAATCGGATAACGGTAGGCCATTTCACCTTTGATGCCATTTCGCTCATTCATCAACTGATCGACTGCTTTTTTTCCAGTTCCTGTTACACTTTGGTAAGTGCTTACCACCACTCTTTTGATAGAATATTGACGGTGTAATGGATTCAATACTACAACCATTTGTATAGTACTGCAATTAGGATTGGCAATAATTTTATCAGTTGCTTTCAGAATATGGGCATTTACCTCAGGCACTACCAATGGTTTGTCGGCATCCATTCTCCAAGCAGAAGAATTGTCTATAACAGTAGTTCCCACTTCGGCAAACTTAGGAGCCCATTCCAAACTAGTGCTTCCACCTGCCGAAAACAATGCTATTTGTGGTTTTAGTGAAATAGCCGTTTCCATACTCACTACCTCATAGTCTTTACCTTGGAAGTGAATCTTTTGTCCCACCGATTTGGGTGATGCCACCAATATTAATTCAGTAAATGGAAAATTTCTTTCCGCTAAAATTTCTAACATTTTGGTTCCCACCAAACCCGTTGCACCGACTACCGCAATTTTCATGGCGCAAATTTAAGGCTAATTTTCAATCAAGCAATTCCCTATTCTTGATTTTGAGACTTTTTCTTAAAAACATTCATGTATTTTAATC
This sequence comes from Bacteroidia bacterium, assembly GCA_040403495.1. Classification (GTDB taxonomy): domain Bacteria; phylum Bacteroidota; class Bacteroidia; order NS11-12g; family UBA955; genus JABMMZ01. The sequence goes on from JBBAKM010000018.1 coordinate 42,452, forward strand.
CCTTGTAAACGTATTGTTTATCGTAAGTTCTAGGAATACCATCTTTTGGAAAGGGTTTTCCTGCATTGTGAACATGAAAAGCGTCTTTATATTGTCCTTTTCTTAAGCGTTCACCGTACGCTAAGTTAATCCATTTTACGCCATATAACACTGCATCATCCCCGCGAATGTCCTTAATTTTAATATCCAACAACAAACACTTGTAACCCATTAATTGAAAAGGCCCCCAACTGCTTGCTAAGTTTTTGAGCGCTTCATCATTGGCGTCTTTCAACATATCTTGTGTGACATGTTCGTAATTTTCCAAATCGCCATCTCTAACTTTTTTGAGTTTTTTAAACACATGTTTTTCATACCTTGGCACTATTGTTTTAGTCCCTGAACTTTCCAACATACACAATGCTTTGAGGTAATCGGCCGAAATTTGATAAGTATTGGCAGCTTGTTCAATTTGAAAACCATAATTTTCAATAACTTTGTCGACTCCTCCCTTTTCATCCTCACTTCTAAAGTATTTGGCTTTTATAATTGGGTAAAAATAATAGGCCATTAAACCCAAAAACAAAAAGAATAAAAGCGTTTTTATTTTCTTTATCATCTAAAACTGATTAGCCTTTGGTTAAAACCATGAAGAATTTCGTCTCGTTTTTCGCGTGGTCGACCTTAAGCCTAAAACACCTAACAAGCCTCGGGTTACTTCTCTTAAAATTATTTTTGTGGCCGAATGATTAAGTACTTTTTCAGCCGTTGATGGCTCTTCTTTAGGAACTCTATTGGGTGCTTTTTCTTGAACCACTTCAACAGGTTTGGTTTCTATGGTTTCAGCAGTGGCCAATTTATTGTTTAATATTTCATAGGCACTTTGTCTGTCTATTACTTCATTGTATTCTTCTACCAATTCTGATTCGGAAATTATTGCCTCCATTTCTGCTTCGGTAATAACGTCCATTCGGCTCAACGGCGCTGTTAAATAAGTATGGACCAAGGGCGTCGGAATCCCTTTTTCGTTCAATACGGTTATTAAAGCCTCTCCGATACCTAAAGCCGTTAGCAATTCCGATGTTTTATAAAACTCACTAGGAGGGAAATTCTCGGCTATAGTTTTAATTGCTTTTCTGTCTTTTTCAGTAAATGCTCGTAAAGCGTGTTGCATTTTCAAGCCCAATTGACCCAATATTTGATCGGGCACATCGGTTGGATCTTGGGTAATAAAAAACAAACCAACGCCTTTACTACGAATCAACTTGACTATTGTTTCTATCTGATTTAACAATGTTTTGGTTGCTTCTTTAAAAATCAAGTGAGCCTCATCTATAAAAATACACAATTTTGGCTTGTCCTTATCCCCAATTTCTGGCAAAGTTTGGTAAATTTCAGCTAGCAAACACAACATAAATGAAGAAAACAGCTTGGGTTTGCTTTGAATATCTGTAAGTCGCAATACAGAACAGTAGCCATAACCATTGTCATCGGTGCGCATTAAATCTGTGACATCAAAACTTTTTTCACCAAAGAACACATCTGCTCCTTGCTGTTCTATTTCTATCAGACTTCGCATAATGGCGCCTATACTTGCGCTACTTACCAAACCATATTCTTTTTCTATTTCAGCTTTACCATCTCCTGTTTGGATATGCTGACATACTTTTCTGAAATCTTTAATATCCAACAGGGGCCACGAACGGTCGTCGCAATATTTAAAAATCAGACTAACCACGCCACTTTGGGTATCGTTCAACTCAAGTATTTTGGAAAGTAACACTGGACCAAACTCCGAGATAGTGGCGCGCATTTTAACCCCTTTTTCTCCCGAAATGGATAAAAACTCAACTGGAAATCCTTGTGGTGTCCATGGAAGTCCAATTTTGTGATGTCTTTCTGTGATTTTATCATTCAAAAGTCCAGGTTGTGAAATCCCACTTAAGTCCCCTTTAATATCCATCAACAAGGTTGGAACTCCATTTAATGATAATTTTTCAGCTAAGTTTTGAAGTGTTTTTGTTTTTCCAGTTCCTGTAGCACCTGAAATTAATCCGTGCCTGTTAAGTGTTTTCAAAGGTACACTAACAATAGCATTTTCAATAACAGAGTCGCCCAACTTGGCTGTTCCCAAAGCGATAGATGTTCCTGTAAATTGATACGACTGTTGTATAAGTTCCTTTAGTTTTTCTTGAGATGACATGACCGTTAAAATTGATTAGCGAATATACGGTGTCTTTTGCTTGTATAAAAACCCCTTTTCAACAATTTTGAAAGGTATTTTAATGATGGCGTAACCAAAAATTAACCTTATTTTTGCAAAAATTTTATATTTGGGTAACTTAAGCTTCAATAAAGGATTCAGAAACGCCGTACTTAGTTTGGCTATAAAAACGATAAAACTTCGTTATAAGAACTCATTCCTTGGAATTTTTTGGAGTATGCTCAATCCTTTGTTGTTCCTGCTTATACTGATGTTAGTTTTCAGTAAAATTAACCACATCGAAAACTTTGGATTATATGCCCTAAGTGGTCTTGTGTTTTGGAACTTTATATCAGCTTCTATCTTACAAGTATTAACTTCTTTTATAGACAATGCCTCAATCTTAAAGTCAATCAACTTACATCCTTTTAGTTTCCCTTTGTCAGCTATTGTGGCTGCCCTCATCAATTTGGCACTCACTTTAGTACCCTTTTTTATACTGATGTTCTTTTTAGGCTACCAACTTAACTTTAGCCTATTAGCCGTTATTCCTTTGTTATTAATCACTGCTATTTTTATATTGGGAATAGGAATGGCATTAGGCACACTCAATGTATTCTTCAGAGATATTCAGTTGTTGTGGACTACTATTATTCCTGCGTTTTTTTACTTTACTCCCATTGCTTACACTCCCGATTTGCTTCCCGAATCAACCAGATACTTACTCAAACTCAATCCATTTTACTACTTTATTGAGTCGTACCACGATATTTTCTACCGTTCTGTTGTCCCTAATAGTTTCAATTTAATGGTGTGTACTCTCCTTGCATTGTTTACCTTTTTACTTGGTTACACTTTATTTAAAAAATATAGAAAGGGCTTTATTTCCAATATATGACACAGTCTGAATCTATTATACAACTTAAAGGGGTAGACATTTGTTTTTATGTCCAAGAGAATGGTTTTATTTCTCTGAAGGATTTTGTTTTAAACATTGGCAAATACAGTTTTTTGAAAAAACAATTTGTGCTTCAAAACATCAATTTGGACATTAAAAAAGGGGAAAGTATTGCTTTATTGGGCAAAAATGGCTCTGGCAAAAGCACCTTATTACGCACCTTGTCAGGGATTATAGAACCTGAAAAAGGACAAATACACATTCATGGCAAAGTAGCACCCCTTCTTGGTCTTGGTGTTGGATTGGAACATGAATTGAGCGGTATTGAAAACATAAAACTTTCTTGCGCCCTCATGGGAATGACGCAGTATGAAACCAAGCAATTGATGCCCGAAATCATTGAGTTTTCAGAGCTTGGAGACGCCATTCATTGGCAGGTAAAAAGATACAGCACAGGTATGATGAGCCGATTGTCTTTCAGTATTGCCATTATGAAGCAACCCGAAATCTTGTTGATTGACGAGGTTTTGTCGGTGGGTGATATTGGGTTTCAACACAAATGTCTGAAGAAAGTATCCGACATTAAAGAGGCTGGCGCAACGATTATTTTTGTTTCGCACAATTTTGCTGAAGCACAAAACATGTGTAGCAAAGCAGCACTTGTAAACAATGGAACCATTACGCATTATGGAGACATCAATGAAATTGGTCCTATTTATCATCAACTTTTTGAAAATTAATTAATGAAGAAAACAAATACAAATAATTCAACCATTCCTAAAAACAGTTTGCAAGAAGCAGAATACAATGCCTTGCTTACTGCTGTTAAGAATTACGAAGAACGTATTAAAGAAATTGAGGGAAGTACTTATTGGAAACTCTATTTATTCTTCACCAAAACGAAACTAATATTAACCAGCGACAGCTACCTTAAAAGCAATAAATACCGTTTTTTACAACGATTATTGTTTTTATTCTCCAAACCAGGACTTCTATTAATAGCTAAGTTTTTCAAACAATTATTCAAACTTGTATTTGGTAAAGTAAACACGCTTATTGGTTTGAGCAAAGGATACGAAAAAGTCAATTACCAACAATACATAGAAAAACATTTTCCAAGAGAAAGTGATTTGGAGGCCATGAGTTTGAACATTACTAACTATGCCATTCAACCGCATATTCAGTTGTTTGTTTTTGTTAATGGTGAGAATTTTAAATACATCAACCGCTTTTTACAGTCTATAGAACAACAAATTTATAGCCACTATTTTGTCACTTTTATATTAGACAAACCTTCTGAAAAAATTCAGTACACACTCGACAAAATCACTAAAAATGATTTCAAATACAGTGTCACTAGTTTAGCCAATTTCAATAAAGACAAATCTGATATTATTTGTGATTATGTGCTCTTTACCAAATTGGCTTGTATCCTAAGGGCAGACTGTTTGTACCAAATCGTTAACCAAATTAATGCCGACAAAAAAGTTGATTTTATATATGCAGACAATGATTTTATTACAGACCCATTGTCAGAAACCACTGCCAATCCCTATTTCAAACCCGATTTCAGTCCGCACACATTACTCTCACGTAATTATATAGGGTCATTGTTTTTAATTTCAAAAGCTATATTCCAAAAGACGCCTATTGAAAGTTTTGACAATTTCTATGGTTTAATCCTTTATTACACAAAGTATTCTAAGGCCATTTCACACATATCTAAAATCCTGTATCACCGATACGAAGATTTGTTAACACCAGATAAAATTCAAAAAAATCACATTTCGTTGAACCATTTCTTAAGTGAATTTTATCCCAATGCTTATGCCAAAATCTCCGAAGCTTCTTTAGGTTGTTTTGAGCCCGTTTTTAAAACGAATCAACCTTTGGTTTCTATTATTATACCTTCTAAAAACAAGGCCAATATATTAAACGCTTGCATTCAATCTATTGTTGAGAAATCCACTTACAGGAATTTTGAAATAATTATTATTGACAATGGAAGTACTGAGAAAAGTTTCCATACAACAGTTGCTGATTGGGAATTCCAGTTTCCAAACCAAATCAGATGCTTTCGTATTGACATCCCTTTCAATTATTCTATAATCAATAACAAAGCGGTAGAACACAGCAATGGAGAATTCTTACTTTTCCTAAACAACGATACTGAGCTAATAAGCGACAACTTAATAGAGGAATTGGTAAAAATTGCCCAATTGGACAATGTAGGTGCGGTTGGTCCGAAGTTATTGTATCCAAACAACACGATACAACACGCAGGTATTGTATTATCTCTTGACGATACAGGGGCACATATTTATTCGGGTGCTCACAAGGATACTTCGGGTTATTTCAACAATACAAATTGCCTTACCAATTACAGTGCAGTTACAGGGGCTTGCATGATGATTCAAAGAGACAAGTTTAACGAAGTAGGTGGTTTTGATGAAAACTTGGCGGTTGATTGTAACGATGTAGAATTGTGTTGTAAACTCTATAACAAAGGAATGTATAACGTTTATGTACCATGGGTTAAAATGTATCATTACGAGTGCTTAACCAGAGGGAATCCGATTATTAATTCCAATTCACTCAAAAAACAGTCGTACGAAAAACAATACTTTACTTCAAAATGGGAAAGCTTGATTAAAAACGACCCTTTTTACAATAAAAATCTTACCCGCATTTCAAAAAAATACGAATTAAAACATGTCTAGTCAGACTTCAGAAATACAATTTAGCTTTATAATACCTGTTTATAATTCAGGGGCTTATTTAATTGAATGTTTAGATTCGGTTGTACATCAAAACTTCAATCATTCGCAGTTGGAGTTAATAATTATAGACGATTGTTCAACAGATATATTCACTCAAGAATTACTTAAAGAGTTGAGCTTATCCGATTCTTATAAAGGTATAGTTATCAAAGTGATTTTTAATTCCAAAAACTTATGGTCAGCAGAAACCAGAAACATTGGCGTAAAAGCATCAAAAGGAAGATATATTGTATGTTTGGACAGTGATGACACTATTGAACCTGACTTTTTAACTTATTCAAGTTTGGCATTTGCTGCATATCCTAATGCTTCATGGGTTTACCCAAGTGTAAGAAAATTTGGTTACAGAAATAAAATAGACATAGCACCCGATTTTTCAGCAAAAAAACTATTTGTCAATAACTATTTGGTAATTACATCCCCTATGAAAAGGGAAGTTTGGGAGAGTTTGGGTGGTCAAAAAAGCATTCAATTATACAATAAAATCAAATTATTTGAAGATTGGGATTTTTGGCAAAGAGCACTTGCAAAAAAATACTTTGGTGTACCTATTAAAAAGGTATTTTTCAATTACAGACAAACCCTTAAAAGCAATATTTCTCGTACTGAAGAGGAGGGTAATTTAACCACAATATTATCATACCGACAAAACTGGAAATCGATTTTTGGAATTCGCGGTTCTCAAAAAAACTTTAATAAAACAAACCATAAATTCATTGAATCTCCTGGAATTTTGTCTAAAATCATTATTCTTTTTTTGAGAAAAACGATAGGACGTTCTCCCCTTTCTTTTCGATTAAGTGACTTTCTAAAATACCTTCTTTTTCCTTCCCAGTTGGTAAAAAAGCGTTTAAACAAAAAAAACACTTTTACTAAAGCTCATAAAATGGCTGGCTTTAAACGTGGCTTTACGTTTAAAGATGATACTAATTTCAAAACTACGTCTCAAACCAATCGCACTGTACTATGCACTCACTTTTGGTGGCACATTGGCGGAGCAGAAAATATCCTTTTGGATTACATGCGAGAAATCAAGAAAATGGATTATAAACTTGTAGATGTTGTAATGGATTCTATGGGTCCCGCTAGCACTATAAAAGATCGTTTTAGCGAAGTTGCTGATTTCCAATTTGAACTTGATACTGTTGCAGATGGGCCTTACCCTCGATTATTAGCATTGTGGGAACTGATAAAAAAAGAAAAACCTGCAATAATACTCAACATGAGCAACCCTTTGCTCTACATACTTACTCCTGTTATTAAGGAAAAACTACCTAATACTGTTGTTTATGATTTGTTACACTGCGAGGAGTTCGAAGACAACGGATGGTTTGAAGCGGCTTACTTTTATCAAAAATACATAGATAAACGTGTTGTTACAAGTCATTTTTGGAAAGATGTACTGATACAAAAGTATAACGAGAGTGCACACAAAATTGAAATTATATACAACATGATTGATTATGATAAATTCAAAAACGAACCAATCAATCGTGATGTAAAACTCAAATCTTTTGGTATAGACCCATCCAAAAAAGTAATTGGATTTTTGGGTAGATTTCATGAACAAAAAAGACCTGACATTTTTGTACAATTGGCTGAATCAATGCAAGGGAAAAGTGATTTTCATTTTATAATGGCGGGTGATGGACCTGAGTTAGAAAATCTACTTCCTCGAATGAAAGCTTTGTCAAATTTAACTTATGTAGGCGCAACAAAAAATCCCGAAAAAATCTTTACTGCTTTTGATGTCGCTATTTTCCCAAGTAAATTTGAAGGATATCCTTTGGTGGGAATTGAATGTGCTCAAATTAAACTGCCAATTATTGCCGCTAATATTGTTGGTTTTAATGAAATCGTTATCAATGGAAATGCAGGTATGTTATATGACGTTAAACAAGCTGTAGATGATGTGAATAATATTGCACATATCCTTTTGGAAAAATACGATGAACTAATCCAATTAGGGAAAAATGGCCCTGCTTTCGTTGACGCATTCCACAATGAAACGTTTATCAAACAAGAAATTAAAAGGGTATTTTCTAAGGAAGTATAATGATAAAGTCTTCAAATCTTTGAATACTTCCTTTGATAGGCCATCTTTGGTACAATCCTGCTTCATTCTTTACCTTTTCTGAAAGTCTTGCATTTTCTTCGTTTGTTGTTTTTATTAGTTTGATTCCTGACACGTATTCTAGTAAATGATACTTGGACCACGATGTGCAAAAAGAGGATAAATTCAAGTCCCCTATTTTGTATTTGATATTGACATTGTCTTTCCAACAATCTTCTGATTGATGAATGTAAATTTTCTTGCTTTCAAAACTGTCAATCTGAATTACTTTTGACATAATTAATTGGGCTTTATTACGGTCAACCAAGTTTCTATAACTTTGATCTGCAGCTATACAATGAGTTATATTACTGTGCGAAAAAACAAGTAATAACCCAAGCGAAAAAGTAATGAATTTAGTAATCTTAATGTTAGAAAATTTAATAACGATTAATCCAAAACCCATGACCATAAACCCAAATCCTGAAAACATTCTTGGTGTTGGCCACCATTCTTGTATAAACAAACTGATAAAATTACTGCTAATTATCATCAAAACTGAAATTATCAAACAAAAAACGAATGCCATTACTTTATTCAAATATCCTTTAGTTTCATTAAATGAATTTAAACCCATTGTAAAAATACCCAATCCCATAAAAAGCAATGTGAGTATTTTAGTTGCAAACGGCACTAAATAACTGTCTTGATTCAACAGAATGGAATCATACAAAACCACTACTTGATTTAATCTTTCAGGAATATCGGCCCATTGAATTAATTGAGAACGACTTAATGCATTTGTGCCTATCAATGCCATAACTAATTTATTGACCATTACATAAACAACAACCGCTGTAATTATGCCTGCCAATTTTAAAAGACCATTTGATTGCTTAATAAATGTAAAACCTACTTTTTTATTTTGAATGATGAATTCTAAAAACTCAAAGACAATTAACAATAAACTTAGCACTATCAATTGATTAATGACAATTTGATAAGACGCCAAAGCCAACACAATAAAAAGTACTCCGATTGCAAAATACTTGGCACTTTTGCGTAACAAATACCAACCACCAAAGGCAAATAAATACAAGAAACTAAAACCTGCGTTGACAAGTAAACCAAATTTAAATGTCATTATTTCGGCATTAAACAAATGTATAAAACCCATTGAAACCAGTAATGCAATACTTGTTTTACTTGCGTCTAATTTAAACACCCTAACTATCACAATTCCTGTAAATAGAAACTGAACAAACACTGAAAAGTAAGCAAATATTATCCCCTTAAAACCTCCATCTCCTAATAATTGATTAAAAACAGAATACATGAAAATTCCAAACCATCTGCCACTCTTTATGGAAAATCTTATTGTTCGGTCTCCTTCAATTTTATTAAAAAACAAAAAATAATCATCAAAACTGAAATTTTGTGTGTTTACAAAAGGAAAATATGTGAACATCAGCAAAGCCCCAAAAATCATTAAAAATTTGGTCTCTAACTTATTAAAAGGCAATGGAATATTAAACATTTAGTACAAATCTAACTTTTTTCAATTAGTTTGAATGTTTTTAATGTAATAATTTGAATTTATTTGAAGGATGAAGTAAATTGCAGGAATGTTTTTAATTTTTTCGAAAAAGTCTCTAATCATGAATCAATTGAAGGAAATTACACTTGTTTTTGTCTTTTTTTTATCCATTTTGTGCCTACAAGCACAACCCAATTCTACCCCACACAGTGCTCATATTGTTCATCAATTACAGTCGCTTAACACTGTTGGAAACGTGCTATACATAGCTGCACACCCCGATGATGAAAACACGCGACTACTCAGTTACCTCGCCAATGACAAACATTACAGAACCGCTTACCTTTCCCTAACCCGTGGCGATGGTGGACAAAATTTAATTGGCAATCAAAAAGGCACTTCTCTCGGCATAATCCGTACTCAAGAACTTATAGCAGCCCGCAAAACCGATGGCGCTGAACAATATTTTACCCGTGCTTACGATTTTGGCTATTCTAAATCACCTAAAGAAACCCTGCAATTTTGGAACAAAGACAGCCTTCTCAAAGACATGGTGTGGATTATCAGACAATTTAAACCTGATGTTATTATTTGCCGTTTCCCTACCACAGGCGAAGGTGGACACGGACACCACACTGCCTCTGCCCTATTGGCTATGGAAGCGTTTGACCTTGCCGCTAATCCCGAAGCTTACAAGGAACAGCTCAAAACCACCCAAACTTGGAAATGCAAACGCATGTACTGGAACACTTTCAATTTTGGAACGATTAATACCACAAACCCCAATCAACTTAAAATTGATGTGGGTGGCTACAATCCTCTGTTGGGAAAAAGTTATGGTGAAATAGCTGCCGATAGTAGAACCATGCACAAAAGTCAAGGGTTTGGGTCGGCCAAACAACGTGGTCAATCCTTGGAGTATTTCAAATTGATGAAAGGCGATTCTGCACAAAAAGAATTGTTCGATAACATAGAAACCTCCTATAAACGCTTTGAAAATGGTGCCACTGTCCAAAAAGCAATTAGTCAACTGATTCAAACGTTCAATTACAATGAACCTGCTAATAATATTCCTGCATTGTTAAAAATCAGAAAATTACTGTATGCCCTTAATACTCCCCAAAACAAACACTGGGTCAGTCCTAAATTAAACCAATTGGACGGAATCATCAAAGCTTGCTTGGGTCTGTTTATTGAAACTAGTACGACTGTCAATACCACCAGCCCGTCACAAAAAATCGCGCTTAACACCCAAGTAATTCTTAGAAACCAAGCCAAAGTTAACCTACTTTCTGTTACTTACCCCGACGGGTCTGATACTGCTATTGACAAAAAATTAAACAACAATGAAATGGTCCAACTGAAAAGGACTTTTATTGTTCCTAAATCTTTTCCATTCACCAATCCCTATTGGCTTTCATCTGCGCCTCAAAACAATGTTTTTAACATCCAAAAGGACTCCTTGCTTTTGTTGGCAGAAAACAAACCTCCTTTTATGGTTTCTGTGTTGTTGACTGTTGATGGCGAAAAATTCACTTACTCGGTTCCTGTTTTTTACAAAAATACCGACCCTACTAAGGGCGAAGAACACAAACCCATAGAAGTACTTCCCGAAATTGTGTTTATGCCGTTCAATTCCAAAATTGTGATTAACAACATCAATGAAAAGCTTTTTAAACTAACTATCAAAGCTATCAAAGACCAAGTGAGTGGCAAGCTCCATTTTAAACCCAATGAGTATGTGAAAATAGAAATTCTAAATCCGGAGTTTAAAAATTTGAAAAAAGGCGAAGAATACACGTTTGATGTGTTTGTAAAAGCACAACAAAAACACGATTGCAGTCTTTTGGAACCCTACATTAGCAGTGGTGAATCGAATACTTTTCAGCACATCCTCAACAGAATTGAGTATGACCACATTCCCCCTCAACTACTTCTTGAAAAAGCCGAAATAAAACTGTGTTTCCTCAGTGTAAAAACCGCTCAATTGAATATTGCTTATGTGGAAGGTTCGGGCGATGATGTTGCCGAATCTTTGAAACAACTAGGGTATAACATCACTTTTTTAACCCCTGAACAATTGAACGAAACCAACTTATCGTCCTTTTCCGCTATCGTTTTTGGAGTTCGTGCTTTAAACATTCATCCTAGCATCAACTTAGCAAAAGACAAACTCAACTTATACATTAAAAACGGTGGCAATGTTTTGGTTCAATACAATACCAATTCCAGAGTGGGACCGGTGCAAAACAACATTGGCCCCTATCCTTTTGACATTTCAAGAAACCGTGTCACTGATGAAAATTCGCCTGTTAGGTTTTTACAAAGTCAACATCCGGCCTTTAATGAACCTAATCCCATCACTGAAAAAGATTTTGATGCTTGGGTTCAAGAAAGAGGCATCTACTTTGCACAGCAATACGACAAAAACTACACAGATTTGCTTGCTATGAACGACCCCGATGAAGCGGAATTATTGGGAAGCCTTATTGTGGGTCAATATGGCAAAGGGCATTTCATCTATACCGGACTTGCCTTTTTCAGACAGTTGCCTGAGGGAAATGAAGGGGCTATGAAACTATTTGTTAACCTATTAAGCTTAAAAAACAATGACAACAGCGCCGAATAATCCTGAAAGAAAATGGCTTATAAGATACCTTTTGGTCATTTTATCTTTGTTACTTAATATTATACTCATGTATTTACTTACCCAATATTACGAATGAGTGAACTGGATTGGTTAGTCACTGGTTTAACGCTTTCTTTTATCGTTTTTTACGGTATGTGGAAAAGCAGGAATGCCCAAAACATTCAAGGGTACTTGCTGGCAGACAAACAATTGCCTTGGTATCAAGTGGGCTTTTCTGTGATGGCCACTCAAGCCAGTGCCATTACGTTCTTGTCTGCACCCGGACAGGGTTTTAGCGATGGATTGCGATTTGTGCAGTTTTACTTTGGTTTGCCCCTCGCCATGATTGTGCTGTGCGTGACTTTTATTCCAATTTTCCACCGTTTGAATGTTTACACAGCTTATGAGTATTTGGAAAAAAGGTTTGACACCAAAACCCGAAGTTTAACCGCTTTCTTGTTCTTGTTACAACGAGGCTTGTCAACCGGAATAACCATTTACGCACCTGCTATTGTGCTGTCAACCATCCTGAACATCGACCTGTTTACCACCATTATCATCAATGGTATTTTGGTGATTACTTACACCGTTTATGGCGGCACCAAAGCGGTTTCTTATACCCAAATGTTGCAAATGAGCATTATTTTCGGGGGATTAATTATCGCGACTTTTATCATTATCGATTTGCTCAAAATAAACGTCAGTTTTGGGGAAGCGCTACAAATTGCCGGAAAAATGGACCGTTTGAATGCCATAGATACGACTTTTGATGTGGACAATAAATACAACTTATGGTCGGGCTTAATTGGCGGTTTCTTTTTGCAACTCTCCTATTTCGGGACCGATCAGTCGCAAGTGGGACGATACCTGACCGGCAGTTCCATACAGCAAAGTAGAATTGGTTTGTTGATGAATGCGCTAATCAAAATCCCAATGCAGTTTTTCATTCTCTTTATCGGGGTTTTGGTGTTTGTGTTTTACCAATTTAACACGCCTCCCATTTTTTTCAATCAGTATGAAATCAATACCATTAAAAAAAGCAATTATGCTGCCGAATTTGTAAGCATAGAAGAACAATACAAAGCGGCTAATGAAGCCAAAGGCAAAGATGTGCTTAACTTAGTGTCTGCACTTAAAACGGAAGACCAAATTCAAATAGACAAAGCACAAACAGCGCTACAAAATGCCGAAAAACAATGTTTAGACATTAAGAAAAAAGGAACCGACCTGATGCTAAAAAACAACGAAAAGGCGGACACCAACGACACTAATTTTGTTTTTCTAATATTCGTCACCAAGTACTTGCCACATGGTGTGGTGGGTTTACTTATAGCCATTATCTTTTTGGCCTCCATGGGTTCCACTGCCAGTGGGCTCAACTCATTGGCCTCCACCACGGTCATAGATTTTTATAAAAGGCACCAAAAGACAGAGAAAAACGACAGACATTACCTCACTGTTTCCAGAATAAGCACCTTGTTATGGGGTGTTTTTTGCATCATTGTCGCCTTGTTTGCTCAAAAATTGGGCAACCTGATTGAGGCTGTTAATATATTAGGTTCTTTGTTTTACGGCACCATTTTGGGCATTTTCTTAGTGGCCTTTTACCTCAAAAAAGTAGGCAGTATAGCGGTATTTTGGGCAGCCATAGTGACAGAATGTTTTGTCATTTATGCGTGGATCAATGAATTGAGTGCCTTTTTGTGGCTCAACCTCATTGGCACCCTCCTTTTAATGCTTCTCGCCTACCTCATCCAAGTATTCTTGAATAAAAGGGGAATGGAGAGTGTGAGTTAAGAAAGAAAATGAAAATTGAAATCTTAAATGTTATTAATTTTAATTAATTCATTAGTAAGTAGTTTTTTAGCTTCAACTATACTGCCTTTTTTTAACGGAATTCCAATAATTGAAACCGTGTTTGAAATTTCATTAATTCCGTTCTTATATTTTATTGTTTTTAATTCTAATTGGTCTGATGGATAACAAAGAAAACCAAATTTTAGGTTTGTCATGCTAAAAGATGAATAGGCCATAATTTGATGTAAATCATGCCTGTGGTCATCTTTCAGAGTTTCGCTTTTGTCGTACTTGTTGTAAAGATTTGATTTATACTTGGCGTCTATGAATACTAAAAGGTTTTCCTTTTGATATATAGCGTCTGGTTCAATGTGTTTTAGTTCCCACGAATAATGCTTAGATGTTCGTGAGTGGAATTTGAAATTAGCAAATAATTTCCCTCCCGTTTCTTTAGCAACTGATTTGAAAATATGTTGTACAAATTTTTCAAAAACATCTGAGAAGTCTACTCTCCAAGCCGTGCTGTCAACCAAATTAAAGTTAAGAATTTTATTAGCTTGTTCTTTACACGTTTTTACTGTTGGACTGTCAGAAGATTTGGCAACAATATAATTTGTCGCTTTAGGTTTATGATGATACAACTTTTCTTCAATAAAACTAAGCTTTTCACGAATTGTGTTTTTTATTCTTTGTGGAGTATTAGAAGAAAGTAATTCATTTTTACAAATGTCAAATACATATCGTATTTCGGCATATTCGCTATGGTAATCGCTTAAAATATTTTTTCGGGTTGGGAATTTTAAACGATTTTCAATTTTGTATTCGTTGTTGATAAATTTGTTCCAATTGATTTGTCCAGAAGGTTGGATAGATATTTTTTCGATATTGTCAAACTTACGCCAAGGTCTTAAAAGTAATGTTTCAAGAGAAGCAATAAATTTCACCGCTTCTAAATATAACGGTGGTCGAAAGTTTTTTCCAGAAGCGAGAGGCAAGCTATCAATAACTTCCGGGCTTATTTCTGTTCCAAGCAAATTCAGAACTTCAATGTAATCTTCAAAACGGTCACGACCAGTAAACCTTGGCATTACAACAAAATCACCTATTTGCTTTCCTGTGTCAGATGCTCTTAGAGGAATAGCCCCAATGAAGCTGGAAGAACGAAATGATAATGAGGTATTTTGGTCTGAGCCAATAATAAATGGCTGTACGCCTATGAACTTGAATTGTGATGAGTTATAATCGATAAACTTTTGAAGGTACTGGCCAATAATTCTTTTGTCTGCCGATTTAAACCATTTTTTTTGTAATGCAACTCCACTTAACTGTCTCGATTGTTCAGTTAGGCAAGGGACTTCTTCAAATACATCAATAGATTTTATTTCAATCATTCAAAAAGTGAAGTCTTTAATTTGTCAAAAAAGTATTTATTGAATTCTTCTTTTGCATTCTTTAGCAACCCTTCTTGTAAATATTCTTTTATCAATGGAAAAATTTCGTACCGGATACGGTTTGTCATTTCCTCTTCGCTGTCTGCAAAAAAGTAACCTTGTCCTGGTTGCAATGACAATTCATTACTTGAGGCATACCAGTCGAATATTTCTTGAATTCTTACAAAATCATCCTTGAAGAATTGTTTTGAAATAATTGCCTTAGGTTTTAATGTGTACCAAGCAAAACGTCTACGTAAAGCAAAGTCAACAACTGCCAAACTTCTGTCGGCAGTGTTCATAGTAGCAATTACAGAAAAATTATCAGGCAGTTTGTTGACATTGAAACCCGGGGAAATCTCAATTTCAACATTCGATTTGTCCATTTTATGTTCAAACAAATAGAAAATGGGGCCTAAAACATTAGAAAGATTTGCTCTGTTTATTTCATCAATTATCAAAAGGACTTTTTCATTCTCGTGTTCTTTTGCATACTTCAAAGCCTCAGTAAAACTACCCAAATTTTCTTTGTAGCTTAGTTCTTTATTGTTTAAATCGGGGCGAATTCCAAAAATAAAATCCGAAAAACTTGTCTCTGCGTGGAACTGGGTGAAAAATGTTTTTGCTTTAGTTTTTTCTGCAACTTCTTTTGCTGTTCTTGTTTTCCCAGTCCCAGGAGGACCTTGAAGTACAATATATTTTCTTTCGTTCAAAAGATTTTTTATTTCTTCTGTTTCATCAATTCCATCTGCCTTTAAGAAAGGCTTTAAGGATTCTGAAATTGCATTACGATGGTTGGAGTTTGTTGCCCAATCTCTAAGTTTTGCATAACTAGCTACAAATGCAGCAATTATATTTTTGCCTTCTTCGCTTTCCGGATCATCAACAATTTGGCAAGCCGGTAAAACTTTAGTGTAAGTCTTTATTGTGTTTTTTATATGCTGTAAATCTGGGCTGCCAGTGATGGACTTTGGTAAACTTGTTTCTATGTCAGAAAAGTCCGATTTACAAAACCCTTTTTCGTCAATAAGCTTTGAGAATAATCTTCTAAGTCCTGGGTAAGTTGCGAGTTCATAGTCATTTTTAAAACCACTAGAACCAATACCCAAACAAACTAACCAAGGCTTGTCTTGGTCGTTTGGAAATATCGTTAATGAAAAATCATGGAATGGACCCGAAGCTTCTTCTTCTGGATGTATAAAACCAAAATATGCTCCGTTGTCTTTTAAAGCTTCTTGTCCAGTATTGTTTCGTTCAACATAAGGTTTATTAAATTCATTGTCAGTTTTGGCACCGAACTGTGCCGCTTTATCTTTGATGAATTGTCTAACATTTTCTATGTTCATTTTTTAAAGTTTATTTATTTAATAATATTGTTATGTAAGAATTTTTATTTAAAAATTATATTATCTAATTTTCATTTGAAAATAGCTGAATCAAAAAAATCACTTGGTTTTAAATTAAAGACAATAAAAAACTTATCTAACGTATTTACAGTAATATTTTTACTACCTCTTTCAACATGAGCCAAATAAGTTCTTTCTATATTTACTTCATCTGCTAATTGTTGTTGTGTAATTTGTTTTTCTTTTCTTAATTCAGCTATTCTTAAACCTATTTTTTCTTGTAAATTCATCTAGTAAATAAAATAATTAGTTTAGTTTTTATGAGTTAAATGCAAACATATCTAATTGACCTTTTTAATCGAGTATCCTACAGGACACAATGCTAGTTTAATACAATGTTTTCGTTAGAGTTATGCACAAACAATTAAGAATCTTTTTCACTTACATGTTATACCTAAATTCATCATGTAAATGATAGTGTACATTTGCTAATTATTAATTAATGAAAGTTTATTCACATTTAAAAAATAATAAGTCATAAAAAAAAAACCTATTCCAAATTATTGAAATAGGCTTTAAGATTTAAAGTTATTGATTG
>JBBAKM010000019.1:0-58457 GCA_040403495.1 Bacteroidia bacterium
AAGTAATGCTTATTTTATTAAAAACAAAATAAAATTATTTATTTTTTTCTAACTCTCTAGCAACTCAACAATCTCTCTCAGAACGGGGTGCAAAAGTAACACCTTTTCTATACTTTCCAAATTAATTCTTGCTTATTTTTTGAATCTCACATTTTTTTATCTTTTTTCAACTATTTAAACAATCTATATCCCTTGCTATCACTCATTCTAACTTACAATTTTAACGCTGAAAAAAAATGAAAAAAATTACTTTTTAAGCTAACAATTATGTAAAAATATTCGATTTCATATCCAAATGTGACCGTCATCATAGATAATAATGGATTTAATGGGTAATTTTGACACTATTATGACTGAAAATATTATTGTTGCTAACCTCAAATGTGGTGGTTGTGCCTCTTCTATTAAAAACAAATTGAATGAATTGCGTGGAATTGATTCAATTAATGTTGATTTGGACACTCACACTATCACTATTATTCACCAAGGTATTGAAAATCGAAATACTATACCTGCCCAATTAAAGGCGATTGGTTACCCTGAAGCAACCGAAGAAAATGGTTTATTACTTCAACTTAAAAGTTATGCAAGTTGTATGATTGGTAAATTGAGTTCTGAAAAATAAGATTTCATCCCTCCCACCTTATAAAAGTAAGTGATTAATGGCATTAATTTTTGAGTCATTTATTACTCCTATATATATACGTATATAATAAGCCTTTAATTAAACACTGTTTTATCTTTTAATTTCTGTGCTTTTGATGCCTTTGTTTTTTATCCTTTAAGTTTGAATCGGGCTTTTCGGGTTGATACAAAGGACGACTACCCCATGATTCAGGTAATTCAACTTTATTTACAGAATAGCCTATCATTGATTCTATGTTTGCAAATAGATATTGTTTGGTCTCATTGATAAATGTAATAGCCTCTCCTTTTGATTCTGCCCTAGCTGTTCTACCTACTCTATGGACATAATCTGCAGGTTCATTGGGAATGTCATAATTTATAACTAAACCAATGTCATCTATGTCAATCCCTCTAGAAAGAATATCGGTAGCCACTAATACTTGAATTTGTTTGTTTTTGAAAAGCCTTAATACTTCTTCTCTTTGATTTTGCTCTAGGTCGGAATGTATTGATTTTACTTTCAAACCATCTTTTTGCAATTCTTGTTCAAGCACTTTAACCATTTGTTTGGTACTTGCAAACACTATAACACTGTGATATGTTTTCTGCTTAAGGATATGTTTAATCAATTTATTTTTTTGATTATTGAAAACCAAATAGGCACTTTGAGTAATTCCTGCTGCTGGTTTGGAAATAGACAAACTGATTTCGGCAGGATTGGTAAGCATTTTTTTAGCAAACTCTCTAATTTTGGGTGCCATTGTTGCTGAAAACATTAATGTTTGTCTTTTAGATGGCAAAAACTTGATGATTTTAAATAAATCATCTATAAAACCCATGTCCAACATCCTATCGGCTTCATCTAGTATAAAATGTTTCAAAAAGGGAAACTTAACATAACCCATATTAAGGTGTGCTATTAATCGGCCTGGAGTTGCTATTATAATATTAGTACCTTCCACAAATGCTTTTTTCTCATTTTGAAAAGCGGTTCCATCATTGCCACCGTATATAGCCATGGAACTAATTCCCGAAAAATAAGTAAGCCCTTGGAGTGCGGTATCTATTTGTATGGCAAGTTCCCTTGTAGGAACTACAATTAAAGTATCTGTATGATCGGAGGGTTCTTGGGTCAGTCTATTTAAAATAGGCAACAAGAAGGCGGCAGTTTTTCCAGTTCCTGTTTGAGCACATGCTATCAAATCCTTTCCTTGTAAAATAAGAGGAATGGCTTGTTCTTGTATGGGAGTTGCATTGACAAAACCCATGCTTTCAATACTACTTTGTAAGGAGGACTCGAAGTTAAAATCTGTAAAATTCAATTTTTATTAATCTAATTTGCAAAGTTATGTATAATTTCACTCAACCCCATTTCTTAATAACAGGAATAAACAAAGCACATTATTATGTACCTGTAAAATGAAAAATAAATACAACACACTTAATATCATATAATTAAAAACAAAAAACATCCTTAGAACTTTAAAATATTAATATTAAATCAAAAATTAAGCACTTCACTAACATGAATCAATTTGTTTATAAAGTACTATTTAATTAAAATTGCAACTTAAACAATTTAAAAATTATAACATGCCATTAACAGGAAATGAAAATCACCAAATCAGCTTGCACGATGCAGCAGAATTAACAGCAAATTTCAGAAACAACCATCCAGCTGGTTCCACAATAGCTTTGTATTATGGAAAAACTTCTATACAATCCATATTAAATCAACCCAATTGTGTCGGAATTAGAATCTACTATGCCCAAGAGGCAAACAACGAACCTACTATGGTTATTGTGGGAACTGATGCAAATGGCGACGACATGGAAAATGGGATTATTGCAGAACATGGCATAAAATGTCCTAATATTTGCAGTAATTTAAATATGTTAAACTCTTAATGGATGTTTGTCATTTTATTGTCTAGTATTTCTATGTTAATTCCTTTAATTACAGGAATTATCAAATACAATAGACTTGATTTACAGCAATCCTTTTTTTTTCTTTTTATTGTAGTTTCTTGTTTATTTGAATCAATTTCGGTTATTACTGGGCTTAACGGCATCAACAACATTTGGTCTTTTAAGTTATTTCTCATTTTTGAATTTACTTTTTATTCTTGGTTTCTTTATCGTTTTCATACTCAAAAACGATTTATTACTCAATTCAATCTTTTTTTAACCTCATTAAGTATTGTATTAATTTCGATACCAATTTTCACAAATGTTAATGACTACTACGATTCCGTTATTTTCATTGTAATTTATTCAGGCTTCATTATACAAGCACTCATTGTATTACTTGGATTGTTTGAAAACTTCAATTACAGCCCCCTGAATAATTCAATTTTTTGGATTTTTTCTGCTCGATTAATGTATTTTATAATTACTTTTTATGTTTCTGTTTTTCCCATCTCTGAAATTAAATCAGTTGATAGTGAAAGTTTCTATATTACTTTTTTAATTTTAAATACTATTGGAAATATTATTTGTAATGTCTTATATTCGTTTTCTTTTTTATGCAAACAGAATCTCAACTAATCTTAAATCTTATCTTGGTTTTTAGTTTTGTTCTACTTTTACTAGCATTTTTCTTTTTTATTCTTATTTATCGTTACAACAAAAATCTAAAAATTAAGCATTATGAAGCTTTAAATAATTTGTTAATTGGGCAACTTAACGAAAGGGAGAGATTATCCAGAGATTTACATGACTCGTTAAATCCTCAATTGTCAGCTATTAATTTAAAACTTGATACAATTCAGTGTAATGATGATGAATTTGGTTCTATCAAAACGAGGATTAGAGATGATATAAACCAAGCTGTGGTTAGAATTAGGCAAATTTCACACAATTTAATGCCTACTAATTTGAAATTAAATAACTTACATTTTGTATTTAAAGATTATATAATCAATGCTCAAACACCTGAAATTCAGATAAAATTCACTTCTGAAATAGAACATTTAAAATTCAATGAAATCGTAAAATTCCATTTATTTTACATACTAATGGAATTGATCCAAAATACTAGCAAACACAGTAAAGCCAATAAGATAGAGGTTCAGCTTAAATACAATGAATCAAAAAAAACACTTTATTTCAATTACCTGGACAATGGTATTGGTATAGAAGAAGACATTTTTGAAAAGGATGGCATTGGTATTAAAAACATTGTATCTAGATTAAAAATACTCAATGCTGATTTTAAGTTAAATACCGACAATGAATTTCAAATTAATATTTCAATTCGCAATCCAATAAACCCATGAGCAATCAGTTATATTCCATCTTGGTTGTTGAAGACCATACCATTTATAGAGAGGCTATTGTTGAAATTTTAAATAAAACAAATTTGACAAATGGGGTTGATGAAGCTGAGAATGGCAAAATTGCACTTGAAAAAATTGAAAGCAAGCAATATGACATTGTGTTTTTGGATATTGAAATGCCTGAATTAAATGGTATAGAAACCTCTAAAATAATAAAAGAAAAACACCCTGAAGTTAAAATCATCATTCTTACTTCACATCAATATAACTCAAAAGTTATAGAATTGATAGAGATGGGAATAAGCGCCTATTTACTCAAAAATACAGACAAGCAAGAACTTATTAATGCCATAGAAAAGGTTATTGATGGCGATTTATATTTAAGTAAAGATGTGTATGATGTTTATGCAAAACATTTGATTTACAATACCCCTAAATCAGAAAACGACTATCACTTAACAGAAAGGGAAATAGAAATCATTAAATTATTGTGTCAACAGTTATCTGCAAATGAAATTGCTGAAAAGCTATTTATCTCAGAACAAACAGTCAAAAACCACCGTTACCGCATAATGAAAAAGTTAGACACAAATAGTGTCATTGGAATTGTAGTTTTTGCAATTCGAAACCAAATCTTCACCATCTAAGAACGGGTTAATTAAGTTTAACTTTATTGCAATAAGCAAAAAATACATTCAAAAACAGTACTTTAGTACCCATAGCATTTGTATTTAAAGGATTACTAAAGTATCATTTTTAGGCAAAAAAAACAAAAAATTTCTTTAATAACATTGTTGATGGTAGCTTTGTATCATTAATAATAAAACTATGACAAACTTGACCTTTAAGAATATACAGTTGTAACTTACTAAACTACAACTGTAATTCTTAGGGAAAAAAAGATACTTAAAACTCAATCTATAAACACTAAAGAAACTAAAACTATGAAAACCTTCTTTATTTGTTTCAAATATAATTAGCATTAACATGTAAACCATTCGAGAGAAACAATGCAAAACTATTCTAATCAAACAGGACAATCAGACATTACTCATTTCAAAATTGAAGATGACAAAATCATTATAAAATTCAAAAAGTGGGATGCTCCTATCGTTTACACCTATGAATCAGAGGGCATAGAACACGTTGAAAATTTGAAGTCATTGGCATTATCAGGAAAAGGACTAAGTCGATATCTACAAAGATATTTCAAAAATCAAATGAATAATTCTGAGTATAAAATGAAGAAAAAGTCTCTGCTTTCTAAATTAACATTAGGTTGGTTTTAACACTGAATTTAAGTACACATTATCAATTACAATATTATGAAATCAAACACTATTATCATTCTTATTGCTTTTCTTACTGCATTTTCAATCCTAGGATTGAGCGAAATAATTGCAAAATACAGAGTAAAAAATCAATCTATTGAGTTTGAAAAATCAAATTTCAATTACTTAGACAGCTCTTCAAGTGCTAGTCACTAAAACAAAAAACTTATAAATAAACTAATTAAAGTATTGTAATCTAACATATTATTTGTTAATTCGAATTTTATTACAACCAACTAAATCAACCTATTGTAACAAATGAATAAACTAATTATTGAGTCTATTGAAAACCAAAAGTGCTTGGAATTTATATACGATGGTGAAAAATGCGTCGTTGAACCCTATGCTTTTGGAATAAACAAAAATTTATTTGATACACTCATTTGCTTCCAAATTATTGGAGAAAGTCATTCGTTAAAGCCGTTTGGTTGGAAACAATTCTCTGCTTTTAAAATTGTGGAAATACAAATTTCTAAAATCCCCTTTAGGGTTCCTCCCAGAGAGGGGTTTGAAAAGGAAATAAAGGAACTAAAAAAAACCTATATTCAATTACAATTAGAGGGAGAAAAACTTGGCACTTTGTCGTTTGTGACAAATATTAATCTTTAATAACTGTTATTTCAGCATCACCCCAAAGTTCTTCTATTGCGTAAAATTCTCTTTTTTCTTCTTGAAAAATGTGAACGACAATATCAAAATAATCCATCAAAATCCATTCAGCAGATTCAAAACCTTCAATGTGCAATGGTTTTTCGTCAGCTAATTTACGGCTAAACTCCTCAACACTATCGGCTATAGCAGAAACTTGTTTATCACTACTAGCATGACAAATTATAAAAAAATCAGCCATTGATGACTTTAATTTTCTTAAATCTAAAACTTTGATTTGATTTCCTTTTTTTTCTTGCATGCCTTTTATGATGGCATCTTTTAAATCAACTTTACTTATTATTTTCTTTTTGGGCATTAAATGGTTTCCTTTAATTTTGTATTCTTTGAATCAGTTCGCAAAAATAAAACCAAATACCCAATTTATTGGTCAAAATATTATTTATTTTAAATGTATTGATTCTACTAACACCGCAGCCCTTGATTGGATAAAAAATAACAGTTGTGAAAATGGCAGCATATTTATTACAGACTTTCAAACAAACGGACGAGGGCAACAAAGTAATATTTGGGAAAGCGAACCCAACAAGAACCTAATGTTTTCAATTGTCCTGAATCAACAAACCACTCTTTTAAATCCTTTTCTTTTAAATAAAATTACAGCTTATAGTCTTTTTCAATCGCTACAAAAAAGTTTGAACAACTCCCCTTTTATAAAAATAAAATGGCCTAATGACCTGTATTTTAAACAAAAGAAAATAGCCGGCATTTTGATTGAAAATAATTTTTTGGGCAATAAAATCAATTATTCTGTGATTGGTATTGGTATAAATGTGAATCAAAAGTTCACGAATAATGACAATATTAATGCAACTTCATTGTTTCAAATTTGCGAAAAGGAACAAGATAGAATTCGTTTTTTTCAAGAATTTATCGAAATCTTTGAATTCAATTTACTCCATTTTCAATCATTGGCAATTGAAAATCAGTTTACCAAATCTCTTCTTGGCTATAATCAAACTGAAGAATTTACCATAAACAATGAAATAATTAAGGGCACAATTGTAAATTGCGATGAATTTGGAAGATTGTTAGTCTTAATAAATGACCAAATCAAAGCATTTAACCATGGTGAAATTAAACAAATTATATGAACAGAGGGGTAATAGACAAAGGTAATACACGTTTGAAAGTCGGCATTTTCAATTCAACAAATGAATTGATTAAGTCTGCCACGGTTATGAATATGGAAGAGTGTGAGTTATTATTTAATGAATTTTCTGTTAACTCTGTGTTAATTTCAAACAGTGGATCCGACATTGAAATCACCGATAAAACTCGGTCATACTTAAACCTTAATACACAATTCAATCTTCCATTTGTAAACCTTTATCAAACGCCTAACACATTGGGCACTGATAGAATTGCAGCCCTCGCTGCCGCAGTCTCTTTGTTTCCCCAATCCAATGTATTAATATTCGATTTGGGAACTTGCTTGACCATTGATTTTATTAACGAAAAAGGAGAATATAGAGGAGGCAATATTTCACCTGGATTAAATATGCGATACAAAGCCATGCATGAATTTACCTCTAAACTACCTTTGGTTGAGATTAATTCATACTCTGAACTTATGGGTAACTGCACTCAAAATGCATTGTCAAATGGCGGTAAATTGGGACTAAAATTCGAAATAGAAGGTTATATTAACTATTATCAACAACAATATTCGAACCTACAAATCGTTTTAACCGGAGGAGACATTCAACATTTGGACATCACACAAAAAAACAAGATATTTGCCGACCCAAATTTTGTATTACATGGTCTCTGCCATCTTTTAATTTTAAATGAAAAAAATATTAATCATTAATATCTGTTTATTGTTCATTACAAACAGTTTATTTTCCCAAAACACACTTTCTCCGTATTCGGCACGAGGATTAGGTGAGTCTGAACCATTTATGAACGCATACAACAGAAGTTTGGGAGGGGTTATGAATGGCATTAGGAATAAAAGATCAATCTCTTATGACAACGCGGCTTCATTGGGAAGCATTCAAAATGTTATTTTAGATTTTGGATTCCGTGGCGATTACGGTAAAATCTACAATGAAACGGCTCAAAAAACATCTTTTAATGGCAACTTTAATTATTTCCTTTTGGGCTTTCCCGTTCTAAGAAAACAAGAATTAAAAAAGGACTCTATCAATCAAACCAAGTTATACAAAACATACCGTTCTATATGGACATCTGCAATAGGAATAAACCCATACACAAATTTTAACTCCGACTATTTCAGGGTGAAAGACACTAGTTATGGCACTGTAGTGAACACCTATTCTGTAAAAGGTGGTTTGAGTAGAGCTTTTTGGATGAATGCAATTAATATCACCCCTAATTTATCATTGGGACTAACCTCTTCTTATATTTTTGGTCAAAAAGTATCTTATAAATCTTATGGTTTAAGAGATTCATTGGTTTCAAGAATCATTTTTGACGACCAATCGAATCAACTAAGAGGTTTTGTTTTCAATTTAGGGTTCCAATACGACAGAAACAAAGACACTATTGTAAGGCATATTAAAGATTCTACAGGCAAAATTGTGGAAACAAAAAGAACCCCTATTCGCTTTGTTATAGGCGGTACATTGGAAAATGAATCACAATTGAATTCCACTCTGTATCGCACCATTTTGTCGAGTTCTTTGTTGGACAGCCGATTACCAACTGACACTATTTTGAACAAACAAGACGAAAGATCCAAAATACCTACTCCATTGACTTACAGTGCTGGTTTTAGTGTGACAGTTAAAAACAAATGGCTTATTGCATTTGATTATCGCACCAGTATATTGAGTCAACTTAACAATTCATTTTATACCGAAAAATTCAACAACAGTCAGCAATATAGTTTTGGATTTGCATACAGACCTGATGTAGATGTAGAATACATGGTTAAATCATTTGGCAAACAAAGAAAAGCTAATCTGGAGTACAGAATGGGATACAGATTTATGAACACAGGATTAAATTTAATCGACAATACTGGTCGTTTAACGAACATCAATGAATATGGCATAAGTTTTGGTATTGGTATCCCAAAGTTGAAAGAATATTGGGATGGCAAAAAGGTCATTATGAAATCAATGATTAATATAAGTGCTGAATATATCAAGAGAGGTCAAGGGACTAAAGGATTAATAGCAGAGGACTTATACAGATTAACCATAGGATTTAATTTATCAGACAATTGGTTCAACAGAAGAAAATTTAATTAATTATATCTATTTTAATATCATGAAAGAAAAACAGAAAATTGTAGCGCTTATTTTATTTTTACTTGGCAATTTTACTTTTTTAGCAACGGCTCAAAGCAACAAGCCAACTGAAGAAGCCATGAAGTTACCTGAATGTATCAAATCACACGGTGTTGATTCTTTAGATACAAGAAAAAACATGTCTTTGTTTCAAGAGGATTTCAAAAACAAAGATTATGAATTGGCATATAAATGGTGGTCATATGTTTACAACAATGCCCCATGTTCATACAAAAGTATCCATCAAAATGGTCCTGTAATGTTGGGTAAACTTATTGACAACCCTGCTTTAGCTGCTAGAAAAAAGAATTTTATAGATACTCTTTTGATGGTGTATCCTACACGTATCAAATATTTTGGCGAAGAAGCTTTTGTTAAAGGCATTTGGGCTTACAGCTTGTCGCGTTACAAACCTGACAATACTGCTGAAATAATGAGTCTATACAAGTTCTACCATGAGAATGAAAAAGACAAATTAAACGAATTTTACTTGAGAGATTATTTAAGAGTAGCTATTGCCTCACACAGAAAACTTCAAATTAATAACGAAGCTTTATTTAATCTATACGACAACTTGTCAACTACAGGTGAACTAAACAAAGAAATCAATAAAACTGATTCTGTTTCTTATGCTGAATGGTCTGAGTACTTAAATAAAATTGACAGAATGATGTTACCATTCCTTAAAGGGAAGGACATTGATTTAATCTTTTTACCAAAACTAAAAGCCAATCCTGATGACAAAGCTTTAATTAACAAAGCAATTAAATTTTACAAAGCTGATCCTTTATACAAAGACAATCCTAACTTCATTGGATTATTAGAAAAAAGTTACGCTTTAGAACCAAATGCACAAGCAGCGGAATCACTTGCTCGTTATTTTGAAAGCAAAAAAAGCACTGCAAAAGCGAATGATTACTATGAAAAAGCAGCAGAATTGAGCACCGATAACAGCAAAAAAGAAGAAATATACTTTAAACTTGCTAAAAACAACATTGCTAACTTATCAACGGCCCGTGGTTATGCAAACAAAGTATTGGCTTTGAATCCTAACAACGGAAATGCAATTATCATTCAAGGTTTGGCTGCATACAAAAACAGATGTGGCAATAAATTTGACATGGGTGCTGCAGCTTGTTTAGCGGTTGATTATTTCAATAGAGCTAAAAATGTTGACCCTAGTTGTACTGCTGAGGCAAACAAACAAATTGCAAACCATAAAAAATTCTTCCCTTTAAAAGCAGATGCTTTCTTCTTAGGTATAAAAGATGGTGATAGTTACACTATTCCATGTTCAGGAGAAACTACTACTATCAGAACTTTAGGTGGTAAATAAAGAAGCTCTTGAATAGAATTCTTTATATAATTCTATTTATTTCATCCGCTTGTAACATTGATTATGCCAAAGAAAATGTCAATAATATGTTACAAGCGGATACTTTAATTTATACCCAACAAGGCACTAATGTTACAATAAAATACACCGATTCAGGATACCTAAAAGCTGTCATATTTGCCAAAAAACTAGTTGGTTTTAAAAATGATGGCAATGAAATTATTAAAATGCCCGAGGGAATTAAAGCTGATTTTTACAACCCTGATGGTGAAAAAGAAAGCTATCTAAGCGCAGAACAAGGCATTTCTTATCAAACAAAAAAAATCACCGAGGTCTACAAAAATGTTGTAGTTGTCAATAAAAAAGGCGAAAAACTAAATACGGAAAAACTGATTTGGGACCAAAACCAACAAAAAATCTACACCAACAGCTTTGTTAAAATAACCACACAAAATGAAATAATCACCGGAGAAGGCCTTACAGGGAAACAAGACTTCAGTGAATGGACTATTTTAAAACCAAGAGGTGTTATACAAATTGAAAAAGATACCTTATAATCGCAATATATTTATGAAATCAAACTCTTTACTTTCCAAACAAATCATTATCATTTTTTATTTATTGGGAGCTGCAATCTCTGCCATTGAAACTTCTGTACAATTTAAAATTGGTGGGTTTTCAAACTGGAAAGTTTATTTTTTCTTTCTGATTTTTGCTTTTAGTGTAACCATGTATTTTGTTCGCAAAAAGCAACGTTTGGAAAACAAAACTAAGAACCCTTAGTAATTACTCTGCCTTTCCACTTCCCTTTTGTCCAAAAGCTTAAAACAACTGATACAGGGACATACAACAAATAAAAAGGCATCATCAACAATTTAAGATAACTTATTGGACTAAATTTTTGAATAGATTTAGCGAAATACAAATCACTAGCATATCTTAAAAAAAGAAAGTAAAAAGCAATTGCGTTGAACTTTGTAAAAACCAAAGACAGAAATACAAAATAAACCAATTCGTTCAGTAATATTAAACTATTTACTAATTTAACATAAGGGAATTTATAAAACTTCGTTTTACTCATCCATCTTATCCTTTGGTAAAAAAAATCATTAATAGTTGTTTCAGGGTAGGTTTCTACAATCGATTCTAAAGATTGAGAATACGCTACTTTTTTGATATTATGCTTTGCAAACTGATGCATTAACAAATCATCATCACCAGAACTTACATTGAGGTGTGACCTATAAGCCCCTATTTCATGAAATACAGATTTATCAAACACCATATTTGCACCATTACAGGTTGAAGGAAATCCGCTATTCAACATTGCTTGACTTATGGAAACTATTGCAGCAGATTCCATCCTTTGAAACTCTTGAAAAATAGAGTTGTTTGAGGTGTATCTTATTAGCCCACACAATAAATTTAAGTCTTTTTGCGAAAACTCACTCACTATTGCTTTCAACCAAAATTCACCAATTGTGACATCAGCATCCAACGTTATAATTATAGCATATTGACTAATATTAATTCCGCTCAACAAAGCTGCTTTTTTTCCTTCCCCATTGTTTAATATCACTTTTAAATTGAGGTTTGAGAAGCTTTTGTCAGCAACAAGGGGAATAACTGAATGGTCATCTATCACTATCACTTCGTGAGACGACAAGCATTGAACTTGTTCATTTAATTGACCTAAGAGTGCTTTCAAATACTCTGAATCATTCCTACAAGGAATTAAGATAGAACAAGACGGTAAGTTATTTTCTTTAAAATCAAGTTTTTGAATTGAAAAAGAATGGCTAATCCAAATTAGAAAAGCAATATAAATGAGTGATATGGCAATTGAAAAAAGTAAAATTATCATTCCTTATCATTTATTTTTTTGAGTGTAAACACTATAACACCAAACAAAGCTGGTATAATCAAATTAAACACATACAAAATCAAGCCCGGTAAATATTCTAATTGATTGGTAAATACAGGAATTGACAGTTTTGAAAACACAAGAACAGGAATACTTATACGTGCAATAATATCCGAGAACAAAAAACTTGGGACAACCGTTTGTAGGAGAAAAATAACGGAAATAGCCGCCATAATCGTTACAAAATATTGGTTAGAATTTGAGAAGTAATACACGAGTAATAAATATGGAATCACAAAGGAAATATATCTTAACATGGAAATAGTCAACAATGCCATCAATCTTTTTTTGTTAAAATATGGACTTGATTGTTTTAATTTATTTAAACATTTCCAATGGAGCTTTGAAATAATAAAAGGCAAATTTGAAAAAACAACAAACGAAAAGACCATTAGAAGAATACTAACAATAACGATTCCTTGGTAAGATTGATATAAATTTAAGTAAACTATACCCCAAACACCAAACAAAAGAGTCATAAAAAGCTGACTTACACTCCCCCATATTGAGAGTAAAGCGGCAATCCATTTGTATTTATTTTCAACAAAAGCCAATCTACCGATGTATTCACCTGTCTTGTTCGGAAAAACTTGGGAAACTGCTACTCCAGACACGACAGACAAAAATGCTTGTTTGAAAGTAAGTTTAGAAATAGGCTTAAGAGTCCACCTCCATTTTATCGACTCCAAGGACCAATTGAGGACAGAAAAGAACAAAAGTGCAAGTATTAACAAAGGATTCAAGTTCCTTAATTGCATCTGAAATTGAGCCCACGAAAAATGAACATTTTTACTAAAATAGTTATAAAAAGACAAAATCAACAGAATGGGAAGTAGCCATTTTATTATTCGATAAAATAGTTTCCAATTAATGTTTTTAATTATCTTTGTTTTGTTTTGCAAAGAGTTGAAATTAGTGAATTTGATAAAATTGTATTGGGTATTGACCCGGGTACAAATATAATGGGTTACGGCATTGTAGGCTGCATTGGAAAAAAAATTACTTTATTAAGTATTGGTATAATCAAATTAGACAAATTTGAAGACCATGCTTTAAAATTGAAGCATATTTTTGAGCGAGTAACCGGATTAATAGACAGTTACCATCCCGATGAAATGGCTATTGAGGCTCCATTTTTTGGAAAAAACGTACAATCAATGTTAAAATTAGGAAGAGCTCAAGGGGTTGCAATTGCGGCTGGTTTAATGAGAGATATGCCCATTTTTGAATACCAACCGAGAAAAATCAAACAAAGTATTACGGGGAATGGGAACTCAAGTAAAGAACAAGTTGCGGATATGTTACAACGCTTGTTGAATTTTGAAGAAATGCCTAAAAATTTGGATGCCACAGACGGATTAGCCGCAGCTATTTGTCATATCAGTCAGTTTACTCCAAGGGGATTTGGTTTAAAAACAGGTAAAAATAAAACAGGTTCTTGGGAACAATTTGCCAAAGAAAACGAAAAACGAATTAAGAAATAAATTAGTTAACTTTTATTTTTTGACCTAATCTTAGAATTGAGGTTTCCTTCAATCCATTCAATTTACACAACTTAGAAACTGTAGTCTTGTTTCTTCTAGCAATAGCACTTAGCGTGTCCCCTTGTTTGATTTTGTAATATTTAACATGCACAACATGTTCGTGAACTGTTGACTTACCATTCTTTTGTTTTTTAACAAGTTTGTTTGACTGAAAAAGATTTTCGTCAATCAAAACTTCATTGTTTACTAGAGAAAAGTTCTCAAATGAAATAAACTTGGCAGGGTCAATGGGCTGTCCCATAAATCTGATTTCAAAGTGTAAATGAGAACCATAACTATGTCCTGTATTTCCGCCTAAACCAACAATTTCACCAGCTTTTAACGATTGTCCTGCTTCCACTAAAACTTTAGATAAGTGACCATACAAAGTTTCCAAACCATTTGGATGTCTCACCACTACCATATTGCCGTATCCATGGTAATATTTAGACATTCTTACCACGCCATCAAATGCAGTAACAACAGTATCTCCTGTTTCCAAATCGATGTCTATGCCATTGTGTGCTCTCCCTTTTCTCCAACCAAAGTTAGAGGTTACAGTATTGTAAACAGGCATTACAAAGCCATTTGAATCTGGCGCTAAGCAAATATTAACTGGGGATTTAAAACTATTAAAATCATACAAATAGGGATTCAAATTATCCGTATCCCAAGTATTGATATAAAGTTCCCAAGCTGTACTAAAGGTTGAATCAAAATTTTCTTTCTTTTCTTCATCATCACCACCTTCAGTTTTTATTTCAGAGGCCTTTTTAACGGGATGAGAAAATGAGTGAGATGACAACAAAACAAACCCAAGTAGTCCTATGAACAACGAACTATAGAGATTTAATTTTATCAAGGGCATTTTTTTTGTCAAGCTGCAAATTTAAGGATAATTCCTCTAAATTTTCAAACTTAATTTCGTCCCTTAGTCGATTAATGAAAAAAACTTCAATTTCTTTATTATACAAATCTGACTGATAATCAATATAATACACTTCAATCGAAAATCCTTTGTCCTTAATGGTTGGATTATTTCCAATATTAGCCATCCCATAAACCTTTACCCCATCCAAAATAGAATAAACCAAGTAAACGCCTATAGATGGGAGTAATTTTTCCTTAATATCTGTTTTGATATTGGCGGTTGGGAACCCTATAGTTCTTCCTATTTTTAAACCCTCCACAACAGTACCTCTGAGCGAGTAAAAACGCCCTAAATAAGCATTTGCCTTTTCTATCAATCCTTCTGACAATGCTTGTCTAATTTTAGTACTACTAATTGCAATATCGCTAATTTCTTCAACCCCTATTTCTATCACACTAAAATCGAACATTCGCGACTGTTTTTTCAACAGTTGAATATCACCTTCTCTTCCCTTTCCAAATCGGTGGTCGTAACCAAAAATAACGGAAGCAACATTGATTTTATTAACCAAAACCTCTTCTACAAAATAAGCTGCTGTGAGATTACTGAACGCTTTATCGAAAGGAATTACAATCACATTATCAACACCACATTGTTCTAGCATGTCTAATTTTTCGGGAAGAGATTGTAACAATTTCAATTGATTGTCATCGGGATATAAAAGCAAACGAGGGTGAGGCCAAAAAGTCATTAAGACCGACTCCAAGCCCTTTTCTTTACTCTCTGCGGCGAGTTTACTTAGTATTTTTTGATGCCCTAAATGGACCCCATCAAAGGTTCCTTGGGTAAAAATTGTTTTACCAAATTTGGGTAGATTTTCTAGGGAATTAAATACGTTCATTAAAGTTCAGTAATCCTTTGGAATTCATTAATATCAAAAGCATTATCGATATTAAAATCACCAATTTGTGTTCTACGTAATTCGGTTAAATAACAACCACTTTTCAATTCTTTGGCAAAATCATGAGCTAAAGTCCTGATATAAGTCCCTTTACTGCAATTAACTTTGAAATTTAAACTTGGCAATACCCCATCCACCTGAAACGAATAAATATTAATTTGTCTACTTTTTATATCAACTGTTTCCCCTTGACGAGCCATTTTATAGGCCCTAGTGCCATTGACTTTAATGGCAGAATAAATAGGTGGCGTTTGTGTTACTTCACCGGTAAAACCTAAAACAGCTTTCTTAATATCTTCTTCCAAAATATGTTCATATTCATAGTCCATATCAAAGGGGGTTTCCAAATCGAAAGAAGGGGTTGTTTTTCCAAAATTAAATAATCCAGTATAAACCTTATACATATTTTGTATTTGCTCAATCATTTTGGTGCACTTTCCAGTACAAACAATCATTAAACCTGTTGCCAAAGGGTCTAGTGTACCGGCATGCCCTACCCTTTTGGATTTGGTAATGTATTTTACTCTCTTTACCAACTTAAAGGAACTCCAACCCTCGGGTTTGTCAAACAAATAAATTGCATTTTCAGGAATTTGAGCAGCATTAAAATTCTCTTTGCTTACCAAATAAGATGAAATATCCGAAAATTTATCAAATTTTACTGAATCTTCCATTGAAAATTAACTGATTGTTGATTGAAACCGAATAAAAATAAACACCTGACTTAAAATCTCTTACATCGATAATAGCTTGTTGATTGCCTTTTAATTGATAGTTTTCCAAAGTCATAACCTCTTTACCCAAAGCATCATGTATTTTAACAGAAATAAGTCCATCTTCTGAGGTTTTGAAAGGAACGGTTAACTCATCACTAACAGGATTAGGATAAGCAAGTGGCATGTCCTTCGATTTATTTTCGCTAACAGATACCAAAGGATCATTTGTTATTATTTTGGAAATCCAAGTGCCGGCGGTATTATTTGAACGACCAAATGAACCAGCAAGCCAAAACTCATTAGTAGTGTTGTATTTTCGTTGAATTGACGTGTAATCGCCCCATCTTTCAATAGTATCTGCCAAAAATGAATTGATTAAACCATCTCCTTTTCGAGCAACTGTTAAGTTAGAATATTGACCTTCATTGTCAAAATAAACCACTGATGTTCCCGGAAAAACACTTTCTCCTGTATGCGAGAATGTAATCAACGCTTGCTGTCCATACACTTGATTGCCTGCACTAACTATGGTTGGATAGGCGATGTCTAAACTGTCGTATGAAATAAATCGACTGCTCACACTTCTGCTTTCGCGCTCAGGATATTGAATAATACTGTGAAAAACAGATGAACGGCCATTGATAGGATTATTACTGGTTTGAACGTACTGTATTTTATTGTTGTTATAAAAAGCTCCTAATACGCGCGCATCATTGGTTTGAAGTCTATACCCTTGTGTCCTTTGAGGTGCATAAGGTGGCAACCCATATTTTTTATCGGTTTTTAAAATTGAATAACTGTATTGTGCTTTTCCACTGTTATAATTGTCTGAAATATGGTGTAAAAAAACAGTGTCATTTTGAATATCACCTGGCCTAACTGATAGAAAGTATAAGCCTTTATTGGCTGGGAAAAATGATTCTTGAACAGGGCAAATACTCCAAATTGACTTATTATTGTGTTTAATATTACTCCACAAATTATACAACAATGTATCTCCGTTGTATCCTCTGTTCATTGGCACTTGCCAAATAATAGATTGCGTAAATCCATCTCTCCAATCGGTGTTGTCTTTAAGGATATTGACGGTTATGAATAAATCTTCATTGTTGATAGCAATCATGGGATAATCGGTCCAAAGTTTACCTCCTATTGGATTTCCTTCTATTTGATACACATTCCATCCATCAAGGGGTTGACTCGATTTACTAAAAGCAACAATAATTCTTGTGTCTGGGCTTTCAGTTCCCTCCAAGTAAACAATAATAAAACGGTTACTAATAGGATCAAAAACAATTTTTGGGTCATAACTTCTGTCCAATACTGTTAATCCTTTTCCGGGTTGTGTGTTTTCACTACTTCTTGGAAAAAAAGTTAAATTCCAATTTTTTTTAAACACACCTGAGGTGGTGTAAACCCTAATACTTGTATTTATAACACTTACAACAAAACTGTCATTGTTAATAGCCATGTTGTTGTCATTTGGAATACCCGCATTTATTGCGCCTTCAAATCCTGCAGAAACAATGGGTTGAATTCCATTTCGTTTGTTGCTTACCAAAGGCATTTTATTCGCTTTCAACCTCTCTCTTTCTTGGGTTGCAAATACTTTTACATTTTCATCTATCCCTTTTGGAAATGGGAACGATTCACTAATGCGATACACTTGTGATGGCAACAATTGAATATTTTGTGGTTCAAAAACATTATGTAATGGCACTTTGCCTTGATGTAATTCAACTTGAGATTGAGACCAAAAAGGTGCAAATAACATTGAAACAATTACTAATATTGATTTCTGCATATTTATTTAAATTTAC
Organism: Bacteroidia bacterium; assembly: GCA_040403495.1. GTDB lineage: Bacteria > Bacteroidota > Bacteroidia > NS11-12g > UBA955 > JABMMZ01. Next base: position 18,317 of record JBBAKM010000019.1, read on the forward strand.
GAAACTTTAAAAACGCTAATAAGGTTCAAAGATAATAAAAAAAATGAATCACTATTATTGGTTTTTCTCTTTAACCAAACCATCAATATCTGTATAATTCCCATTCAAATCCTTGAAATAGATTTCATTAAAATGTAGTTTTTCTAATGGAAGTGGCGGGAAAAAATCTGCCCCTAAAAAAACATTTTCATTGCCTATTTCTTTTAGTTTATCTTGTGCATTTGAAGCTCCAAAAACAGTAACTGTTTTATCATATTTCAGTCGACTTAACATCAGAGTTTCGTAGGGCAATGTCCATATTCCGATATTCTCTGAATAATGGTAAACATCTTTTGTAAAGACTCCTTTTTTTATCCCTTTACCCACCATTACTTTGACTAGATTTTCTACCTTTTCAGTCCTATTAACAAAATCCATTCCCATTGTGTGCAATTGAATCAAATTAACAGCAAACACGAAAACGACAAGTACTATTGTAACCCAAGATTTATTAAATTGCTTAAATAAGTGATGTACAGGAATGAGTATTGCCATACAAAATGGTGCTAAATTTTTCTCCATAAAATAGGCGCTATCTCCCTTGTGGTAAACAATTGCACATATCAATAAAACAACAAACACACTTAGAACATACACTGCTACCAACCAATACTTTTTGTAAACCACAAAGTAAATGCAGACTGCCCCAAACAATAAGGTGAAAAAGAGATAGAACCCTGACCAATTTCCATGTAAATAATCAAATAAATAACTGTCAAATAAATTTGAAATTACAGACCTAGAAAACAACTGATTCAATATTGTTTCATCGTAACCCGATGATGGTTTAAGAATCCAATATAACATCACACCAAAGGCCATTGAATAAATGAACTTTTTAAAATGTGTATCAAAACCATGGGTTAAGAAATAATACCACCCAACTATTCCCAAATACAATATAGATGAGGGATGAAAAAACAAGGTTGACAATACGAGTAGTAGTAAAACAACGAAGTTTATTATTTGATGATTGTTCTTTTTTTTGTTGAGATACAAAAGATACCCAAGCACCAATATAGAAAATCCAATACTCATAAATGACTCACAAAGTGCAAAATGGAATAAGGCTTTAAAAGGCATTATCAACATGGCAATCCAAAATAATGCGAGAGTTAACTCATCAAACACTTTTACCAAAACCCAAGCAATAAGCCCATACAACAACGTAGACCAAATAGACATGCCCAACAAAATAACTTTTAAAGAAAGATTTAATTGAACTAAAAATAATGGTAAAGATTGTAAGTAAACAAAAGAAAAACGTTGGTGTTCCAATGCGAAAGCCTTTTCATTAATTAAGTTAAAAGACATGTATCCGGCATCCATATACAAGGTTCTTGAAATATAAAAAAGCACAGAATAGCAAAGATATACCAACCATGTTAAGCCGATAATCCATTTATACATTAACTCAATTTGACTCGTTACTGACTTGAATAAGGACATTTTATGGTGTAAAATTAGTATTTCTTACTGATATTAATCAGTGTTTGTTTATTTTAATATCCTGAATTTTGCTTAAAATAAACCAATACATCATGAAACAAATTATCTTTTTACTAGTATTTATTCCCATTATCGGAATAGCACAAATCCCTAATCCTGATTTCGAGATTTGGGAAACCCAGAGTAAACAAATTCCAAACGAATGGAAAACTTACGGAAAAACAAGTAAAGTACAGGGTTATAGGAGTGAAAATGCCATTAAAATAGAAAGGGATAAAAGCAAACCGAATGAACCGGGGGCTTTTGTTTATGGCAATCCTGACAATAACTTTTCGGGAGGACTTCCTTGTAACAGTCGCCCTGACTCTGTCGTTGTATTTTTGAAAAAAAACTATGTTGTTGGTGACACAGCTTGGTTTATTGTAATGTTAAAAAGAAATGGCACAATGATTAGCGAAACTAACTTTCAATTGTTTGACTCAGACACCACAAAATTCATAAGACATTCTTTTTATATCACTTATAGAGACACTGGCAGGGCCGATTCATTAATTATTGGCATTACTTCCACCAATCCCGAAGAAAACTTTTCGGGCAGTTATGTCATCGTAGACAGTCTGCATTTTATTGGAGACAATAACATTACAATTCCAAACAGCAACTTTGAAAGTTGGACAACTTTAACTTTAGAAAATCCCAAATACTGGAACACAATGGGTGGCAGTTTTACTGGCGGAAATTACATTCCAAGTGTTACCAAAACCAATGAAAAACTAAATGGAAATTATGCCGTAAAAATCCAAAATACTCCTTTAGGAAATGAATTTAACCAAGGCTTTATTATGAGTGGTCAACAAGGGAACGACGGTCCACTGCCTGGTTTTGCAGTTCAAGGCAGAGACACCGTTCTATATGCCTCATACAAAGCTTTTCCTAAAAATGGAGACAAAGTAAGTATAGGCATTTTTATGTTTAAAAATGGCCAAATGGTTGGCAGTGGATTAATGACTCAATCCTACACAATTAACCACTATTCTCAAACAGCCATTCCAATAAACTATTTTAATAATTTCCAAGGCATTCCCGACAGTGCTTCTATTTATTGTGCGGCTTTTGAACCGGGGGACAATGCCTATGGGGCGAGTGTGTTATATGTTGATGGATTTAGTTTTAACAAACCTACAACTGGATTACAAACAGAAGCTGCAACAAAGAAAATCCTTACTATTTTCCCTAACCCTAGTTCCTCAATCATTAACATTGAGTATCTTAGCACTCAAAACAACCCTGTTGAATTTCAGCTTTTCAACCACCAAGGACAACTTGTTTTTAAAGAAAAAACAATGACAACTAATGATGGTATCAATAAATACCAAATAGCTATCAATGGATTAAACAATGGCATTTACAATTTAAAAATAGTTAGCAACAACTATTTCAGTTCTGAAAAAATAACAATTCACAAATAGTTAAACATTAAACTACAAAGAAAGTCAATCCACTTGGATTGGCTTTTTTTATGGAATCATCCACAGTTCTGCCCCTGTTTTTACAGAATCTACCACAAAATAAAGTTTGCCATTAAATTCAAAAAATTGAGATGGGGGCAATCTATTGTCTTTACTATACGCCCCTTCTATCTCTTCCACTTGATTATTTTTGGTTTGTAAAACATATACTTCGGGATTATTTTCTCCACTCACAGCTTTAAAATACAAGCGATCATTTACAACAGACAAATCCTCAATAAAAGAATGTGGCTTTCCTTTTTTAATATCCTTAATCAACTTTGTTCCTTTTTCAGTTCCGTTACTTATCCAAAGCTCATTGCCGGAATTAACCTCTTCGGCAACAAAAAACAGCAACCCATTGAATGGTGTTAAAAATTGTGGCGAACTTCCCTCTCCTCCTAAAAACAAATCTTTGGTCATTTTAGTCCCTTCGGCACTTCCATCACTTTGCCAAAGCTCAACGCCTTGCTTGCCATTATTGGCAATAAAAAACAAAAGCACACCATTACTGACCAATGCTTCAGGATGTGAATCATCTGCCCCAGCATTAATATCTTTGAGCAACAGAGTTCCATTTGAGGTTCCATCACTTTTCCATAATTCATCGCCATTTTGCTCAGAACTAGCCGCAAAATACAAGTGATTATTAAAGACTTGAAAATGTGCAGGTGAAGAACTATTCGCCCCATGCCAAACATCCTTAACCATTAAAGTTCCCGCAACAGTACCATCTGTTTTCCAAAACTCTGTTCCTTCATTGTAATTGGTAGCTGCAAAAAATACCGATTCTTTAAAAACAATAAAGTAAGACGGGTTTGAAGATTCAACACCTTTATAAATATCTTTCAATAACCTAATATCGCCTAATTTCGAATCGTAAACCCATAATTCATTGCCCGCACTTTCGGTAAACAAGTTAAAGTAAAGTTTACCCTGGTTTTGAATGATTGAAATAGGATAATATTGCTGAATATCTGTTTTTACTTTCTTTACCTTAACCTCAGTAGATTCAGCAATTGGTTTGTCTTTAATCTTTATCGTTTTCAGAATTTTAGTGCCTTTTTCTGATCCATTGCTTTGCCAAAACTCATATTGATTAAAATTTCTTTTAAAAAAATACAACTGTTGATTCATGGATATAACACCATCAATGGTTTCATCCTCGTCCAACTTAAAAGAGTAAACCTGTTTGGTATTACTGCTTGAACCATCACTTATCCATAAATCTGTTTGTTGTGAACTAGGAAGTGTAAAAAACGAAAACTGAGATCCTAATTTTCTAAAACTAGAGGGATAAGACCCCACACCTTTATCTTGAATATTTTTAATCAGAGTGAATTGATTGTTTTTAATTTCAAATAATTCCACCCCATTAATTCCATCATTGGCAACACTTATAAATCGACCATTCCATTCAAAAAAACTTAAAACAGAACTGAATACGCCCAAATTATTTTTTACAATAACATCCTTTTGTTGATTGGTATTGATGTCCAATTTACACAATACTTCTTCTTGAGGATTCATTTGTTTTTTGACATACAATTCACCTTTAACTACACCAATTCTATTTTGAAAATCAATGACATTAAAAGTTGCAATGGATTTAAAAATATTGTCTGTTAACCCATAAACGGTGTGTTGGTTTTGATTATCAACGACTAGACTCATTGTTAAACTTTTACCTATTGAGGCATACTGGACATCTATTTTGCTATTGGCAAAACCTCCCATTTTCTTTATCAATTTAGTCCCATTTAAACTTCCATCAGTTTGCCATAATTCAGCTTCACTTTTGGCATTATTTGCAGTAAAATAAACCTTATCTTGGTGTTTGAAAAAATGTTTAGGTGAGGAAGAATTGGAACCCAATAATAGTTCTTTAAGTAATTTTGTTCCGTCTTTAGTTCCATCCGTAATCCACAACTCTTCATTATTCCTCTCACTACTTGCCGAAAAAACCAAAGATTCGTTGATTGAAGAAAAAGCCTCTTTATTATCATACCCTTTTGTTTCAAAGGTTCTAAGATAGGTCACTTGATTATTCCCTTTTTCCAACGACCAAAGTGCTAATTTACCATTAATCTCACCAATTAAAAACATAAAACGACCTACAGGGACTAAATTTGAAATCTTAACCTTATCGCTACCCTGTTGTATTTTGGCAACAGAAATAGTTCCTGATTCTGACCCGTTAGATTGCCATATAGTTGAGTATAATCCACTCTCGTTAACCACAAAATACAATTGCTGATTGAAAACAGTTAACAAACTTGGCTGAGAACTGCTTTTACCTTTGTTAATATCCTTCACCAAAACGGTTCCTATATCAGTTCCGTCTGACTTCCATAATTCATTACCATGCTTTTCATCATTGGCGGTAAAATAAAGTATTCCGTTCACGTGAGTTAGCTCTTTTGGGAAGGAACGAAAATGTTCAAAACCAATATTTTTGACCATCAATGTTCCTTTATCAGTACCGTCTGTTTTCCAAAGCTCCTCCCCATTTATACCATCATCTGCCACAAAAAACAATGTGTTATTAACAGCAGTATGGCCATATTGATTTGAAGATCCATTTTGTGGATTGCAATCCTTTAATAGTTGCGGTGTTTGTGAATGAGCTTTTGAGACAACAAACAAACAAAGTAATAGAAACTTGAAGGGATTTATGGAAAATAGAATGGGGTTAGACATTAAAAGCAATATTAAGTTTTTTATTAAAAAAACAAAAACCAATCCAAAGTCATTTCTATTTTAAAAAACGCTGTTTAAAACAGCTCAATAATGAATTAAGTAAAAATATCAAATATGGCATCTGTCGCTGAATCGAACAAATCAGACAAAACAATCATAAACAAAATAAGACCAACTACAATGAGTAAAAATTGCAATGGGATAGAAAATGTTTCGAACATTAATACGACATACATTATTCCTAAAAACAATATTAACCCAAGAATAAATGATGCCACATCTATTAACGCAATTCCTAGCCACGTATCCCAAAAACTTTTCTCTTTTTGTGTTATTTTCTTACCCTTTTTAAGAGTCCCTTTTGTGTCTTTTAAAACTACATCCTCTTTTAATTGGCTTGTCGTATTAATATTGTTTTTTAGACTTATCGCTTGAGTTTTTTCAACCTTGTCTTGATGAATACACTGGTTAATAATGTCAACTATTTCATGATTATGAGTCATTTCCTTAGATTGTATAGAATCAACTTTAGTATTAAAGTGCATCACTTTAGTTTCAGCCAATTTGATACTGTCCTTAGGTTTCGTTTTATTTCTTTTGTTTGCTATCCATTCTTTTTTTTCTTTATTAAAGCCTGTATTAATGCTTAAATTAAAACCACTAGAATATCTGCATTTAGTTATGGAGCATGAAGGAAATAGTATTACTACTAGACTGAATGAGATAATAAATTTTAGCCAATTTAATTGAATGTTCATTTTTATTTGATTTTTGAATATTCAAATTAAGCACCGTTTACCCCTATTGATTTTGCAATAAACCAATCCTTTTGATTAACAGTATTATTAATCAACAAACAGGTCAAATTTCCAAAAATCAAAAAACGATTTCCTGCAAAATGGCAAATGGCAACAAAATAATTTGCAAAAAACAATAATACAAGTTGAGCAATTCCTTAAAAAATGATTAAAAAAACTAAATTTTGAATAAAAAAGAATAGTCTTCAATTTTTAAAAATACTGAATAAGCCCTTACCTTTGCCTAGTGAAGATAGATTTAAAGAACAAAATAGCATTAGTGTGTGGCAGCACTCAGGGGATAGGAAAAGCAATAGCGGTTCAACTTGCAGAATGTGGAGCCACTATTATATTACTTGCCAGAAATGAAGACAAACTAAAAACAGTCGTTCAAGAGTTAAGCGCCTCAGAAGGACAAAAACACCACTATTTAATTGCTGATTATTCCAACAATGAATCTGTTAAAGCATTGATTCCCCAAATCAGTGAATTGCATATTGATATTCTTATAAACAACACAGGTGGACCTCCGGCAGGAAAAGCAATTGACGCTCCTATTGAGGAATATTTTGCAGCATTTAGTGCTCATTTAATCAACAATCAACTCATGACTCAAGCAGTGATTTCGAACATGAAAAAAAATCAGTTTGGAAGAATTATCAATATTATTTCAACCTCAGTGAAAGTCCCACTTCACAATTTGGGTGTTAGTAATACGATACGTGGTGCGGTTGGGAATTGGTCAAAAACCATTGCGAACGAACTTGCTCCTTTTCAAATTACGGTTAACAATATTTTACCTGGCGCTACAGAAACAGAAAGATTAACCGGTATTATTTCCACAAAAGCGAATAAATTATCGAAAGCCAATGATGAGATAAAGGATGAAATGTTGATGGAAATACCAATGGGTCGTTTTGCTAAACCAGAAGAGCCAGCTTATGCAGCGGCATTTTTATGCAGCCATTTTGCTTCCTATATCACCGGAACGAATGTGGTAGTAGATGGAGGAAGAACACCATGTCTATAAGCCCTTGGATAAAAGCAGCTCGATTAAGAACACTCCCTTTAGCTTTGGCCGGAACTGTTTCGGGCAATCTTTTGGCCTATTTAAAAAACAATTCAGGCGATAACATTAGTTTTATCCTTTGCGTATTAACCGCTGTTTTTCTACAAATTTTAAGCAATTACGCCAATGATTATGGTGATTTTAAAAATGGGGCAGACACCGATGAAAGAACCGACAGGATGCTAGCCTCAGGAAAAATCACAATAAGTGCAATGCGCTTTATGATTGTGATTCTGATTATAATTTGTTTATTGTTTGGTATCAGTTTATTGGTGTATGCCATCGACACATTTAATACCTCTTTTTACGTTTTATTAAGCTTGGGCATTGCTGGAATTATGGCGGCTTATTTTTACACTGCGGGCAATAAACCTTATGGATACAATGGTTTTGGCGACCTTTCTGTTTTTGTGTTTTTTGGATTATTGTCAGTATTGGGCTCCTATTACCTTCAAACACAAACGCTTGATTTGGATGCTTTATTTTTATCTTTAAGTATCGGATTTTTAAGTGTAGGTGTTTTAAACATCAATAACATAAGAGACATAGATTCCGACCGTCAAAAAAACAAATGGACGATTCCTGCTAAAATAGGCAAATCAAAAGCACTCATTTACCACTTAGTATTGCTTTGTTTGGCCTTTGCTTTCATTCTGAGTAGTGTTGCCAAACAATTGAATCTTATGCTCTTTATATACTTTGTTGCTTTTAGTTTATTTATTTTACTCCATTACAGTCAATTAAGCAATTGTAAAACACGAAATGACTACAATGCTCAACTGAAACGCCTGTCATTAGGCACTTTTGTATTTTCAATTTCTTTTATTACTATTCAATTTTTCTTTTAAAAAATGGCCCTGAAAGCATCCCTAAGTAAACACCAATTATTATTCAAAAAACCGGCTACTACAAGTCGTGGTTCATACAAACATCGCACTATTTGGCTATTAAAAGTTTGGAATCCATTATTTCCAGACACTTTTGGCCTAGGAGAATGTGCCCCTTTAACGGGATTAAGTATTGATGACATTCCTGAGTATGAAGACAAGTTAAAGGATTTAGTTCAAGCTATTAATAAGGGAAAAAACATAGAGAACTTTGATTTTAAGCTTTTTCCTTCAATCAAATTTGGAATAGAAACTGCTTTGCTTGACTTACGAAATGGCGGCAAACAACACATTTTTATGAACTTTTATACCATTGGCAAACAAGGTATTCCTATTAATGGATTGGTTTGGATGAGCAGTTTAAACGAAATGAAAGAAGAAGCCATTGAGAAAATTGAATCAGGGTTTGAATGTATTAAAATTAAAATTGGGGCTCACGATTTTGAAAAAGAATGTGAATTACTAGCAAGCATAAGAAAACATAAAAAGGGAAAAAACACCATACTTCGTTTGGATGCAAATGGTGCCTTTACGCCCAAAAATGCTTTAGAAAAACTTAATATTCTGAGTCAGTATAATATTCATAGTATCGAACAGCCTATTAAACCTAAACAGACCAAGGAATTAAAAAAACTTTGTATAGAATCTCCTATACCTATTGCATTGGACGAGGAACTAATTGGCATTAATGACCCAGAAGAAATGAGAGATTTACTCACTTTTGTTCAACCACAATACATTGTTTTAAAACCCAATCTTGTTGGTGGATTTATACAATCTGACGAATGGATAAAAGCAGCAGAATCATTAAAAATTGGCTGGTGGTTGACCTCTGCCCTAGAAAGCAATGTTGGATTGAATGCCATAGCGCAATATGCTGCATCCAAACACAACACACAACATTCAGGATTAGGAACAGGTAAATTATTTGAAGATAATTTTACCCCTTATACCAAAATTATAAACGGTTTCCTTTGGCGAGACATAGGGCAAGCTATTTCTGACAATCCATTGTTAATGCAAGAACCTCACATTTAGTAAGCAGTATTAACCAAAAATTTCATTTGATACAATTGGCCTTTGTAATTGTATTCTATAAAATAAACCCCATTCGACAAACTTTCAATATTTAATGCTTGTGAATTATTGTCATAAGTCTGAATGGTATTACCTAACATTGATTTAATTTTTATTCCAAGAATCGTTTCACCATCTGAGGATTTAATATTGAGTGTATTTCCTGCAGGATTTGGATATAAATATACATTATTATTCAATTGAATGTCTGAAATATTACTTTCTAAATCCCACAATTTTTCTTGAAAAGTATTTAATATCGGACTATTGAAAATATCATTGGAATCTTCATCCATTACGTAAGCGATTAAATTCAACCTTGCGGGCACATTAAAACCTTCATTCATTCCAACATCATCAATGGTACTACAAAAGGGCGTATTATTTTCTGTTTGGTAAGATACTTTTTTTACAGGCGGAATTATTGTTTCAAAGGTATATTCTATCTCAGTATTGGGTTGCACTAATTGGGGTATTATTCCGGCAAAACCTGTGGGACCGCCCAACATTTCTTTGAGTACAAAACGGTGTTTGTATCCATGCATAAATTCCAATTCATTGTAGAAAGGGTGAGTAGGGCCAGCACTTCCACCCGACACATGCATACTGCTGTAATAATTACTCTGACTCCACAAATTATTAGACTCCACTCCTCTTACATTGTCTTCGGTAATAATACCACCTAACCTTAATCTGCCATAATAGTAATCTACAAATTTAACCTTAACTGTGTATGTTAATCTGCGGGTGTTGCTGTTAAAATCTTTGTTTACCAACTTAATTTCAATGGGTGAACGAACACTTAATCTGCTTTCCAAATCATTCAACCAAGTTGATTTACTTCCTAAAAAACTAGCCCTGTCTAAAAAAGCATCAGGATAACTGCTTACATATCTTCTTAAAATAACATTCCCATCAGGAATACTCATGCTATCATCTTCGTGATACGAGATAGGGACAACTCTTTTACCGTATTTTTCAATGGCTTGTTTTAGCAATAAATGCCCATCAGGACAAAACCCACACCACGCTCCTGTTGCTAGTTCAAACATGACATTTCTTTCTATCGTACTGTTGTTTTGATTTCTTAATATTTGTGTTCGGAATTGGTTGTTTTCATCTAAAGAATCTAATTTACCATTAGGCAAAGAGGTCCAAAATCTAACTTGGTTCAAAGAGCCTACGGTTCCACTGGTCCATGAAATTGGATGATTAAAACTGTATTTCTGTTGCCCATTTGGCAAAACATTTAATTGAGAATGTTGATGAGAAATAGTGTCTCCATTGTTAATAGCATAATTTAGCACAACAGAATTCAATACATTTTTTCCATTATTTTTCAAACGTCCACTAAAATTCACTATGGCATTGGTTGGATAAATTTTATTGACGTTTACATCTAAAATCTGAACATCTTCTTGCAACTGTCTACCTACATTAAATTGATAAACAATAAATTGACTGGTGTTAAAACTAAACTGGTGAGGTAACTGAATGGCGCTGTCATTGACCAAATAAGTAGTTCCTGACGCTGACTTACAACCTACAAATCCTTTTAAATTCCTGTCACCATAAGGAGAATAAATAATATCAAAGCGCCCTTGATTACCTTCGTGCAAAACGATTGCAAAAGCATAAACACTGGCATTATTGGTTGGCGTTTTAAAAGAATCATTAAACCTACTAAGGCCAAAATATTGAATTACAAATTGTCTTTTGGGCGCTTCACCAAAAGTGTAGGCATATACTTTCACTCCTAATCCTTGGTTTGGATTTGGGAATTGGGCTAATTTAAAATCATTGTAAAAAGCAAAAATGGAATTAGACGGAATCGATTGTGGATTGTATGTCGTTTGATTGGAAGACAGATTAAAAGTCAAAAAACCATTGTCGGACACTTTCAGTTGTTGGTATTGTGTTCCATAAAACTGGAAAGGAAAGGGAATATTTACGGTAGGTGAAAATAAATCATTGGAGGGAAAAGTCAATAATCTTTGGGTTCCTTCATCATACACTTGGTCGAGAAAATAGCCTTTATGAATATCTCCATCATTTCTAATTGCAAAATAATTTTGAGCAAAAACTTTTGTACAAGAGAGTATAATTAAAATCGAAATGAGTCGAAAAATCATGATACACAATATTAATTTTTTTTAAAGATTTTACCAAACAAATACATCTTAAAAAAAAGACTGTAAAAAAAGCGCTCTGAATTTGATTCAAAGCGCTTTTCTATATTGAACTATAGTTAATTATTTAGTGCTGTTAGCATTAACAAACACATATTTACCATTAACTAAATTATAAATCACATTTATAACTTTGAAATTTTTTGAATCCCAAGTATCTTGGAATGTAATTTCAGCTGTGAAATCTTCTGTTTGATTTGCACCTATTTTATTTATTTTAGTACCCCAAACTTTACCATCAAAAGCACCTCTATAAACGTAATGATGTTCAACTGTTCCAGTTTGTCCATTTTGCAAATTTTTAGCTTTATCCTCAATAAGATAAGTAGCTACATAGTATTCACCCGCTTTATCTTCAAAAAACTTAGTCGTTAAATTTACTTTCACTTTATTACCTTCAATTTTAAAACTGTTATTAGCATTGGCTAAAACAGGAGCACTTGAATGTGAGTTAACAGCATTGTCAGTTTTTGTCTTAGAAAGGGATGTATATATTCCACCGCTTGTAGAATACTCCATAGTATTATTGCCATTTGTAGAAAATGTTGGATATCCTTTAATTCCCCATTCGTTTGCAAGAGTTGTTGCAGAAGCTTGATAAAACAAATCATTTTTATTTGAAGATGAATTACTTGCATATAATCCTACATAGATTGCCTTGTCTCCGTTTGATGATATAATATCATTAAAAAGTGTCCAACCCCAAGAACCACATGGACCACACCATGTTGCTGTAGTTTTAGAAACTAAAGATGTGTTTTTCTTTTCAACCATTAAGCCTGAAGCTGTATTGTTTGTGTTTGAATCATCTTTTTTTACTTCTTCTTTTTTACACCCAATAAAAAACATAGTTGATGCCAAAAACAAAGCGCTTAAAATTGTAATTTTTTTCATATTTATCTTATTTATATAATTTATACAAAAACAAATTTAAATAAATTACAATAGTTTCCAAAGGGTTTTTTAATTTATTTTATATAATGGCAAAAAAAAAGCCCTGAATTAAATTCAGGGCTTTGATTATAAATTGAGATTGGATTATTCCGCAACGAAACCGTTTACGAAATCATATCTAGTACCGTTCTTTTTCCAAACAATAACAGCAACGTTAGTAGAAGCTGGATTTAAATTCCATTTGATTAAACCACCGTTTAATAATGGGTTCAATGCTGAGTAATTTACATAATTCAATTTGAATGTTTTTGTAAACTCTGTACCTACAGCAACTGCACCAGTAGCGAATGAACTTGAACTAAACACTGTTTGATTGTACATTTCACCACCTTGCATACTTGCTCTAATATTGAATTTATGTTCGTAGTTTTCGTTTGGAGTACCACCAACTAGTTGGTAACCAGTTGTTGATTTTTCAACTACTAAAGCTGACCAGAAATACTCACCTGAACCTTCTTTGAAGAATTTAGATTTCACATCAACAGTGATAGTGTTACCTGAAATTGTTTTTTTAGCAGCAACCCCAACTACAGGCGCATTGCTATTGTATGAAGTAGCATTGTTTGTCATGGTTGCAGAAGTAACATTTGATGTTCCTAAGTATGCATTGTTCATTGAGAATGCAGGAATACTAAATCCACCTTGTGCATTTGTTGGGATATTTAAAGAAGCAAATAAACCAGGAAAAATTGGTGGAACGTAAACTGAGTCTGGGTTATCCATGCTAGATGGTCTTTTGAAATGAGGTGTTAATCTTGAATTTCCTGTTTGAATGTTTAATGCGATAATTTCGTTTGTTCCTTTTTCAGTAACTGCTGTTTTGAAATTAGGACCGCCAAATTGACCACATGGACCACACCAAGTAGCAGTAACGTAAGCCAAAAGTGAACGTTGTTTGTTCTCAACAACTAAAGATGATGCTCCGCCACCACCATTGGTATTGTTATCGTCATCCACATTGCTTGTTTCGTCTTTTTTACAACCTGCAAAAAAAGCAGTTGTAACAACTAAAATTGCGAAAAATAAATTTAATTTTTTCATTGGTATATATATAATAGGCATCAAATTTAAAAAATTAATTGAATATAACAAATTTTTAATAAAAAAAACCCCAATAGAAATATAGTTTTTTTCCTAATTGCAATATTATTAATAAACTAACTTTTTATGATTACATTAATAAACTCATAAATAATACCATATTCCCTCTAAAGCATGGCGACTTATGATAAAAACAACTAAAGATTCATTCACTTTGCTAGAAATCCATTCACATAATTAAACCTTGAACCACTCTTTCGCCATACAATTACCGCAACAACCGTATTGTCTGGCTTAAAAAACCATCTTATAATATTTAAATCAGGGTTTATATAAGGATAATCGACATAATCTAACGTAAAAACCTTATCAAATTCAGTTCCAAAGGGTATTTCTCCCGAAGCAAATGGCGCATTTCCAATAACAGTTTGATTGTCCAACTTACCGCCTAACATACTCGCCCTTAAGACATAGTTATGCTCGTAATAGTCATAAAAAGTGCTGTCTACATTCTGACGACCAACTTTTGTTTTCTCCATAACCAAGGCCGACCAGTAATAATCCCCTTGAACCGACTTGTAGAACTTAGACTTAACTTCCACCTTAATCGTATTTCCAACTATCGTTTTTCTTGCCACTAAACCAAGTTCGGGATTGATGAGATTGTGGAGGTTTACGCGATTGATAATAGTTCCTGCACTTACTTTATAATTGACCCCGAGAACTGTTCCTAAATACTCATTATTTATAGCAAATGCTGGCACTCTGTATCCTCCTTGATTTGAATTGGGGAATGGGAATACCTTATAAATCTCAGTAAAAAGAGGTGGAATAAAAACAGAATCTTGATGTCTGATAGAGGCTTCTCTTTTGAAATAGGGCGTTAATCTGGATATAAACGATGGGACATTCAACGGAATAATTTCATTAGTGCCTTTTTCTTTAATGGCTTCTTTAAAATTGGGACCTCCTAAATACCCACACATTGCATTTTCTGTATTGGAAAGATAAACCAATAATGAACGCTGCTTGTTTTCTACTAACAAATCTGGTTCAACATTCACAATATCCCCCTCTGGGTTCATTACTTTCTTATTACATGCCCCTAAAAGTGCAATCCATATTATCAACAATAGCAAATATGAGTTTGAGGCTTTCATTTAATACACAGTAATTCATTCAAATATAAAATATCTTTTAAATATAACAACTATTTTGGAAAAAAACTTAATTTTGAATCATGCAGAATCCCGAAACCGCTTTTACCAAACTACTCACTATAATGGATGAATTGCGCATTAAATGTCCTTGGGACCGTGAACAAACCATTGATTCCATAAGACATTTAACCATTGAAGAAGTTTATGAGCTTAATGAAGCCATCCTAAACCAAGATTCTAATGAAATTAAAAAAGAATTGGGCGACCTCCTCTTACATATAGTTTTTTATTCTAAAATAGCTTCAGAAACTAATCTTTTTAACCTCAATGATGTGATTGAGTCACTGAATGCCAAACTGATTAGAAGACACCCACACATCTATGGCGATGTAACTGCCAATGATTCTGATACGGTAAAACAAAATTGGGAACAAATTAAGTTGAGCGAGAAAAAAGGAGGAAAAACCTCTGTATTAGATGGTGTCCCTAAAACCTTATCAAGCGTGGTTAAAGCATACAGAATGCAAGACAAAGCGGCTCAAGTGGGTTTCGATTGGCCCAACAAAGAACAAGTTTGGGACAAGGTTAGTGAAGAACTAAATGAATTTAAAACCGCAGGAACTCTAGAAGAAAAGGAAGAAGAATTTGGTGATTTAATGTTTTCCCTAATCAACTACGCCCGTTTTGTAAATATAAATCCTGATGATGCTTTGGAAAAAACAAATATTAAGTTCAAAAAAAGATTTGAATACATTGAGTTAAAAGCTAAAGAAAACAACAAAAATTTGAAGGATATGAGTTTGGAAGAAATGGACGCCTTTTGGAATGAAGCTAAAAAATTGAAATAATTCATTTTTCCGCTAATTAAGGTTTCGTCAATAAGATTCTTTATAAAAACAAAATACCTAAGCTGTTTTAAATACAAAACAACTTAGGTATTTGAAATAAGTCTATTAAAAAAACAATTTAGTTTTTAAAACCCAGATTACATATTAGGGTTAGTGATGAAAATAAAAAAGGCAATAAAATCAAGTGTCCTCGAAAGGTTTTATGATGTAGTAATTGCAGAGTTATTTCAAAGAATAAAATCGAGAAGGCACTTTAGTTTGAAGCTTTTTTTATTTGTAATAGAATTCTAATGCGTATTCTGGGTTAAACCAAAGCATTTCCTATTGCATTGTCATAAAGCGACTTTAACTGTTCTATTGAACCAAAATCTTCGCCATCAATCAATGCATTACCGCCTTTTACTTCACCAATGTGTTGGTAATTTAACCCATGTGTTCCAAAGTGATTTTCCAACAATTCCCTTTGTGATGGATTAACCGTTAATACCACTCTACTTTGACCTTCGCCAAACAACCACGCATCTTTTCTAAAGGCATTGTCTGATTGTATTCTGAAACCTAAGTGACTGTTCATCGCTGATTCCATTAATGTTACAAACAAACCACCCTCACTCACGTCGTGTGCTGAACTAATAAATCCTTTTTCGATTGACTCATAAATAGCATCTTGCAATCTTTTTTCTTCATCTAAGTCGAACCAAGGTGCAGGCGAAAACGCAACTTTATGGTATTTTGCCAAATATTGACTGCTAGAAATGTCATTTTGTGACTGACCTATTAAATAAATCAAATCTCCTTCTTCCTTAAACGCAAGTCCTGTTTGATGTTCTGGTTTTTCAAGAATACCAACCATACCGATAGTAGGTGTTGGATATACTGCAACGCCCTCAGTACTTTGGTTGTAAAAACTAACGTTACCTCCTGTTACAGGGGTATTGAATTTCAAACAAGCTTCACGCATCCCGTCAATACTGTGTTTGAACTGATAATAAACTTCCTTGTCGTAAGGGTTTCCAAAATTCAAACAATTGGTAACAGCACTTGGTCTTGCACCTGAACACACTATATTTCTAGCTGCTTCTGCAACGGCAATTGCACAACCAACATGAGGATTTGAATACACATATCTACTGTTACAATCTACCGTTAGCGCTAACGATTTATCTGTTCCTTTTATTTTTACAATAGCTGCATCACTTGGAAAATTGGTGCTTTGATTCACCGTACCAACCATACTGTCATATTGATTGAAAATCCATTTTTTTGAAGCAATGTTAGGTTGTTGCATTAAAAACTCAGCAACCTCTTTTAAATTATCAACTTGAGGAATATTGTCAATATTATATCTTTCAATGTCTTTAAAATACTGAGGGGTTTCCCACTCTCTTTTATATATTGGTGCTCCACCGCCTAATACTAAACTTTCTGCAGGAATATCTGCTTCTAATTCTCCGTGGTAGTAATACTGCACTCTTTGAGAATCCGTTACTTCACCAATTTGAGAATAGGTAATTTCCCATTTTTTGAAAATTGCTTCAGCCAAATGTTCTTTCCCTTTTTCTACTATCACCAACATTCTTTCCTGACTTTCAGAAAGTAAAATCTCCCATCCTTTCATGTTAGCTTGTCTAAGTGGCACTTTGTCCAAATGAACAACCATACCAGTTTTACTTTTAGCCGCCATTTCACTTGTACTACAAGTTATACCAGCAGCACCCATGTCTTGCATTCCTATTACAGCACCTGTTTGGATTAACTCCATACTTGCCTCTAATATTAATTTCTCGTAAAACGGATCACCCACTTGTACACTTGGCAAATCATTGATACTGTCTTCAGAAATATCTTTACTTGCAAATGCCGCTCCATGTATTCCGTCTTTACCTGTTGTAGAACCAAAAATATAAACTGGATTTCCTAACCCTTCAGCAATTGCTGAAATTGTAGTTCCCACTTTGGCAATTCCCACACTCATGGCATTAACCAAAATATTGGTCTCATAACAATCGTCAAAATACACTTCACCACCAACGGTTGGAATACCAAAAGCATTTCCATAATCACCAATCCCTTTAACAACGCCTTTCAACAACCACTTGGTTCTAGCGGTTTGTATATTTCCAAATCTCAATGAGTTTAATTGAGCAATAGGACGAGCTCCCATCGAAAAAATATCTCTGTTAATTCCACCTACACCAGTTGCTGCACCTTGATAAGGCTCTATAGCTGAAGGGTGATTGTGCGATTCAATTTTAAAACAAACAGCCAATCCTCCGCCGATATCCACTAATCCAGCGTTTTCTTCACCAGCTTTCGCTAGCATATATGGACCATCTTTGGGTAAAGTTTTTAACCAAGTAATAGAGTTTTTGTAAGAGCAGTGTTCGCTCCACATCACAGAATAAATACTTAATTCAGTAAAATTAGGCGTACGACCTAAAATTTCTTTAATCTTATCAAACTCTTCTGCTAATAATCCAAGTTGTTTGGCTTGTTCTAATGTTGCTAATTCCATTTTGTGCAAAATTAAGGTCTTTCGGGGTTTATTTAAAATCTATGTTTCAACAAGATATTAAATTTATTTTTCAATGATGATTTTTTTGGTTTCTGAAAAGCCTTTACTGTAATATTTTACAATGTAAACTCCACTGCTTAAATCACTAATGTCTATGCTTATTTCAGGTGTTCCTGATTTTCGAGTTATTCTTTTCAACGACTCTCCTTTAATGCTTTTTATCTCAACAAAGCTATTCATTGAAGGGCAGGTTGGGCAGTCAAATCGAATTGTAATTTTATTTTTTGCAGGATTCGGAGACACATGCCAATTGTATTTAACACTATCTAAATCAATAATTTGAGGCAATCCCAACCTTTTGTCATATATCGCCAATACATAATCCCCTTTTGCTGCATTTTTCACAGTGACTTTGCCTTGCTTATCAAACAAACCACCACGGGCAAACGAAAGTTGTGGCCAAACCCTCCAATAATCTCCGGGAAATGCTCGGTACATCACCGTTAAACTATCTTCGGTAACATTAATTAAGTCTTGGTCGAGAAAACCTACGGAACTTCCTGACCTTCTGCCATCATAACTAATTTCCAAATCAAATACCACTGAGTCGTGGTAAATACCATCCACAGTGTAGTATCTCGATTGGCTTTTGTATGGTGAAGTGGTTCGGTATAATTCGGGGCCAACCCAATGGTGTTCTACCCTAACGAAGGATGAATCAATGTTTTTTTGAAAAATCACTTTTGAAAATGTTTCAGGCAAATCAAATGCGCCCGTTAAATTAGTGTGTAAAACCCTGTCTGTTATGGCATCACTCCATTTTTCATCGTAATCTAAGCACACAAAAACAGGTTTAAATGGCAATTCCACATCAAAAGAATCTGTTTGATTGTTAATAGTAATAGTGCGTTTTTCATACTGATTGGCATTTTTGAAGAAGAACACCTCCATAGGCATGTTTTTGTATAGTCGGGTTGTAAACTTAGGATTTTGATACGTAAAAAACTTCAATTTGTTTTTTGCATTTTGTTGAGAATGAATTTGTTTTTGAATAATTACGTGAGGAAAGCCTTTTTCATAAACAAAATTTTGGAAGAAAGCTTCCACTTTGTCTCCTCCAAATTGTTTAAAAACTGTCATTAAATCATTGGTATTTGCATTGGAGAGCTTATAAACCTGATGATAGGATTTACAGGCCTCAAAAAAACTAGAATCACCCATAATTCCTCTTAGGCTATGTATAACATCTGCCCCTTTTTTGTAAACATGACTTCCGTAGGTATATTCGTGAGGAATATTGGTCATTGAAAACACATTTTGGTCTCTTACGTGAGCGAAACGCAATACAAATACATGGTTAGTTAAAATACTAGATTTGTAGAGTGGTTTGCCATAAACAGCTTCATTAAACAAATATTCGCAGTAACTAGCCCAACCTTCATTCAACCACATATCTTCAGCTGTTTTACAAGTCACATTATTACCCCACCAGTGGTGGCTCAACTCGTGTGCCATTAACGTTTCGTAGCTCAAAGTTCCATTCGCAAAAGGGGCTGGATAGGTAATATTTCCAGCATGTTCCATAGCACCACCCGAAAAAGGCACCATATTATACCCAACCTTACTGTAAAGTTGTGGGCCAAACGCTTTTTCGAAAGCTTCTATTGCTTTAGGCAAATTAACAAAAGATTGTTTAACCTTGATAGTATCACCCGGAATGCTCATCAACCATACAGGAAACGCTGAATTAATACCTTGATAATTAGAATTTACCACAGAATATTTACTAACAGACACAGAAACCAAATAGGTTGACATCGGAACTGATTCATGGTAATGCCATATTTTAGAACTCGGTAATGTCGTAACTGAAGTCAGAATACCATTAGCCGCAGCCATATAATTCGTATCCGTTTCAATGTTTAAAGAATAGGAGGTTTTCATATCGAACTCATCAATACAAGGAAACCATGCACGGCCATAAGTATGTGGATTAACAACAAAACCGACCCCTAAATTGAATGCATAATCGCCCGTAAAATAAAAACCACCCCACCCACTTGGATCGGCGGCAGGTGTTCCTTGGTAATAGATTGCGAGGTTCAATGTATCATTTTTAAGATGGGTTTTTCCCAACTGAATTTTAACCCTATCGCCAATTCTTGAAAAGGCCAAAGAATTATTGTCAGTTAAAATTGAGTCGATTAACATACCAGATAAATCAAAATCTACGGTATTGGTTGATACTTTTAAAACGAGTTTATGAATGGTAAATCCTTTTATCTTTTTCTGAGAGAAATTCCTGATAGACAAATTGATATTGGAGTGCTTAACAGAAAAACTATCTGTACGATTGGCAAATAGTGTCCCACAGAATAAAAGCAATGCAAAAACAACTGCACGTTTATGGTGTATAATTGAATTCATTTGTAATTTTCAAAAATAGTATTAATTTTACATTTTTATTAACCATGATTAAAGCCTTTACTTTTCTATTTTTATTTTCCACTGTCTATACAATTAATGCTCAAATAAGCATAAGCAGTTCGGACATGCCTAGCAGTGGAGATACCATTCGATATACAAATGCACCGATTGGTGTCTTTAATTTTTCGCAAACGGGAACAAATTTCAATTGGGATTACAAGAATTTGGGATTCAACAACCAAGATTTGTACAAATTTCAAACCTTAAGTCAAACCCCTTATGCTAGTTTAATTTTATCTGGATTGCCTTTTGGTGCATTTGGATACAAAATAGCGGACAGCATTGGGCAAGGTCAATTTTCTTTCAAAGACATTTACAACTTTTTTGAAAAAAACAGCAGTTCTTGGAGAGCCGTTGGCACAGCATTTACCCTTCCAATTCAAGGAACAACATTTAAAACAGGGGGTGTGTATTCCGACAAAGACGAGATATACCAATTTCCATTAAATTATAACGATTACGATTCATCTACCTTTAAAGTAACTACCCCTTTTGGTGTTTCTTTTTTCAATGTGGGCAGCTTTGAACAAAAGGGTTACCGTATAAACACCGTTGAGGGTTGGGGCGTAATAAGCACCCCTTATGCCAATGCAGTTAACTGTATTAAAATAAAATCAAGGGTAGAAGAAATCGACTCCTTGCGTTTGGCTATTCCGGGGCAACAGGCTATTACTGTTGGTTTTCCTAACAGTCGTATTGAATACAAATGGTTGAGTAAAACTGAAAAAATCCCCGTTTTAGAGGTAACAGGCACCAATTTAAACAATCAATTTGTTCCAAATTTAGTTCGCTACAGAGATATTTACAGAAAACCACAACCCTCATTGTTTGGACCTCGCGTCAACTTTAATGTCAACAAAACCAAAGGATTTAGACAAACCGACACTTTTAAGTTTAGCAACACAACTACGCCAAATTTTGGTAACACCTACGAATGGACAATAACGCCTAGCAATGGTGTTCGATATGTCAACAATACCAATAGAAATTCCGCTAACCCTCAAATTGTGATGGATATTGCAGGTTTGTATTCAGTTGGATTAAAAGGAACCAATTTGGCAGGATTCAGAGATACCATTAAGTCTAACTACATAGAAGTGATTAACGCCAATACCTCATTAAAAGTTGCCGAAGTAAATAACAGCGTTAGTTTTTACCCAAATCCAAGTTCAGGGTTTATTTCTTTTAATGAACAAGTAGAAATCAACTCCATTTACAGAATTTTTGACCTTCAAGGCAAACTACTTTTATCTGGCTATATTCAAGAAAACACCCCTGTTTCAATAGAAAACTTAAGTTCAGGAAAATATTTTCTACTAATTGAACAAAATCAACAATTCAAAGCTGAATTATTAATAAAAAATTAAATTAACAAATGAAAAAAAGTCTATTAATTTTTACAATGGCTATTTTGGGCTTACTTAAAGTAGAAGCTCAAGTTGCCAAAACTCAAGTCTTAATGATTAACGCCACAGCAGATGCAAGTGGTATCAACCTTACTTGGCCTGCCATGCCGGGTACATTTACCGGACAAATTTTGATTTATAAAAGAGACAGTCTACACAAATATGATTGGGGAAATCCAATTGCGACATTAACATCCACCGCAACTTCCTACAAAGACATCAATGTTAAAAAAGGGCAATCATGTGAATACAGAGTAATAACAGCTAATGGCAGCAATGCCGTGTCTTTTGGATATATTTACGTCGGCAATGAATTGAAAGAAACACCATACAAAGGCGGAATTGTATTGTTAATAGACAGTAATTATTTGGTACCATTGGCATTCGAAATCAATAGACTTTACAATGATTTGGAAGCAGAAGGTTGGCAAGTAAGCAAATTATATGTCAATAGAACTTCAACAGCTATACAGGTTAAAAACAAGTTAAAAAACCACATAAATGCAAGAAAAAACAAACCCGTAACATCCCTGTTTATATTGGGCCATGTTCCTGTTCCTTATTCGGGCGGTTACACTGGCGATGGCTCTAACTTTCCCCCTCCAGACGGTCACGTTGAAGGACAAGGCAACCACACAGGTGCTTGGCCTGCAGATGGTTACTATGGCGATATAGACAGAGACTGGACAGACAATTCAGTAGTTATGACAACTGGCGCACAAACAAGACATCATAATTTACGTGGAGATGGCAAGTTCGACCATGTCAAATTCCCTTCAAAAGTTGAGTTAGAAGTGGGTAGAGTTGATTTATTTGGGATGAGTGCTTTTGGAAAATCAGATACAGTATTAACCAGAAACTACTTAAACAGAAACCATTTGTGGAGAACAGGACAATCCAAAACCACAGAGAGAGCATTAATTGACAACAATTTCACATCCCTCAATCTTGCCTCTACTGCTTATCATAATTTTTCAGGATTCTTTTCAAGAGACAGTATTTTTGACAACAAAGATTATATAAGCACATTAAAAAGTAATAGCTACTTATGGTCTTATGGTTGCGGGGCTGGCAGTTATACCTCATGCAGTGGTATTGGGAATACCAATAGTTTTGTAAATGACTCTATTAAATCTATTTTTACAATATTAGCAGGGAGCTATTTTGGGGATTGGGATATTGCCAATAACTTTTTAAAAGCACCATTAGCAAAAGGTTCATTGGCGTCTTTTTGGGGTGGTATTCCTAAATGGTATATTCACACGATGGGATTAGGTAAAAACATTGGATTTGGGACTGTAGAATCTTTCAACAACACAACGTTTTACTTCGATGGCGGCTTTAATGGCTCAGGAAACTCTGTACACATGGCATTAATGGGCGACCCAAGCTTGTGCAACAGACATTTACCTGCTGTTAAAGGACTAACGGCTACAAGTGTAAACAAAAGAGTTTCACTAAAATGGAATAAACCCAAAGGAGACTTTGATGGCTATGCTATTTACAGAGTAGATACCAGTAAAAACATTTACATTAAAGCGACACCTTATATTATCAAAGACACTGTATACACAGATTCTAGCAATTATGTAGGTGGAGATTACACTTATTTTGTATATACAATCAAAAAAGAAACAACAGCTTCGGGATCTTATTTCAATTTGGGTGCTGCCTCCAAAGCTTTTGTAAAACACAGCAATAAAATTCAATCAAACACAAAAAACAACGTTCAATTTTACCCAAATCCAAGCACAGGTATTGTAAGATTCAACCAAGAATCGCTTCATTCCTTCATAATATACGACCGAACTGGAAAATCTTTTTCTGTTAACAAAACAGATGATTTGAGTATCAACATTGAACAATTACCAGAGGGAATTTACATATTGAGATGTTTAGACGAAAATGACATTGAAATCTCGGTTCCTATTATTAAACTTGCAAATTAATTAGACGTATGATATTAAAAGGAAAAAAAGGAATTATTTTTGGTGCACTTGACACCAAATCTATCGCATGGAAAGTGGCTGAATTGGCACACAAAGAAGGCGCTGAATTTATCTTGACCAATGCACCAATTGCATTGAGAATGGGAACTATCAATGAGTTAGCAGAAAAAACCAATTCAGAAGTTATTCCTTGCGACGTATCAGTTCAGGAAGACATGACTAAATTAATTGATGCTGCAATTGCTAAATTCGGTCAGTTAGACTTTGTATTACATAGCATAGGTATGAGTTTGAATGTAAGAAAGAAAAACCCTTACACCGACCTTAATTATGACTTCATGCATAAAACATTTGATATTTCTGCAATTTCATTCCATAGATTGATGCAGACTTTATACCAAAAAGATGCAATGAAAGAATGGGGAAGCATAGTGGGCTTAACATACATAGCTGCACAAAGAGTATTTCCTGATTACAACGAAATGGCCGAAGCAAAATCGTTATTAGAGAGTTTTGCAAGAAGTTTTGGTTACCACTTCGGTAAAGCCAAAAAAGTTAGAGTAAACACAATCAGTCAAAGCCCAACTATGACAACCGCAGGAAGTGGTGTTGGTGGATTTGATGCTTTTTATACTTATGCAGACAAAATGAGTCCATTGGGAAATGCGAGCGCTGAATCGTGCGCAGAATATTGTATTTCATTGTTTAGCGATTACACCCGTTACGTAACAATGCAAAACTTATTTCACGACGGTGGATTTAGTTTTACAGGCATCAGTAATGACTTAATGGATGTCGTAGCTAAAATTGGCGAATAATAAACCTCCAAAATAAATGATAAAAAAGCCCCATAATTGGGGCTTTTTTTATGGGGACTGTTTTATGACTACATCACCATTGCAACATCATTTTTAATGAATTCTTGTATGTAATTTTTGCAATCTTCGGCACATTTCAAACAAGCCATAGCACAAGCCATAGAGGTTGGATGATGGGCTTCATTTTTATGACATTCAACGGAGCAAACATTACAAATTTCGACACACAATGCCATTATTTTTTTGGTATATACAGAATCTCGCGCACTGAATCTAACACAAAGGTTACAGACATCGGCACAATCCCTACAATGGTGTATGAATGTATAATTTCCTGAATTATGTCCATTTTTGATATTCATTTCACAAATATTCATACACTTGATACAAGATTCGATTGCTTTTTCTAAGATTGTCATTTTGATATTATTTTTAAATTGTAAAACAAAATGTCAGTAAATACATTCCGTTTATGAGGGCAATTTATTTAACCTTTAGACATTAATAATTATAAAATAAAAACCAATTCTTACATGATTAAATCTTCAAGAATGAAAACAGAAACAATCTTGCTGAGTTATTAAAACCATTTTAGGGTTCTGATTCTGAGTCCAAAAAACAGTTGAAACTATCAAAGAGTTATAACATTAAAAATGGGGCAATTATTATCGTTTCAATATCAATCTCAACGAACTGTCCTTGGTTATGTATGCCCAAGCCCAATTTATAAAAATGATTAATTTGTTCTTTACACTCAAAATCAACATTAAATGTAAAAACATCCATACCACCCATGCAAAATAGCCTTTAAAATGAAAAAAGGGCAAATCAACTACTGCTTTGTTTTTCCCTATGGTTGCCATTGACCCTAAGTTTTGGTATTCGTATGGTTTACAAGCTTTATTACGTTGAATATTTTTCAGATTTTTTGCCAATAACTTTGCCTGATTGATAGCAACATTGGCTAATTGAGGATGAGCATTAGGATACAAATCTGTGGTCATGTAAGCAATATCACCAACAGCAAAAACAGACTTTATGCCTTGAACTTCATTAAACCTATTTACTTTAATCCTATTACCAGTCGCCATACATTCTATGGGCAAACCAGCAATGGTATTACCAGTTACTCCGGCAGCCCATATCACTGTTTTGGTATTTATTTCGGTTCCATTACTTAGCAACAGTGTGTTACCATCATAATCCTTTACAAATGTTTCGGTTAGTATATCAACATTCATTGAACTTAGATATTTACGTGAAGCTGTTCTTGCCATGTCACTCATACTATTTAAGGTATGCGGACTACCTTCTATTAGTCTAATTTTAAATTCAGAAAAATCAATACCAGGATAATCGTGAGGCAAAATATGTTTTTTAATTTCGGCAAATGCACCTGCTAGCTCAACACCGGTCGGACCAGCGCCCACGATAACCAAATTCAAGAGTGCTTCTCTTTCCTTACCTGCACTTGTAATTATTCGCTCAAATGTTAGTAAAATATGGTTTCTAATCTCAATAGCATCATAAGTTGATTTTAATGTAAATGCGTGTCTTTGTATAGACGAATTTCCGAAAAAATTAGTTTTACATCCAATAGCAATCACTAAATAATCATAATCAAAAGTACCAATATTGGTATGAACACATTGTTGCAGATGATCAATTTCATTGACTTCTGCCATTCTGATTTGAATGTTTTTTTTATTGTTAAAGGAATTACGAAATGGGAATGAAATACTTGAAGGTTCTATTTGTGAAGTTGCTACTTGATAAAACAATGGTTGAAACTGATGGTGATTTATTTTGTCTAACAGGGTAACATTAAACAAAGATTCATCTAGGTTTCGGCTTAATTGCATACCGGCAAAACCACCTCCAATGATTAGAACATTTTTTTTCTTAGTTTGTGTATTGGTCATAACTGTAATTTATTAAATCGGTCAACATAAGACATTTGTATCTTATGTTGACCTAAATTCTACGAATTTAATTAAAACTATTTTTAAATACTAGTTAATTCTTGTTTAAGAATAAGTATCCATTCCTCCAAAAAAGAAATCTCTGTTCCTATTTGCAAAGTTTGTTCAGACTCAAAGAAATTAAAACTAAGATCCTTTATTTGACTATCTTTAAAATTAAAAACTAAATCGAGTTTGTCAATACTTGTACTATTGGATTTGTATGTTTTTTTCACATTTACACTTCTCACATCCCTTAAGTTTACTGAATTTCGACTAATAATACAGTTTGGGGTCGAATTGAAATAAAAAAAACAATGATTCTTAGTATCCAAACCTACTATTATTTGAAGGCAAAATCCATATTTATGAATAGTGGCATCTGATTGCATAGCAATAGATTGCAATGTTTTTAACATTTTTTGTTGTTTGTTAATTCTACTTATTTTAAAATAAATAATTGGTTGAATGCATGCTGCTAAAAATACAGCCGATATAATGATGGTTCCTGCGTCCATTTTGTTATTATTTGTATATGTGGGTATAAATTGAAATTAGCCTAATTTTTTTAAGGTCATTAAAAAAAAGCAATAAAAAAAATGACAAATCAGCATGCTAATGCATCACTTAATCAGCAATTTACTAAAAAAAATAATGAAATGGGAACAAGCGTTTTAAGCGCTGATAACTTACTTGGTAATTTAAATTCCGTTTATTAAATAAACTAAGTTGTTGATTAAAAACAAACTCAATGGAATTAAAATCCAAATAAGCAGTGGACAAGTTGTCTTTGAAACTACTGTTATATTGGGGAATATCATTGATTGAATTACCCTTTTCGATAGAATGCGAAAATAGTTGCGTTGAAAGAGAAACACTTATGGTTTGCTTACCATTGTGAGAATTAATATTAAATCCTTTGGCATTAACAGAACTTAAAACAAATAAATATATTACAGCTAAGCTTAATGCTGTTATAAATTTAAGATTGTTCTTCACTCTGCAAAACTAAGTAGAAGAATTTACTTTTTGATTATTATATTAATTTTTTAAAACTAGGTTATTTTTTGAAATCAAATTGAACTAAGATCAATTTTGTTCTCTAGAATTATAATTCAACCCTTAAAATTGAATTATCAATTTGGTATTTTTCAATTGGGTCATAATATAAGTATGCTCTCATATTTGACATTAAATAATTACCTATTCCTTTTACTTGAAACCCCAGTGGAATTTTCTTAATAGCAAGTGGGGCTAATTCAGCATAATACAAGATTAATTCATTATTTTTAATTTCATAATAATCGAAATATCCCTTTTCACTCAACCATTTTAGTTGTTCAGGGATTAAACTTACACAAGCAGGAATTGGGATTACACAAACCGTTTGCCCTTGCCCCTGTTCCATTTTATTTTTTAACACCAACTCTAATTGAAAAAAATCACCTTTCTTTAAATCCAACTTAGCAGCAGAAGCTTCAAGACTAATTTTATTGGTTTGATAAGAATTAGACTGTGACAACCATTCTACTTTAATGGCATAATTGATCTGAGCTTTCTCTGAGAAAATTATTTTTATCTCATTATCCCCTATTTTTAATAAATTTTTATTCAACTCAAATTCATACATAGTCTTACTTGTGTAAATTCTATCTTCATGTGCAACAACATTATTGACCAAAACTTTAAAAAAATTATTCCCTCCATGATAGGATTTATCGGACAATGTCCAATCTTTTAACGCAGAAAGTGCCCAAACTGTGGCTTGAGTATTTCCAAAATACATTTTTTCATTGCGCTTAGACAACAAAGCATTTACCATCTCGTTTATCGTATTTTCATTTATCTTCAATTTAATGGCATTAATTATACAAATGGATAATATTTCAATATCTAAAGACTCCTTTTCTGACCGAACAATAGAATGTAGAGCCTCAATATTTTGATAATTTTTATTTTTTAAATGGTCTAATAAAAGCTGATTTAAAATAGTTGCTTTTTCAATTTGATTAGTATTGATATAAATTTGAGTTAAAAGTGATGCCACGTAAGCATCAAATTTACCTTGATGTATCCTTTCGATATAAGCAATTTGATTTATTAAATCGACTTGAGTGTACTTACTCAAAACATAAGTAACATAAGCAGAGGTAACCAATTTACTTGCACCTGAAAAACCATATTTCCCCATGTTTACTTGTATTGAACCATCCAATTCAAAACGATTCAACAACCAATTTTGAGTGCGCACCAACATATCCTCATCAATCTTTACTCCTATCTCTTTTAATTCATAAAATTGAGCCAAACCATAGGCTGTTAACCCCTCATGAGGCGGTGTTTTTCCATACCATTCAAAACCATTCTGTGAAGTTTCATAAGTTGCTAATTTTGCATATCCATTACTTAATACCTTAAGATACCTTTCCTCTTGAGACTTACTAATATTGTTTGATTTCAACATCTTATATGCCAATATATTAGGAAAATTAACAGAGCTAACTTGTTCAAAGCATCCATAGGGCTCTTTTATTAAACCATCTAAAGATTTCAAAATAGCATGTACTATGTTGTTTCCAACACTTGCCTCAAATTTTACATATTCAATAGGCGTCGCCAAATTATCTAAAATAAAATTTTCGGTATGCTCTTTTTGCATTCCTGACATGACAAAACTTTTATTATTAAATTG
Organism: Bacteroidia bacterium; assembly: GCA_040403495.1. Taxonomy (GTDB): domain Bacteria; phylum Bacteroidota; class Bacteroidia; order NS11-12g; family UBA955; genus JABMMZ01. The sequence goes on from JBBAKM010000019.1 coordinate 47,863, forward strand.
TTCTTTTAATTCAATAATGTATTGAAATACCTCTCGATAGGATTGAGACATAATTTCAATTTGAAATTTTAGTTGGTTTTTAAATTTTTCAGATAAATTAAATACTGGATTAATCGAAGTATTTGAATCTATGAAATATTCATACCTTTCAATCAAGCTATCTTGTTTTATTACGATAAAAAACTTTTGACTTTTTTCTTTATTTAATAACCCTACAGGCAACTTCAAAACATCCCCTTTTGTTAAATAGTCTGGAACATTTATATTTACAAGCATGGGTTTTTGAACAGAATATGTTTGATGAGCATGGGTAATATATGAATTACTCGAAACACCTTCTATAACACACTTAAAACTACCATTTTCATCTGAATTATAATAACTCAACTCAGCTACTCCACTGTCATTAGTAGATAAATTGAAAGCATAAAACAATGTTTTTCTTTCGTCTTTATCACTATCTTCCTTTACATTATTTAACGAGCTATAAGCAGGACTGTAAAACTGTATTTTTGCATTTTCATATATTTTAAAAGAATCAATCGTTTTTAATTCCATTTGATCGAATGTAAAATTATAAGGCCGAAAATTAACAGCTAATCCCAAGCCATTACCTAACATATAACTATTTGAATAGATATGCGTTACAGAAAAAGAACTCCTAAAAGTAACTGTTTTATACAACCCATTAAAACCATCTAATTCCTCCTTTGTTTTTGCATTATTGACCCTAACTCCATCTACAAAACAGACTACACCATTTGAACTAAACCCTCTCCCTGAAAAGCCCATTTTATCGAAGTTCTGTTGATTTTGCATACTTAAAAACAGTTCATAATCCATTATATCTTCTTTAATTCCTGCAGACAAAACTTTACTCTTGCTATCAACACTCAATTTATTTAAAATCCATGATTCAGATTTCCCTAAATATAATTCATTTTGTCTCCTTGCTTCAGAGGTTCTAGCGACATAAAACTCATTTTCAATCAAATATTTATGTGCAATATTAAGCTCACTTAAATCTTCAGTAATTAACCATGGCTTTACTTTAAACCAACGAGTGTTTCCCGGTATTTTTAATTTTAAAGTTACGGACTGAGTATCTTGAAATCCATAGATCAAAAAACGACCATTTTTGTCCAAAGAAACCAATTGATTGTTTTTCAGGATTTTTATTTTATACAAGCTCAAATCTTCAAAATCATAACCATTATTTTCAATTTTACCATAAATTACATAGTTCATTTTTTTTAACTTCTCGTACTTCTCTGCCAATATTTCACTCTTTTCCTCTATGTTGTCGTAGGAAATTCTTCTCCATCCATTCGTCATCATTAACAAATCCAAATGTGAAATAACTAAAGAATCCTTTTTTTTAAAATAATAGGCTGGCAAATGTATCGGACCTTTCAATTCTTGCTCTAAAAACAAATTACTTAAAATATTACTTTCATTTTTTTCGGTGTATAAATATGATTGTTCATTAACAACACCCAAACTAAATTTTGTTTTAATTGGATTACCGTTTTCATCCATTGTTTTAATTTTTAAATTAACCTTTTCCCTCAAACTATATTCCGACTTATCAAACTCAATGATTGAATTAGTTTTCTTATAAGCATTAATAAAAAGCAATCGTGAACAAAGTGGTTGCCAATATTTATCAAAAATCGCTATTTCATATACACCCATCGGGAAAGAAGCTGTTCTTATTGACATCAGCTTTTGACTGTCAAACAAAGTGTCGTATAAGAGCGTATTACCTTTCCTTAACAACAAATGTTTTTTCTCTGTATCAGTTGATTGAATTTTGAATAAAACAAAGGAATCACTTTGATTCATAAGAGTAAACACAACTCCAAAATCTTCTGCTTTAGGCAAATAGAAAGTATCATTGCGATTCCCTTCTAAATCTAAAATTGCATAATAAGAATGTTTTTTTTCAGGCATAAACAAGAATTTACCCATCCCATCATGCACAGACTCAAAACGAGTAATTGCATTATGATGATTGTTATAAATAGTTCCTTTTATAGAAACTGGTTTTCCATAAAAATCAATTGCTTTAAACGCCAAAAAACTTGAAAATCCATTTATAAGAGTACCACTTTCTGGCAAAAACTGAAAATCTTTTACGGTTTGTGAAAATGGGATATTTTTAAATTTGGATCCAATGGTTCCTGCAAAATTTGTTTTGAATTGTAATGAAGCAAAATGTAACTTATTTGAACCCCAAAAAAGATTCTTATAAACAAAAAAACCTTTATTATCAGTTAAGAAACTGTCTGTTTTACTTAAAAATCCATTTAAATACAATTCAACAAATACAAGTTGATTTTTAAGTACTACACCCTCATTGTTTTTAACAGTTGTTTCAATCACCAAACTATCATTTACCGTTAAGCTATTTTTATTCATTTCAAATTCAAAAAAAACTGGCTCTATTTCCATTTTCTGAACCTGTATTACTTTTTGACTTCTGTAATTTAAATCAAGTTTGTTGGTATAATCTGTGAAAGTAGATATTGTATATATCCCTCCAATATTTTTCAATCTAAAAACCACTGTATTTTCCCCTTTGTTTCTGTTGATTATTCCTTTGTATATTTTTTGACCAGAAGGTTCAAAAACCTCAACATGTATGATATCGCTTAAACTTGAAATTTCTTGATTTCTATCATCAACAACCCATATACTTGCCCAAACTGAATCATTAGGTTCATAAAAAGGCCTGTCTGTCTGAATATAAACCCATTCATTTCGAACAAATGAATCACAATGTTTTAGAAAATCTTTAGGTGTTTGGGCTAATAAAACATAAGGAAATAACAAAACAAGTAATATTTTTTTCATAACAACAAATCTTTAATTAATAGACAAACCTAAAACTATTTATGCTGCAATTATATGCTTTATTAAATTAAACACCGATTGAACCTTAATTTTAGATTCATCAAACGACTTTGAGAACAAAAAAAACGAAAAATAATTAATTGAAACCATTTTATTTAAAAACGATTATGATGTCGCCACGATGTGGCTATTATGATGCCGCCACGACGTGGCTATAACAATAACCCTTTCCCGATAGCTATCGGGACTATTAACCCTTAACCATTAACTCCAATTTGTGAAAAAATAAAATTTATATTACATTTGTAGTTCATGACATACAATTGCCTTCTGTTTGAGAAAAAAGACAACGTTACAACCATCACTCTGAATAGACCAGATGTTTTTAATGCCTTTAACGATGAACAAAGTTACGAATTACAAGACGCTTTAAAACAAGCTAAAAGAGACCCTGAAACCAGAGTTGTTGTTCTTACCGGAGCAGGTAAAGCTTTTTGTAGTGGTCAAGATTTGAAAGCAATTGCAGGTGCTGAAAAACGCTCTTTTATAGATTCTTTACATAAACGATACAATCCCATTATTCGTGAAATGCGCAATATGCCTAAACCCATAATTTGCAAATTGAATGGTGTTGCTGCGGGTGCAGGTTGTTCTCTTGCTTTGGCTTCTGATTTTATTATTGCATCTGAACAAGCTAGTCTAATTGAAGTATTTATAAATGTTGGCTTAGTGCTTGACAGCGGCTCTTCTTTCTTCTTACCTCGTATAGTGGGCAGTGCTCGTGCCTTTGAATTAAGCACTATGGGAAGTAAAGTTACTGCCAAACAAGCACTTGAATGGGGAATGATAAACAGATGTGTACCCGCTGAACAATTAGATGAAGAAACTGTTAAGATAGTAGAATATTACGCTAATGCTCCAACAAAAGCCATTGGCTTAATGAAAAAAATGCTAAATAAATCATTCAATAGCGACTTAGAAACCATGCTTGAATACGAGGCCTATTGCCAAGAAATAGCCGGCAGTAGTTATGATAACAAAGAAGGTGTTGCTGCCTTTAACGAAAAAAGAAAACCCCAATTCAAAGGACAATAAAGACCATTAATTTTACCCCATGTTTAAAAATATACTTTTACTTTTTGTTTTATTCACAAGCTTTTTAGCTAAAGCACAATTAATCGACAACGATTTTTGCGGCTACCAAACCGAAGTTGACCGTATTTTAAAAAGAAACCCTCAATTTTTAGATTGGCAAAACAATCTTTACAAAGAAGCAATGAATGAATATTTCATTCAAAATAACAACAAAAGAAATTTCATTGTTTCTTCTGATACCGTTACTTATACTATCCCTGTGGTTTTTCATGTGTTGTATAATAACAACAACGAAAATATCGATTTTTCTTACATCCAATCACAAATGGATGAATTAAATTTGGCTTTCAATCACCAAACCAGAGATACACAAAGAATTCGTCCTATATTCAAACCCATAGGAGGTGACACCAGAATCAGATTTGTTTTGGCTTCTGTTGACCCAAGTGGCAATCCAACCAATGGTGTAACACGAACATTCACCAATAGAACTACATTTTCAATAAATACTTTTGGTCAATACAGCACCGACATGAAATATGCCAATCGAGGTGGTAAAACGGCTTGGGATCCAACTAAATACATGAATGTATGGGTATGCAACATGCGTTTCCCTAATCAAGTAGCAATGACTTTAGGCTTTGCAACACCTCCTACTAATGCCCCTAATTGGAACTTTACAGGCGCTACTAAGGATACTACAGATTTAGAAACAGGAATAGTTTGCCACTTTTCAACCATAGGCAAAAACCATCCTTTGGCGATAAGCAATAACAATGAAGCTAAAACAATGGTTCATGAAGTTGGACACTACTTGGGACTAAGACATACTTGGGGCGATGCTCAAAACGCCAGTCAAGGTTGCAGTGTTGACGATGGTATTTTTGACACACCAAACACAAGAACAAGAAACTACAGCTGCACTAACCAAAACACGTGTACGGAATCTATTGACGATAAGCCTGACATGACTGAAAACTACATGGACTATTCTTTAGACGGGTGTGCTGCTATGTTCACTAAACAACAAGGATTTATGATGCGTTTTGTCCTTAACAAACTAAGAACAGGATTGCCTAAAAGAGAAATTACGTTTGATACTACTTATATTATTTCACCCAATACAACAGTAAAACTTTACCCTAATCCTGTTTTAAAGGGAGGTTCTATAAATATTGAAATACAATCCCCTCAAAAAAGTGAATTTGAAGTGTCTATCATTGATATGAATGGCAAACAAGTGATTACAAAAAACATCAAATCAAACCAAAAAGAAAGTATTTTAATTGATGCTTACTCAACTGGGTTCTATGCATTACTTGTGAAATCAAAAGAAAATGGCAAATTTGTCCACAAACAATTAGTCGTCGTTGAATAAACCTGAATTTCGGTTTTGAAAATCTCAATCAAACCAATTCAATTTGCAATTTTAGCATGTATTTTATTATACATTTGGCAAGTCCTAAGTGTTGCCAATAAATACCAAAGATTCGAAAAAGTAATCAATGAAGATGCAGTAGGTTATTACTTAATTTTACCAGCATTTTTTATTTACAACGACCCTAATTTTGAATTTATTGACAGTTCTGTTCGCCAAAAAGAAAACTACAAGGGTTACTTCCCTCCTGTGGTTAACAAACTCAAAAACAATGAAAATGTATGTAAATACTATTCAGGAGTTGCCCTATTGCAAAGCCCTTTCTTTTTAATCGGGAATAGTATTCTTCAGCAGTTTGACTCCTATTCAGGTTTCGAATTACATTACCATTACCTCATATTACTCTCTGTTATCATTTATGTTTCTTGGAGCATCATTCTGCTTTTCAAAAGTTTAAAACTATTAAACATCCCTTGGTATTGGTCTATGGCCATGGTTATTGTTGTTATTTTCGGAACTAATTTACAGCTTTACACCACCTACGATTTAGCTTATAGCCACAGCTATTCATTTTTTTGTTTTATTGCCCTTATCTATTGTAGTTTAATTTACAGAAAAAAACCTCAATTTAAAACCATTTTTTTCATTGGATTACTAATTGGTTTAATAGTGGTTATAAGACCTGCAAATCTTTTAATCACACTTATTCCATTATTTATTATTCCTTTTTCTGTTGTAAAAAATCAGTTAAAGAGACATTCACTTGCTTTGATATTAAGTTTATCTATTGCCCCTTTGATTCAAATGTCACTTTGGCATTGGCAAACAGGCCATTGGATTGTGTATCCTTACCAATCAGAAACCCTTAATTTATTCAATCCCCAATTAGCCGAATTACTTTGGAGTTACAATTGTGGATGGTTTACTTATACTCCAATAATGCCAATTATTGTTGTCTTTAGCTGCATTGCTTTACTCATTCAGCGAAAATCAAAAGCGTTATTAGCTGTTATTTTAATTTTATTTCCAAGCATTTATATCATTGCCTCTTGGTATTATATCCATTATGGGTGCACCCTTGGATGTAGACCGATTACTGAATTTTATGGCCCTATAATCTTATTATTTGCCTATTCTATTCGTCCTTTTTTTATGAAAAAGTGGTTTTACCTCTCATTTTTAACCATTGGTATAAGTAGTTTAATTTACAATCAAATATTGCACTATCAGTTTTCAAACTTCATCTTAAACAGTTGCGAAATGAATAAAGAAAATTTCAAAATGATTTTCCTAAAAACTCACCGCTATTACGCTTACAGCACTTATAACTTTTGGCATTTTGACCAATACAAACCAAACTTAATATCAGACACAACATTAAACCTAAAACTATCAATAAACGAAAACAATAAAAACGATATACAATCTGTTTATATAAAAACTAAAAATCAAAGTGATTCTTCCATCCTTATCAACTTAAACTTTAAAATTAAAATGGCACAAAGCATAAATGAAAGTTACGTAACTATGCTTTTAACTGAAAACAATCAGTATGTAGATTTACAAAACCTGTTACTAAAAAGAGTGGTAAAACAAAGTAATACTTGGACCGAATACCAATATCAAATTCTAGTTAACAAACCAATAAAGGAATGTAAAATAGACTTAACATTAGGTTCAATCAATAATAATGCAAATACAGAATTAGTAATTGAAAGCATTGAAATCAATACAATTAAGTTCTAGCGTAACATCTTTATCACATTAAGGTTAGGCCATATAGCCCACTATAAACTAGATACCCATAAAATCATTAATAATAGGCAACATCACACCTGCATTGGTAATGTGACCTTCTAACTTATGTTCGATAATATGATTGATTAAGGCTTCATTTTTATAACCTTGAGCCAAAGCATGGCTGTATGGTTGTGTTGAAAAACTAACTAAACTGTATTGACTTTTAAAAATTTCGGGATAGTGTTCGCTTAAATCATGTTCAATTTTTTTGAAGTGCATAAAATCTTCTCGTCCCACCAAATCTCTCATTTCAACAAAGTTTTTACAAGCTAAATCAGCTATTGCATTTGCATTGATTATACGAGCTTTTTGATACTCATCAAATACTTTAGACCAATCTGGATAATGTTGATCTATAATTTCATCCAATTCTTTTACGTCTTCAAAACTACAATTCATACCCTGACCATAAAATGGAATAATGGCATGAGCCGCGTCTCCAATTAAAGCAAAGTTTTTATAAACCCATGGATTACATCGGATAGTAGTCAAACTTCCTGTTGGGTTTGCGAAAAAATCTTCAACTAAGTTTGGCATCATAGGAACAGCATCAGCAAAATGTTCATTAAAAAAATCTACAACTTGTTTTTCTGTTTTCAGATTCTCGAAACTATGTGTTCCCTCGTATGCCAAGAACAAAGTACAAGTGAAACTACCATTTGGATTGGGTAAAGCTATCATCATAAACTCACCTCTAGGCCAAATATGTAATGCGTTTTTTTCAATTTGATATGAACCATTATCACCTGGCACTATTTCCAACTCCTTGTAACCATAATTTTCGTAATTCTGAGAATAATTAAAACGATTTAGTTTTTGCATTTCACTTCTAATAGCAGAAAAAGCACCATCTGAACCGAACATGATATCCGCCTTTACCGTTACTTTTTCACCCATTTCATTTATTAAAACACATTGATTATTATTTAAGTCAGCTTCGATACATCTGTTATTAAAGAATAATTTAACATTTTCATATTCATCTGCCAATTCCAATAATTTGATATTTAAACCACTTCTTGAAACTGAATTGATGTATTGTCCATTTTTACCATAAGGTTGGTATTTTATTTCCCCTTTTTTATCGTGCATCAATCTACCATCCATTGGAATGGCATCATCAAGCACCTTTTCAGCTAAACCGACTTTATTTAAAGCATCAATCCCTCTTGTAGATAAGGCTAAGTTGATAGAACGGCCTGCATCTGCTTTACCTTTTCTTATATCCCCTCTTCTTTCGTAAACCTCAACTTGAAATCCTTTTTTGGCCAAGCAAATTGCCAATAATGAACCACTCAAACCACCACCTATAATTGCTATTTTTTCTTTCATTTTATTAATTAAATATACCTTCTACTAATTTATACATTGCAAACATAGTATTAAAACAAAAGAAACGGCTAAAAGATTGAAAAAAAATCACTGATTTTAATCATCCTATCAATAATAATTACAATAGTGTCATCAACTCATCACTGACCACAGGGCCAAGTGCTACCCCCATTCCGCCCATCCTTACCGCAACTAACAAATGACTATCAATGCGTTTTACAATTGGATATTTCTCTTTTCCCATTCCCATAATTCCACTCCAGTGCATGTCTATTTCAAAGGCTTGATTAGGTAGAATAAATTGTTTGATATAATTTTCTAAAAAGTTTCTAAGATTATCAGTAGTTTCTATTATTGATGTCGTTTCTTCTTCTTTATAAAAATTTCGACCACCACCTATTAACAACCTATTGTCAATAGTTCTATAATAGATATACCCCTTATCAGCATGAAAAATACCATTAAATGTTAAATCATCAATTGGCTTGGTTACAACTATTTGACCGCGTGCAGGGACTACATTTAATTCGGGCAACAATTCAGAAGCAAATGCATTGTTACAAACAATTAATTGATTTGTAACAAGCTCAAACCCTTCATTCGTCATTAAGGTATAACCATTTTTAGAAGTATTAATAGACTCAATATTAATCCCATACAATGGAATAACTCCCTCACGATGCATCAAATCTGCTATTGTTTGATTGAGCAAGCCAGAATTTAATTGTCCTTCGTGTGCATTAAAAATTGATTTGGGAAAATAGGATTTATTCATTGAATGATTTTCCATAACATCAAAGGTTTGATTAATACCCAAACAAGACTTTAATTGCTGATTATAATAGTTCAGTTGACTGAACACCGATTCAAATTCATCTGCATTTTCAAACATTTCATAACCACCACTTGCTTGAAATCCTATTTTTTCAGCGCCAAACTCAGAAATGAGTTGATGAATCCCTTTGTGTCTCTTATATATTAAATCCAATAATTGAGGTTCACCATACTCTTTAGCATCCATTACAAACTCAGAAATACTTCCAAAACAGGCAAAACCTGCATTTCTTGTTGATGCTCCGTAAGAAAAAGTAGAACGATCAACCACTGCAACTCTTGCCGAAGGAAACTTTTTTTTAATTTTCAATGCCACTTGTTTCCCAGTCAAACCAGCGCCAAGTACAATAAAATCAAAGGGTTTCAAAAGAATTGAGGTTTCCCAATAGGATAAATTTCGGTTCATAAAAAAATAATTAAAAAAAGTTGGTGCGAAAATAATTTTTTTTCTATATTTGCAACCCCGTAAGGGAAAAAAAGTTCTTTAAACAAAATGCGAGAATAGCTCAGTTGGTAGAGCGCAACCTTGCCAAGGTTGAGGTCGCGAGTTCGAACCTCGTTTCTCGCTCAAAAAATAAAAAGCCCAAGCTTTGGGCTTTTTTATTTAAATCGCATTTGCCCAGGTGGTGGAATCGGTAGACACGCAGGACTTAAAATCCTGTGGCTTCACGGCTGTGCGGGTTCAAGTCCCGCCCTGGGTACTATTACGGCTGTGCCCCGATTAAATCGGGGCCCTGGGTACTAAAAGCTCATCGTAAGATGAGCTTTTTTGTTTTAGATTAATTATTGATGATTAACGTTCAGGCTGTGCCCCGATTAAATCGGGGCCCTAGGTACTCAAAGCTCATCGAAAGATGAGCTTTTTTTGTTTTTGATTGATATTGATGATTGGCTTTGTTGGCTGTGCCCCGATTTAATCGGGACCCTGGGTACTCAAAGCTCATCGTAAGATGAGCTTTTTTTTATCATTATGTTTTACGTTTATATACTATATTCTTCTAAAATTGACAGGTATTATATTGGTTATTCTGAAAATCCTGAAAAAAGATTACTTGAAAAACACAATCTTGGCTATGTAAAATCAACTAAAATTGGAGTGCCTTACATACTGAAATCTAAAAAACTATTTCAAACTGAAATTGAAGCAATTCAGGAAGAACGAAGATTGAAAAAAGCTAAAAATAGAAAATACTTGGAATATCTTATTGATAACAATTGGTAATTACAATCTTCACGGCTGTGCCCCGATTTAATCGGGACCCTGGGTACTATCACGGAGTGCCCCGATTAAATCGGGGCC
>JBBAKM010000020.1:0-4348 GCA_040403495.1 Bacteroidia bacterium
CAGATGGGGGTCAATTTGTTTCGGTGTAAGGGGGTCAATTTGATCGGTATTTCCAATTAAATAAAGAAACTTTAAAAAAAGGGACTATAAAATCAATTCAATTCATATTTGGGATTATTGAAGAATCAGAATTGTCGAATTATGAACAAAAAATATATGATGAATATTTAAACTTAGTTTCCATTGAATTTACTGATTATAGATACAGGAACGACAGTAACAATGAATTGCAATTGTTTTTTTTAAAATCGACTTTACATGATTTATATTTAAAACTTGTCTTGAACGGTGAAAATGATATTTCAATAGAAACATATGCAAAACATTCGATTGTGGTTGCTATACATCAATTTTTAAGTTGGCTTAATAAATATGATTTGACGATCGGAGACAATAGCAATAATATCATATCTCATTCATCAAGAACTCTTGTTGACATATCCTCGATTAAATTTAAGGACCAGTACAGTCAAAAGAGGGCTATACTTTTTTTTGAAAAAGTAAATAGTGGAATTTTAGAAAAAGGGCTTTTTAATGATATTGAGATGTTCAATTTGTTTATTAAATCTTTACAATCATGTAATTTAGATTCTTGTATAGATTATCATTTCAACAGTAATTATCAAAAAAACCTAATTGTTTCATTTTTTCATAAATCGAAAGTGTTTTTTGCAAGAAAACAAAGATACGGTGAGTTTGATTTTATTACCAACTCGGGAAAGTTTTATTATAAAAACACATTAATAAAGGTTAATAATTGGCATAACAATGAAATTACAAAGAATACGAATGAATATAATTTATTCATTCAAATCGAATCTGAATTTAATCGTATAAAAAGACTTTTACACTCCGAAATTTAAGCTTTTTTTGTCTCAAAATTACAAATTACCTCAATTTGAGATGACGATTCTCAAATTGAGGTAATTACTTGCTCAAAAGTTTAATAAGCCTATTGATGTTTACGTATTTCGAATCGTGAAATACAAGTTATTAGATTTTATTCCCTGTTCGCATATCCAAATGCGAACTTCAAAACTCAAAGGTTCAGAAAGAACCAAGATCAAAACCTCCCTACATATTTTAAAAGCTAAACTACCAAGATTTGCTCAACACTCAATTATTGAGCTTGTTGTTAATGCTATGTGCTGTTTAACAACATGGCAAAAAGTCATTAAAGACCATTTAAAGCTAATAGACCAAAACTTAAGAGATGCTTTGAATACCAAAATCATTAATGTATGGCAGAATGAATCAAGTAAAACTTATAAAAACATACCAGAATAATCGGGAAAATATAATTACAAAACCATAAACATAAATAAAACTTAAAAACAAACAAAAACACCATGAACAAAAAAGAAAAAGCGTATGAATTATATAATTCAGGATTTAGTTATGGAGAAATATCTAATGAACTTTTCATTAGCAAATCAACTGCACACGGGTATGTTAAAGAGCTTAAATTAACCCGTTCAAAAAACCTTCAAAATAGCCTTAATGCTAGTTCTGATAAGGGTTTGAGCGTTTTCTCAAAAGAACGAACGAACGAGCAGAAATCGTCACATACATTTACGGGAAATGAACTTGTCGAAAAACAATTTGATGAAATAGAGTTTACAGGTAAGTTCTTAGAGCTAACAGGGAAACCATCCATTCCATTTTCAGCTATAATTTGGGGATTACCTAAAGGAGGAAAAAGCAACCTTGTGATTAGATTGGCAGATTATCTCTTCGAATATTTTGGCACTGTTTGCTATTTTGCATCAGAAGAAGGAATTAGCTCAACTTTAAAGTTGAAAATTATAGAAATTGGTGGCAGCAAAATGCTTTTTAGTATTTTAAAAAATAAAGATGAAATAAGGGCTTTTTTAAAAAACACTAAATTTGATTTTGTATTCATTGATAGTATCAATGCCGCAGGAATTGACCATAAGTTTTTGGAAATTCTTAAAGAAGAAAGTCCCAAAACCTCATTTATAGGCATAGTACAAGCCACAAAAAGTGGAAACTTTAAAGGAGACCAAGCATTAACACATAATTGTGACTTTGTTATTAAAGTTGTTGAAGGGATAGCTTATTACCAAGGTCGATTTAACCAATCAGGACAATTAGAGATATTCAAAGATCCACTTTATTCAAAAAATCCTATCGATATACATAAGGATATTAAAGTAAAAAGAGTTCAAAAAAACAGGAATGAAGCCAAAGAAGATTCTGAGAATAGCAATCATATATCACATGAGGAAATAGTTGATGTTAAAAAACCAGAAGCTCCAATACAGTTTACATACGAGTTAAAAAAGCCATATGAGGAAATGACTACTATTGAGAAAAGTAAAGCTGTAATAATTCAAATATTATTAAACAAAGTCAAAAGTGACACATTTAAAAAACTCTTTTAAAAAATAAATAGATTGAAGGATATCAATTCAAATATCGAATTATTAGAAGAATTAAGGCAATGTCCTGAATTTAGCCATTTGAATGATGATGAGCTTATGGAAGTATTACATTCAATCAATATATGGTGTTCAGTAATTGTTGATTCAAAAATGGAACAAATTTTGGATATGAATGAAATTAAGGAATAACTTTGAAAGAAATATATGAAAAATACAATTACAAATAGAAATGTAGATTTAAGATTATTTAGTGAATTTGGGAAAGGGGCATTTAAAAAGAAAGCTAATACCAATAATTGTGTTATATACACGAGAGTTTCTTCAAAGGAACAAGCGGAAACAAATATGAGTTTGTCAACACAATTAAAACAGTGTACTGATTTTTGTAACCGTTCTAATTTAAACATTATTCAGGAGTTTGGAGGCACTTATGAAAGTGCAAAGAGTGACGATAGAAAGGAGTTTAATAAAATGTTGAATTTTGTTAAGAATAAAAATCGTGAAATTTCATACATCATAGTTTATAGCCTTGATAGATTTAGCCGAAGTGGAGCTAATGCAATGTCAATAGCAGAAGACCTGGATAAAAAGGGCATCACAATATTATCGGTTACTCAACCTACAGATTCAAAAACATCAAGTGGTAAATTGCATCAAAACATGCAAATGCTTTTTTCACAGTATGACAATCAACAAAGAAGAGAAAAGTGTATGACAGGCGTAAAGGAAGCTCTTTTGAGGGGAGAATGGTGTCATAAGCCTCCTTTTGGATTTGATGTCGTGAAAATTAATGGCAAAAGACAAATTATTGTAAATAACGATGGTTTATTATTAAGAAAGGCATTTCTTTGGAAAGCAAATTACAATTGGTCAAGCATTACAATTGTTGAGAAATTAAAACTCCATGGATTAAAAATGTATCATCAACGATTGTCACAGATATTCAGAAATCCATTTTATTGTGGATTATTGTCTCATTCTGCACTTGAAGGTGAACTTGTTGAGGGCAATCAGGAGGTTTTAGTCTCTAAGGAAATATTTTTAAAGGTCAATAATATATTGTCATTTAACAGTCATGGCTATACCGTAAAAAGCGAAAATGAGAATATTCCGCTTAAGAACTTTATGAAATGTCAAAGATGTGGCAACTCTATGCCTGGATATATTGTAAAGGCAAAGAATTTATGGTATTATAAATGCAGAACAATAGGGTGTTGTACCAATATCAGTGCTAAAAAAGTACATGACAACTTTATTGATATGTTAAAGCCATTTCAACTAGATTTATCTGAACAAGCTAATAAATTTGTAAGTAAACAAATTTTAAAGTCATTTAAAGAAAAGTTACAAGAACAAGAGGTTGAAGAATTAACATTAAGAAAGCAGTTTAAGGAAGTCGAAGACAAGTTAAATAAGTTGGAAGAGAAATATATAATAGATGCTATTAACAAAGAGTCTTACGATAAATTTTACAATATTTTTAAGGAAGAAAGGCAGTCAATTTTAAAAAAATTGGAGAAATACCAAATGAAAGTGTCGAACCTTGAAAAAAACGTAAATAAAATGATTGAATTTTCTTCAAACATCCCGTCATTGTGGACTTCTAGCGACTATTCAAGTAAAATAAAACTACAAAAAATGATATTTCCAGAGGGAATTGAATTTGACAAAGAAAATAGGGTATGTCGAACCCATTCTGTAAATCCAGTTTTTGTATATCTTAGTAGATTTAACAAGGGTTTTGAGCAAAAAAAAATTGGCATAAACGAAATGAATTTCAATTATGCCAATTTGGTGGGCCCTGCTGGAATCGAACCAGCCACCCACTGATTATGAGTCAGTTGCTCTAACCGAATGAGCTAAGGGCCCCAACATTTGACATTTTTTTATGGTTGTCGAACCATGTATCCACTGTCCCGATAGCTATCGGGAGAGTCAGTTGC
>JBBAKM010000020.1:4448-58087 GCA_040403495.1 Bacteroidia bacterium
TGTCGAACCATGTATCCACTGTCCCGATAGCTATCGGGAGAGTCAGTTGCTCTAACCGTCACGCTGTACGGCGTGAGAGTTAAGAATCCAAAGAACTTTGACATTTTTTATTGGTTGTCGAACCATGTATCCACTGTCCCGATAGCTATCGGGAGAGTCAGTTGCTCTAACCGTCACGCTGTACGGCGTGAGAGCTATGGGCCCCAACATTTTTAACAAATCTACAACTTGTTAACGGGATTGCAAAAGTAAGAAGTTCTCTTTTAATTTACAAAAAAGATTTATTCTTTATTTCTTCCTAAAATTTTGTCCCAAAAACTCCTATTGTCTTCTTCTGTATTGCCTGGTTTGTCTCGCTTTTCTAGAACTCCATTTGGACTGTAATATTTCCATGTCCCTGTTTTTACGCCTTTTTTGTATTGCCCTTTTACTTTTACTATGCCATTTTCATAATATTCAATGTAGGCACCATCCATCAGTTTCCCTTCCATTTCAACGGAGGTTTTTACTTGACCACTTTCATAATAAGTATTACTCATATTGTCTTGAAAATTGCTAACTATAAACAAATCGAGTGCACTTAGTGTGTCTTGAAATAAATCTATTGAAGCGGTATCTATAGGTTGAATCGGCAATTCTTCTAACTTTTCCCATTTTCTGTAATCCGCACAAAAAACAGTTCTCATTACATCACCATCTCCAGATAGTGATAAACCAATTTGTTGAAACGATCTTATGTGATTTTGATTCTTTTTGGAACTCTCCCAACTTTCTTTATTCAATAAGCCTTTAAAATTACCAAAATGCCTGTCTGGACTTACATAAGCAAGTACACTTATTTTTTCGGGCATTTGTCCTCTAAATGTTCTGAAATCCTCTTTATTTGACAATGTTTTTTGTTGTATAAAATCATCAATGGTCATTAACAAGGTTTTGGGATCATCGCTCAAAACCACAAAATCTCCTAAAAAAGTATAATATGGCTTTTCTATCTTCTCAAACATATTTCCAAGTATTGTTTTGAATAAGCCTTTTACTTCCAAATACTTTATTGGATAGTTTTTGTAGTTTAACTCTTTAAACTTTAAAGGAGTTCTTTTTCTAATTTGTTTTTCTATATAAGCCAATTGTTCTGTTGCTAGAGCAATGTCTTTGGCTTTTATGGCCATTACATTTTTTACTTTGTTCCCTATCAAAACATCGGTTTCATACTGCGCAATTCCAATTTCACTTCCCATCCAATCAAAGAGCTGTTCTTGTAAACTAATTTTCAAGAATTTCTCCAACTTTTTTACCGCTGCATCTTGTTTTGCATAGGCCTCTGCATCTGCCTTTAATACTTTTTCAAAATTAGAGTAAAAGGTATTAAAATCAGTAAAGCCTAGTGAAAACAAAAACGAGGTTTTTTCAGAAAATATCGACTCAATCTCGCTGTTTGACTTGCCCGAAACAGACAATGCTTGAAGGGTTGAACTTAAACTGTCATTAACCATTGTTGATCCATCTGCTAAAACTAAATTATCTTTCAGGTTAATGTCAAACCCAGTATAATGTAGCGAAGTAAACAATGATTTCAAATCACTTACATCTTCCATATACACCCCCAAGTATTGATGCAATGTTTTATAGTTAACAAATATTCTACACAACCCTTCCTGACTGGTCAATCTATCAATTTCATCAAACCTTGCTTGGGTTCCTAACTGAGAGGCGGGCAATTGAGATGTTGTAACAACCTTTTCTATAAGACCTTTGTTGTATGAGCAAACCAAATAGTTATTTACGAAGCAGATTGATAACACTTCTCTTGTTTGTGGGTCAAGAAACTCATTAACTTCTACATCGCCCACTTTTTTCACGGTTTGTGAAAATCCGAATTGTTTTATCACACTAACCAAAGAAGCTTTAATCATTGATGACTTAGAAGCCTCTTGCATGTCTGCATAGTAAACAAAATCATAATCTTTGGCTTTAGTCATGTGAATTGAAATCAGCAAATGCCTTTGACCAAGTAGTCCGAACACTTGTTGATTCGATTTAATTACTTCATCTAAAACATCTGCATTACGTGTAATTTCCGCAAACGGAGGAAATGTTTTTAATCCACTCCACATTTCAGAAGAACTGAAAGTTTGCCAATTATTAATAGGGTCTTGGGTTTCAACAACCATTACTGCGTCATCAGGGATTAAATAAAACACATCTGTAAATTTATTGGGACTCCACTTTAACCAAGCAAAATACCCTCCAATGGCTAGCAACAAAACCACTAAAACAATTACTATCTTCTTCATACAATTTTTAAAAATTAATTCTTCTTTAATTGCTCTAATTCGTCCCAAACAAATTGAAACAACTCACCAACATAATCACTTGAAAAGTCAAACTTAACACCACCTGCATCAAATAACTCAGGAATTGTCACCGTGTACCCTTTTGATAATAAATTCTTGTATCCCATCAATCCATTTACTTTATCCTTTTTGAAATTACGCCAGATAGCAATGGCACCTAATTGCGCAAAACCATATTCGATATAATAAAATGGCACTTCATATAAATGCAATTGTTTTTGCCAACTATTGGAAAGATAAAGTTGGTATTTAGAATAATCGGTAACGCCTGTATCGAATCGGTGTGATATTTTTTTCCATGCTTCTACCCTCTCTTCAATAGTATGTTGTGGATGTGTATAAATCCAATGTTGAAAAGCATCAATAGTCGCAATCCAAGGCAAAGTTGCAATAACACCTTCAAGCTGTTCAATTTTAGCTCTTTTCAAATCACCTTCATTGTCAAAAAAGGCATTCCAAGTATCCATACTTAACAGTTCCATAGACATACTAGCCACTTCAGCCACCTCCATAGGTGCATTTTTAAATGCGTTAAGGGATAAATGTTCTGTTAAAAAACTATGCATGGCATGTCCTCCCTCGTGAACCATTGTTTCAACATCTCTCAAACTTCCGGCGGCATTCATAAATATAAAAGGAACCCCGCTTTCTGCTAAAGGGTAATTATAACCACCGGGCGCCTTCCCTAGCCTACTCTCCAAATCCAAAAAACCTTTTTGTTTCATTGTCTTTAGATTTTCCCCAAATTCAGGATCAATGGCAGTAAAACATTGAATGGTCTTTTCTAGCAATTCAGCTCCTGTTTCAAAAGGTTTTAAAGCAGGTCTATTACTTGGGTCTACAGCCAAATCGTATGGTTGCAACGATTCATAGCCAAGTGTATTTTTACGTTCTGATTCTATCTTTTTCAACAATGGAACAACTTGCTGTTCAATGGCTGCATGAAAATCAAAACAATCTTGAACCGAATAATCAAAACGCCCCATGGCTTGGTGCATGTAATCTCTAAAATCATTAAAACCCGAATTTTTTGCTACTTGGTGTCTCAATTGAATTAGTTCATTAAACAAACCATTCAATTCATCTACCTTATCAAATCTAACGGCTTGAATTGTTTCGTAAGCCATTTGTCTGCGCTCACGATTTGGTTCTTTTAATATATTAGAAGCCTGTTGTAAAGTCAATACTTTACCATCAATTTCAACAGACATAGAACCTGTAATCGAACCATATTTTTGTGAAAGCGTTTGAATTTCGGCAAATAGCGGCACATTTTCCTCACGGTACAGCTGAATAGAATTGGCTATTGACCTAAAATAAATAAAATACGATTTCTCTTTTTCTAAAGCTGACTTATAGGGAGATTGGTGTATTTTTTGATTAATTTTATCTTCAAATGGAGCAATATGTGGCTGAATTAAATTCACAAAATCTACATACCTTTTTTCCAACTCTTCATTATTGGTATCGCAAGTCATTTTTATATATCGCCAAGCCAAATCCTCGCTAACCATAGATTCTAATTCACTGATATACTTCAAAAAATCATCAAATTCATTGGCACTGTTAATTGGGAAGTCTATCGCCTTTTCGTAATAAGGCAACAACAATTCCCAAGTGGTAATATTAAAACTTTCAGGGATATAATTTCTACTCATTTTAGTTCAAAATAATTTAGCTTCAAACTTAACTCAAAAACAGAATACTTCATATAGATTAATTATTAACCCTAAATCAACATAAACTTAAATGCATACTATTCAATACACATTGGTACAATCTTTACAGAAGACATAGAAAACCTCG
The DNA here is from genome assembly GCA_040403495.1 of Bacteroidia bacterium. Lineage (GTDB taxonomy): Bacteria > Bacteroidota > Bacteroidia > NS11-12g > UBA955 > JABMMZ01. The sequence goes on from JBBAKM010000020.1 coordinate 8,609, forward strand.
AATCATTAATTTGTATCTTTGCATAATATTAAGTTTTTACAAAAAACAAAATGAACAAAATCTCTGAATTATTTAAAATCAAGTACCCCATTATTCAGGGAGGTATGATATGGTGCAGTGGTTGGGAATTAGCTTCAGCTGTGAGCAATAATGGCGGATTAGGACTTATTGGTTCGGGCAGTATGTATCCTGAAATTCTGAGAGAACACATTCAAAAATGCAAAGAGGTTTGTTCACAACCATTTGGTGTAAATGTCCCTTTACTATACCCGGATATTGAAAAGCACATGGCTATTATTATAGAAGAGGGAGTAAAAATAGTGTTTACAAGTGCTGGAAATCCAGCCACATGGACTAGCAAATTAAAAGAACATGGTATTACTGTGGTTCATGTTGTATCAAACACAAAATTTGCAATAAAAAGTGAACAAGCTGGGGTTGATGCAATTGTTGCTGAAGGTTTTGAAGCTGGCGGTCATAATGGTCGTGAGGAAACTACAACATTGTGTTTAATTCCGATGATAAAAAAGGCCGTTAACATTCCCGTGATAGCAGCAGGTGGAATAGGAAGTGGAAATGCTATTGCAGCTTGTATGGCATTGGGAGCAGATGGCGTTCAAATTGGCAGTTTATTCGCCTCAAGTACCGAAAGCAGTGCACATCAGAACTTTAAAAACAAAATCATTGAAACAGGAGATGGAGGCACAGAACTAAGTTTGAAATCATTAACTCCTGTTAGATTAATAAAAAATCCTTTTTATGATTTAGTAAAACAAGCCGAACAGAATTGTGCAAGTAAGGAAGAACTTGAGAAATTACTTGGCCGTGGCAGAGCAAAAAAAGGGATGTTTGAAGGTGATTTGATAGAAGGTGAACTTGAAATTGGGCAAGTGGCTTCCATGATTAAGGAATCTCGACCAGTTGCTGAGCTATTTTCCGACTTATTAAAAGAATACGAACTTGCTAAATCTTCTTTAATTTCATTTTAATTGAAAGACTATATTATACATACACTAAACAATGGATTAAAAATAATGTACCACCATTATCCTCAGGCTATTGCTTCGCATATTGCGTTTACTATCCATGCTGGCTCGAGAGATGATGGCAACATTCCCGGCACAGCCCATTGTTTTGAGCACATGTTATTCAAAGGCACTAAAAAAAGAAATGCATATCACATAATCAATAGATTGGAAATCGTAGGAGGTGAAATGAATGCCTTTACAACCAAAGAAATAACCACTATTTATGCGACAGTAACAGCACCTCATTTTAAAAGAGCACTTGAACTTTTGAGTGATTTGACGTTTAATTCAACTTTTCCTGAGAAAGAATTAACAAAAGAAAAAAAGGTAATTTCTGAAGAAATCAATATGTATTTAGATACTCCTGAAGAAAACATTTACGATGAATTTCAGGAGTCAATATTTAACAAACACTCATTGGGGCCTAATATTTTAGGAAGCCAAGAAAGTATACAACAGATCCAACAAAAAACTTTAATTGATTTTCATAATACGTATTACCAAACTTCAAATATTGCACTAAGTATTAGTTCTTCATTGCCTTTTAAAGAGGCATTAAAGCACATAGAAAAGATTTGTATATCGGAATTACCAAACAAGCCAATTCCAGAAAGAGACGTATTTAAGCATTACCAAAAGACAGACCAAATAAAAAAAACAGAACATGTTCAGTGTCATGCTATTGTTGGGAATATTGCTTATCCATATCATCACAAAAACAGAATACCTTTATTATTACTCAATAATTTATTAGGCGGCCCTGGAATGAATTCAAGGCTAAATCTTAGCATTAGAGAAAAATATGGCTATACCTATAACATTGAAAGTGGCTATTCGGCATTTAAAGATACGGGGTTATTTCATTGTTACTTTTCAACAGAAAAAAAATACTTAAACAAGACTTTAGATTTAATAAACAAGGAATTAAATTTATTAAAAACAAAACCATTAACGACACTTCAGCTTAACCAAGCAAAGAATCAATTTATAGGACAAATATCGTTATCGGAAGAACATCGTTTGAATGTTATATTGGCATTAGGCAAAAACTTAGCGCAAAATTATCCCATTGAAAGTTTGGAAGATGCAATCAAAAAAATCGAAGACATACAAGCAAATACTATACAGGACATAGCCAATGAAATTTTCGAAATAGACCAAATGAGTCGCCTAATTTTTACATCAGAATAAGCAATTGATAAAAACCATAAACCATATCAATCAATTAATCATTAACGGAGAAGGGCTTCAACTTGACTTTAAGCATACCATTTCTGACGCCTATAAAATCGCCAAAACTATTTCTGCATTTGCCAATACCCAAGGAGGCACATTATTAGTGGGAGTTAGGGATAATAAAACCATTGCAGGTGTAAAATCAGAAGAAGAAAAATACATGATTGAAATGGCAGCACAACTTTATTGCATTCCTCCCATTGATTTGAAATTCACAGAACACACTATTGAAAAAAAAATTGTATTAGAGGTTATTATTGAAGAAAATTCCAAAAAACCTGTATTCGCTTTAGATGCAGAAAAAAATAAAATTGTATACATAAGACAAGAAGATCACACCTTCAAAGCAGGTATTGTTACTTATGAATGGCTTAAATTTAATAATAAAAGCCTAAACATAGGCAAAAATACTTATGGTTATTTTGAATCAGAAATCATGCAAATAATGCGTAAAAATGAACCTATGAAGCTCAATAATTTACTAAGCATGCTACCTTTCAAAAAAAGAACGATAATAAGAAGTTTAGTTAAGTTATTAAACATGAATGTTATATCGGTTTTATACGATAATAATTTCGAACTCTTTCAAATTAAAAATTTTGATTAATTATTCCATAACACCTATATTTACATTACAATTATACCAAAAAGGATGAATAAAACACTCACTCTATTAATTTTAACAACAACTTTAAGTATAAAGCCTCATGCTCAGTCTGTAGACTTTATGTTTGGAGTTTCATCAAGTCATTTTCTTGGTGATTTAGGAGGTAAACCGTTTCTTGGAACGAATGATTTCCAAGACTTAGACATACTCTCAACCCGTTATGCTTTAACAACAGGCTTTAGATTTAATTTCAACAAATATTTTGCAATAAGAACTAACCTTTGGTATGCAAGAGTTTCTGCAAATGATAAATACACTTCTAACAGAGAGCGTAGAGGTAGAAACTTAAATTTTTACAGCAACATATTTGAAGGTGATTTGACGGCAGAAATCAATCTTTACAATTCAAGAAACAAAAAAGGGATGTGGTATTTATTTGGCGGTGTTGGATACTTTGCCTTTAACCCCAAAACGAGATTGAATGGCAACGTATATGAATTAAGAGATTACGGTACAGAAGGTCAATTTGCAGTAGCAGGAAAAGAACCTTACAAATTAAGTGCATTGTGCTTCCCTTATGGTATCGGTTATAAATGGGCCGTTGGTAGAGGACAATATTTGTCAATGGAGCTTAATTTAAGAAAATCTACAACAGATTACATAGACGATGTGAGCACCAATTATGTTGACCAAAACTTATTAATTGCTGCAAAAGGTCCGGATGCTGCTGCACTTGCCGATAGAAATATCTCCGACATACCAGGGTTTAGTTCGCCAGGAGCTATAAGAGGTGACCCCAAGGACAATGATACCTTTTTCTTCGTTTGTTTTGCTTACAATATCACACTTGGTAATGGCAAAAAAGGATCGGATTTTGGAAGTATGCGAAGAGGAAGAAGTAAAATGAATGGAAGACAAAAATGTCTTGAGTTCTAATTAATAAGGCCATTTATTTCGAACCTTGTCATAAGCCTCAATTGTGAATTTCAACTGAGGTCTGTAACTATACAAATTACTTTGAGCTGCTACCAAAAATACACCTAATTTAAAACGTTCGTTCCAAAAACGTATTACCTTTTCAATTCCGACAAAAGCTTCCACATATTTAAAGTTGCGTTCTTTTGTGTAAAGAAAACCTGCCCCTGCCACCTCTATAATATTTAACTTCTTTAGCAATGGCACTTTGTTTATTAAAGCCCCATTAAAACGGTGTAAGTAATGAAATTCATAAAAGCGTTGTAATGTATTATATGTACTGTCAATCCCTTGAAAAGAAAACAAAGGATTGGTAAAAAACACAGGTCCTGCCCTGCGTTGAAATTTATAATCTACTATCCTTAAATCTCTGGATTGAAGAAACTCTCCACTTACAAATCGATACTTAGTATTCCCTAATAACCCTACTTTTAAATCGTGTTCAATACCAAATTCCAAATAATCAAAATCGACAACACTTCCAAAAACAGGAACTCCTTTGCGATACCTAATAGAGAGTTCAGGCCAAACCGAACCTAAAATTAACTTTTGATAAGGCTCCCTTACATATTTCTGAAATGGGACGTAGCTTATATAAGTCGAAAAATACAAGGCTTGGTAAAAACTAAAATCAATAATATCGGTGTTACCTCCCCATAAACTATCGCCTCTTGAATCAAATGTTAAATTACTCACTGACCTTCTGTTTGAAAACTCGGTTCCTAGCCCAACATATAATCCATTTATAATTTCCTTACGATGAGAAAAACTAGCAAAATCATGCACATAAAAATTAGCACGAGAAAACAATCTAATCCAAGATTCAAAAGGATTGATAATTCCAAAATCACTACCAAAACTCATTGAATAAGAGGCTCTTTTAAACGGATTATATAACCGTGACAAAGATACACTTCCTTTTAAATCCTTGTTAATTGTACCCATATTGGCCCTAACAAAAGCATTAAACTCTTTCTTGTTTTTACTCTCTTTGTTGTATCCTACCCAATAATCAACTCTAGGTCCAGCGATATATAAAGGTTGATATAAAAAAACTAAAGGTTTAAATGACCATGTTCGTTCATTACTTCTGTTGTAATTTCCTTGGCCAAATAAGAATAATTTTTTCATTGTAATTTTATTGTATACCGCATCCACAGAATCTTGCCAAAACTTCTGTGATTTTAAGGCAACAAGACTGTCTGATTTACGGATAAATGCTATCTCTAATGGAGAATAAGGCTCCTTCCGTATGCCTTGCCAATAGAGCGAATCTTTTTCGTATGCTTCTTGGGCTGTTGAGCTTAACTCATTATTAAAAAACCGTTTGTTGAGTACTACAGAATCTTCGAAATTTGAATATACTACGATGGTTTTTCCATTTGTGTGATTTTTTTTAGACCCAGTTTGGTAATTAAATTCTTGCCTCATTAAATGATACTTTCCTAATTCAAAACCATACGTTTGATTAACTTCAAAAAAATCATACTCAGGCGTGTGGTATTTGGGTGCTACTAAACTGAGTGACTTTATGGACCATGTACTGTCCTGAATTACCAATTCGCCGCTAAAGAGTGCATTCCCAAGCAAGCCCGGACTTACTTTTATTTTGTAGTACTTAATATCATTTTCATAAAACACACCCATCCATTTGTATTTGTATGCAATTAAACCACTGTTTGAAATAGGTGATAGTAATGGCGATTCACTTAAAGCAGGCACTTGAATTAAATTCTTATAAAAATTAAAATCTCCTTCCGTATGGCTCAAATAAAATAAATCTTGGGTATTGCCTCTTAAAACAACAGCTTTTCTTTCTTCTTTGATTTTATTAGGTGACGAAAAAAAAGTTTTTAAATGAATTTCTGCCATTGTTATATCAGGCATTGACAATGAATCTAGAGTGTCTTTTTTATTTGGAACAACTTGATTCACTAAAGTAGCTTTAATATACGCCTCATTTGAATAACTTGTGGTATACAAATACTTTAACTTATTAGCAATAACTTGCTTAATAATTTCCTCAGAGCGATCAACCTTTTTCAATGAAACTTTTACCCCTACAAACTCTGTTTCATCTTGTTCAATAATAACAGGACTTAAGGTTGCATTTTTGCTTACTATAATTGGATATTTCAAGGTCTTGTAACCTGTTATATTATAAACCAATGTGTAACTACCTTCTTCCAATTGAAATGTGTACTCGCCTTTTAAGTTAGTGGATGTACCCATACTTGGCATATCTAATATAGACACATTGACATAAGCAACAGATTCACCTGCAGAATTATTTACAAGACCATTTATGGTATAACGTTGTGCATTGGCGAATCCAATAGCAAAGAATAATACAACAAGAATATACCACTTCATAAATAACAGAAAGAGTTACGAAGATAATAACTAAAGTGACTTAATTATAAATGTTTGTGAAAAGAAAGATAAATGAGTTAAAGATTCGATGAAATTTGATTGCAAATATCTTCGAACTGTTGTGATGACAAGGTCAATCTTTCAGCAGTAAAATTGAGGTCACCAACCTGATTCATAGGCACTAAATGAATGTGCGCATGGGGCACTTCAAGACCTATCACAGCAATGCCGATTTTTTTACATTCAATGGATTTTTTTAGTGCAGAAGCTATTTTTTTTGAATACAAATGAAAAGCCATCAAATCATTATCCGATAAATCAAAGATATAATCTTGTGGTTTTTTTGGGATTACTAATGTATGTCCCATTGCAATTGGATTTACATCTAAAAACGCCATAAAATCATCATTTTCATGTATTTTATAACATGGGATTTCTTTACTAATGATTTTATCAAAAATAGTTGACATTCTGGCTTTATAGACTAATAGACAATATTTCTAACTTTACGATTCCCGCAGGCACTTGAATTTCTACAATGTCACCTTGCGCTTTCCCAATTAGACCTGCACCTATAGCTGATTTACTTGAAATTTTACCCAATTTCATATCTGCTTCTTTTTCAGAAACTATCATGTACACCATTTCTCTATTAGCATTTAAGTTCTTCACTTTCACTTTACTCAATAAATTTACTTTTGAATTATCTAGTTTAGATTCATCAATAATCCTTGCTTTAGAGAACATTGTTTGAAGACCGGCTATCTTAGCTTCTAATAACCCTTGCGCTTCTTTAGCGGCATCATATTCAGCATTTTCAGACAAGTCACCCTTGTCTCTTGCCTCTGCTATTTGCGCACTTATAGCGGGTCTTTGAACTTTTTTAAGTTCATCTATTTCCTTCTTCAAATTATCATAACCCTCTTTGGTTAAGTATACTATATCTGACATTCTATTATATTGGGTTTTAAAAAAAACAAGTGCTCTCAAAATGAAAGCACTTGTGCAAAAATACTATTTTTTTTGATATTTAATCAAGTTTGATTCTTAGACCAAAAGTATGGGTTCCGGTAAAAGGTCTTGTTGCTCTGTAAGAATAATCAATTCCTAACGCATCAGATTTAGTTCGGAAACCTTTGTTATTTTTCTTCATTAAAGGAATTTGGATAGAAGTTCCTAGATTTAAACCGGTGTAGGCATTATTTCTAGTTTCATAATTAAAAACACCTTGCTCATAATTAAAACCACCTCTAATTAACCAAATTTCTTTGAAGGCATATTCTAAACCTAAAGATGTTTGATTCGCCATTGCAACGTTATTTGTGAAATTTAAAGCTGCAGTTAAACGATTCCAATAGGTATTAGCGTCTTTATCTAAACGAAAATCATAAGCAAATCCAATGTTAATTTGCGAAGGCAATGAAACTTTATCAGCTCTTTGTGAAGTGGTTGTAGTAAACTCTTTCCCATCAATATTAGACTTAGTTGCTAATCCATCACCAGTATGTCTAACATCTGTTCCCAAATTCTTAATACTTACACCAAATCTTATATCACTTCCTCTTGCTGCTGCAGGATTCATTTCTGGATTTTGGTATTTTACTGCTTTTCCTCTCAAAAACTGGTCGGCATATTGTAAACCTGCATCAAATGCAATAGCACCAACTCTAACATCTGGTGTAGATTCACTGGCTATTTTCACATTTAAACCCGCTGAAATTCTCTCAGAGAAATTGTGAGCGTATGCTAAGTTAACATTACTAATTGACGGTTTGTAAGTTCCGATTCCGCCATCAGGCTGATCCACAGTCGTAATTGGAATTTGACCAATAGAAAAAGACTGAACACTGATTCCAATAACACCCTCACCAACTTTTTGACCAAAGCCAAAAGTATTGATATTGATGCCTGTTCCACCTAACCAAGAAGTACGACTAAACGCAATTTCCGTATTGGTAACTTTACCTAAACCAGCAATATTTAAGTAAAATGATTCAACACCTGATACTCCTGAAGAGTATGCGTTACCCATTCCACTTGAACTACCCCATCCATTAACCAATAATTGAGTAAATCCATATTGACCTGCTCTTGCAGGGCCGTCACTTAATTGACCATTGACTTGGAAACAAGTAAAGGCGATGCTTAATGCTAAAACTAATTTTTTCATTCTTAATATTTCTATATTTATTGATTAATATGTATCTAAATCTAATTGACGCATAACGCCATACCATTTTAATATCTTTTCTCCCAAATCACCACAATCAACGTGTATGATATAGAAACCACTTCCAATTGGAACTCTATTGTTATTTTTCAAATCCCAATCAACAAAAGTTTCGTTATCATCTTTTTTGATTCTTCTCACCAATGTACCATTCAATGTGTAAACAGAAATTGTAGCTTTTGGTGGTAAGTTAGTAATCTTAACACGTGAATCTATCGCACTTGATTCGTATGCAGAAGTTGCATAATACGGATTCGGAACAATATTGATCAAGTTTACTGCATTTTTACCAGTTTTTTCATTGATATTATTGAAGATACTTTCTGTTGAGAATGTGTAACCTGGCAATTTGGTTGAATCTCCTATTTCAGATGCTTTTTTGGTAAATGGTTTTCTCATGTTAATTGAAATATCTACTTCGGTTGGAGGAACCCCATTTTTTAAATTAAAACCTCTTTCAGCTAAAGCAGGAATAACCCACATTGCTTGAGAGAACACTCTTCTTTTGTCGAAACCACCAGAAGTTAATAGATTTTTATATTCAACACCTTCATCATAGATTGGGCCTCTGTATCCTCTGGTATTCATACCTTGGTAACTTCCCATTACATAGATAAAATGTTTACCTCCAAATGAAACATAAGTACCATTGGTCTGAACACTTGTTGGATTCCAAATCATGTCATTTCCATTTTCTGAAGGAACATATGAATCTTCTCCAAATATGATATTTAATCTTTCTCCAGTTTCTAAGTTCACAGCGTATCCAGGGAAATAGCTTCTGCCTGTTTCTGTTGGATCTTCTACCCAATTGATTAAACTTCCATCTGAAGGATTAAAGTTAGGTTTTTTAGAATTAGCTGCTCTAAGGTTAAACTTAGGTGTAGCGCCTTGAGTTAACACAACATCCTCGCCCATTTCTACAACAACACAACGGGTCCATTTCCTAACATCTGGTGTTAATACCAATTTGATACTAGCTAGTTCTGACATTGGATTATCAGCAACAGCTGAGTTAGCAAATGCTGGACTGTATAATATTGCACCTGCACCAGTTCCTGAAGGTTTAGCTCCAAGTGCTCTAGCTGTTAATGCATAAGGGGCAATTCTTCCGTCCCAAATTTTTTCAAATACTTCGTAAGGATCGTATGAATCGTTACCAGCGTGGTTAGGATCAAAATCCGCATTAAAGTCACTTGTATATGTGTCAAAAGCAGCAGACAATCCATTGGTTCCAGAACGAATCCAGTTTAGTGGTGAATTGTCACCATCTACGTCGAATACTGCAGTTAACCATTGTTTGTTTTCATCTGCAAATTTTACATTGTAGCTCAAGAATCCGTTTGAAGGTTCTCCATAAGGATTTCTTCCTGGACTTGGTACTTGAACTATTTCAACGGCTAATCCCCAATCTTTTAAACTATTGGTTAGTTTAATTTTCGGTCCATTCTTTTTACCACCGGCTATTGAATCTCTTCCTTGAATAGTTTCAATTTTTGTAGCAATTGACCCTTCAGAATAGACCGTGTCATTTGTAGTTGTATTAATCAACATCCAAAAACTACCTGCTGCAATAGAATCTTGATATCTATTTGAACCTGTTCCTCTTGGATTTACTCTTATTTGTCTAGGTTCAATAAATCTAAATTCAAAATTAGCATTAGGAACTTTCATAGGATCAACAACTTTAATATTTACAGGACCTCTTCCTCCTAAATAGACTGGCTCATCAACTTTGTTGTTTGAACTACTTAAAATAGCGTCAATAGTTTCTTTGCTAAATTCAATAATTTGACCACCGTTACCTTGACCATTAATTTGTTTCAAAATAGGACCATCACCATAAATGGCTTGTTGCATACTTCCACCATTTTCTGGCGAAGTGTTTCTTGGGTAAGCTGTAAATTTAGCTGTATTTCTACCTGGCAAGAATTGAACATCTTCCTCTTTGTTAGGGTCATTTGAAGGGAATCCATAGGCTACCATTAAGTAATAATAATTCTTAAAGTTAATAAGTGTTTTATTTGAACCTGCTGCAAATGCATCTTCTTTAATACTTAATGTTCTTTGTACACCTTGGTTTTGTCCGTCAACTTTTAGTTTTGGTATTTTTGCTGAAACTGATGCATCAAACTCTCTATTAATCATAGTAGAGATACCATCTTTAATATCACATTGATAGATTAATCTTGCTCTTTCGATATTGTCTAATTCTGTATTTGAAACTGTACCATCTTTCAATTGATACAATAAGTAACCTTGGAATTTGTATTCAATTGTTTGACCTAATTCATTTTTGATAGCTTCAAAATAGTTTTCAGGTAAATCAGTATTGAACAATTTCATAACTAATTCATTGTTTAATTCTTGAACTTCTACAGCTGGTGGTTCTGGACCATCAGGCAAATCGAATTTATTATTAAACAACTGTTGTGCTTTATCACTTGCTAATTTCAACAAACTAAGTGAGCCTGTAGCACCACCTGATGTTGCTCTAGCCCAAACTACACCTACTGTTACATAGTTTACGGCACCATTAAATAAAGTAAATGGACCTGCAGATTGTAAGAAACGTCTGTCAGCTGGTTGGTTACCTGCTGATTTTTCTGTCCAACAAGGCAATGTTGCTGTTGCAGGATTAGTACAATCATCAAACATATATTTTGTACAAATGGTACCGTTTACACCGTTTCCTCCAAATTTCATACATACACCATTCATCCAATTACCTTGTAAGTAGTTGTAAAAATCAATAGCGTTGTTTGGGTTACCATTTACTGGATTAAAGTTATTGTCATAATAAACAAAAGCACCCATTCCAAGTTCGTTTCCTGCTGAATCCAATGGACCTTCAAAGAAATCGACCCCTACACTAGGAGGATTTAAACCATATCCTAGAACACCCTCGTCATTGTCATCACCATTGTAGCAATAACCTAAACTTCTACCTACATCACAACCTACATAATCATCGGCATAGTTTCCTAAATCCGCATCTACCCATTGTCCAAAATAAGTTTTATCTAAGGCTTCAAAACCTCTGTTAACTACTTTAGAACGGTAGAAAGTCATGTTATTTACCTCATCATTGGTTTGGAACGCGAAGGCTGTTGTTTGGATTTCCAAACCAATAGGAATACCACCTGTTTCAGAGTGCACATTACCTCTGTCGTTGTATACGAACCAAATCATTTGGTCTGGTTGATCTTTCGGTAAGTTTTTATCATTGTCTCTGGTTGGATCCAAAATAGGATAGTCTCCTTTGGTTGGGTCATAAAAACCGTCACCATCTAAGTCAAAGAAAGGCGCTAAATCTGTAGTTTGATTTGTTGCAAATGGAATATTAGGATTACCATAAGCTGGCCATTCTAAAATACCTTTTGATAAATCTGTAAATCCAGAATTTTGCTGTTTCAATAATTCGTCACGAGTTACTTTGAACATTTTATCCCAAGATTCACAACGGCCACCATCTGTACTCACTGAAGATTGGTCCAAAGTTCCTGGCCAAAAATCGTTTCCTCTTTGTCTGTAAGTCATAGCGGCCATTCTTAGGTTACCATCACCTCTTCCTAATCCGCCAATCCACAATGCACCTGCGAACAAAGAATGTTTTCTTACACTATTTGCGTCAGAAACTTTAGGTATTTCATATTTTGGATTGTTTAAATCCCACCACATGTCACCACCATTTAAGATACGGGTTCTAACATTGTTCACATCTAAATCCGCACTTTGTGAAGCCGCTTTACAATTGTTTGCAAATTCAGCAAAACCATTGCTATTTTTTTGTGAATGACCGTTTCCGTTTGTCGTTGAATTGAAGTTTTTAATTTCAGCTCCAGATAACATCTGCGAAACAGACATTAAGACGGCCACAACTTTTAATTTTATAAAAACACTTTTCATAATAACTTTTTTTCTTTTTTTAATTAAAACATAAATCTTGTTCCTAAATACATCATTCTAGGTGCTTGATAATTGAATGGACTGTTTACCGCAGCATTGTAATAGAAAGTATAAGCCGCTGCGTCTAATTGATTTTGTAATGCTTGTTGTCCTTGAGGTGAGTTTAAGAATCCATCATCCTCTGCAGAACCAGTGTAAGTATTTACAGAGAATACGTTTCTTGTGTTTAACAAGTTCGTTACAAATAAGTAAACTTGTAAACTAGCACCTTTTTTCTTACCTTCTTTAGTTGTCCAAGACAAAGGCACATCTTTTTGGATATTTAAGTTTGAGTTAAACTGCCAAGGCAATCTTGAACCAAATGGAGTTCCTTTGATTGGTGAACGGTTAGCAGAACCCAATTGTACGGGTTGTAATGTTGCAGTGTACGGTAAACCTGAAACCGCCGTAAATGTTAAGTTAATATTTGTATTACTTAATACTTTGGTTTTTCCAATTACTGGACCTAAATATTTACGCTTTGTTCTTTCTTTTGGTGTAGTTCCTTTGCCATCGAAGAATGACCAGTTAAATACCCCTTTGAACTGATGACGAATATCTAACTCTCCCATTGGGAACAAACTTCTTAAGTTTGGTTGGTTACTCGCTATCAATGCTCTTTGTGAGTTGATATTTGAGCCTGTACCATCTGCAAATTGCAATGTATAGTTACCACCTAAACTCATGTTGTTAGGAGCTCTATAATCTACTTCTAATATTAAACCTTTAACTGTACTAAAATCTAAGTTATTGAAACTAATGTATGTTATAGGATAAGCATTGTTGAATTGGAATGCAGAAATATCATTTTTGGTTTCTCTGTAGTATGAAGTAAATCCAAATAATGTAGTTGGAGACAACTGTTGTTTGAAACCAATTTGATAATCTGTTGTAATACGTGAACCTAATGCAGGGTTATTTAATGAGTTTGTTGCTTTTTGTGTTAAGAAAACATAATCATCGATTGTTGCAAAGTTTGCGCCAGGTCTTTGAGCTAACACATCATAACTTGCAAAGAACAAACTTTTTGGGTTTAACGGGAATTTGAAGAAAATACGTGGTAAGATATTTACTTTTGGTTGGAAATCTTTAAATGATTCTCTTGTTACCTCTTGTCTAGTTGGGTCAACTAACAAAGGAGCAACTTTACCATTATTTGTTCTGTTAGCAATTAAATCAGGAGAAGACAAAAGAGTACCATTTTCATCATACCAATTGTTTTCTTTTCTGTAACCTAATATTCTTCTTGGGTTATTTACATCATCAACATAAACAGCGTAATCATCTCCAATATTATCAGGGTGAGTAATTACATTACCATCTAATTCTTTTACTTCACCTTTTTGTTGAATTGGGTACAATGAGTAAGGATCTTTTAACACCAATTGGTTGGCATCATAACGCTCTAATCTTAATCCTAATCTAAACTCTAAATCTTTGAAAAAGAATTGATCTTGGAACCATGCTGCTGTGTATATAGGATTGAAAGCACCAATTGCACGTTTGTTTTTGTCATCTAAAAAGTCATTTACACTTGGTCTACCTCTTGTTTTGTTACCTAGATGGTCATAACCATAGTAAGAAACAAGACCACTACCATTGTTCAATAATTCATCTGCACTAAACATAGACAATTTAAAATCTGATGGTGCGTATGCATTAATGTCTAAGAAAGTAGTTTCTGTGATAGGGTTACCATAAACGTCTTTAGCATTTTTGCTAATTAGACTTTGTCTGAATTCTCTATCAAATTGAGATTGTGCTTCTTTGTTCACCAAACGATTGTATCTAACTGTGTCTTGGAAAACACCATTAGCATCGTAAGATAAAATTGGGTTGCTTCTGTCTAACTCAGCAATATGACTGTTTGCATTTTGATACATTAAACGCCATAAGTTATTAGCATCTACTGAAAATGCTCTAACAACGTTTTGTTCGTATGTTAATCCAAATTGTAATTTATGACCTGATGAAGCTTTTTTGCTGCTGTTTTGTGGTCCTTTTACTTCTGTTTCTCCCATCGCAAAGAAAGTGTATGTTTCTCTTTGTGATTTTCCGTAACCTGCCAACTGTGTACCAGGTGAATTCCACAATGAATAGATGTTGTTTGGATTGTATCCATTTAACAAACCTTGTTGTTGTAAAATTTGTTGGTCAAAAGTTACATTAACACCTAACTCATTAAATCTATTGAATAATGCATTGGTATAATTTCCTCTTACAGTATTAATGTTAGCTTGTTGGAATTTAATAGAAGTATCTCTAAAACCAGTTTGTTCCCAAAAGTTTCTTAAGAAAACAGTATCTCCATTTTGGTCTACTAATTTTCTAGCAGGTGCATTTGGATTGTTTAAGTTACCGTAGTAGCTAAAAAACTCAGTTGGGTAATGAACGAATCTTCCAATATAACCATAACTAAAAATATCATCTCTGTGAACATTGTCCATATTTTTCGCCCAAGTTGATTGGTAGTCAAAACGAACTGTAAAATAAGTATTGTTTAAAGTAACGTTATCTGCTTTTCTAGTTGAGTCTGGACCTTTAAAGTTTTGGGTGTATTTTACATATCCTAGTGTATACAAGTTTCTACTTAATGGGTTATTACTGTATGCCATTATGTTATTACCACCATTTACACCTTGGGTGTATACAAAGTTTCCAAAAGCAGATAATGTAGCTAAATCAGATAATCTAAAGTCGAATTTTGCTTGCGCAGATGACGACAACGAATAAACATTTGGTCTAACTTTAACATTATCAAAATCATTTTCGTTTAAGTAATTCGCATTGTGAACTAATCCTCCGTCTGTATTTACTCTTAACGGATTTCTTTCGATTTCAGCTAAACGGTCGTCTTTAATTACATAATATCCAATATATGAAGGACTTGGTTCTCTGTTGTAATTTAAACTACCAGATAAATTCATTGCTGCAATAGGAATACGTTTTACATCACTCTCTCCTGTTTTATATCTTGGATTGTCTTTCCACAGTATTGGTGTAGCATAAAATGCTTCGAACAAATTGTGGTGGTAAGCATTGAACATACTAGTTGAACGGGCCTCAAAACTTCCAACTTTACGAGAAGAAACACCACCTTTAGTGGTAATTGAAATCCCCAAACCAGTAAAGTCACCATATTGAGCAGGAATACCTGCTTGCATGATATCAACTTGACCATTCATCCCTTGATTAATGTTTGAGTTGTTTACACGAACACCATCAACGAAAACTGCCGTTCCATCTGTACGAGAACCTCTACCACTTAATCCGCCTCTTGTATTAGTAACACCCGACTGGAACTGAGCCATTGATGTTGCTCCTCTAAAACCAGTTTGTTGTATTTGATCTCCACTAACTGTTGCAGTAGTTGAAGTTTGTTCCAATTTAGCTTTTTGTTGTTTATCTTTTTTTAGGCCTTTTTCACCTTCACCCACTTGAACAACTTTAACTTCTACTGATAGGGTCAAAACTTTCCCTTCAGTTGTTACGTTAATGTCGTCAAAATCTTTGGATTCGAAACGAATTCCATCTCCTTGGACTTTGATATTGTACAATCCAGGCTCAAGGTTAATAAAAGTAAAAGAACCGTTTTTTTCAGTTCTAACTTTTTTAATCTCTTCAGCATTTGAGTTGTATAATACAACAATAGCGTTGGACATTGGCTCATTGTCCTTTTCGACAACGCCCCTGATAAAACCCATGTTTGTTTGCGCATTCATTATCATGGCAAATCCAAATGTCATAAAAAACATTAACAGGGATTGGATAGTAAACTTATTCTTCATATTTATTTTAAAATAACAATTTTTTAATCTCTAAAAAGCGAGGCAATTTCATAGTTTTTTTTCTTTATTTCAACTTTTAACTAATTTTTTTTTACGCTTGACGAAAAATCAATCAATTTTTTAGACAACACATCCGCAATATTAAAATAACTTTCATGACTCCAACCAGCTACATGAGGAGTTATAATCACTTGATTTGTAGACAACAAACTTTCTAATAATTGATTTTCTAACGCATTAAATGTCTTTAAATTTTCGTTCTCAAGCACGTCGGTAGCGTACTGTTTTATTTTTCCACTTTTTATCCAATTTAACACAGAAGACTGATTTACGACATTTCCTCTACTCGTATTTATCAATACAACCCCCTGTTTTAATCCTTCAATAAAAGAATTATTAATCATTTGATTGGTTTCTTTGGTTAATGGAACATGTAAACTAATTACATCACTTTCTTTTTTTAGCGTTTCCAAATCTACATTTGTTAGGTAAGCATTTGATTCTGCGTTTTTGTATTTATCATAGACCAAAACTTCACAATCAAAACTAGATAATTTGTGTGCAAAGGCTGACCCTGTATTTCCATAACCTATTATTCCAATCTTTTTGCCTTTTATTTCCCAACCTCTGTTACCCTCTCTATCCCAATTTAAATCAATAACATCATGATGACCCTTGACTATATTTTTACTTAACCCTATGAGTAATCCTATGCAATGTTCAGCAACGGCGTTTCTATTTCCTTCGGGAGCATTCAAAAGAACAATTCCTCTTTTGATAGCATAGTCTTCATCAATATTGTCCATACCTGCCCCACCTCGGGCAATACATTTTAGATTTGGCAACAAATTCAACAATGCTTCATCAAAAACAATTTTACTTCTAACTGCTATTACTTCAGAGTTGTAAACTTGGCTTAAGATGTCTTTTTTTTCAATAGATGGCTGATAATCAACCTCAAAAAAAGGCTGAAGTTGTTTTAAAAAGACGGGGTGAAAATCATCAATAATTGAGATTTTAGTTTTTTGTATCATTAATGGGTGGGCTTTTAAACTCGAGCAAATTAACACTAGATTCAAAATAATCAAAACAAAAAATACAGCCCACCCCTTAACGATACTTTTAAACACACACTTTAAAAAGGATAAAAACAACATCAATTTTTCAGTTATACCTTTTTTGACGAAAGTAAAACTTGTAATGCTGCAATAGGGCAACTGTTTTTTATTTAACTACTGTAAATCAGTCAATTAAATTTCCACCAAACGACTATTTATTTGATTCTTAACAAATAATTTTGCCTTTTCGTCAAATAAACTTGGTTCTTCAGTTGTTAAAAACAATCTTTTACCTTCTTTCTGTAAAATTGTTTCAATCTCTGTGTGTCTTATTAAGTAATCTTTAAGACTAGAGGCAACAATGTTTCCTTGAGAAACTACTTTTATATGACTAGGAATGTTTTGTTTTATAATTTCCATTAACAATGGATAATGGGTACAACCTAGAACTATTGTGTCTATATCAGGACTTTGGGACAATAGGTTTTGTATATTCTTTTTTATAAAATACAATCCACCTTCGTTGTTAAAATCATTATTTTCAATTAATGGCACCCACATTGGACAAGCTTCTTGAAAAACCTGAACTTGGGGATGTAGTTTATTGAGTTCAATAACATAAGATTGGGAATTAACTGTTCCCGGGGTTGCCAAAATACCAACTTTGTTTGTTTTTGTTAATCCACCAATTTCTTCAGTGGTGGGTCTAATGACACCAAGGACTTTAAATGGTTGATCAAATTTCAACAAATCGTTTTGCTGTATGGTTCTTAAGGCTTTTGCTGATGCTGTATTACATGCAATAACAATTAACCTACACCCTAATTCATGTAATTTTGTTACCCCTTCTAAAGTATATTGGTATACCGTATCAAAAGAACGAGTACCATAAGGTACTCGCGCATTGTCTCCTAAATAAATAAAATTATATTGAGGTAGGACATTCACTATTTCCTGAAAAACAGTAAGTCCTCCTACTCCAGAATCAAAAACACCAATGGAATAATTTGAATCCAATTTAAAGTTTAACTAAACTATCTTCCTGTTCCCATCCCGTTAACAGTTCCTGGTGCATTGGTAGCAGGTATAGCAGGCTTTTCTTTAATATTTAATTTAGCTTTTACTAAAGCTTCTAAATCAAACTTTTCATCAGCATAAATCATATTATTTACATCCATTACATGGGTGTAACCATTTTCCTTAGCAACCTCTGCTACAGCCAAAGAAACCTTTTCTCTTAATGGGCTTAATAATTCTTTGTTTTTTTCGTTTAAACTTTCTTGAAATGTTTGACTTATCTGTTGGTAGTCAACTTGGTATTTTTCCATTTTCTGTTGCAACAGTTTTAATCGCGTTGGACTTGGTTGTGGTTTTTTTTGTTCAGCTTCAATTAAAGTACTGGTTTTTTTTGCTTCAACCTCAATTTGAGATAATTCATCTTCTAATGATGCTTGGAACAATTGATATTCATCATATGCTGTTTGAAACTCAGGTAACAATTCAATTACTTTTTGGAAATTTAAATGACCAACTTTTTGAGCATTAGTTTGGCTAAAAACCAACAATAACGCAACTAACGACAGGGATTTTAATATATTATTTTTCATTGTACTTTTTTTAATTAATCTTTATCTGGGACAACACCTAATTCGTCTAACACATCGCCGCTTCTATCATACTTTATATTACTGTATAAAATATTCATATTAGCAGATTTGTCGAAAATAAAGTCTAGACCATTATTTTTAGCGACTTTGAGAATAGCTTCTGAAATTTTACTTTGGATAGGTTTTATTAATTCTTGTCTTTTTTTAAATAATTGACCATTTACACCAAATTTATCTTGTTCAAACTCTCTCAACGCTTCCTCTTTTTTCACTATTGCATTTTCTCTTTCTTCTCTTTGTGAAGGGCTCAACATAATTTCTTCCGACTTGTACTCTTTGTACATTTTGTCTATTTCGGCTTGAAATGATTTAATTTCTTGTTCCCATTTCTGAGAAGCTTCATCTAATTGTTTTTGAGCCGCTTTAAATTCTGTCATCTGTGACAATATGTAATCAGTATCGACATATCCAAACTTCTGAGCCGATAACTGGCTAGAAGTGAATGTCGTTAATATGACAAATAATAATATTCTTAATTTCATAGATATTTGAATTAATTAGTTTGAATCTAATTTCGTGCCAAATTAATTTTAGTTTGCGAAAATAAACCCAAAATTTATAATTTTCATAAAAACTTTATCTTAAAAGTATAGAACTGTCGCCATAACTCAAAAATCTAAACTGATTTTCTAAGGCATATTGATAAATTCCTTTCCAATTTTGGTTTACAAATGCTGAAATCAATAAGATTAATGTTGATTTTGGTTGGTGGAAATTGGTCACTAATCCGCGCACTATTTTAAAATCATACCCAGGAAAAATCATTATTGAGGTAATGCCAATTAACTGTTCCTTTTTTTCAGACTCTAAATATTCAATGACAGCAGTTAATACAATTTTATAGTCAGGCAATACTTTATCCCCCTCATTGAATGCGGCAAATTGATCAATACAAAATGGATTTGCAGCTTTATTAATAACATTTACCCCGCACCAATATAAACTTTCTAAAACCCTTACAGAGGTGGTACCAACAGCTATAACATAATCATCATTAAGCAACTGCTTAATTGTTGAAATCTCAACCGAAAAATGCTCTTCATGCATGGTATGTTCAATTGCATTTTGAACCTTAACTGGCAAAAAAGTACCTGCGCCAACATGCAATGTTAATTCCCGTTTACCCTGTGTTCGCTTATCAATAGATTCTAAAACTGCTTCTGTAAAATGCAATCCTGCTGTTGGGGCAGCTACAGAACCTTCTATTTTTGAATAAACAGTTTGGTATCTAGTTTCATCATGTTCATTGCTCAATCTTTTGATGTAAGGGGGCAAGGGAATTTTACCAATTTCCGTTAACAAAGAAACAAACGCCATTTCAAAAGACCATTTAACTTCAACAATTGTATCGTTAACTAATTCAAAATTAACGATATTACCATTGAGATTGAGCGTTAATATTTCATCTTCTTTCCATTTCTTTTTATTCCCTATCATACATTCCCATTTAATGGAATGCTGTGCTGACATTGCTTGCTGATAATCCTTGTCATAAGGCTTAAGCAAAAAGACCTCAATTTTAGCACCTGTACTTGTAGTTAGAAAAATTCTAGCAGGAATTACTTTGGCATTATTAAAATAAAAGGACGCATTAGTAGGCACATTCTCTGTCAAATTCCTGAAAACATCCTCTTTTATAGATTGGTCATTAACCTTATAAATTAATAACTTTGATGAATCTCTGGGTTCTAATGCAAACTGAGCAATTTGACTTTCTAAAAGTGGGTAGTCAAAAGCATTGATGTCTATGAATAAATCTTCTTTACTTGGCAAAACTATTTAGTTGGTTTATTAATTTTTGAACTGCTATTTTCCTGTGGCTAATTTTATTTTTTTCTTCATTTGTCATTTGTGCGAACGAAACATCAAATCCATTAGGCACAAATATTGGGTCATAACCAAATCCATTTTCCCCTAAGGGTTGTTTAGCTATGTTACCTTCAATTTTTCCCTCAAAATAATAATTTACATTGTTCCATATTAAACAAATAACGGTATTGAAAGAGGCTTTTCGGTTTTCAACCCCTTCCATTAATGTTAAAACTTTATTAATATTATCTTTGTCTGTCGCCTTTTCTCCTGCGAATCTTGCACTTTTTACGCCAGGTTGCTTATTTAGTGATTCAATCATCAAACCACTGTCATCGGCAAAACAATTAATCTTGAATATATCATTAATCGTTTGCGCTTTAATTAAGGCATTTTCTTGAAGTGTAGACCCTGTTTCTTCTATATCTATAAAATGACCAATATCGTGTAATCCTTTGACATTAAAACCTTCTTTTAACAGTTGGTTAATTTCATTTATCTTCCCATTATTGGTTGATACAAAAATCAATTCTTGCATACATTAAAAAAGATTATTTTATTCCGAACAATGGTTTTGTTTGTTCCCATAATTGTAACTTGAGCGAACTGTTAGAAAAAACCGAATTCATACTGTCTACATAAAGCATTTTAATACTATCGTGAACAGATGCTTTGTATTTGTTAATATTTACACCAAATTGAGAGGGACTCACACCCCAAAAGAAACAAAAATTAGGTTGAAAAACTTCAATAATATTCTTCCATTCCAAGCCAGGATATAGACTAATATTTAAAACAGCAAAACCATCTTTATCCATTTTGTATTTTTCGGACTGAATGGCATTCGTAAACTTGTAAAAGAACAAACTATCCTCCTCAGAAAGGCTTTTATTTTCGGTGTGATTAACTATATTTAAAAAGCGATATTTGTTCTCTCCTTCGTATTCAAACTTGTCATACCAACGACTCTCTTGAATTTGATAAAACTCTCCATCCATAAATTGGGCGAGTAGTTCCGGAAAATTTTCTGATAAAATTAGGTTTTCCTCCATTTTTTTGATTATTTCGCAAGTGAAATGAGTTTCAAAATTACAATAAATCCCACAGAAAATTCAAAAATTTCAGATTTCGATCCAAATAACATCAGTTTTGGTAAAGTTTTTACCGACCATATGTTCATTTGCGATTATCACGATAATGAATGGCACGACCCGAGGATCGTTCCTTTTGGAAAAATTCCAATGAGTCCTACCCTTTCAGCGCTTCATTATGGCCAATCCATTTTTGAAGGAATGAAAGCCTACAAAACACCAAATGGTGAAATAACTCTTTTCAGACCCGAAGAAAATTTAAACAGACTAAACCGTTCTGCTGACAGAATGAGTATGCCTCACCTACCAAAAGAAATTTTCATGGAGGCATTATCTAAACTAGTAAATTTAGACAAAGATTGGATTCCTTCTTCAGTGGGGAGTTCCCTTTACATTAGACCTTTTATGTTTGCAACTGATGATTTTTTGGGTGTAAAATCAAGCGACAATTATAGTTTTATGATTTATGCTTGCCCTGTTAGTTCATACTATGCAGGTAACATAAAAGTAAAAATTGAAGAGCATTATACAAGAGCTGCGGCAGGTGGGGTTGGAAGTGCAAAGTGTGCAGGCAATTATGCGGCTTCTTTATATCCTAGGAATTTAGCTCAAAAAGATGGATTCGACCAAGTCCTTTGGACCGATGGAATTACACATACTAAATTGGAAGAAACCGGAACTAGCAATATTTTCGTTGTTACCAAAAATGGCGTTTATACCCCTAATTTAACGGATTCATTACTTGCCGGAATTACAAGAGATTCTGTCATTAAAATGATAAAAGACTATCAAATTCCAATTTTCGAACAAGCAATTCTAGTTGAAGATTTACTTAAATGGCATGCAAATGGTGATTTAGTTGAAATGTTTGTGACAGGAACCGCGGCAACCATTACTCACATTGATTGTTTTGGTTTCCGTGACGAAAAATACAATTTAGTTGTAACTGAAGATTTATTGGGCTTCAAATTAAAAACTGAATTAGAATTAATTAAAACCCTACAAATACCTGATACTCATAATTGGGTAAAATGTATTGAACAAAATGAATCTATAATTGCATAGTTTATGTATGATTTTATAGAAGGTAAAATAGAACATGCTAATCCTGCATTCTTGGTTCTAAATTGCAATGGAATTGGTTTTCATTTACAAATTAGCATCAACACATACGAAAAGATAAAATCAGAAAAAAACATTCGTATTTTAACCCATTTGGCAATTAAAGAAGATGGCCACTATCTTTATGGCTTTTTTGACGAAACCGAGCGTCAATTATTTAGACAACTTATTATAGTAAATGGGGTTGGAACGAATACCGCTAGAATGATATTAAGCGGTCAATCTCCCACAGAAATCATAAGTGCTATTTCTACGGGGAACTTGTCTTTGTTGAAAGCGGTTAAAGGTGTTGGCCCTAAAACGGCACAGCGAATTATACTCGAATTACAAGATAAAATTGGCAAACTATCACAATCGATGGACCCTAACGAATTTGTAAATGCAGCACCTAAATCATTTGATGAAGCATTATTGGCATTACAAGCCCTTGGATTCCAACGAAATATTGCAGAAAAAACACTACTCAAAATCACCAATAACAATAAGCTAGAGTTAAGCGTCGAGTTCCTTATTAAACAATCTCTAAAACAGTTGTAACTTTTATTTCAAAACAATACTTAAAATGAGCAATCATCAAAGTGATAAAATCAAATCAAATGGGTCAAACACGGCTATTTATATAGTATCCTCAAATGGATCGCCTCAAGCCGAAGAAGATTTAATCCAATTAGCAGAAATCTGTTTCAAACCAAACCACCCGCTTGAATTGTATTCGGACCAATCATTGAAGTCCAAAGAAATTGAAAATCTGATTCAAAACGGAAAAATCAAAATCATTAATGGCGTTACATTTGATGAGAATATTAAAAATATTATTCCATTAAAACTTCCTTTGGCAAACGAGCCTTCGCTTTACCTTAAATGGTCTCAAAAAGCCAATAAGGTTTTTGTCCCGAACAAAGTTGTTGTTGCCGATGGGTTACTGCCACAAAAAGCAGGATTTTTGCAAAAATACCTTCATTATATCTCTAATTTCTGGGGTAAATTATTTTCAGGAGTTGAATCTAACCTTTCAACTTGTGAAGCCGTATTAATGCCATTAGACCTTTTCGAAAGAATAGTCCTTAAAAACAAAATTAAAGACGCTTGGCATATTTCAGCACTTACTGAAAAAGAACAATTAAACTTACCCGTTTCATTTGACTTAGGACCCAATGATTTTGTATTTGGTGATGGCTTAAAATCGGCTGTAAAGAACAAACTTTTAGGATTTAAGTTGTTTTGGAGTAGTTTTTTCAAAGTAACAAATATTAAGGAAGAGTCTAGCGCTTGGACCAATATTAATGCACCTATTTATAAAAAAACTTTCGCAGTTTTATGCTTAACACTTCTCATTGGAATGGCATACACTAGCAAAGATTATAATGTCACTTGGGACGAACCTGCCCACAATGAATTTTCAAAACATGTTATTAAATTTTACACCAGTTTTGGAAGTGATACGACAATGTTTGACCCCAAAATTAGTGAATTTGGCAAACTCTCTTATGGCTCAAGTGTGGATTTAGTTATTAGGGCAGTTAACAATGTATTTGGATTTGAAAATGAATATTACGCTAGACATTTAATCGATTCAATTATTGGTTTCTTTTTAGTATTATTCACAGCCTTACTTGTTAGACGACTCTCTGGTTGGCTCCCCGCTGTAATAACAATAATTGCTTTATTTGCATCTCCTTCCTTGTATGGACATTTCTTTAACAATTCCAAAGATATTCCTTTTGCAACAGGTTATATCATGTCCATTTACTACTTAGTAAAACTTCTTCAAGAATTACCTAAGCCGAAACATCAAACCAAAGTAATGCTTGCCATTGCTATCGGTTTTGCTTTGAGTGTAAGGGTTGGCGCATTGCTGATATTTGGATATATGGTAATGTTTATCGGATTGTATTGGCTGTTGTTTCAATTTAAGAAAAACGCGAATAAAACCTTTAAAACACACATCAAAACAATTGTAATCATCTCCATTAGTGCCTATATTTTCGGAATATTCTTTTGGCCATACGCATTGAGACAACCTTTGACAGGTGTTTTTAACGCATTAAAACAATTTGAAAAATTTGGCTTGCTAACGTATTATGAATTATTTGAGGGTGTTCGTTTGTACGAAAAACCATGGTATTATATCCCTAAAATGATTTTAATAACGGCCCCTGTAGGATTATTATTTGGTGTATTTATTGGCCCAATTATCAATTGGTTTAAAAAAGACACTTTGGGTAAACTAATTCTTTTTTTACTGATATTTTCTACTGTTTTCCCATTGGCTT
Source organism: Bacteroidia bacterium (assembly GCA_040403495.1). Lineage (GTDB taxonomy): Bacteria > Bacteroidota > Bacteroidia > NS11-12g > UBA955 > JABMMZ01. The sequence goes on from JBBAKM010000020.1 coordinate 33,814, forward strand.
ACGCTATTTACAAAAAATCGTATGTGTATAATGGATGGAGACACTTTTTGTTTATCTACCCAACATTGACGGTTCTTTCTGTTTTAGCTTGGCATCAAATAGGATTATTCTTTAAGAATAAAACAGTGAGACTAGTAATTTGGGGAGTTTTCATAGCAAGTTTAATAAGTCCAATCGCTTGGAATATAAAAAACCACCCTTATCAATACATGTACTTCAATGAAATAATTGGAGGGATAAAAGGGGCTCATGGAAATTATGACATAGACTACTGGAACCAAACACCAAGAGAGGCTTTTGAATGGCTTGTAAAAAACAAACCTGAAATATTGGGAAAAGACAACAATGGCAATCCTAAATTCAAAATCAATGCTAATTCAAATCAAGAAGCTTTAAAAACATTTGTTGAAGCAGGCAAAGATGTTCCTTGTTTATGGACTAGAGAAATGGAATGGATGAACAACAATTGGGATTACGCTATTTGGAGTACAAGAACTCTTTCAAAAAACCAAATTTTAGATGGCTATTGGCCGCCCAAAGGGACTATTCATGTTATCAATGTTGGTGGAGTTCCAATAACCGCAATTGTAAAAGCAGAAAACCATTATGGTCACAAAGGCAATCAATATTTAAAAAAGAATAATGGCGACAGTGCTCTTTATTTTTATAAATTGGCTTATCAATATAACCCTTTAGAAGAGGAATTTGCCAGAGGAGTAGCCAATGCTTATAAGTTAAAAATGCAATTAGACAGCGCTTTGTACTTTTATAACATTGCCATTAAATTAAAAATCGGCAATTATGATGCCCTTCAAAGTGTGGGAGAAGTGATGTACACTCAGGCAATGATGAAAAACCCGAACAGCCCTGATTTAAATTTGCTAACCAAAGCATACGACAACCTCTCTCTAGCTTTCAAAAACAAAAAGAATGCTTCTGCCCCATTATTGATGGGAGAAATTAAGTTATTACAAAACCAAAACGATTTGGCCAGAAATCATTTTTATTCATTTTTGGAAACGTACGGAAATGTTGGAAGGGGTTATTTAGGTTTAGGTAAGGCACAATTAAGATTAAACGAATTGGATTCTGCATTTATGAACTTGCAATATGCTATACAATTAGAACCAAACAATGCTGAAGCTTACTATTATATGGGCACTGAATTAGAAAAAATTGGCAAGAAAAAAGAAGCGGAACAGTTTTTGAATGAATATATGAAAATAATAAATCAGAAATAATTGAAACTTTTTTTAACTTTGTACGTCTAATATAATAAATGAGGTTAATTTTCACCGTCATATTTTGTGTTTTTTTCGCTTTTAAATCAAGCGCTTCTCACATTGTAGGGGGTGAAATGATGTATAAATATGCAGGAAGAAGTGGCAATAACTACCTATATGACATTACCTTATATGTTTATTTTGACTGTAAAAATGCATTTGAGGGGGTTATTGAAGATGATGTTGAGGGCATCACCATTCACGTTTTTGACAACAGAAACAAGAACAGTGCTTTACTTGCATTGAGCAAACCAAACATTCAAGGATTTAATCCTGTAACCATTGCAGACTTAAATTACAATTGCATTAGAAATAAACCAACTGAATGTGTTATTCGTTATACCTTTACAACCCAATTGTCTTTACCAGACAATGCAGGCAGAGGTTACACTATCACTTTTGAACGTTGTTGCAGAAATAGAATTATTGACAACATTATGTCCCCTGACGCAACAGGTGCAACATATTGGACAGAGATTAAAGATGTTAAAATGGGTAATTCATCTCCTTTTTTTAAGTATTTACCGCCTAACTTTTTATGTACTAATGCGCCTTTGAATTTCGACCATAGTGCCATAGACGACAACGGAGATTCATTGGTTTACGAACTTTATCAACCATTTTTAGGTGGCGATAATGTTCAACAGCGCCCTTCAGGAGTAAAACCAGATATTTTCGACTTAGTCAATGCCAAACCTCCAACGTATCCTTTCGACGATAACAGCAGAAAAGTACAATGGACAAACAATTACAACACCAACTTTCAAATTAATGGTCAACCTACATTAAGCGTCAATAGCAGAACAGGGAAATTGACACTAACACCAGACCGAACCGGAAATTATGTAATTGGAGTAAAAGTATTAGAATACAGAAAAGGTGTATTAATAGGCGAAACCAAAAGAGATTATCAGTTTAATATTAGTGAATGTGTTTTTGATGTAGTATCGTCTTTCTTTGCGCCTAGTTTAAGCTGCGAATCCGACTTAGTCCTATTCCAAAATAGAAGTTCAGGAGGAACAAGCTATTTGTGGGATTTTGGAGACCCTAACAGCAGCAACAACACCTCAATACAAACAAATCCTTCCTTTAGATATAACGCTCCCGGCACCTACACAATACAACTTGTTGCAAAAACGAACTTATGCTCTGACACATTCAGGTATGAAATAGAAGTAAAGAAGAGATTTAAAGCTCAATTGCCTAAAGACACTTTGTTTTGTGGCCCTTTTACAACCACATTAATCAGCAACCCTCCCAATCTTAGTTATGTTTGGAACACCGGTGAAACAACCAGAAACCTAACGGTTAACAGAGCGGGCAGATACATTGTTACAGCCACTGACTTTCCATGCTCATCCAAAGATACGATCGATATTTTTAATGATTTAAGTAAGTTTGATTTAGGCCCAGACTCTGTCATTTGCAAAGATAGTTTTGTTCAATTTACTTACAAAGGGAAAGATGGATACCGTTCTTATTTATGGAATGACAATACAACAGACGCCTCCGTTTTTATCCCTTCGCTTGGAACATATTGGGTAAAAGTAGTTAATCAAAATGGTTGTTTAGGAGAAGACAGCATCACCTTTGTATTATATCCTCCTCCAAGAACCCGACTAAGAGATACCTCTATTTGCGAAGGCACAGGAACCGTTTTAGATGGCGAAAATTTCCACCCTCAAACTCAAGCAGAAACAAGATATTTATGGAACAGTGGACAAACAACGCCACAAATTACTGTTACCCAAAGGGGACGTTATATTGTAACCGCGGCAAACAAACTTTGTACAATATACGACACTGCCGATATTGACTTTTACTTTATTGGTTTAGATTTGGGACCAGACACCTTTTATTGTGGTCCTATTTCTAGAACATTAGACCCCAAAAGGAATTACAAATCCTACTTGTGGAACGGGGAAATTACCAGTAAACAATTATTTGTATCCGCCCCTGGCAAGTATTTTATAAACATTGAAACCGAAGAAGGTTGTCTAGCCTCTGATACTATCAACATTATTCAATATCCAGAAATAGATGGGGGATTGGGTAGCGATACTGTCATTTGTTTGTCCTCTAGATATCCGTTAGTAGCGGCAGACAACATGGAAGAGTACTTATGGAATACAGGTGCCACTACACAGCAAATTATTGTAACAGAAGAAGGCACATACCGTGTAACAGTTAGAAATAAAAACGGATGTATTGTTTCCGATTCAATCCAAATAAAAGAAGACCCTAATGCACTCCCTTCGGACCTGTTTATGCCAAATGCATTTACGCCAAATGGAGACAATATTAACGATGTGTATCCAGGCAATAAATACAGTGACCCTGGCGCTGATTACCAACTAAGATTATACAACAGATGGGGTGAACAAATCTTCGAATCCAATACCCCTTCGGTTACTTGGGATGGAACTATAAAAGGCGATTTAGCACCACAAGATGTTTATGTATTTTACACCAAATATGTGGGTTGCGACAATATTGAAAGATGGTTCCGTGGAACCTTTCATCTTATCAGATAAGATTATTTAAAAGGACTGTCTTTTTCCTTAGAAACTTTATTAAAAACTAATTTATCCATTAATAATGGGAAGAATTTATTTAACCAAAAAAGCATCTTACCATCAAAAGACATATACAAGTAACTTTTACGAGATTTTACAGCTTTTACAATCCTTTGAGCAACCTCTTCTGCAGACATGAGTTTAGCCTCATCAAGGGGACTTTCTGATTGATTGTTCCCTTTGTTATTGAGAGCTGAATTTCTAATATTAGAGGCTGTATAACCTGGACATACGATTAATACATTCAGATTGTTTTTTAAATTTTCGATTCTTAGCGATTCCAAAAAACCATGCATTGCAAACTTTGAGGCAGAATAGCCTGTTCTTGCAGGCAATCCTTTAATACCAGCTATTGAGGAAACGCCTACTACTGTCCCTTTGGATTGAAGCAAATATGGTAAAGCATACTTAGTGCAATAAACTGCTCCCCAAAAATTCACATCCATTACCTTTTTTATAACCTCTAGGTCACAATCATTAAAAACAGCTCGCATACTAATACCTGCATTATTTATTAAAACATCACAAGTGGAAAATTGACGAATGGTTTCTTCAATTAAAAACTTACAATCACTTTCCTTACTTACATCACATTGAACTAGCAAGACCGAGGAATTGTATTCTTTACATTTATGCTCAACTAATTTAAGTTGTTCTATGGATCTAGCAGCAATAACAACATTGTATTTTAGTTGAGCATATTGGTATGCCAAAGCTTCTCCAATTCCAGAAGAGGCCCCCGTAATTACAACTGTTTTAACACCCATTATTTAACAATATCACAACCTTCAACTGGCATCTCAGGATAATCAATATCGACCCCATCTAGGCAATATTCTATAGCATCTTCCAAATAAACCATCATAACTTGCGACTCACTTTCCCAATTATCATCAATAATACCATGATAAACTAATTCTCTTTTTGAGTTAAATAAAAAAACTTCAGGATTTTTACTTGCATCAAAAGCTTCTGCTACCTTACAGTTTTCATCTTTTAAATAAACAAAACTTGGCATTACTAATCCATTGTAAAAGGCAGTCATTTCTGCCATACTATCTTTCGGAGACAATGAAGGATTGTTAGAATTAATAACGACAGTTGCCATATTATCTTCCTCATATTGTCCAGACAATTTGATAATTCGCTCCCAATAAGCATTTGATATTGGACATGAATTAGCGCTAAAAATAACACACAATGCATAATGTTCGGCAAATGAATAGTTAGTATATGTTTGTCCATCCGTTGCTATTAAAGAAAAATTTGGGAGTTTATCACCTATGTTCATATTGATTTAAATTATTAGGCGAATATCATACAATTCTTTTATTTTGAAAACATTAAAATACAGAAATATATGACACCATTTACTACCCTCGTTTTAGGCGCAAGCGAGAATCCCGATAGATATTCAAACATTGCCATCCGCATGTTAAGATCTTACCATTTTGAAACAATAGCCATTGGCAATAAAGTAGGAAAAGTATTAGATGTCCCTATTACAATTTTTAATCCTAATGAAACCTACCCCAATGTTCATACCATAACGCTTTATCTAAACCCTAAAAACCAAGAAAAGTACTATAACTTTATCCTTAACTTAAAACCTGAAAGAGTAATATTCAATCCTGGAACAGAAAACCAAGACTTTATGGATGAATTAGAAAGAAATAACATTGAAGTAACAGAAGCATGCACCTTAGTATTACTTAGAACACAACAGTACAAACCCCTATAAATGCCAAAAACCGTATCTTTCGACACGGTCTTTGACAAAAACTAAAACTATGAAAACACTGAGGCAAATTTAAACAAAAAAATATATTACGCAACAATTTTTTAATATGATTTGTAAAAAAAATCAAAATCATTTCCAAATAACTAAAAAGTATCTATGATTAAGCCTATTATTCTATTAAATTTGTGGACTTTAGGCATGCTTCGTTTTATATTACTTTTTTCTATATTATTATCAGGTTTTTTACTAAAATCACAAACAACACCCGAAGAAGTGTATGATACTGCTGTAAAATTACCCCCAAAACACCTCCACATTTCCGACTTTTACAAGAAAAATGAGTTTCAAATAAAAAGAGACAGTTCTATGTTGGGGGTTCAACAATACGATGATGCCAAAAAAAACAATCTCCCTATTCAAAATTTGGGAGATGTTTCCACGCCTTACCTTCCTTTAAAACTACAAGTTGAACACAGAGATGGATTTATCCCCTCTAACCAACCGTATCAACAACTGTTTTTTACCAACAACAATGCTATTTTATATAATGCAAAAATGCCCTTTACTGAATTTCGATACGCACAAGGGAGTGCAAGTGCAGGAAGAAATGGCATGATAGATTTACACGCTTTTCATACACAAAACATTAGTAAACAATTTAATATAAGTGCTAAATATCACAGCACATCAAATGTTGGTTTTTACAGAAGACAAAGATACAGTGTTAAAAACACGCAACTTACGAGTTACTATAATTCAAAAAACCATCGCTTTACCTCCACTTTTATCTATTCATGGAACAAAGCCATAATGCAAGAAAATGGCGGTCTTGAGAGATCTTCACTAAACGACTCCACATTCCGTGAAACCCCATTTAATATCCGTCAATTACCAACGGAACTGTCGCTTGCTAACTCACAACACAAATTAAGAGAAATAGAGTTCAATCAAATCTATTGGATTTCAATGGGTGATGATTCTATGAACAATAAAAAAATTGGGCTAAAATACCGTTTCTCCCATTTGAGGCACCAATATTTTTATTCCGATGATGCAAAAGATTTTGGCTTTTATGACCAAACTTATTATTTCAATGGCAAAGAATCACAAGACTCTACAAACTCACAACAACTGAGTAACGAATTTTCTATTGTCATACCTGGCAAAAACGCATTAATCGCAGGCATTAAACACGACAACATCAATTATTGGCAGTCGGCAAATAGAATCAATTACCACCAATTAAGAACTCAAAATCTGTCTTTGTTTTTAAACAGCAGTTTGTCTTTTTACAAACCCATCAAATCATCTATTATTGCCCATTATTACCTTTCGGGATTCAATCAAAACGACTATCGTATTGAAAGTAAAAACACCTTTGAAATTCCTCAAGCCCCACTTTGGCAACTTGCAGGGAACTTATTTGTTAATTCAAGAAGACCTTATTATCAAATGGAATACCAATTGAGCAACCATTACAGATGGTCGAAAAATTGGAATCCAACTCAACAGAAGATTGTACAATTTAAATTAGAAAGAAAGAGTAAAAACAAGAGTGTAAATAAAGTATATAACTACACTATGCCACTTAATAACTTTTATATTGATGTTCATTACGGTATTATTGACAACTTTATGTATTTAAATAATGAAGGGAAGCCTATGCAAGGAGCTAAAGGACAAAACCTATTTCAAGCAGAAGTGATGAAACACTTTAATTTAAGAAATTGGCAATTAAGACAAACACTATTATTTCAACAATTTTCTGCAAACTTATCTCAAACCGCATTATTGCCAGAATTGGTTTCAAAATCAACCTTGTATTACCAAAGATTTGCTTTCAAAAAATCAACCTTTATCCAAATTGGTGCTGACGTTAGTTGGACAAGTTCATACCAAGCAAACACATACAATCCCGCTTTACAAAGTTTCCAAAACAGTCCTTATCGAGTAGGCGCATACCCTTTTGTGGATTTGTTCTTGAATGCAGAAATAAAACATGTTAGATTTTTTGCTGTTATGGAACATGTTAATCAACTCGCCGAAACTTTGCAAGCAGAAGGCAACTTCAACTACCAATACCAGTTTGCTAATTATTACTATACCACTCCCTTTTACGCCTCAGCACCAAGAAGATTTAGAATTGGTTTTAATTGGAAGTTTTACTACTAGTTATTAATCAACAGGTATTTAAAACCATAGCTTTTATTATGGTACATTAACCTAATAAAGTAACATCCTTCGGCATTTGTTTTTAATTGTATCTGATTTTCAATGATGGCAAAGGATTGTGATTGTCCTTGCATATTGACTACATTAATTGTAAGCTCTTCAAGTGGAAGCATTTTAGAAAAAGAAATCAAGCCATTTCCAGGATTAGGATAAAGGCTCAATTGTTCCAAATACAAACTATTTACATTGAGTGTGCCATAACAATAGGCATCCATCATTTTCATACTTTTGGCAATATTCAAACGACCCCCCGTAACAGTGTAACCTTGTAATGCAACGATGGTATCAACACCCTCCAAAATAAATCTTCTGATTAATAAATTAGCAGCTTCTGGATTAGACTTGGTTAAATCAATAAATTTTTCACAAGCATAACTGTGCAACAAACCAACAGCTGCAGTAACCATAGGCGCCGCAAAAGAAGTTCCTGTGTAACCACCTCTGTATAAGTCTTCTGAAATTTGATTTTCCTTGCTATATGCTTTCACTGAAAAAACATTTACTCCAGGGGCACTTAGATCAACATGCTGTTGACTGTAACCACTTGAAAAATATTGGTCATTTATTGTTGATGAGCCTACTGTTATTAAATGTTTACTTGGGCACAAAGTTGGTAAATCACCCTTGGTATCTACCAAAACTTGATTATTTGAAACCGCACCAACATTCATAACCCCATATTTACCAAGCGAATCGTACATCATACACCACAAGGGTGCTTCGTGTGGCATTTTTTCATCAATTCCCCAACTTGCATTACTCGCAACTACAAAAGCCCCTTTTTTTCCTTTGGTACTCTGGTATAATTTACGTTGATGTAAAACATAACTATAGGCTCGAATGGCATCAGATTGATATATTGGCATTGACAAAGATGTATCCGCAATAGTTACAATCATTAGTTTAACATGCCACATTATCCCGGCTATACCAGTTGTATCATTTCCTCTTGCACCAATAATCCCTGCAACTGGAGTCCCATGAGAAGCATCAAAATTCAAACTATCACTAATGTCATTGTTTTGACCCATAAAATTCCAACCATACACATCATCTACATAACCATTACTGTCATCATCTATCATATTTCCAGGTATTTCGGAATGATTTTTCCAAATATTGTTTTTAAAATCAGGATGATTCAAATGCAATCCATCATCTATAACGGCAATAACAATAGTATCCCCTTGCCTATTGGCAGCTTGACGACTTAAATCCCAAGCTTTGGTCGCTTTAATTAACCCTAAGTGCCACTGACGATTGAATAAAGAATCAGAGGGTGTTGTTTCTCTGAGCTTTATGATTCCATCATTTTGAAAATTTTGAACTTTTGACAATGAATTTAACCGTTCAATTAACCTTTCTTTTGATAAATATACAGAAGACCACTCTATTACAAAAAGCTTATTTTCAACATCTAAAGCAGTTACCTTTTCAACAACTCCTTCAAACAAGTTATAAACTTGCTGTTCTTTTACAGATTCATGAAACTGCACGATAATACGTGACTTTGGCTTAGGTGAAACAGCCCAAACTATCCCTGTAAACAAAAACAAAGACAGGAGAAAAAGAATTTTTAAAGGTCTCACAACAACAAAGGTACAACTAATCATTTAATAGATTAGACATCCCATTTAAAAAATAGTTGCAAAATGCCAATTATTTTTATTTGATTTAGACTAATTAATATTGATTTTTGCACAACCTTTATAAAATGCTAAGAAAAGAACTTATCAATCAAATAGAATCGAAAAAAAGTTTAATTTGTGTTGGTCTAGACACTGACATAAGCAAACTACCTAATCATTTGCCAAAAGACATCAATGGGATGTTACAATTCAACAAAACGATTATTGAATCAACCAAGGATTTTGCTGTTTCATATAAGATTAATACTGCTTTTTATGAACAATATGGCACTAAAGGATGGGCTTGCATGGAAGAAACTTTATCTTTCATCCCGGACAATTGTTTTAAAATTGCAGACGCAAAACGTGGAGATATAGGAAATACAAGTAAAATGTACGCCAAAGCTTTTTTTGAAACCTTGGCATTTGATGCCATTACTGTTGCGCCTTATATGGGAGAAGATTCATTGAAACCTTTTTTTGAGTTCGACAATAAATGGGTCATTTGTTTAGGATTAACAAGCAATCAAGGTAGCAAAGATTTTCAAACATTGCAGTTTGACGAAAAACCTCTTTATGAACATGTATTGACTAAAGTATCTGAATGGGGAACACCCAATAATTTGATGTTTGTAACAGGCGCAACGAAAGCAAAAACACTTGCTTCGATTAGAAAAATATTACCCAATCATTTTTTCTTAGTTCCTGGAGTGGGCGCACAAGGCGGAACCGTTTCGGACGTTTGTAAAAATGCAAAAACCTCTTTTGGAGGCTTATTAATCAATGCTAGTCGAAGTATATTATACGCTTCGAGCGGTGAAGATTTTGCAGAAAAAGCAAAAGAAGAATGTCAACGTTTGCAACAAGATTGTTTTTAACAACTATCTAGTTATAAAAAGGGTTACTAAAATCAAAACAGAACCGGCAACAAGAAACCTTTTTAAAAGATTGGTTTGTGACGTATATTCCGAGAATGTATAATTTTTACTAACAATCACTTTCGGCAATTCATTGCTAAGAGAAAACTTTAAATCATAAATCATTAGCGTTTTTTTCTTTTTACCAACTAAAAAACCTGGCTCCCATTCGGGCATTAAATCACTTGTTAATATTCGTTCTAGTTCAATTGACAAATTTACATTCGCACTTTGAATAATTTTAAAATCTGACAACTTTCCATTTTTTTCAACGTAGAAAGAAAACTTAATATCATCTCCAATTAATTGTGCATTCAAAACCTGATAGTTGACACTGTTTGCCAAAAAGCTATAGAAAGCATCTTCGCCACCAACGAATTGTGGAGGCTTAGTGATGGTATCTTCTGGACTCAAAACATATCCTGTATCTTGACTCCCTCTAAATACTTCAACTTGGGAATATACCCCTAACAAAAAAAACAGACAACAAAACAGGGCGACACCTTTTCGCATTTTATTTATTCCTGCTTAGCGATAACTACAGATTGATACCCTTCTAATTTCAACAAATACAAACCGCTACTAAGTCCGTTTAAGTCAATGATACTTGCGCCATTAACAAAATCTAGCCATTTAGACATTACGACTTGACCGCTTGTGTTAAGTAGTTGCATCATTTTGGGACCTTCTGTTATTTCAGAACACACTATCTTAACAAAGCCATTGCTAGGATTAGGGTAATATTGAAAACTAGGCAATATCTTAACAGAACTCAATGAACTGGTTTCTATATTTACAGGAATAGTTGTTGAATCTTTACACCCATTTAGAATATTTGTTAAAATTAGTTTAACGTCATATACGCCTGGGTTTTGGTAACGATGTGTTACTACATTTAAATTGCTAGTTTTTCCATCACCAAACAACCATTTAACACCAGCACTTCCTGCATTAATAGGCGACACCCTAACTCTTTGCCACGTAAGTAACTCAAATGAAAAACCAGAAAATGGAGCGGGATTTACCAATGGCTGTTCGCCAACTTTAGGACCAACACAACCTGCAAAATTCGACTGAGCAAAGAAACGTTTAGACCCATTTAACACCTCAGAAACATATTTATTCCCAACAAAAACAGGATTACTCGATGTATCAAATTCATACCAAGAAACAGTTCCGGGACCATTGACTAATGCGGTATATGTGGCTTTATTCTTAGCACATATTGTATCTGCCCAAACTTTTGTAAAAGATGGCGCTTCATTAACAGTAACATCAGCGCGGGTTCTATTTATACTTTTACAACCGTTGCTACTTGTTTCTATGTAATAAGACAAACTGTTTGATGGCTTGCTAACAAAAGTTGTATTTGTAGACAACAACGTTCCATTATTTGATTCAGAATACCATGCGACATTTCCAAAGGCAACAGTTACACTATTTCTGGCAGAATCTCCTTTACAAATAACATCATTTTCTACTTTTAATATACTTGGAAAGTCTTCTACAGTTATAGTTACAGGCACTCTACTACTACCACAAACACCATTAAATGCATCGACATAATAAACCTTTACTTCTCGAACTGTTGGATTAAAAGTAATAGCGTTTGTTGAGCTAAAGCTAGTTCCTCCACTGCCAACATTAAACCATCTTGTTGTTAATCCCGAAGGTGCACTTGCATTTAAAACAACCGCATTTGTATTAGACAAACAAACAGTGGTGTCATTAGAAACAACAGGTGGCTGAGGGGCAAAACTACTCCCTACGTTTACTTTTATTTCCTGCCTTGGAGTGAGTTTGCAACCTAAATTTGAGGCTTCTATGTAATATGAAATGTTGTTAGTTAATACAGGTGTTTGATAGACTGAACCGGTAAAAAACGGCGTTAAGTCATTGATATTCGAATACCACAAGACACTACCAACATTAGTATTCGCTTTTAAAATCCCACGAGACCCTGAACAAATGGAATCATCTTTATATGTCAAATTACTAGGATAGTCATTTGCTTTGATATAAAGGATTCTAAAACCACTTACACAACCGCGGTTATTGGCTCTTAAATAAATGGTGTCATTCTTAACAACTTGGTTTATTTTGTATGACTTTCCTATTAAAAATGGAGAAGACTGTGGGTTTTTAAACCATTCATAAACAATTCCTGTATCATTTGAACTAGCAGTATATCTTACAGAATCACCTTTACAAACATTCAAGGGACCCGAAAATCCTGGCACTTCAGGTTTAAAATAAAGTGGTTTAATAGTGGTATCTACGCACCCATTAAAGTTTGGACCTCGGTATCCATAAACTCTAGAAATGAGACGAACATTATAGTTTTGTTTAACGGTATATTTTGTTCCATAATTCACGCCTGTGAAATTAGAAAAAGGAGAAACGCCCGAATTCCAATTGTGAGAGATGTATCCAATATTAAAAAACTCATATCTATTGTATATTGGAGAGCCTGCCATGTTATTGGGCGATTGGTTTACAAACTTTACACTGTCTGCCACATTGTAACAATTTGAATTAATTGTAAAATCAGTTCCAAAATTGTATTTTACATGTGGATGCAAAAGCACATCACAATCAAAACGAACATTTCCAATATTAAGATTTCTGCCGTTATACCAAAGACCATTTATGGAACCACAATTCAAGTTGTGCCCTCTCCCGTTTCCTGCTGTATAACTATTAGTAACCACTCCTGCATTCATGGTCATACTGTCTGTTTCTATGGTTAGAATATATTTTCCATTCAGTGTAATTGGATTAAAACTTGCATGTTTCTCAATTCTAGACAAAACACCACCACCAAATGTTGAATCAATTGTTAATGTATCGCTTCTCAAGGGCGTTCCCGAAGGCAAGCTATCGGTTCCGGCATTGTAAACATTACAAATAATATTCATTCTTTTTGCTGTAGGAGGATTGGTAGAGACATAAGCATAAAAAGTAAAACCAGACAAAGTCAAAGGCGTAGGGCAATCATAAAGCTGACCTAATGCGCGCCCACCACTCACATTGACCGCAAAATAAGCTGTGCCTCTATATCTTGGAAATTCAACAGTGTCTATACCACAAACTTTAGGTGAAGTGGCGCTTCTTTTATTACTTGTTTCGTTCAATTTTACTTTAGTAAAATCATCTTTAATTTGAACATTATCAGAGGTTAACTGGGCAAAAGCGCTAAGTGATAGCATGAAAGCAATTGCCATAAAAAGTAATTTTTTAAACATTCTTTTTGATTTTAATAAACGAAAGTATTAAAAAAACTTTAGACACCCAAATTTTCACTCAGGATTTTATCTACCGCCAAGCTTACTTCAGCAACTTCAATCAGCGAAATACATGGACTTTCGGGTGTAATACAATGGATTTGATCGCAAGGATTACATTTTAAAACATGATGAAACACCTTTGCTTTTCGTGAAAACGGATAGAAAATATGAGGCACTCCTGGACCATACAATCCAATTATTGGAGCACTGAAACAAGCTGAAATATGTATTGGCCCACTTTCATTCCCAACAAACAGTTGCGACTTTGAACACAAATAAGACAACATACTCAGTGAGCAATTTTGCGTAAAACTTATTGACTTATGCTTCATCAATGATTGTATTTTAGAAATATCCTCCTCATCCTCTTGGGTTCCTATAAAAACAACGGCTAGTTGATGTTTTGAAATTATGTTATCAGCAACAAAAGCAAATCTGTCTGTATTCCATTGTCTGAGCTTTTTTCTTGCACCCACATGAAACAATACAAATTTGTGACACTGATGATTTTCCAAAAAAACATCAACTGCATTTGTATCCTCATTAGAAAAATACAATTTTGGCACTATCAATTCCAATTCACATATCAATGGTGATATAACTTGAAAATTAGTGAGCACTTCATGCGTTTGATTTCCTCTGTTTTTATATCGAATAACAGCTCGACTTACCCTTACTAGCGGTCGATTAAATACTGCCCAAGCAAGCGTTTGCCATGTCCCTCTTAACTCAACTACAACATCAAATTTAGTTTTTCTAATTGCCTCCAAATCACAAACAATGTGATTCACAAATGGGTCATTTTGAATGAGTGGTTTAACAAAGGGCTTACACAAAACCGTTAATTGAGAATCAGGATATTTTTTCTTTAGCAGTTCAAACACATGAGTGCTCGTTGCCATATCGCCAATTTCATCCCATTTTATTACCAAGAGCTTATTAACCGTCTTTGTTGTGTATGACTTAAAATACCACTTCTCCAAAAACACATTTAAGGCATAGAGAAGGGATTCACTATTTATTCTCCTTAAAAACATGGATATAACAATATCTTAGAAGGCACCGCATCTGTTTCAATTTTAGGCGCTTGAATGGAAACAAAGTAATCACCATCGGGAATATCATCAGGTGCATACATTAACTCTGTAATTGTTTTGTGAGCAGTTCCGTCGCCAAACCACAATTTATGAGCGGCCAATAATCCTCCGTCTTGTTCTTTGTCAATACTTGGCAAATCAGTAATTAAGTGTTCAAAACCCAATTGATTAAACAACGAGATTGCATCGGTATGAATAAAGGGAGGATTAGTGCTAGAATAATTATGTGTTCTTTTTTCACTATTATTAGGAATAGTTCGAATGAGTATTGCTTTGGCTTCTGTGTTATCTAAAACACCTTCAAACAATGCTGCATTAACGACTTTGTCTTCCCCAATTTCTGAAGGTTTTACTGTTATTAACTTTGCTTTAATCAACAAAGGCAAAGAAATATTGAGCATATTGACAGACGTTTTGAGAACATGAAGGGCACATTCAGTATGAGTTCCTGATGCGTGGGCATAAAAGGACATTTTTTCACAATTGACACTCCCTCCTTTGTCCAAACTTCCGCAAAACTCGGGACTGTCATAGTATGAAAAGGTAGGACTTTCCAAATGATAACAATTTACATTTGTGTTTTTTTGTATAGGAATAGAAAGGTCATAAAAGCGATTGCTATCTAGTTTTATCTCATTTCCATTAAAAAGTAAAATCATTTGCATAGAAGTAGCGAAAATATATAAATAAAACATTTTTTTTATTAGATTTGAAATTTATTAATTGTGAATACCTATAAACTAAAGAAAATCATAAAAATCTCTTTATTGATTATAGCCGTAATAATTGGCTTATTCTCTTTATTGTATTCCAATAACATGGTCAAAAAACTCTCAGAAGAGGAGCGAAAAAAAATCAAATTGTGGGCTTATGCACAGCACATGATAACCAATGCTGAGACAGAACAAGAATTAAATATATACCTAACTTTGGTGGAATCCAACAATACAATTCCTGTGATATTAAGTGATGGTAAAAACGTAATTAGTTTTAGGAATTTAGATTCAAATGCCATTAAAAGAGATGGTTATATAGAATCCTACTTTGAAGACATTAAAGAAAAAAACGAACCAATAGAGGTTAATATTTCTCCGACAGAATTGCAATATGTTTATTATGACGATTCCAGCACACTAAAACAACTTAAAACCTATCCATACTATCAATTAGGCATTGTCGCTTTATTTATTGCAGTTAGTTACTTTGCTTTTAGCTACAGTAGAAAGTCGGAACAAAATCAAGTTTGGGTTGGATTAGCCAAAGAAACAGCACATCAACTAGGAACCCCAATGAGTTCATTAATGGGTTGGGTAGATTTAATGGAAATAGACAAATCTTATGCAAACGAAGATTCATTTGAAGAAATGAGAAAAGATTTGGACAGGCTCAAAGTTATTACAGATAGATTTTCAAAAATTGGTGCTGTCCCTATTTTATCAGAGACGAATATTGGAGAACAGTTAACAAAAGCGATACAATACATCCAAACCCGAAGTTCAGAACAAGTAATCTACCAATACGAAAACATTGATTTTAATTTGTTTGCAGACATCAATGTTCCATTATTTGATTGGGTAATTGAAAATATTTGCAAAAACGCGATGGATGCAATGGAAGGAACAGGAACTATTACTATCAGTTGTTTCTTAAAGAACCAATCCATTATTATTGACCTTTCAGACAATGGCAAGGGCATTCCTAGTGGACTGCAAAAAAGAATTTTCAAACCTGGCTTCACTACCAAAAAAAGAGGTTGGGGCTTGGGATTATCTTTAGTAAAAAGGATTATAGAAAATTACCACAAGGGACATATTTTTGTAAAGGAAAGTATTCCCTATAAAAAAACAACCTTTAGAATTATTTTAAAATCGAAAAACAATGCCTGAATTTATTCTTGTTAACCCACAAATAGCCCCTTATGTTGGCCACATCCAATTAAACAGACCCAAAGAACTTAATGCACTTAATTTAGAATTAATGCTTGAAATAAAGCAAGCATTGATTGATTTTGATCAAGATGATTCAATCAGAGCTATAGTGATAAGTGGTAATGAAAGAGCATTTGCTGCAGGTGCTGACATTAAGCAGATGGCTGGCAGAAATGCAATTGACATGTTAAAGATAGACCAGTTTACAACTTGGGACAGTATCAGAAAAACAAAAAAACCAATTATTGCAGCTGTTAGTGGATTTGCTTTAGGTGGAGGTTGCGAACTAGCCATGATATGCGATATGATTATAGCAAGTGAAACAGCACAATTTGGACAACCTGAAATAAGCATAGGCGTTATGCCCGGAGCGGGTGGCACACAAAGGCTTACCAGAATAGTGGGCAAGGCAAAAGCCATGGAAATGGTTCTTACTGGCCAATTCATTTCAGCTGAAGAAGCCAAAGCATACGGATTGGTCAACAAAATTGTTCCTATAGAGTTTTATTTGAGCGAGGCTGTAAAATTGGCAAGCACTATTGCCGAAAAGTCTCCAATTGCCGTACAAATGGCGAAAGAAAGTGTATTAAAAACATACGAAATGCCGCTACAAGAGGCTTTATTCTTTGAAAGAAAAAACTTTTATATGTTGTTTGCTACCGAGGACCAAAAAGAAGGCATGCAAGCTTTTATAGAAAAAAGAAAAGCAACCTTTAAGGGACAATAATCACAACTTTTTCATAAGATAATTACATTGACAATGAATGACTCTAAAGACCCGTTGCACGGCAAAACACTCGAACACATTGTCACATATTTGGTTGAAGATTTGGGTTGGGAAGAGCTTGGCGAAAGAATAAAAATCAATTGCTTTAACAGTTCTCCAAGTATCAAATCGAGCTTAACTTTTTTAAGAAAAACCCCTTGGGCCAGAAAAAAAGTAGAAGACTTGTATATAAGAAGATTAGGGAGAAGGACGTATTAACTAAACTCAAATTAAAATAAGTATGGAGGTTGTTCACTTATGCCCGTGGCACATCCTCCTCTCAAGCTCGCATATTGGCTATTGATTTTTACATCACCTATGGCATTATTAAGTATAACTTTAAACATTGATATATTTGCTTCTAAATATTTTTATTGCAATAAAAAACGTTAAAACTTGAGTGCAAATTTAAAAAGTCCTTTAAATTTCAAAAAACATGAAAATACATAATAGAGATGCCGGAAGCAAAGGAGGATTTATACTCGCAAGATGCGAGCAAGAGCGGCTAACTCAATATTTTTATTGCAATAAAAAACGATAAAACTTCAGTTCAAATTTAAAAAATCCTTTAAATTTCAAAAAACATAAAAATACATGAAAGAGATGCCGGAGGCAAAGGAGGATTTATACTCGCAAGATGCGAGCAAGAAGGGCTAACTCAATATTTTTATCGCAATAAAAACGATAAAAATTCAGTTCAAATTTAAAAAATCCTTTAAATTTCAAAAAACATGAAAATACATAAAAGAGATGCCGGAGGCAAAGGAGGATTTTTACTAGCAAGATGTGAGCAAGAACGGTTTTAAAACAATTAATTAAAAGATGAACCGATTTTATTTTTCTAATAAGTTTTTGAACAAGTAAAAACCACCTCCTATCACAAACAATCCAACAATGGCAAACACCCACAAAAAAAGGGGAACTAATGCCCTATCGTTCTTCAATTCGAAGATATAATCATTAAAATGCAAAAATGAAGTGTTTTTATCTCGAAGTCCGTAAACTGAAATAAAAGAATAGTTTATGGACTTATCCCAAAAGGATAAAGGTATTTCTTTTGTTAACTTCTTCTGATATTCGTCTTTTAAAATCTCAATGGTTAAAGTATCACCTATTTTTACATTTTCAATATAGCTAAATGTATTAGTTGCTTTTAATGAATTACCTGAAATATTAAAACTAAAGGATGGGTAAGACCTCAAATTAATGTTGATTGAGCCAGAACCTTTTGAACCAACATGGATTTCAGCTTTATTGGTAATTACTCCTGTAATTGTTTGAAGATTATGATAATTAATCGCCTCTTTGTTTAAGTAATAGAAATTAAAACTTAAAAATAAAAACAAACCTCCCGTTATCAAAAAAAATACAGCCAAGATTGCATTTTTTCTTTTAATCAATTTAATTTCTTTTTTTAAATTATTCTTTTTGCCGCTAATTAAGTTATTTCTTAACTCTGAATAATTTCCATAGATTGATGATGATAATTTGTAATTACTTTTACTAGTATATATTGTCAACTCTTTCCATTCATCATATTTGTTGGCTTTTTCTATTTCAGTCCATGTTATTATACTGTCTTTTTTTATAATTCTTTTAATATGTCCAAAAATGGATTTAATTTTATAATAGTCTGAATAAACTAAAATTGTATCTAATTTATAGATTGATATTATGGCAATAGCGCCTATTACGCCAAAAAATACTCCTAAGATTATGTCAATAATTTGGGGATAAGGCCCCTTCAATGCCCCCTCTATCATTAAAAAAGCAACTATAAGCGATCCTATTCCACCAATCAATAAGAATAACAAAGGTTTTAAAAACAAATTAATTGATTTAAACTTTAGTTTATCCTTCATATTCGAGCTTTATTAATCTGCCAATTCACCTTTTTCCCTTCACAAATAAATCTCCACAATATGTGTGGTTTATAAAAAAAACCGTCTAAGACGGTTTTTAAAAGGGTGGAGAATATCGGATTCGAACCGATCACCTCTTCACTGCCAGCGAAGCGCTCTAGCCAAATGAGCTAATCCCCCAAATAGGTTTGCAATAATACATAAAATATGCAAACCTAGAAATTAATTTATGGTGTAATTAAAAATGGTGCTGTTCCATTGGTAATTATCACTTTTGAATTTGGAGAATCAGACAATAACTTAAAAGCTTCTATACTTTTTAATTTTATAATTTCAGGAGTTAAGCCCTCTGATTGGATTTTTTGAGCATCCCTTTCACCTTTAGCTTCAATGATTTTAATTTCCGCTTGTCTTTCAGCTTGTTGTTTCATAAAATCCATACGCATTGCATCTTGTTCTGCTTGTAGTCTTTGCTCAATAGAGGTCGCTAAACCAGGAGGCAATTGAATACTTTTCATCAAAACAGATTCAATAATAATCCCTTGAGACGTTAATATTGTTCCCATTTTTTCTTTGATAGATTGTTCAATCTTGGAACGCATCCCTGAGTGCATATCCTTGGCATAAAACTGTGCACAAACATCTGAAGATGCGGATCTAAAAATACTAGAAATAATGCTTTCATAATTCAACCCATAAGTAGATATCACTTTTTGCAACATTGTTTTGTCCAATCTGTACAATATAGATATTTGAGATGTAACACTCAAACCCTCTTTACTTGGCAAACTTAATGAAATCTCCAAATTTTTAGTTTGAAGGGATGTGATAATTACTTTAGAAATAAAAGGGTTGTAAATAATAACGCCTTCGGTGTGGGCTTTGTTTGACATTTTACCAAACTTTTGTTTAACCCCAATATCACCAGGTCTAATAATGGCACAACTACTTACTAATAAAAGAGCAAAAAATAGGATTGAAATTCTTTTTGTATACATAATTTTAATAAATTTAAGTATTACAAAAATAGTATAAGTTTTATTCAAACAACCCATTAGTCGAAATGCCATTCGACCAAACAATTATTTAAAAAGACTAAAAGAAATATGCTAAATTAAAACATTAACTTAACTATAAATTTCAGACTTCAACATTTTCATCTCTGATAACAATCAGTAAAAACAAGCCTATTATAAAAAAAAGCATTAACGACAATACCGAATATCGCATACTGTCCACTTTGAAAACTATTTGAATGATTTGCTCTATAAAACCAAAACTAAAAGTCCCTATAACAATAGCTACTTTCTCGGTTAATTCATAAAAGCTAAAATAAGAAGCATTGTCTTTGGTGTCATTGGGGATAAGCTTAGCAAATGTACTTCTGGATAAACTCTGAATACCACCCATAACCAATCCAACAACGGAAGCCAATAAATAAAACCCATTAACTCCATTAACATAATAAGCTCCTATACATATCCCTATCCAAATTACAACACTCACTATTAACGACTTAATATTGCCGATTTTTTGGGATAAATAGGAAAACAAATAAGCCCCTCCTATTGCAATCAATTGAATCAACAAAATGGTAATTATTAAATTCTCCTTGGGCAACTTCAATTCCTTTACCCCAAACATTGATGCTACATACATTACCGTTTGAACCCCCATACTATAAAAGAAAAAAGCCACTAAATAGTGTTTCATTAACTTAAATTTCTTTACTTCTGAATACACTTTTTGCAATTCCTTATAACCCTTACTAAAAGACAACTTCTTTAATCCTTGTTTTGAATTAGGTAAATAATAAAAGGGGATTAAAGAAAATAACATCCACCATACCCCTACTGTTACAAACGAAAGTTGACTTGCTTTTTTCTCATAATAAGATTTGGCAAGTAATTGTGCTTGTTCTTTGTTGAATTGAGGATTTAAATTAATTATTTCCATCACCTTACCTTCTACATTGTAAAGCAAATTGGGGAACATAATTAAAAGTAGATTCAAAATCAATAAGATGACACCTCCGATATAGCCCATGGAAAAACCTTTAGCACTCAGCAAATCAAACTTATCTTCGGTTGCTATCTCTGGCAAATAGGCATTATAAAACACTATACTCCCTGCATATCCAACTGTTCCAAATACAAAAGCAAAAACACCAATCCATATTGATTGCGTATCAAAAAAATACATTGCAAAACAACTGAGTGAACCAAGCAAAACAAACAGTTTCATAAAAAACTTTTTATTCCCAGAATGGTCTGCAATTCCACTCAAAATAGGGTTTAAAAATGCAATAATCAAAAACGCAAAAGACAAACAATAACTGAACAAGACAGACCCTTCAATAGTCAATCCCATAATTTCAACTCCATTTTTTGTTTGACTGTTCCAATAAATCGGGAAAATAGCCGATGTAATGGTCAACGGGAAAACACTATTTGCCCAATCATACATACACCATGCATTTAAAACCTTTCTTTGATTTTTTTCAAAAACTATTGTATCGCTATTATTCATTAATTATAATTTAAGGTTAAAATGTCTTTTTATTTGTAGCATAGGTAAATTTTGTTAGAATGTTTTAAAACATCAGTTTTTGAAATACGACTAAACTCTTCCGCTAACAAACTTTCAAACAATAATACTCTCTTAGTATCAATTTCCATCACATTTCTAAAATAACAACCGCCCTCCTTCAAAAGAAATTTAGCTTGTTCGATATACTCTTTTTGAAAGCAAAATTCAGGAATTTGATTGTCCCAAAAAACATCATCAATAATTAAATCAAACGTATTGATTTCCTCTTGTAAATACTTTGTTAAATATTGGGCATCCCCATTGATTATTTCAACATTTGAATATTGACCTATATTAAAATATTCTTTAGCAAATTCGATAATATCGGAATCTATCTCAATTGCTTTAAATTGAAGTGTATTATGACATTTCCGATTTAGAATTTCGACACAACTTCCACCGCCTAGTCCTAAAATTAACACCTTACTTGGATTGTTATTTTTTAGGTACTTTTCAATCCCTTTTTGCATTACTTCATGCAAACTACCGAAACTATAATTTGCATTTGCGCTATTTAAAACCTTTCTACCGTATTCGTATGCTATTTCATATTCTTGCCCAAGTTGAGTTGTTCCTTTTTTTATAGAATTAGGCAATATAAAACTCAATACTTTTTTCAACTTTTAATATCAAAAATGATAAGCAACACCAATAATAATTCCAAAACTACTAAGAGTTTCGGTATAAGTGAGTAAATCAGTTGGTAAATTTTTGTTAAAAGCGCGTGGCAAAAAAGATTCATTATTTTGTATTTCAATAACATCTTTTTTATATTGAAACTCTCTATTTGCACGATCAGGGATAAATGCTATTGTATTGAGATTATTATCTTCATAGTTTATCATGTTTTTACTTTTTACCCTTTGATTTAAAACCGTCAAACTAGAACTAATGGAGAATGACAATTTACTGTTAATTTTTTTTTGAAATTCGACCCCTCCGTGATAACCAATGGAAAGATAATTTCTTACGTTGTAAGATTTATTAACATATAAGAAACTGTCTTTCATCGAGTATTCCTCAACTATTCGGTTATAAAAAGGAACAACGACACCTGAAAAAGCATTAATAGTACTGTTTTTAATATTGAACCGATAGTTTAGCAACCCCTGAAATCTGTGTGATAAAATAGATTTAGAGACCGCTTCATATTGAAAGGCGTTTATATTATTTTCAGAAACCAAAACTGTATTTCCTCTTAAAGAGTTTACTCCAATAGAGACATACCAATTTGCACTATCAGGAATAATACTAAACAATAAAAGACTGTTGACTCCATTACCCAAACTGTATTTAACCTTATTACTAAAATCCACATCATTAGACAATTGTGGTCTAAAGCCAAACTGATGACCTACATGAAAAGACAGTTGATACTGTTGACCATGCAGGAGTGTAAACATAAACAAAAAAAATATCAAACAGTAAGACGATTTCATGATAGTATTGCGAAACTAAACAAATAAAAGGAATGAAACAATTTTGTTAATTAAATTTTAATAGAATAATCAATCATAATATTACTTTTGCAGTAAATGAAATTTGGCGTAGTAATATTCCCCGGCAGCAATTGTGACAGAGACTTAATTGATACTCTGAGTAAGTTATCAGATCAACCAGTTGAAGAATTATGGCATAAGGACACCGATTTAAAGGGTGTTGACTTTGTTTTTCTTCCAGGAGGATTCAGTTATGGCGACTATTTAAGAAGTGGCGCTATTGCAAAACTGAGCCCTATAATGCAAAGTGTTAAAGAACATGCAGACAAGGGAGGTTATGTAATGGGAATATGTAATGGTTTTCAAATATTATGTGAAAGTGGATTATTACCAGGTGCACTTTTAAGAAATGACCATCAAAAATTCCTTTGCAAGAATGTTTATTTAAGACCCGTTAACACTGAATTGAAAATAACCAACAGTTTAGATTCTAACAAATCATATACAATTCCAATTGCACATGGTGAAGGCAATTACTATGCAGATAAATCGACGATAGAAGAATTGGAAGCAAACAATCAAGTCATTTTCAGATACTGCGACATAAATGGCAATGTAACAAAAGAAAGCAATCCTAATGGTTCCATAAACAACATTGCAGGCATTTGCAATAAAGGGAAAAATGTTTTTGGCATGATGCCACATCCTGAGAGATGTTTTTCTGAATACTTATTTAACACAGATGGACAAGCTATATTTAATAGCATTATAAAATAATCTATTTTATTCATTTAAAGACATAAAAAAAGCCACTTTAAAAGTGGCTTTTTTTATGTCTTTCTCCCGTCCTGAAATAGGTTGTCACATAAACAATTTATTAAATGAAGAAACAACAAGAACAAAAGAAGAAGCGTAGTCAAAGAGATTAC
>JBBAKM010000021.1:0-51810 GCA_040403495.1 Bacteroidia bacterium
CGAAAGGGGGTCAATTTAAATCGGCAGATGGGGGTCAATATCATCGGCTTTTCCAGATGATGAAAGTGGAAAAACCTTTAATCGACCTGAATGGAAAAAAATTATTAGTTATTTGAAAAAAAACAAAAACAGTGTTGATTACATCTGTTTTTTAAAATGGGATCGATTTGCAAGAAGTGCAGAAAAGGCCTATGAAGAACTCTCTATTTTAAAAAAACTGAATGTTCAAGCCATAGCTATTGAACAAAAACTGGATTTAGAAATTCCTGAACAGAAACTAATGTTGGCTATTTATCTCACAACTCCTGAAATAGATAACGACAGAAGAGCATTGAATATATTTCATGGCATTCGTAAAGGTAAAAAAGAAGGAAGATGGATTGGAGGTTGTCCACGTGGCTATAAAAACACTCGAAATGAATTTAACAGACCTGTTATTACACCTGAAGGTGGTTTACAAGAAAAACTTGTGGTTCTTGCATTTAAAGAATTTTCCACTGGAAAATACTCTATTGAAGCCCTCAGAACAAAACTTAATTCCCAAGGTTTGTTCTGTACTAAGAATTCTTTTTGGATGTTATTGCGAAACAAGGTTTATATTGGTAAAACGTTTGTACCTGCATACAAAGATGAACCTCAAAGATGGGTTCAAGCCATTCATAAGCCATTAATAAGCGAATCTACCTTTTATAAGGTACAAGAAATTCTTGAAGGAAGAAAGAAACATTTACCATGCTCTATAAAAACATTAAGGGATGAATTTCCATTAAGGGGTATTTTAATTTGTCCGAGATGCGGCAAATTATTAACCGCCTCTTGGTCAAGAGGGAGAATGGGAACAAGATACCCTTATTACCACTGTAACAACGTTTGTAAAGAAAGAAAAAACTCCGAATTAGTAAATACTACTTTTGAAAATTTACTAGAGAGAATTAAACCTACAGAAGATTCTGTCAAATTATTTACAAAAATTGTTAGTGAAAAATTAAAGGAAAAGAATCAAACTGAAAGAGAAGATGTTTCAAAAATAGAATCCGAAATTGCCAAATATAGAGTCCGTCTTGAAAACGCAAAAAACTTGATGTTAGATGGTGAAATTGAAGCTTCAGAATACAAAGAAATTAAACATTCAACTGATGAAAAAATCAATCAATTATCCTTAAAACTCAACACAAATAATGAAGATTTAAAAAACCTTGTTTCAAAAATAAAAGAAGCTTCTTCAGTACTAAAAAACCTCTCAAAGGCTTATCAACAAAGCGATACAAGCTTAAAGTGACAGATAGTTAGTTCGATTTTTCCGTCTGGTTTAATTTTTGAAGAAAAAAATTCTCGAACCCTACACATGAATGAAGTAATAGTTAAAATCTTTAGGAATACCAAGGGTTCCCAAAAAATTCCACAAAAAAAGCACACCGAATTTGGTGTGCTTTCCCTTGGAGTGAACTCGGAGGGAGTCGAACCCCCAACCTCCTGATCCGTAGTCAGGTGCTCTATCCAATTAAGCTACGAGTCCATGCCTTTTATTAAAGGACTGCAAAAGTAGATAAAAAAAACAAACTCAAAAAATTAAATTTCAAAAAAATCAAGCTATCCCCTATTTATCGCCAAATCAACCCCAAAATCCGCTTTCCATTTTTACTTCTTTATTGATAAATTAAAAAAAGATTGTAAGTTTGCTCAAGTGAAATTCGAAGGACACCTCAATAATAAACTTCCCAATATTGCCAATTCCGTCTTTTCTGTCATGACGAATTTGGCCAATCAACACAATGCCATCAACTTGGCTCAAGGATTTCCTGACTTTGATTGCTCCGATGAACTCAAAAAACTTGTGAACGTTGCCATACAAAATGGGCACAACCAATACGCACCCATGCCCGGTTTGATGAGCCTCAGAGAAAAAATAGCAGAAAAAACCGAAAACCTGTACTCCGCAAAATACAATCCCGAAACGGAAATAACCATCGTTCCCGGCGCAACCGCAGGCATATACACCACCATACAAGCCTTAATAAAGGAAAATGACGAAGTGATTATTATAGAACCTGCCTACGACAGTTATATTCCCGCAGTGGAACTTGCAGGTGGTAAAGCCATCGTGTATGAAATGCTTTTCCCAGAATATAAAATCGACTGGGAACAACTTAAAAAATTATTTACCATACGCACCAAACTCATTATTATAAACACCCCTCACAACCCTTCAGGGGCTATACTCAGTGCCGAAGACATGCGTAAGTTAGAAAAACTAATCAATGGAACAGATGCATTGGTAATGAGCGATGAAGTATACGAACACATTATCTTTGATGGTTTCGAACACCAATCCGTGGCGCGTTATCCCCATTTGGCACAAAGAAGCATCATCGTGTCTTCGTTTGGCAAAACCTACCATACCACAGGTTGGAAAATGGGCTATTTGCTTGCCCCTGAAAACATTAACGCACAAATCAGAAAGGTGTATCAGTTTTTGAGTTTTGCGGCAAACACTCCTATTCAACATGCATACAGCGCCATACTTGAGCAACCATCCTATTACCTTGAATTGTCACATTTTTACCAACAAAAGCGCGACTTGTTCAGGGCAGGATTAAAAAACAGCTCTTTCAAATTGTTGGATTGTTGTGGCAGTTATTTTCAATCTGTTGTTTACGATAAATTGAGCGATAAAGGGGATTTTGAAATGGCGCAAACCTTAATCAGTGAGCACAAAGTAGCAAGTATTCCTGTTTCTGCATTTTACAAAAGAAAAACCGACCACCATGTATTGCGTTTCTGCTTTGCCAAAAAAGAGGAGACATTAAATAAAGCACTCGATATTTTATGCAAGTTATAAACATAGCAGTAGTGCAAACCTCCTTGTATTGGGAATCTGTAGATGAAAACTTGAAACACTTTACAGATAAATTGAGTGTAATTAAAGACTGTGATTTCATTATTTTACCCGAAATGTTTACGACAGGGTTTAGTATGAATCCAGAAGCATTGGCAGAAGAGTCAACCCAAAAGGGATTACAATGGTTGAAAGAAATGTCGGCACAATGCAATGCGGCGATAGGTGGTAGTTTGATGTATAAAGAAGGTGAACGCTATTACAACACCTTTGTATTTCAGGAGCCCAATCAATCGCCTCAATTTTACCACAAAAGACATTTGTTCTCTCCGGGTGAAGAAAACAAGCATTACAGTCAGGGAAATTCCAAATTAATAATAGACTATAAAAGTTGGCGTATTTGTCCACAAATATGTTATGATTTGCGTTTTCCTGTCTTTTCCAGAAACACAGAAAATTACGATTTATTGGTTTATGTGGCCAATTGGCCCGAAAAAAGAAACTATGCATGGCAAACATTATTAAAAGCCCGAGCGATAGAAAACCAATGTTACGTGGTGTCATGTAATCGTTTGGGAACAGACGGAAATGGGATCAACCACGTTGGTAATTCAGGGATTATAAATTACATGGGCGAAGAAATTGGGTTTGGGAATGAAGACAAAACTTATCAATTTAATTTAAATAAAGCTTCATTGGAACAATACAGAATTGAATTTCCAGTTTTAAAAGATGCCGATTCCTTTACAATAAACACACCCGTTTATTAGTGGTTTATAAATAATCAAAATAGGGGTTTTATTTCTCGATAAATAATTGAATTTTTGCATCTTTAAAAATAGATATGCCAAGTATTCAGGAATTAGAAAGCATTGCATCTCAAGTTAGGCGCGATATAGTAAGAATGGTTCACGCAGTTCAAAGCGGTCATCCAGGGGGTTCACTCGGTTGTGCCGATTATTTAACTGCCTTGTATTTTGAAATCATGAATCATCAACCCGATAACTTTACCCAAGAGGCAAAAGATGAGGATGTTTTCATTTTATCAAATGGCCATATCAGTCCAGTATTTTATAGTGTTTTAGCTCGTAGTGGCTATTTCCCTGTAAGTGAATTAGCGACTTTCAGAAAGTTAAATTCAAGATTGCAAGGTCACCCCACCACTCACGACCATTTGGAAGGCGTCCGTATTGCTTCAGGTTCTTTAGGACAAGGACTTAGTGTTGCAACCGGTATTGCTTTGGCCAAAAAAATGGATAATGACAAAGCTTATGTTTATGTTAACATGGGTGACGGTGAATTACAAGAAGGACAAAACTGGGAAGCGATCATGTTTGCTGCCCACAAAAAACTGAACAATATCATCGCGACTATCGATTTTAACAGACAGCAAATAGATGGTAGCGTGGAAGACATCATGGGATTTTTTGAATTGAGATCTAAATTCGAAGCTTTTGGTTGGAATGTATTGGAAATGAATGGCAATAACATGTCAGAAATTATAGCTTGCAACAAAGAAGCTAAAGCATTGAACTCCGACCGCCCTTGTGTTATCTTAATGAAAACTGAAATGGGTTATGGTGTTGATTTCATGATGGGAAGTCACGAATGGCATGGTATTCCTCCAAATGATGAACAATTGGCACGCGCTTTGAATCAATTACCTGAAACGTTGGGAGATTATTAAATAAATAATTCAAAACAGCGTTAACTAATATAATGATAAAAAAGCTGACATATCTCTTTTTACTATTTAGTGTTTTAACGGTAAACGCTCAAACTGAACAAAAAACGCGCATACTCCTGATTTTTGATGCTTCGGGAAGTATGACTGCACCCATAGAAAATTCTACGAGAATAGCCGTAGCCAAAAAAATGGCCGTTAAGCTTATTGACAGTTTATCTTCTTTCAAAAATGTAGAATTGGCCCTTAGAGTCTATGGACATCAACAAACGGCTAACTTAAAAGACTGTAAAGATTCCAAACTTGAAGTTCCTTTTGCACCTAATAATACGGTGATTATGAAAAAGAGAATCAACAGTTTGGTTCCCAAAGGATGGACGCCAATTGCCTACTCTTTGCAAGAAAGCGAAAAGGATTTCCCTGCTGAAAAAGGCTGTAGAAACCTCATTATCATTATTACAGATGGTTTGGAAGAATGTTCAGGCGACCCCTGCACCATTTCACAAGCACTTCAAAAAAAGGGTATTTTCCTTCAACCTTTTATCATTGGATTAGGTTCTAACGAACAATTCAAACTAAACTTTAACTGTGTCGGTAATTATTATGATGCCAATACTGAAAAGGAATTCCAAACAGTTATAGGCGTTGTGGTTTCCCAAGCCATGAATGCAACCAGTTGTCAAATCAATTTGCTTGACAAACAGCTTCGTCCGGTGGAAACGAATGTATTGATGAGTATTTATGATGCTTCTTCGAAAAAACTGTTGCACAACTATGAACACACCATGAATGGCAGAGGCGTTCCTGATACTTTGTTTTTAGACCCATTGAGAAAATACAACATCGTGGTTCATACCTTACCTGCTATTTACAAAAACAATGTTGAATTAATTCCGGGGAGACATAATACGGTTGCCATAGATGCATCACAAGGGCATATCAATTTTGTATGCACCGGAAAAACCAATTACATCGATTTAAAAGCTGTGGTTCGTGTTCACAATAAACCGAATACCATACACGCACATCCTTACAATACCAGCAAAAGATATTTAACGGGAGCGTATGACATTGAAATTTTGAGTACTCCCCGTATCTATTTGGACAGTGTAAATGTGAGTGAAAACAAAACCACTTTAATAGAAATTCCACAACCGGGACGATTACAAATCAACAAAACGCGCGACTTAGTAGTTGCGATTTACCAATACAAAAATGGAAAACCAGAATGGGTTGCAGACATCAGCGATGCCTCATTTCAATTGATAACCATGCAACCGGGCAAGTATTTTATTATAGGTAGAAACAAACCCGAAACCAGAACCATTTATACCTTCGAAAAAGAATTTACCATTACCTCAGCAACAATAACAGAAATAAACATATAAATGCAAACAATAGAAATATTAGGAAATAACGATACTCGCTCAGGATTTGGAGCAGGTTTATTAGAAATTGGCAAACAAAACAGTCAAGTTGTGGCCTTGTGCGCCGACTTAACAGGTTCATTGAAAATGGATGCCTTTAAAAAAGAATTCCCAGAACGTTTTTTTCAAATAGGAATTGCCGAAGCAAATATGATGGGCGTTGCAGCAGGTTTAGCTACTGCAGGTAAAATTCCTTTTACAGGTACTTTTGCTAACTTTAGTACAGGTAGAGTTTATGACCAAATCCGTCAAAGTATTGCCTACAGTGACAAAAATGTAAAAATATGTGCTTCACACGCTGGTCTTACTTTAGGGGAAGACGGTGCAACCCACCAAATATTAGAAGACATTGGCATGATGAAAATGTTACCAGGAATGGTAGTCATTAATCCTTGCGATTACAATCAAACCAAAGCAGCTACCATTGCCATTGGAAAGTATGTAGGGCCTTGTTATTTAAGATTCGGAAGACCGAAAGTGCCGATTTTTACCCCTGATAATCAAGTCTTTGAAATTGGTAAAGCATTAACCATTTTTGAAGGAGCTGATGTTTCAATATTCTGCACAGGTCACTTGGTATGGAAAAGTATTCAAGCTGCTCAAGCATTAGCAGAAAGAGGTATAAGCGCAGAAGTTATTAATATTCACACAATTAAACCTTTGGACAACGAAGCCGTATTGAACTCAGCGCGTAAAACCCGTTGTGTAGTAACCGCAGAAGAACACATGTACAATGGCGGTTTAGGTGACAGTATCTGTCAATTGTTGAGCAGAAACATGCCTTTGCCAGTTGAAATGGTTGGTGTAAATGACACCTTTGGTGAAAGCGGAACGCCTGACCAATTAATGGCAAAATATGGTTTAGATGTAAAAGATGTGGTTGCAGCAGCAGAACGTGCTATTGCTCGCAGAAATTAATTTAAAGCGTGAATTCTAAATTCTAAACGCTCAATATAACGCCACTTTAAAAGCGAAATTTGTAATGCCATCCAATGTTCTTGGGTGGCATTTTCAATGATTTCTGTTTTTATTTGTTCCTTAAGTTCCAAACAAGTGTTGTTCAATGAACCAAATGAATCTGTTTTCTCAATGGCTTGTTCATCTATCAACTCATTAAAATCCATCATTTCCATCAAAAAATCTTGTGGCAATTGAATGGCATGATTGGAGTCTGAAGGATGCATAATATCCACCAAATACTGGGCACGCGAAATGTCTTCTTTTAAAGTTTTGTATGCTTTGTTGTTATAAGCCGACAGTTGCATTAACTCCGTTTGCATCTTAATATCATCCAAATGTAAGTCGGGGTGAAATTGCTTACTGTACTCAATGTATTTGCGTTTGAGTACAGAAGAGTCTATTTGAAAAGATGGCGACAATTCATAAAAGCTAAAATAGTCTTTTAAATTTACTTGTACCATAATCAGTTATGTTTATTTATTGAAAATTTTCAGGATATCGTTACCAAAAGCAAACGCCATTAATGAAAGTAACAACACCATGCCTATCACTTGCATAACATGCATGAACTTATCACTCAATGGTTTTCCTTTGATCATTTCCACAATCAAAAACACAACGTGACCACCATCTAAAGCAGGAATTGGCAATAAATTCATTATGGCTAATACCAAAGACAACAAAGCGGTCAATAACCAGAAACGATACCAAACCCATTCTCCTCCGAACATGGCTGCGATGCCAATTGGACTTTGAATAGATTTTCTTGGATCTACTTTACCACTCACCAACTTTTGTAATCCTTTTAAATTGTCAACCAACGTTTGGTATGATTTACTGATTCCCACAGGAACTGCTTGGGTAAAACTATATTTGAATGTTTCGTAATCCTTTACGTAAACGTCAGCAATCATAAAGCCTAATTTTCCATCTTCTTTCAACTGCGCTGTAGCATTTATCGTATCATTTCCTCTTACCACTTTAAGTTTGATTGCAGTATTGGCATAATAAGAAACCCTTTGTGAAAACTGATGAAAGTAGTCAACCGCAGTATCGTTAAGAGAAATAATTCTATCATCGGCTTTCAGACCAGCTTTAGAAGCAGGAGAATTGGCCAAAACACTGTCAACAAAACAAGGAAATGCTAATTCAAAGAATGAATTCTTTTTTTCAGAAACTTTGTCGATAATATCCGAAGGCATTGTTAGTTTGAATGAAGAATCGCCTCTTTTAACATTGTAGTAAGTTCCTGCATCCAAAAACACTTTAGACTGTTTTAAGTCATCAAAATAAGCAACCGGTTTGTCATTAATACCGACAATATTATCGCCATCTTTCAAACCTATTTCAGTTCCTATTTTTTGTGCATGAATACCATATTTTACTTTGTTAATCGGCAATTTTGCTTCACCATAATACCAAGTGTGCAGAATGAAAATGATAAATCCTAAAATGAAGTTAACAATAACACCACCCAACATAACGATAAGTCTTTGCCAAGCTGGTTTGCTTCTAAATTCCCAAGGTTCAGCAGGTTTATTAAGTTGTTCTTTGTCCAAACTCTCATCCACCATCCCTGCTATTTTTACATAACCACCCAGTGGCAACCAACCAATACCATATTCAGTATCTCCTTTTTTGAAACTAAATAACTTGACATTCCAAGCATCAAAGAAAAGGTAAAATTTTTCAACTTTGATACCGAACATTCGCGCTGCCAAAAAATGTCCTAATTCGTGTAAGGTAACCAAAATAGCAAGTGCCGCTATAATCTGAGCAGCCATTATCAATCCATCCATTGTTATTATTATAAAGAGGCGAAAATACAATATATGTCGCACAATTAAGCTATCAAAACCACGAAATTGACAAAAATGTTCTTTCATCGATAAATAACAAAAATCAACTACATAAGCCCCTTTTTATCGGATAAACAAGTCAATACAACTATAAAAGATTTTTATTCAGATTAAACCCTTTTATTTTTGATGCGTCTAACCCATGATGTATTTTATCCCCTCTTTCAATAAAAGTTTATTATTTTCACTTTTCATCTTTATAAGTTTTTCTAGCTACGCTCAAAACATGGGTGGTATAGTTCTCAATAAAGCCACAAAAACACCTCTTTCTAAAGCCAATATTTCGATTCTAAAAACAAGCGATTCTTCTGTTATAACACAAAGATACAGTGACAGTTTGGGTCGTTTTTTTATCCCTAATATCACCGAATCAAGCGTATTTGTTAAATGTGAGTACATTGGTTTAAAAACTTACTTTAAATACTATCCAATACTCGAAGGCATGAACAGAGTAAGAATAGAAATGGAAGAGACAGAGGAAATTTTGGTTGGAAGTGGTGGTATCATCAAAGAAAGACAAGCAGTGGTTCAAAAAAACGATACCAATGAATTCAGTGCTTCACAATTTAAAGTGAATAAAGACGCCTCGGTTGAGGATTTGGTTAAAAAAATGCCCGGTATTACAATGGAAAACGGGACTATTAAAGCCCAAGGTGAAGAGGTTAAAAAGGTAACTGTTGATGGTCAGGATTTCTTTGGAAATGATGCAAGTGCTGCACTTAAAAACTTACCTGCGGAAATTGTCTCGAAGGTTCAGGTTTTTGACAGAATGAGCGACCAAGCACAATTTACAGGAATAGACGATGGCAATGGTCAAAAGTCACTGAATATCGTAACCAAATCAGGAAGAAACAAAGGACAGTTTGGTAAAATATATGCCGGATATGGGACTCAAGACCGTTGGGCTGCCGGAGGAAATATCAATCTATTTTCAAAAAACCACAGAATCTCTTTCATAGGTTTAAGTAACAATATCAATCAACAAAACTTTTCAACGGAAGACATCTTAAGTGCTGTGGGTGGAGGTGCCCCAGGTGGTGGAATGTCGCAAAGAGGTGGTGGCAGCAGAGGTTTTGGTGGCATGATGTGGGGAGGCGGAAACACTTCCAACTTTATGCTTTCCCAACAAAATGGCATTAACACCAGCAATTCATTGGGTATCAATTATACCTTAATGAACAAAAAGAAACTGAAATTAAGTGGTAGTTATTTTTTCAATAATAGCAGAAACCTAACTCAATCTTACTTTGAAAGAACTTATTTCCTTACTGAATTGGAAAACCAATATTACGATCAAGGCGACTCTAGCGAATCACGTTCCAACAGCCATCGCATTAACGCAAGACTTGAATACCAATTTGATTCCTTAAACTCTATCGTTTACACCCCTTCCATCCGATTCCAAAATGGCAACTCCATTTCAAGGTTTTTGGGATTTACTGAAAATGACACTTTGCGTTCGCTCAATCAATCAAACAGTAACAACACCAACAACAACAGTGGTTACAACATTAGCAATAACGTCTTGTTTAGACACCGTTTCAAAAAACCTGGAAATACACTTTCGGTGCAAATCAACCACAGCATCAATAACAACACTTCAAACCAACTGTTACAGTCAGAAAATATTTATTTCATTCCCTCCTACTTTAATGATGCATTTAAACAAAATACTGACAATTCTAATTTGAGTCAGTCTTTTTCACCCTCTGTTTCATACACACAAACGCTGAGTAAAAAATCATTTATAGAACTCAATTACAATCCTAGTTTCACTCAAAACAACTCTACTAAATTGACCACTCGTTTTGACACTTTGTCTCAGTCCTATCAATTAGTAGACAGTGTATTAAGCAACACTTTTGACAACAATGTAAACACCCAAAGAGGTGGAATAACTTACCGTTACAACCAAAACAAATGGTCGTTTAACATTGGGGCAGTCCTTCAGGAAAGCATATTAAAAGGAGAAGAACTTTTTCCTAATAAAACCTCATTTTCCAAACCGTTTACAAATGTATTGCCTAACGCCACTATAACCTATCAAGCAAATAAAGAAACAAGCATTAGAGTTAACTACAGAACAAGCACACAATTACCATCTTTAAGTCAATTGCAAAATGTTGTAAACAATAACAATCCATTGATATTGAGTTCAGGAAATTCTTTGTTGAAACAAGAGTTTTCGCACAATTTGTTTAGCAGATACAGTTATACAAACACCGCCAAATCAACTAACTTTTTTGCTTTTATTAGTGCAGGACTTACACAAAACTACATAGGTAACAGCACCACTGTGGCTCAAAAAGACACCGTAATCAATGAGGTTGTTTTGAGAAAAGGCAGTCAGATTACTAGGCCCGAAAACATAGAAGGCAACCACAGAGTTAGGGTATTTGCGACTTATGGTTTTCCTGTAAAAAAATTAAAAAGTATAATCAACACCAACTTGGGACAAACCTACAGTAGAATTCCAACCTTAATCAATGGCAATAAAAACTACAGTACTACTTATGCCACTAATGCAGGCATTGTTTGGGCAAGTAATATCAGTGAAGCGCTCGATTTTAACTTAAATTATTCGGTCAACTACAACACGGTTTTTAATTCATTGCAAGAACAACTGAATAATGCCTATATTATCCAAACGACAAGTGGTAAAATCAATTGGTTAATCAAAGAAAGAGTGGTTTTAAGTTCTGACATCAGCAACAGCAAATTCAATGGTTTGGGTGATGCATTCAATCAAAGTATCTGGTTGTGGAATGCTGGATTAGGTTACAAATTCTTGAAAAACAAAAGAGGTGAACTTAAGCTTTCTGTGTTTGACTTATTGAACCAAAACAGAAGCATCAACAGAACTGTAGCTGAAAATTACATTGAAGACAACAACACCCAAGTTTTAAATCGTTTTTTCATGGTGAGTTTCATCTACCAATTGAGACATTTTAAATACAAATAATGAATTAGGAGAAACTGGTTTATTTATTTATTTTCGTGCTTTAAAAGCATCAAAATGAACTTAGGTATTTCAAAATTTAGTCAGTCACTTGTATTCGTTTTAGTTAGTATTATCAGTCCCAATGTTTTCGCTCAACTGAGTTTAGAGAATATTTGGAACAGCCGTGAATTTTCGCCGAAATTTGTCAATGGATTGAGAAGTCTAAACGATGGTGTAAGTTTTTGCCAATTAGACAAAAATGCAGACAATAGTTTTTCTTGCAACAAATACGACATAAAAACTGGCGCAAAGTTGAGCAATTTATTCAACTCAGCGAATATCGAAACTGAAGATGCAAGCGGTAAAAAATCGCCTATAGTTATTGCCAGTTATGAGTTTTCAATGGATGAAAAAAAGGTTTTAATAAGCAATGGTTTCGAAGCCGTATACAGACACAGCGGTAAAAGCAATGTTTACATACACGACTTAAATTCTAAAAAAACGATTAAACTCTCTAAAGACAAAGTGATGTACGCCACATTCAGTCCCGATGGCGAAAAAGTAGCTTATGTAAAAGACAATAATTTGTTTTACTTCGACTTAAGCAAAAACAAAGAAATACAAGTGACCAAAGATGGTGTCAGAAATCAAATCATTAATGGTGCTGTTGATTGGGTTTACGAGGAAGAATTCAGCATGAGTAAAGGTTTTGAATGGAGCCCTAACAGTCAATATCTCGCTTACTATAAGTTTGATGAGACCCAAGTTCCAGAATTTTCAATGGATATTTATGGCAGCCTCTACCCGCAAAAAGAGGTTTGGAAATACCCTAAAGCAGGCGAAAAAAACAGTGTTGTTGATGTGTATATTCACAAATTGGGTTCAAAACGTGATTTAAGATGCGAAACAGGTTCAGAGAATGACCAATATTTACCACGTATTAAATGGATGAGCCCTCATTACTTATCAGTTCAAAGATTAAACAGACATCAAAACCACTTGGAAGTGTTGAAATTCAGTTATCAGTTAGGCAAACCGCAAATTATTTATCAAGAAAAAAACGAAAAGTACATAGAAGTCAATGACTTATACTTCAGAAATGAGGAAGGCAAACAATGGGTAAGCAATCAAATGTATTACCTGTCAGAGAAAAAAGGATTTGTTCACTTGTGGACTCGAAAAATTATTACAAAATACGATGCCAAAGGGAAAGCAAAAGATTCCATTGTCGATATTCAATTAACAGATGGCAATTGGGATATCGATCAATATTTAGGTGTTGATGAGAAAAATAATAAGGCCTACTTTACTTCGGGCATGAAAGAAGTTTCTGAAAGACAATTATATTCTATTGACTTAAACACCAAAAACATAGAACAAATAACCAAAGAAGCGGGATGGCACACAATTCAATTCACCGAAACCTTTGATTATTTTGTGGATCAGTATTCTACAATGACCTCTCCTCCCGTTACTTTAATAAAATCTGCTGATGGAATTACGGTAAGAGTGATGGAAACCAATCAAGCATTAAAACAAAAACTTGACAATTTAAACTTAGGGAGTGTTACATTTGGTCAGTTCACAAGCAGTGAACAAGTTAAGCTAGATTATTGGCAAATAACTCCTTCAAATTTTGACAGCAGTAAAAAATACCCTGTTTTGTTTTTTGTATATGGCGGCCCGGGCTATCAAACGGTAAAAAACCAATGGGGTGGACCAAACTACTTATGGTATCAATACTTAGCCAACCAAGGTTACATTGTAATATCGGTGGACAACCGTGGAAGTGGTGGCCGAGGCGAAGCGTTTAAGAAAGTCACTTATTTGAATTTGGGTAAATACGAAACCATCGATTATATAGAAGCAGCCAAATACTTTGGTTCACAAGCGCACATTGATGCAAAAAGAATTGGTATCTTTGGTTGGAGTTACGGTGGGTTTATGGCGAGTAATTGCATCACACTTGGTGCCGATTATTTCAAAGCTGCTATTGCCGTTGCGCCAGTTACGAATTGGCGTTTTTACGACAATATCTACACAGAAAGATACATGAGAACGCCGAATGAAAATGCCGATGGATATGACAAAAACTCACCTATCAATCATGTAGATAAAATCAAAGGCAATTACCTCATTATTCACGGTACAGCCGATGACAACGTACATTTTCAAAATGCAGCGGAAATGGTGAAAGCGATGAATGAAAAAAACATTCCTTATGATGCTGAATACTACCCGAATACCAACCACAGCATTAGAGGTGGGAAAATAAGATGGCATCTGTTCAATAAAATGACAGAGTTTATTTTAGAGAAACTGTAAAGGATTATTCGTAAACCATTATAAAATCCAGTTCCTTCATTAGCTTACCGTAGTATTTTTTCATTTGATTTTCAATACTATACATCCGTTTGTAGTATTGACAGATTTCGAAATACAAAATATCAAACATTGTAGAACTGATAAAAGGCACTTCTTTTTTGAATCCTGAAATGGCAAGCGCACCAGTTTGTCTTAGAATTTCTTTAATGTTTTTGTTGCTGATATTCAGAGTTTCGCAACTCCCCAAATGGAGGATTTTATTGTGTAATTTACCCTCACACATTTCCGACAACTCGTTGAGCGTAAGAATATTACTAGGACTCAATTTAAGTCCATTGGGCACCCCATGAAAAGCCAAATACAAAATGCTAAATTGTTCGTATTTTTTGGTTGTGTATTGGGTGATTCTGTTTTGTAGTTCCTCTTTGGTGCTAACGTGGCGGTGGATATAGCTGATTTTATTCACATGCGCAGTTTCCATAAAACGCAGGGCATTTTCTATGGAATCCTTTTGTCTAAGGTCTTGGTGCCAATCACCTTCCAAACAAAAAATATGTTTTTGATATTCAGACGCGGTTTGCATGTTTGTTTTTTTTGCAAAATTAATGAAAAAATCAGCTTAAACGTTTTGTGTTTTTTTATAAATTCAGTTCATTTAAAAAAAAGACTTTCGTTTTAACAAACTTTTTAGTATTATTGTGTGTTAATTATAAGATTAACATACTACTATACAATAAAAAATTTGAAAAAAGCTTTACTCATCATTGTTGTTGTTTTATTAAGTTACAATAAATCCAATGCTCAGGGCACTGCGGGTAAAGATTTTTGGGTTGCTTTTATGGCCCAAGATTGGGGCTGTTATTACAATAATAGCTTTTACAACAACGATACTGCCGAATTATTTTTGTCTTCACAATTTGCTGCTACGGTCTATATTTCAGCCAAAGGACAAAATTTTTATGACACTATCCTATTAACGCCTAATGAAACTTCTATGGTAAGATTACCAAGAGAAGTGGTTTGTAGATATTCCGATACTGTAACAACCAATGGTGTTCATGTTCGTTCAGACACAACCATCAATGTTTTTGCAGTAAATAGATATTGGTTTTCCAAAGGAGCCACAGTTGTAATTCCCTCCTCTTCTATTATTAACGCTCCTGAATACATTATAACGACCGCCAAAGACAATTACAGCTGGGGATGGACTTGTAATGGAAAGCAGTTACAGTCTCCTGAATTCACCATTGTTGGTATTGCAGATAGTTCCGTTATTGAAATAGTTCCTACAGGTGCCTCCTCAAGGAATAGTCCCAAAAATGTACCTTTCCAAATCACGTTACTCAAAGGAGAAACTTTCCAATACATGACTACAGATCAGGATTTAACAGGCAGTTTTATTCGAACAAAGTACTTAAATTCCAAATTTGCAGTTTTCGCTGGAAATCGTCAAAATTTCTCTAACAGAAGTTGTAATTCAGGGAATTGCAATAGCAGTTGGGATCATACTTATGAGCAACTTATTCCTACAGTCACTTGGGGAAGAAATTACACCTCACTCCCTTTTAAGAATAATTCTAAAGGTTATACTTTAAAAGTTGTAGCGGCCGAAAACAACACTGTTGTTAATATCAATGGAAGTTATTACGCTACTTTAAATCAGTCTGAATTTTTCACTTACGAGGTTTGTACTGCGGATGTTGTTAGAATTAAAGGCTCAAACAGAATCTCTGTGGCACAATTTGCCATTGGTGGATATAATTGTCAAAACCATCCCACAAAATCTTGGATTGGTGACCCTTCTCAATTGCAACTTTTCCCTGACGAACAATTTGGTAATAATGCAACTATTAACACAGTGAGTCAAAACCCATGGTGGTGGAATTGGAATTGGAATTGGTGGTGGCAGTTAAACAGTCCTGAACATTACATTAATGTAATGACTAAAACGGTTGATACTTCCTTCTTTTCAATCAATGGTAAAAAAATAAGAAACACCAATTGGATTACAAGCTCCAATTTAACCGATTATCATTACACTCAAATTCAAATTGACACAGGCAGTCATCACATGACAAGCTCAAAAGGTTTTTTATCCTACGTTTATGGCTATGGCTATTATGATGGTTATGCTTATGCTGCTGCAGCTAAATTTAGTCCAATCCAAAATAATTTCATCATCATTAATGCGCAATGTGTGCGTGACAGTGTGAATTTTAGAGCAGTTAAAAATGACAGTTTCTCCAATTTCAAATGGAAAATTCAAGGTCGAAACGGGTTACTCAGTGGCGATAAAATGATTTACAAATTTCCTGATACCGGTTGGTATGAGGTCAAAATGTATTGTAACCACGTTATTACAAATGCCTTGGATTCCGTAACCAAAGTTTTGTATGTTGCAGACACTAAAATACAATCTTTACTTTCATTCAAGGATTCCCTCATTTGTGGCAAGGTTGATTATATTGAAATTTCCAAAGGTTTTAATATGG
This sequence comes from Bacteroidia bacterium, assembly GCA_040403495.1. Classification (GTDB taxonomy): domain Bacteria; phylum Bacteroidota; class Bacteroidia; order NS11-12g; family UBA955; genus JABMMZ01. The sequence goes on from JBBAKM010000021.1 coordinate 16,525, forward strand.
ACAATGAATACCGCTGGATGGATGGTTGGGATGTATACTACAGAGCAGTCAAAGCACCCGCAACTTATTGGCTAGAGGTGATGGAAAGAAATGGATGTACCTACAGAGACACAATGATTGTTCGGGATGGAAAAGTACCTCAATCGAACTTCTCTCTTTCTGACAATCAATTCTGTTTCAATGCCTCCAAAAATGTTAAATTTACAAACAATTCAAAATCAGCCGATTCGATAGATTTTTTTGTTTGGAACATGGAAACCCGCAGGGACACTATTTACAGTAAAGACAGTGTCTTATCTCACACTTTTAGCAGAGCAAACACTCATCCTGTAATTTTAAGAACTCAAACTAAAAAGGGTTGCTACCATGATACTTTTATGGTTGTGGAAGTATTGCACTCTCCTAACAGTCAGTTTGAATTCACTCAAAAAGACACTTGTTTTGCGTCAAACCAAATACAATTAAAAAACAATACCATCATTAACAAAGACTTTCACCAAAGGTACAGATGGCGATTCAGTGATGGTAACAATTTAAGCAATAACAATCCTGGGCCAAGAAAATATGCTGATACAGGTAAATACAGTATTCTTTTAATCTATGACAACAACAACGGCTGTTCGGACACCAATACACAATTTGTAAATATAAAACCCAATCCTGATGCTAACTTCAGCTTTGTTTCTGGTATTTATTGTGCTTTGGATTCAATTAAATTTACAGCAAACACAAGTTCTCCTTATTTGCCTTTAACGCATGAATGGAGATTCAGCGATGCAAGTAGTTTGAATGGTTCAAGTGTAAACAAAAGTTTTACTGGTTTTGGCACTTATAGAATTCTATTAAAATCTACCGCAGTAACAGGTTGTTCGGACACCATCAGTCAATCTATTTTTGTAAATGGCTCCCCTATTGTTGATTTTGAAATTAACAATGACACCCAGTGCTTATTTGGACACCAATATAGCTTTACTAACAAAACACGTTTTAACAATACCCTTCTCTATGAATGGAATTTAGGAGACAATACTTCTTCAACGGATAGCAACATTTTAAATAAAACTTATTCTAAAGATTCTACTTACAACGTACGTTTAAAAGCAACAACTAATGTCGGTTGTTTTGCATCTATAACGAAACCAGTTTACTTAGGGAAATATCCTACTGCTGCATTTAGTATCATTGACAATGAACAATGTTTGAGAAATAACTCTTTCGATTTTGTGAATCAATCTTCTATCAACAAAGGCAACATCGCTAGATACGATTGGCAATTGGGCGATATGAGTAGTTCCAATTTGAAAGATGTATTTAATAAACAGTATTTAAGCGATGATACTATGTCAGTGCAATTGATAGTTAGCTCTAACTTAGGTTGTAATGATACTATTCAAAACAGAGTAGTTGTGTATCCTCAACCCATTGCACAATTTGCAGTCAACAAACCTGAACAATGTTTCAATGAACAAGGCTTCAATTTTAGTAATACTTCATTTATTAAAAACGAATCCCTTCAATACACTTGGCATTTTGGTGACAATTCTACTTCAACCATTAAAGACCCATCTAAAAAATACAATCAAACAGGGCAATATCAAGTCAGTTTGATAACCCGTTCACAAAACAATTGCGTGGACACATCTGATGTAAGCACTTTAATTGTAGATTACAGTCCTGTTGCTAATTTCAGTATTGACAAAAACCAACAATGTTTTAAAAACAATGCATTCAATTTCACCAATAGCAGTCAATTAATGCAAGGCACTATTACTGATTACTTGTGGAACATGGGTGATAATAATACAAGAAACACGGCAAACATCTCTCAATACCGCTATTTTTCTGAGGATACTTTCGATGTTTCATTGGTAGTAAAAACAAACAGAAATTGTTTTGACACATTAAGCAAAATGGCTGTCACTTTTGCCCAACCAAACATTCAATTTAACATTCCAAACGATACCCAATGTTGGCAAAACAATACTTTTGTATTACAGAACAAAACCAACATCAAATATGGAATATTGGTTAACCGTTGGTCATTTGGCGACAATACTTTCTCAAACCGATACCAACCAAATGAAAAAAGATATCCTAACACTTCTGCTTCTTATATCGTAAAATATATAGTAAACACTGAACACGGATGTATTGATTCAGCAACTACACAAGTTCATTTACTAGAACGTCCTGTCGCTCAATTTGCGATTAATGACAGTATCCAATGTTTTAACACACACAATTACTCATTTACAAACAACACTACCTTCAGTGTTTTAAATACATTGAGTTATAATTGGGATTATGGCAATGGTGTAAAAAGTAGCGGAAGACAAGCACTCCCTGCGAACTACCCTACTGCTGATTTGTACCCTATGCAATTGATTGTTTCATCGTCATTAACCAATTGCTTTGACACAAGCTCCAAAACTATCGTTGTGGCTCCTATGCCTCAAGTTGATTTTACTATCAATAACGACTCCCAATGTTACTTTAACCATGCCTTTGTTTTCAATAATACCAGTTTGCTTAAATTTGGAAGCTTAAACTATAAATGGTTATTCGATGATGGCACAACTCAAACAAGTACAGATGCCGCTAAAAAATACACTCAAGAAAATTACTCTAAAGTTAAATTGATTGCAGAAAGCAATTACAATTGTATAGATTCAACACAAAAAATAACAGGATTCTATGCAACCCCTCGTGCTGATTTTAATATCAACGACGACATACAATGCCTAAACAACAATCTCTATAATTTTACCAATACCTCACAACTTAGCAGAGGAACCTTTACTCAAAAATGGTTATCGAGCGATGGTTCTGTTTCCAATAATCTTAACTTCAATAATAAAACATTTACAGTTAATGACACTCAATCTATACAACTAGTTGTTATTACCAATAAAGGCTGTACTGATACTATACTAAAAAAGGTTTACGTAGAAAAAAACAAAAACTTTACCATCAATAATTTAACAGACCTTGAACAATGTGTTCGTCAGAATATGTTTGGATTTTCATTCAGTAAAAATCATTCAAAAATTAATATTCAACAATTGAAATGGAACATGGGTGATGCTATAGAATACAACACACCTTCTGTTCAACACCGATATTCAAATGACAGTCAATATTTGGTTCAGTTAATCATTAATACAGACAATAATTGCAAAGACACAAGTTCTGTTTTGGTAACAACACATGTTCATCCTAACAGTGATTTCTCTACAGAATCCGTTTGTTTCCCTGAACCGAATGAGTTTACCAATTTATCAACCATTAAAAAAGGAAGTATTGAAAAGAACGAATGGACGATGGAAGATCAAACTCAATACAGCAGTTCTGAACCTTCACATCGTTTTAAATCAGCTGGACTTTATGATGTAAAATTAATCTCTACTTCTGATTTTGGTTGTACAGATACAATGTCAAAAACAAAAGTTGCTTTGGTTAAAGAAAAACCATTGGCCTCTTTTAGTTTTACCCAATTAAAAACAATTATTGCTGACGAAACCAGACTTCAAATGCAAAACCAGTCTTCGCTCAACGCTAATTCATTTATTTGGCAGTTCTATTCTCAAGGAATAAATACCGACAAAAATCCTATTGTTTCTTTCCAAGATACTGGTAACTTCCCTATCACACTTGTGGCGTTTACCAAAGAAGGTTGTAGTGATACATTAACAAGATACACAGGCAGCGTTTTCCCTGACTTCAACATTTATATTCCTAATGCATTTAGCCCTGACAACAATAATAAAAATGAGGTTTATAAAGTTGTAGGTAGTAAGTATGTTTACAAATTCAAAATGTCAATCTACAACAGATGGGGCGAAAAGGTATTTGAAACCACTAATATCAATGAAGGTTGGGATGGTAAATACAAAGGTTCCGTTTGTATGGAAGGCACTTATTTAGTAAAAATAGATACGGCACCTTTCAATGGTCCATTCAGAAGTTACGAACAAGCAGTTCTATTGTTGCGCTAATTATCCTTTTATAGTCAAAAAGACTTATTTTTGCATTCTGAATAGGGATTTAAAATTCCCTAATAATAAAGAACTATGGATTTTCAAATTCTAATTTCCAATCTATCAAACCCCACTCTCCTGTTTTTCCTTTTAGGAATAATTGCCACTATAGTAAAAAGTGATTTAGAAATCCCACCCTCTTCTAGCAAATTCATTTCCTTGTATTTGTTGTTTGCTATTGGTTTTAAAGGGGGGCAAGAGTTGGCCCACAGTCCATTTACAATCGAGATTTTTTACGCCATATTGTTTGGTTTGTTTATCTCTGCATTGATTCCTTTTTACACCTTTTTTATCCTAAAAAAGAAATTAAGCATCAGCAATGCTGGTGCAGTCGCAGCCACTTATGGGTCGGTAAGTGCCGTAACTTTTGTTTCGGCTGTTTCATTTTTGGAGTTACAAAACATCCATTTTGATGGTCACATGGTTGCTGTTATGGCATTAATGGAATCGCCGGCCATTATCGTTGGTGTGGTATTAATGAAACATTACGACAAAGGATTAAAGTCGAGCGAAAAAACATCAAGTATCATTAAACATTCCATTACTAACGGAAGTGTTTTAATGATTTTAGGGAGTTTAATTATTGGGATTATCGCAGACAGTAAACAAGCTGAAGGGATTAAACCATTTACAACGGATATTTTCAAAGGCTTTTTGGCTTTGTTTTTATTAGAAATGGGAATGGTAACAGCCAAAAGAATATCCTCTTTCAGAAAATATGGATTATTTTTAAGTGTATTCGCTTTAGTCGTTCCTGCTATCAATGGTTGCCTTGTTGCTTACACCTCAGGATTCTTTATTCATGACATCGGAAATCGTTTCATCTTTTCAATACTTGCGGCGAGTGCTTCCTACATAGCAGTTCCTGCAGCCATGAGAATAGCGGCACCTAGTTCTGACCCTGGATTATATATTCCTATGGCATTAGGAGTCACTTTTCCTTTCAATATTACCATAGGTTTACCTTTATACTACTCCATAATAACTAATACATTATGATAAAAATCAAAACTAAACTTCTGTTAATTGCTATTTTACAATTAACAATAACAAAAGGACAATCAAGCTACTTCCCGCCACTTACAGGAAACAATTGGGACACCCTTTCCCCTCGTTCCTTGAGTTGGTGCAATGACAAAATTGACAGCTTGTATCAATACCTTTCTTCACAAAACACCAAATCTTTTATTTTACTAAAAGATGGTAAAATCGTTTTAGAAAAATACTTCGGCACACATACCCAAAATGATGCATGGTATTGGGCCAGTGCTGGTAAAACATTAACCGCAACGATGGTTGGCATTGCACAGCAAGAAAATTTTCTGAATATCAATGATACCTCCTCTAAGTACTTAGGAAAAGGATGGACTTCATGCACACCTGAACAAGAAGCAAAAATAACCATCAAAAACCAACTGTCAATGACGACAGGTTTGGATGATGGCGTGGCAAATTCTGCTTGCACATTAGATACTTGTTTAATTTATAAAGCAGCTTCAGGTACGAGATGGTCATACCACAATGGCCCATATACCATATTGGACAAAGTGATTGAAAATGCAACTGGCACAACGTTAAACAATTACACCACCCAAAAATTAAAATCAAAAATTGGAATGACAGGTTCGTTTGTAAAGGTTGATTATAACAATGTATATTTCAGTACCGCACGAAGTATGGCTAGGTTTGGTTTGTTGATGTTTAACAAAGGCAAATGGAATGGCAATGCGGTATTAACCGACACCAACTATTTTAATGAAATGACCAATACATCGCAATCGTTAAATCGTTCTTACGGTTATTTGTGGTGGCTGAATGGTAAACAATCTTTTATGGTACCGCAGTCACAAGTGGTTATAAACAGTATGTTAAGCCCCAACGCACCAATCGACAATATTTCAGCTTTGGGCAAAAACGGTCAGTTTATCAATGTATCACAAAGTAACAAAATGGTTTGGATTCGCATGGGTGATGCTCCCGACCAAGTAGATGTTCCTTTTTTGTTGAATGACAAAATTTGGCTGTATATCAACCAATTAAACTGCAACAACACTTCTGTCAATCAACAAACTATCAATAAAACAAAGATTTACCCTAATCCGAGCAAAGGGTTTATTAATATTGAATCGAACAACGACATTCAAAAACTATTTTTATACAACAGTTTAGGTCAGGAAATAACTCAAATTGAGGTCAATGGCGTATCTACTGTTTTAAATTACAAAGAGGTAAATGAGGCTCTTTTGATTTTAAAAATCAGTTATAAAAATGGAGATTCATCGGTTCATAAAATCATCAATGAATAAAAAATGCCGCTATAGATTATAGCGGCATTTTAAAAAGGTTTAAGTTGTTAGATTATCTGATTATAATAGGGAAATTGATTTCAACATCTGTTTCACCTTTGTCTGCAGAACCATCTTTAATGTCAGGTTGGTGTTTTAGGCTAACCAATAATTGACCATTAGAAGCGCTTCCTGATTTCCATTTACTTAACAATCCTAAAGGCAAATTTTTACTGTCTTTGTCTGTAATTTGAATGGAAAGATTAGCTGCAGTAACTTTGTAAACCATTAAATGTTCATCAGCTTCTTTCTTAATTTCCTCAGTGATGTCTTCCACAGGATTTTTAGACTCATCTAACATAAACACAGAACACAAGTAAACAGATTCGCTTTTTAAACGAATAGTATCCAATCGTGTTGGAGGATTTCCACCTTCCCCATCCAAATCTTTGAAATAAATGGATTGAACAATGTTTGTCAAAGAGTCTTTCAACTCTATTTTAAAAGTAGTAATTAATTCACTTTCATTCTTTGGCTCATCAGCAGGCTTTGGATCGTCTGATTTACAAGATGAAAAACTAATTGAAAGGGCCGAAATAACGACCATTGATGCGAAAAATTGATTTTTTAATTTCATATATTATTATTTTTGGGTTTTTATATTGAGGGGTATGTTCAGTTTAACTATAAAGTTCCTTCCTGGTTCGTCTACAAAATATCTGAATCTGTTCAGATAGTCGCGGTAACGTGTATTCGTGATATTTAAAACGGTCAATTGAATTTGAAAAACTTGCTTTTGAACTACAAATTCATATTCCAAATTAGCATCAAAGCGGAAGTAAGAAGCGGGTGGTTCTTTAAAATCCATTTCAGGCAAAAGGCGTTTTTGCTGAGCGGTATAAAGCATTTGGGGTTTTATTACCCATTTTTTAACCTTGTATTCTAAAGAAAAACGATTCGACATTGGGGGCATTTGGTTTAAAAATCGAGAAGGAGACAGTTGATTTCCATAAAGTAAAAATGTTTGGTTATTCAAAACTAAGTTTGGAGACAATTCCACCTTTAACAAAGTATTAAGACCATATATTTCGGCATCGTATTGTTCGTATTTAAACACAGGAAAAGCTCCTCTTATTGTCAATTGAGCTTGGGTATCTGGAACAAGATTGATGAAATTATTGATGCGTTTGTAATACAGTTCTGCTTCAAATTGGATTTTTGGGGAGTGATAGTGGTAACTGATTTGTTGGTTAAATGATCTTTCTGGTTTTAGGTTGGGGTCACCAACTTCAATAGTGGCCAATCCCTGGTGTAAACCATTTATATACAACTCATTGGGCATTGGTGGACGCCACGAACTGGCTTGGGTTAGGGTAATGAAAGATTGTTTAGTTAATGGTGCTTTCATTTGTGTGTGGTAGGTAAATCCATTAAAAAACAAATCTTTTGTGGTTCGTACCCCTTGATTCCACAAGTACGCTCTGATAGATTTTACATCATTTCTTACAGCCGCTTCAAAATGCACTTTTTTGATGTCCCATTCTGTTATAAAGTAAGCCGCACCGCTGTTGTGAACAAATCCTGGGATTACAAATCGACCCGAAAAAGCATTGGTTTGATGAAGCCCATAAACGCCTAACTTAAAATTGACATGGTGAAAGTCTTTTTTACTCCATACCAAATCAGTCATGGTAGATTTAATGAGGTAGTCGAAAGAAGCGGCGGTATTGCTTGAATTGGCAGAACGTAAAATATCAAACTCTTGTCTGTGGTTTTGCTGATATGAAACAATCCATTCGAGTTTATTATTGGCATTGAAAAGAAAATTCCATTTTTTCTTGAGTAAATGATGCGAAATGGCCTGAAACGGTCTGTTAATATCATACGTAAAAAAGCCTTTATCCGTTGGTTCGTCTCTGTTGATTGCCAATTTCAAATCGGTCAAATTTCCAATATGCGCCCCTTGGTAAATCGCAATTTTGTTGTTAAAGAAACTGTAAAACAAATCGAGCTTCACTTTAGTCGTTTGATAAGCCAACATTGCAGCAGCATTGTTTTCACGTTTTCCGGTATTGTTCAAATAGTAATCGGGAGTTTTGATATTCCCTGATTGCGCTAAGGTGCCATAAACACGCCAAGATAAAGGAAACTTAGCCGATACTTTTTGTCCCAATTGAAAGGACGTGGTTATTCCTCTTCCATTCGATTGAGCGCTTGAATTGATATTTCCTTTTAATTGATTCGTTCTTTCTTTGAAAATCGACTGAGGATTCACCAAAATAACACCTCCTATTCCATCAGAGGCATAACGGAGAGCATCGGCACCTTTTATTAATACAATTTCTGTAGCCATGTTACCATCTATTTCGGGGGCGTGGTCTAAACCCCAATTTTGCCCTTCTTGCCTTACATCATTATTAACCAAAATTACTCTACTTCCGACCAAACCATTAACCATTGGTTTTGCAATAGTTGAGCCTGACTTAACCAAAACCACACCCGCAATTCCTGTCATCATATCCGAAATAGACTGCCCTTTTTTGGCGTTTATCTCCGTTAAGTTCAAAGAATTAAAATCATCGTCTTCGTGATGGGTGTGCATTGTTATTTTACCTCCTTGTAATTCTATATCGGTATGTTTGATATACACCACGATAAAGGTATCCTTAGTGATGTTTAGTTTGATGTGCAAGTGTTCGCATTGCAAGTGACTGATGTGTATGTCGTATTCACCTGTACACACATCATTGATTTGAAACTCTCCACGTTTGTTGGTATAAGTACCTTTTTTATTTTCTTCGAGTTGCACATAAGACAATTCGAGAGGTGTATTTTCGGAACTATCCATTACAATTCCTTTAATCGTAAATAAACATTGAGCATTTACAGAAGAATTACCTATTACAAAAAAGGCAATAAAGAGCACAACACTTATCAATAAAGAATAAGTATCACACAGGAATGTAATATTTAATTGGGTGTTTTTTTTCATTCAAACATAAACTACGGCGTAAACGCATAGTGTAAAAAAGCAAAGCTAATTATATGTTGGAATGAGTGGGCGGACCTCGGTTATCGAGATTGGTATAAGAATAGGGTAAAAAACTAAATAGATAAAGGGAATTAACCTCAACAGAATAGGAAGGAAAAAAGGAGGCTAATACATTATTAGTAGGTTCTGAAGACTGAAGTGACAAGTCGCAGATATTGCACTCTTCGTGTTCAGCCTCAAAACAAAGTTCATCGTGAGAATGGTTTAGGTTATTACAATCGTGAAGTGACTTAATAGGAATAGTAACCCATAAACTTATTATGAGTAAAACTATTGAAACACTATTAAGAAACCTAGTTTGCATTATTAACCGTTGGCTGTCATATTATCAGCAACTTCTCTAATTTCATCACGGTTGTATTTGTTATCGCTTTTCAACCACAAAGAAACAAGATAGATTAAATTCTCTTCAACTTCCTCACTGTCTTCTAACGTTTGGAACTCCCAACCGTCATTTGATTCCAAATGCTCATATACCAAACGTATAGAACGGGTAATTAATGGATCTTCTTCTAACTTGGCCATCTCTCTTAACTCTTTAAGTTTAGGGACAAGAAAAACGACATCAACACTGTTTGATTCTATATTTTTAATGATTTCTTCAATCAATGAGTTGGCTTTTGAATTCTTCATAACGATACTGCAAAGTAAAACAATATTTTCTAATGTAAGAAATGGTTTTTTAGCTATTTATACATTTATTTAGACACTTATCGAAACTTATGATATGTTTATGGTTTGGAATATCAATAAACAAAAAAAAATCCCCGTCTTGTGAGACGGGGATTTTCATTATAAGTATTTATTAATTATTCGATAACTAATTTAGAAACGCTATTGATGCTGTTTCCTTTTACGTTAACAAAGTAAATTCCTTTAGCTAATTCTGAAGTAGAAACTGTAACTGAATTAAATCCAGCTTCAATTGACAATTCAGATGAACGGATAACTCTACCTGACATATCCATAATTTCTAAAGTTGAAGCGCTGTTGATGTCAGAATTGATTTCAACAACTACGTCTTGATTGTTAGAAGGGTTAGGATAGATATCAGAAATTTTAGCAGAGCTAACAGTATTAATAGCAGTGTTTGGTGATTGAACTAAGAATTCAATTACCGGGAACATGTGAGAAGCTTGGAAGAATGCAGGGTAGTAGTAATCCACTTTAGTGGTACCTGTTTGATAACGTTGAGCAGTTTGAGCAACTATACCATGGTTATAAATTCTGTCACCGTTATTAGCAGGAACAGTTTCACTTTCTACATACATTCCATCATCAAAGTATGATAATAATCTGAATGTGTTTGCTCTTGTTGGACCAGTTGGTGAAGTTACAAAGTTAGCAACTGTATCAAATGGCTCCACTTTGCTGTACCCTCTGTATCCTGGCAAATAAGTAATAGCAGTTCCGAAGTAGTTAGCACCACCGTTACCACCCATTACAGTTCTGTTTACTGGAATAGTACGAATTTGTGCAAATCTAGAAGTATCATCTTTAGTCAAAATGATTTTAGTTTTGATAGCACCAGTACCACGAACAGTGTAGTCTGTAGTAGAATAGTCAGCTGCACCAGCATATAATGAAACAAAACCTCTACCTAAACTTGTATTGTTAAAAGTTGTAACAACAATAGTATCGTTCATATTCTCATCCGTATTAAAACGTCTGTAGAAGAACTGAAAACGCAATGAATCTACTGTGTAGCTTGAGAATTTTGTTGTTGTAAATGGTAAGTTTTGGAAAATTTTTGCTCTTGGATCAAAAACGATACCTGTTGATACTGAAATATTTTCAAAAGTAGATGTTCCACCACCTGAACTGCTGTATGTAAACAATGCGTTAGTGTCTGGGAACAAAGTGAAAAATGAATAATTCGCTTGAACTCCACCTATTGCAGTTGTAGTTTCGAACCAAGATGGCCCTTCAGCATTTCTTTTAGAAGATTGTTGAGACGGTTTAAATTGAACTTTTTCACCTGCAACAATTTGTCTTGGAGTTTCTGTTGGCTTGTTTGTAGGTAATTGAGCCAATAATAATGTGCCGCTTGTAAATAAAAGGGCTAATGTAGTAAATACTTTTTTCATAAATTAAACTATTCTATCGTGTATGTTATAACTGAATTTGACGTCAAAGTTAATAAGAATGCTGCAATATTTATTAAAAAAATAATACAAAATATACAAATAATAAACATTGAATTGATAATCAACACTTTATAAATCGCCTTGCAATGGTCTAATTAACAACTCCTCCACACAGGCATGCTCACGATTCAACCAAGTTGTGTAAATTATTTCGGCAATGTTCTCCGGCTTCATAAACCTTGACTGAGGCAAATCGCTTCCACTCCAACTATCGGTATAAGTTGCTCCGGGAATAACGGCACATACATTCGTTTGATAAGGCATTAATTCTAATCGCAAAACCCTAGAAAACCCCAATAATGCATGTTTAGAAATACAATAACTACCGCCATTTGTGTATCCCATAATACTAGCAGTTGAGCAAATATTGAATATATAATTATGCTCTTTTTGCTTTAATAATGGCAACAATCCTCGAGTAAAATAATAAGGCGCCGAAATATTAAGCGCCATTTGTAATTCAAAAACGCCTTCTTCTTCATTGCCAATTTGTCCTGGCAAAAACACGCCCGCATTGTTTACCAACACATTGATGTTGTTATATTTATTAATGATAAAATCACTACAAGCTGTTACTTCATCCTTTTTAGAAAAGTCATAAAACAAACAATCCAATTGATTAGGATACTCTCCTATCAATTCATTTAATTCGCCAATTGTTCTTGAAATACTAATTACAAAATGGCCTTCTTTCAAAAATTTCTCAACAATTGCTTTCCCAATTCCCTTGGAACCGCCCGTTACTACAATATTTTTTTGCATGTTTCAAACCTAATAATAAAATCGAAGGTTTCAAAAAAACAGTACTATATTTTTATAAGTTTCAAAAAATCACATTAAAAGATGTTAATTAAAAAAATAAAAAATGTTGTAAGTTTGTGTCTTTAAAATGAATCTAAGCTTCTTTTATCATTTTGGGCGGTATATCTTGTTTTTAAAAAGCATGTTAACCAAACCAGAAAAATTCGAAATATTTTTCAAGCGTTTGTTTGATGAAATGTATAAAATCGGGATCGGTTCTCTTCCCATTATTGCTATAACTTCTCTGTTTATTGGTGCGGTAACTACCGTTCAAACCGCTTATCAACTAGTGAGTGGTTTGATTTCCAAAACCGTTATTGGTACCATTGTTTCTGACAGTACTATGTTGGAACTTGGCCCTACTATTTCTTGTCTTGTGTTGTCAGGAAAGGTTGGGGCGCATATCGCATCCGAAATTGGCAATATGAGAATCAGCGAACAAATTGATGCACTTGATGTAATGGGAATTAACGCAACGGGGTATTTAGCTTTACCTAAAATTATTGCAGGAATGATAATGATTCCTTTGCTTAATATTATTGCTATCACTTTAAGTATCTACGGTGGTTATTTGGCTGGCGAATGGTCGGGCATTTTAACACACGATGAATTTATAACGGGCGCTCGAAGTACCTTTAAAGGGTTTACGCTCTTTTTTAGTACGGTCAAAGCTTTTACGTTTGCATTTATCATCACTTCTGTAAGTAGTTACCACGGTTATTATACCAAAGGTGGTGCATTGGAAGTGGGTGAATCTAGCACCAAAGCGGTGGTTTATAGCTCAGTTTTGGTTTTGTTTTTCGATTACATATTAGCAGAGTTGATGTTATAACAGTTAGCCATGATAGAAGTAAAAAATTTAAATAAAAGTTTTACAGACAAACATGTTTTGTATGATATCAATGCCACTCTTTTAAGTGGTAAGAATAACTTAATTATTGGCGCCAGTGGTTGTGGTAAAAGTGTGTTGTTAAAATGTTTGGTTGGGCTAGAAAAACCACAAACTGGTTCTATCTTGTTCGACAACCGTGATATTTTAAACATGAATCCCGTTGAATTAAGAGTAGTTCGCAAAGAAATTGGGATGTTGTTTCAAGGAACTGCTTTGTTTGACTCATTAACAGTGGAGCAAAATATTGAATTTCCCTTACGCTTTTTTAGCAAAATGACCCCTGCCGAACGCAAAGACAGAGTGAATTTTTGTTTGGAAAGAGTGAACTTACCCAATGTCAACAAAAAATACCCTAGTGAAATCAGTGGCGGTATGAAAAAAAGAGTAGGAATTGCCCGCGCCATTGCCTTGGATATTAAATACTTGTTTTGCGATGAACCTAACAGTGGTCTTGACCCTATTACTTCTCGTGTGATTGATGAACTTATAAACGAAATTACCAAAGAATACCAAATCACGAATATCGTTGCCAGTCATGACATGAAAACCGTATTTGACATCGGTGACCATATTTTATTTATGTACAAAGGTAAATTGTGGTGGGAAGGCAATAAAGAAGATTTCAGACATGCCGTAAAAGAAGTAGAAGAACTTAAATTATTTATTGACGCTAGTTATTTTGAATAAATTTTACCTTGTTATAATGGCCTTGTTTATTGCAGGTTGTGGTTGTACCGCCGACCCTGACTTTATCACTTTACTTGGCTTGAATTTCAACAAGGACAAAACAAATTTTAAATTAGACGAACCATTTAAATTGAATTTCAATTTCAATACCTCAATAAATCAATCAAGTTCTCAAAAATGTCTTACCTATAACAAAGAATTAGCAGGCCCTAATTATTCAGATATTATTATTAAAGACAGTGCTGCTTTGTTTTGTGACAGAGATATAATGATTCAAAATGTGTTAATTAAAAAGGAAGAAAACATCCTTCGGTACAATTTAAATCATCAATTTTACATGGCAGATGTTCCCAATTCAAAAATTGACAATTTCTATTTTTTAGAGCCTTCAAAAATTGACAGAAGCTCAATTGATTTTAACGAGAAATATAACTTTACTATAAGAATAAGAACAAACAGACAATATTTTCAGGACACCATTCAAATACAATTTACAGAATAACAATGTTTAAAAACCTATTAAAATCAAGTTTAATAATTGCAATTGCCTTAGTTTTAAAATCACATAAAACAGATGAAGGCATGTTCCCCCTTAGTCAGCTCAACAAAGTTGACTTCAAAACGGCTGGTTTTGCGCTCAATCAATCCGATATTTTTAACCCACAAGGGGTTTCTTTGACCGATGCTTTGGTGCGATTAGGCGGTTGTACGGGTTCTTTTGTTTCACCTGAAGGTCTTATTATAACCAACCACCATTGTGTGTTTGGTTCAGTTGCGGGCGTTAGTTCAAAAGAAAAAGATTATTTAGAAAATGGCTTTTATGCTTCCAATAAAAGTGAAGAATTAAAAGTTGGTTTAACATGTAAAATCACAAAAAGCTACGAAGATGTAAGTGAACTTGTTTTAGACAGTGTTTCTCCTAGAATGTCTCCAAAACAAAAAAAGGATATTATCAATAAAAACATCCAAAGCATCCTAAAAAGAGAGCGTGCTCAAAATCCTGATTTAACCATAGAAATTAGTGAAATGTTTGTGGGATACAGTTACACCTTGTTCAGATATCAAACCCTTAAAGACGTAAGATTAGTGTATGTTCCACCGCGCACTATAGGTGAATTTGGTGGCGAAACTGACAATTGGGAATGGCCGAAACACACAGGTGATTTTAGTTTTGTGCGTGCTTATGTAGGCAAAGATGGCAAACCAGCTGAATACAGTCCTGATAACGTGCCATTTGTTCCTAAAAAACATTTAACCATCAACCCAAAAGGCACAAAATCAGACGATTTAGTGTTTATATTGGGTTACCCTGGAACAACCTACAGACATCAACCGGCACAGTTTATCGATTATCACCAACAATATATCCTTCCATTTATCAGTGAATGGTTCGGATGGAGAATGCAACAAATGGAAGAATTGGGAAAAAACGACCGTGACTTGTATTTAAAAATGGCGCCAACCATTAAGAGTTTAGCCAATACTAAAAAGAATTTCGAAGGTAAATTATTTGGGTTAAAAGAAACTCAATTATTAAAAACCAAACAAAACGAGCAAGATGAATTGTTATCAAACATGAAGTCGCAAAAAGGCAACACTCAGTTTTTGAATACCATTGATAGTTTGTATAAAATCCGTTTAGAAAACGCACAAAAGAACCTTATTTTGGGTAGATTTAGTGTTGATTGTGGCAGCTTTAATGCGGCATTAGCCATAGTATTACTAAAAGAAATGTATCCCAAAGTACCTAAGAAAAGTGATACATTATTCTGGAACAAATGGAAAGCCGAATTAAGCAAAAAACTGAAAGGGCAATATCAAATATTGAATCCTAAGTTAGAAGAATTAACTATTGCTGAGTTGGTAAAAAGAGCCAATGCAACTCCATCTATTCAAATAAAGGGATTAAAGAAAATTAAAAATCCTAAGAAATGGGCTTCAAAGGTTTACAAAAAAACACTCTTAACAAATCCGACTCAATTTTATGCAATGATTGAAAAAGAACCTTGGAAAGTGTATAACAGCAAAGACAAATTGGTAGCATTGGCCGAAGAAATGTTGCCATATTTGAGAGCCTCAAGCGAAGAACAAACAGCGGTTTCATTGAAATTAGACGAACAGTTACCTCAATTGTTAGAATCTAAAATCAAATACATGAATCAGTCTTTTGTTCCCGATGCAAACAGCACCTTAAGATTTACTTATGGATACATCAGCGGTTATAAAGAGGGCTTGAATAAACATCCTCAACCATACACTTACAGAAAAGAAATTTTTGAAAAAAACAGCACAGACAATGTTGATTACAGATTGTCAACGCCAGTTAAAGATTTATTAAAAACAGATTTAATAGACCAAAGACTTCTTGACCCAGAAACCAATGATTTGGCCATTTGCATGCTTTACAACATGGATACAACGGGTGGCAATAGTGGCAGTCCTGTTATGGACAAAAACGGCCATTTAGTGGGTGTAAATTTTGACCGTGCCTACACAGCAACATTGAATGACTACAGTTGGAATAAGGATTACAGCAGAAGCATTGCCGTGGATATCCGTTACGTTATATTCACTCTTAAATACCTGAATAATGCCAACAATATCCTCACTGAAATGGGGATAAATATGTAATCGACTGCTAGACATCAGTTGTATTTATCTATTTAATCACATAACTTTGTGATGTGAGAATTGTTTGGCTTTTATTTCTTTTACCCATGTTATGCCTCGGTCAGGGCATTAATGTAGACTATGGACAAAACAGTTCTCAAGTTCTTTCAAATGAATTATCTTTAAAGAAAGACAACATTGAAATTATTTATTACCAAGGGCATGACAACACAGCCAAAACGGTTTTTAATATTGTAGAATCTGTCCTTTCGGAGTACGAAAATCGCTTAAACTACAACTTAAGTAATGGAATTAAAATCATTGTTTACAACAACATATTTGCTTTTCAAAAGAGCAATATCAATATCACGAATCCTCAACATTATGCAGGTGGTTACACGTTATTAAACGACAATATTTCTAGTGTTTATTTTGACGGCAATTTGCATGATTTAAATTTACAAACCCGAAGAGCTGTTGCCGAAGTTATAGTTAGTGAGTTTATTTTTGGCGGAAATATTAGAGAAAGAGTTCAATCGGCAGCTTTGTTAAATTTACCCGATTGGTATTACAAAGGCTTGGTCTATTATTTAGCTGAAAGTTGGAATGTCAATAACGACAATATCCTCAAAGACTTTTTCCAAAACAAAAAACAAAAGCAATTCACCTCTTTACAAAAAGAAGAAGAATGGTTGGCAGGACATAGTATTTGGCGTTTTTTGGAAGAAAAATATGGCAGCAGCGCTGTTAGTAACGTTGTCTTTTTAACCCGAATAAGTCGCAGTATCGAAAATTCATTTGGTTACTACACTGGTCTCAGTATAACGCAATTATTAAAAGAATGGGAGCGTTTTTATATGGATAAATACAGCAATGATGAATTGATATTTAAACTACCCAAAGGAGAAGAGAATGCGCCCAAAAAACTAAGTAAACAAATTCACACTCAACTTAAGATTAGTCCTAATGGTGAACAAATTGCCATAGTTACCAATACCCGCGGAAAATACAGAGTGTATTTATACGATATAAAAACAAAGAACACACTAAAAATCAACAGTGGTGGGCATCAGTTGCTCAACAGAGACATGGTTAACAATTACCCATTAATCTCATGGAACTCTGCCAATCAACAATTGGGTGTAATCGTTTATGAAAACAATCAGTCTATTTTAATTACCTACAATCAATCAGGTAAATTACTTTCAAAAAAAATCCTCAAAGAATCTAATTTAGTTAAAGATTTTAGTTACAATAATTCAGGCAACAAACTTATTTTATCGATACTTAAGGATGGGCATTCTAATTTGGTTTTATATCACCTTGACAAGCAAGACTTTGAAACGGTTAGCAAAAATGAATTTGACCATTTGCATCCTCGCTTTTCAATAGATGACGAAACCATCTATTTTATTTCCAATCAATTACAACTAAAATCAGAAACAAGTCCTTATTTAGCATTGTATTCGATAAACCTTAAAACAAAGGAAAAAAAATACGTTTACGGTCTTCAAAACAAAGAAATTAACTTTATAGAACCCATTCCAATTAATGAGCGCTATATCAGTTTGTTGAGCGATAAAAATGGGATTGTAAATAATTACATTTATGACATTGAAAAGCGAGAATTACTTCAGCAAACCAATTACAAACGCAGCATACAATACAATGACATTTCAGTTTTAAATAGCGTTTATGTCGATTTATTGTATTTTAACAATAGATTTAGATTGTACATCGGTTCTTTACCTTCCGACTTCCGTTCAGAGCAAATATTGACCAATGAAAAAACGAAATACAGAGTACTTATTGAGCTGTATTTGGCCAACCATCAATTCCACGAAGACAGCCTAGAACATATTCGCCACATCAACGATTCTATAAAAAAAACACCTACTGAAACCGTTGTTATACCCGTTAAAAAACCGATTTTCCTAAGTGGTCATACCGACAAGGATGAAACAATTGGAATGAATGACAAAAACAAAACACCAAAAACATTGATGGAATCTAAATTTTCCAACCATTTAGGTGTTAATTTTTTCATACAACAATTTGACAATTCTATCTTAAACAATTATTTATTCCCTTCCAATGTTCAAGAAAATGTATTCAACTATCCTATGGTATCTCCTATTATCATTACCCAATTGAGCGATCCATTAAAAAACCATTTGGTTGAAGCAGGGGTTCGAGTTCCATTGTCAATAAAAGCCACAGATTTGTTTTTTCAATACACCAATCGCAGTAAACGTTGGGACAAAAAAATATCGGCCTTCAGACGTTCCCGTTACTTTGATGATTTTGACAACATTAAAATGATTAATTCTCAAGCTAAACTTGCAACCATTTATCCATTCAATGAAAGAAGTCGATTGGAAATCAATGTGGGATACAGAAACGACCGTGTTATTAATTTGGGAACCAATAAAGAACAGTTAAACAAAGCCGATGTCGATAATATATATGGTTTTCATGGTTTAGAATATGTGTTTGACAACGTTACAAGCAATGGACTAAATTTATTTCAAGGGGTTCGTTTTAAATGTTACAATGAAAATTACCACCGTGCACAGCGTTATGAATTTATTTCGAACAATGGGTTCGATTTTAGATATTACCAAAAATTACACAGACAGATTTATGTGGCAGCTAGATTAAATGGCGCCTATTCTTTTGGAACACAAACCACTGCCTATTACATGGGAGGCGTTGAAAATTGGATTATTCCGGCCCGTTCTACCAGTAATTTCAATTACAATATTCCTCAACTTAATGGCGATGCTTTTGCCTTTCAAACCATTGCAGCACCTGTTAGAGGATTCAATAGAAATGCTAGAGGTGGCAACAAATACATGTTATTGAATACTGAGTTAAGAGTGCCATTTTTCTCTTATTTAATTCAAAAACCTATTACCAGTGATTTCTTTAAAAGTTTGATGTTAATTGGATTTATGGATATAGGAACTGCTTGGCAAGGCTCAAGTCCTTACAGTGCTAGCAATCCTTTCAACACCCGTATAGTTCAATCTACCCAATATGTGGTAACCGTAAATTCCCAAAGAGATCCCTTTTTATACGCCTTTGGAATAGGTGCGAGAGCCAAAATTCTGGGTCACTACATCAAAGTTGACCATGGATGGGGATTTATTGAAAATAAATTTTTACCCGCTTTAACGACTTTATCAATGGGGCTCGACTTTTAGTCAACCATAAATTCAAACGTATTTTCAACCAATTCTTCGAGCATTTCAGTAACATCATTCTCTAAGTCGAACGGATGCTTAGCGCCAAAAGTATGGTCACCACCTTCCACTTTCACGAAAATAGAATGGGTGACAGTTTCATACAAAGATTCAGCATGAGAAACCGGCACACTTTCGTCATTAGTACCATGAATAATTAACAGCGGAATACTCAATAATTTGGCGGCTTTATTAAGATCCAACGATTCCTTATTTTTTAGATAATTGTCATATAACTGCTTATTAAGAGGCAATTGTTGTCCTGTTCTTTTGTTAGCGGCATAAACCACTCCATTTTTATTCCATTCTTGAATGGTTTCTGGTCTGAAGAAAGAATCAAATTCCGACAAAGATGCCCATAAAACCAATCGTTTCACACGTTTATCCTCGGCAGATTTAAGCAAAGCTATTCCTCCTCCTCTACTGTGTCCAACCAGGAAAATTTGCTTGCTGTCTAAGTGCAATTCCTCAGCCATTTTATCAATCCAATTGAGCACTTCGTCCAAATCTTCCAATTCAATGGTATAATTATTATTTGCAAAAGCTTCTAAATCACTAATTTCAGTTAATTGCTCAGGCTTAACCCCATTCATAGAAAAATTGAATTTCAAAAAAGCCATTTCGTAAGGCATGCACGATTCGGCAACCCAATTAAAATGTCCCCAATCTTTGAAACCCTTGAAACCATGACAAAAAACGACAACAGGAACCCGTTTTTTACTAAGGGGAATATGAATATCTAAACTAATTTTACGACCTTCTTTACTTTCAATTACAAAAGATTCAGCACTAAATTTTTTCACGCAGCAAAGGTATTGAAAACATCAAGAAAACAAAAAAGCTATCCTAATTTTTGAAAGCTGATACAGCCGATAAAAAGTAAATTCAAATCGAAAATGTATTTAAAAATGTATTTAAAGAAACTTAACAATCAATGAAATAATATTAAAGAATATTAAACTTCAATTAACGGTTTATTACCACTACCTTTGCAAATTCTTGAATTTTACAGAATGAAACGAATTACCGACTACAGAAAACTATTTGGAATAGACAAAAACACGACCCTTGAAGAACTTAAAATCATCTATAGAAATTTGATGAAAGAATGGCATCCTGATAAGTTTGTAAACGACGATGTGGCAAAACAAGAAGCTGAATTAAAAAGCCAATACATTATTGAGGCTTATCACTTTTTGGTTAGTTTATCACCTGAAACGCATTTGAAAAATCAAGAAGATTACGCTGCAACCATTAACACTTCAGGAATTAAAGATTTTGAATACAAAGGTCAGTGTTTAAAAATTCAGTTTCACAACGGCAGTGAGTATGAGTACTATGGCGTTCCTTCAAGTATTTACAACAAGTTGATAAACTCCAATGCACCTATGCGTTTTGCCAAAAGACACATCTTTGAAGAATTCACATACCGTCAATCTAGCAAGGTTGTAGAGAAAGAATCTGCTGCAATTCGTTTGTAATCAGTTAAAACTGTTGACTCAGTTTTACGCCCAATTGTCCCACTTTATTGTGAAGAATTGCGGGATTGCATTTACTAATTTCCACTTCAATAAATTGGGCTTGACTTAATTTTATTTTAAGATTTTTAATGATAGTTTGTGCAATAGTTTCGAGCACCATTTCACCCTGATTGAATGCCAACTTTACCTCGTCAACTATAAGCGAATAATCCATAAACTGCTGACCATCATAGGGGTTTTCTGAACATACTTGTACATTGATTAAAAACTCATTGTCAATTATTTTTTCAGAATCATACAATCCTACGCAAGAAAACAATTGAATATTTTTGGCATTCACACAATATTGATAATGTTTGATTTGTTCACTCATTTTATTTCAGTAAATTTGCGCACAAATCTATAATAAAATAAGTAATGGGAACGATTAATTTTGAGGAATTAAAAGACAGGAATTTTGGTAAAGACCGCTATGTTCAACCTGATTTTTACAACATTGATGAACTATTAAGCGAAGAGCACATCTTAATTAGAAACTCTGTTCGCGATTGGGTTAAAAGAGAATTATCTCCTGTGATTGAAGAATATGCTCAAAAAGCTGAATTTCCTCATCAAATCATCAAAGGTTTGGGAGAAATTGGCGCTTTTGGTCCACAATTACCAGCCGAATATGGCTGTGGTGGCATGGATTACACCACTTATGGTTTAATTATGCAAGAATTGGAACGTTGCGACAGTGGTATCAGATCTACGGCTTCTGTTCAAGGTTCTTTGGTGATGTATCCTATTTACAAATTTGGAAGTGAAGAACAAAAACACAAGTATTTACCTAAGTTAGCCAAGGGTGAATTAATGGGTTGTTTCGGATTAACCGAGCCTGACCATGGTTCAAATCCAGGTGGCATGACTACAAACATAAAAGACATGGGCGACCATTATTTATTGAATGGTGCTAAAATGTGGATTAGCAATGCACCATTTGCAGACATTGCAGTTGTTTGGGCAAAAAATGAAGAAGGCAAAGTAAGAGGTATAATCGTTGAGCGTGGTTACGAAGGATTTACAACACCTGAAACACACGGAAAATGGAGTTTGAGAGCTAGTGCTACTGGTGAATTGGTGTTTGACAATGTTAAAGTTCCAAAAGAAAATCTACTTCCCCATGTTGAGGGTTTGAAAGGTCCTTTGACTTGCTTGAATTCTGCGCGTTATGGCATCAGTTGGGGTGCTGTAGGTGCTGCTATGGATTGTTATGATTCTGCATTACAATATGCAAAACAACGCAATCAGTTTGGCAGACCAATCGCTGGATTTCAATTACAACAAAAGAAATTGGCCGAAATGTTAACAGAAATCACCAAAGCTCAACTCGTATGTTGGCGCTTAGGAAATTTGATGAACAACGGCAAAGCAACTCCTGCTCAAATTAGTTTAGCAAAACGTAACAACGTTGAAATTGCTTTAGACATTGCAAGAGAAGCAAGACAAATACATGGCGCTATGGGTATTACAGGTGAATACTCTATCATGCGACACATGATGAATTTGGAAAGTGTCGTAACCTATGAGGGAACACATGATGTTCACTTATTGATATTGGGCATGGAAATAACAGGTGAAAACGCATTTGTATAAATTTCTTTTATATCTAATATTAAGTTTTTCGGCCTTTCAAGTACAAGCTAAAAAGCTATATACTGAAGTTCCGGCATTAATCCATTTGGCCAAGGTAGACCAACAGGACACCAATGGGTTCAACTTGGTAGAACATTTACCCAAATTGCTTTACGATGCTATCTTGCAAAACAAGGTCACATTGTGGGACTCACCCAAAAAACAAATCGCTATTTCTGCATCTGCTTTACAAAAAATAGAAGCTGATAATTTTGTTTCTTTTCAAAAAATCGAAAACCTGTTTATCAATGAATTGTGGACAGGCTCTAGAAGGAAAACACAGTTTGTTATTATCGGTTTTTCCTTTTTATCTGAGGGTAAAAAAGGGAAAGTTTCTTTTGGTTACATTGATTTTAACGAAGCTATTTCTGTTTTAACTTCCAATATTATACCAACAAATGTCAATGGAAGTGCAATGCTCAACTATGCTGAAGCCTTGTATTCCAGAAAGTATGTGTTTAATTTGATGCAATTTGGGAACAACACCTTTTTTAACGACATCAACAAATCGATTCAAATTAAAAGGGATGCATTTGCCAATCCTAAAAAAAGAATTCAAGGTTTGCATGTTCTTAAAAACGACAAAATGATGGTGTATGCCTTGGACAAAAATCCCGGAGAAGTCAATGACCCTGCAAGTTTAATATACGAATCTGTAGAGCAATTTCTCAACACCAACAAAGCGACCTTATTGAACATAGGGGGAAGTAAATATTACAGCAATCGCGTGATGAGCGATGTTATTGTAACCCGAATTGAAATAACAGAATATTGGCAAAAAAATAAAAATAGCATAACATACACTCCTGTTAGTATTCGCATCTTTGTAAACAACAAACCATTGAATGATATTACAATCGAAGAGTTTAACAAATGGCAATTGCTATTTTCATTCAAATCTCTAGAAGATGTGTTAATAGAAAAACAATTTCAATATCATTTATATAAAATAAACAGCGAATTAATTCCCTTAGATGAGTCCGATTTATTTATCAAAGCCATCAAAGAATACAAATGGTCGCAAGTTAGAAATTACGTAAAATACTCAAAAGAATAATTAAGATATGTATCAAATAAAATTTGGAACCGACGGATGGAGAGAAATTATAGCAGACAACTACACTGTTAGCAATGTCGCTAAATTAGCAAAAGCTACCGCTGAATGGATATTAGGAAACAGCGACAATCACACTTGTTGTGTAGGTTACGATTGTAGATTTGGTGGTAAAATGTTTGCTGAAACAACAGCTTATGTTTTGGCCGATCATGGTATTAAAGTCTATTTATCTAATCAGTTTTGCAGCACGCCTATGATTTCAATGGCGAATACGGCTCTCAATACTTTTTGTGGTGTTATTATTACAGCAAGTCACAATCCGCCAAGTTATAACGGGTACAAACTGAAAGCTTCATACGGTGGACCTGTAGTGCCTTCTGAAATTGACAAGGTTGAAGCCTTAATAGATTATCAGTACAATCCTGAAAGCAACACATTAAAAAAACATATCGACGAAGGACGTATTGTTTATCATGATTTTGAAGCCATTTATATGTCAGAAATTGAAAAGAAATTTGACACTCAAAAACTTAAGGCTTACGAAACCCATTTTGCATACGATGCCATGTATGGTGCAGGTCAAAATGTGATTAAAAAATTATTACCTAATTCCAGTCAATTACACTGCGATTTCAACCCAGGATTTAATGGTGTCGCACCTGAACCTATTTTAAAGAACTTAGTTCCTTTCTCTGAAATGATAAAAGCAAATCCGAATTTGTATTGCGGATTAGCTACCGATGGCGATGCCGATAGAATTGGTTTTTTTGACAGTTCAGGACAATTTATCGATTCACATCACCTTATTTTACTTTTGATGTTGTACTTAAACAAGCACAAACAATTGGATGGTAAAATTGTAAAAAGTTTCAGTGTTTCCAATAAAGTTGAAAAACTAGCACAACATTTAGGCTTAACCACTATTACTACAAAAATAGGATTCAAATACATTTGTGAATTGATGATTAATGACGATGTATTAATTGGGGCAGAAGAAAGTGGTGGTATTGCAGTAAAAGGACATATTCCTGAAAGAGATGGTATATGGATGGGATTATTAATTCTTGAATACATGGCTGTAGAAAACAAAAGTATTGAAGCATTAATTCAAGAAGTTTACAGCATTGTAGGTGAATTTGCAGTAGAACGTTACGACTTACATATTTCAGAAGCACAAAAACAAGCTATTATTAAGGCTTGCAAAGGAAATGAATACAAGTCATTTGGTCCATACAACATTGAACGAACCGAAGATTTGGATGGATTTAAATTCCACCTAGGCAATGAAGAATGGGTGATGATAAGACCGAGTGGTACTGAACCTGTACTTAGAGTTTATGCGGAAAGTTCCAGCAGAGCAAAAGCCATTGAAATTCTTGATGCTTGTCAATCTAGTATATTAAAATAAGGGATGATTCGTTTGCTATTTATCGTTTTATTGATGATTTATAGCCAAACATCTTATGGCAATGATTCAACCTTAATAATTAATAATGACTCTATTTCTTATTTCAAAAGACAAAAACTGTGCATTGGAATTGGCATTGGCGGCACTGTTGTAACCCATGCTGCTTTGTATCAACTTTGGTACAAGGGATACCCTTCTCAATCTTTTACTTTCATTAATGACAACAAAGAATGGTTGCAGATGGACAAAGTGGGACATGCTTTTTCTGCTTACTACTTAAGTTACACTGGTATAGAAAGTGCAAAATGGGCAGGAGTGTCTGCTAAAAATCAGTGGAAATGGGGATTAATGGGCGTTATTTTCCAAACCCCTATTGAGGTTTTTGATGGATTCTCACAAGGTTGGGGTGCTAGTACGGGCGATTTGATTGCCAATACTGTCGGGTCAGCTTTGTGTATTGGTCAAGAAGCGTTGTGGCACGACCAATTTATCAAATTAAAATTCAGCTATTCCCCTAGTCAATATGCAGCATTAAGACCAAATACATTGGGTAATTCTTTCCAAACTTCCTTGTTGAAAGATTACAATGCTCAAACCTATTGGTTGACCTACAGCCCTTTAAAGAAAACCAAAGTCCCCTATTTTGGATTAGCTTTGGGAATGGGCGCAAATGGATTGTTAGGGGGATACGAAAACAAATGGTTTGACAAATCAACACAGCAGAATATAGACAGAACCGATTTGTTGCGTTACAGACAATATTACTTTGCATTGGATTTTGATTTCACTAAAATCAAAACCAAGAGTAAGACTTTAAAAAAGGTGTTTTTTGTATTAAACTGCATCAAAGTCCCTTCGCCAACTTTAGAATGGAGTCAGAACAAACTCAGAGGCCATTGGCTTCACTTTTAGTTGATTACCAACTAATTAGGTTTTTGGGTGGCTTTACCCAACGTGAAGGCGAATGTAGTGCCTTTGCCCAAGGAGCTTCTTACATTAATGGTTTGATTGTGCGACTCAATGATATGTTTAACGATAGACAAACCCAAACCGGAACCGCCACTGTTTCTTGAACGACTTTTGTCAATTCTATAAAAACGCTCAAAAAGACGTGGTAAATGTTCAGGTTCAATGCCATCTCCATCGTCTTCCACTTCAACAAGAACATAAGTATCCATATCAAAAAAACCAACCTTAATAACCCCGTTTTCTTTGCCACCATAATTGATAGAATTGGCTATTAAGTTATTCAGAACTTGTCTAATTCTGTCTTTGTCTGCTAATACTTTAAAGGGTTCGTCACAGGTTTCTTTAATTTTCAGTTTGATAGATTTATCAGAAGCTAATTTATGGTATGTTTCAAACACTTCGCGCGTTAATTCATTGACATCAAAAACCTGAAAATTCATGGTTAATGAGCCGCTTTCTAATTTAGAAATATCGAGCAAATCATTCACCAGGGTGTTTAATCTTTCAGCGCTTGTCGCTGCTTTTTGTAAAAACTTAAACTTCACCTCTTCATCTTCAATGGCCCCATCTAAAAGGGTTTCTATGTAACCCTGAATATTAAAAATAGGTGTTTTGAGTTCGTGCGATACGTTACCTAGAAATTCCCTGCGGTATTGCTCATTGGCAATCAACTTGTTCATTTCATTGATTTGGTCGTTTGCCCATTCCTTCACTTCATCATTAACTCTTTTAATAGGGTCAATGTCAAAATCATCAATAAATTTTAAAGGTTTAGTTTTATTGGTTTTGAAGTTGTGAATGGTTTTATATATCAACTTAATTTTACGATAAATGAAGTATTCGAGGGTAAAAAGGATGATGATATAAGAAAGACTCCCAAAAATAAAGAGAGACAGAAGAAAGCTAAGCCAATAAATTTTAAAATAAACTAAGAAACACGAAAAAATTACGACAAGTACGAGAGTCGTTAGAAAAGCAATTCGTTCAGGTGTTATCTTCTTAATCAAACTTCAAACTTGTAGCCTACGCCTTTAATGGTTTGTATGTAATTATCGTCGAGTTTTTCTCTAATTTTACGAATATGCACATCAATAGTTCTGTCAACGACAAGAACATCATCGCCCCAAATAGCTTCTAGGATTTGTTCACGGGTGAACACTTTTCCTGGTTTGCTAGCAAGTAGAGAAAGTAATTCAAATTCTTTCTTAGGGAATTGCAACACCTTAGTTTTGTATGTTACACTGAAACTTTCACGGTCAATTTTAAGATCTTGGAAGTTCATTGCATCTGTCTTAGGTGCATCACTTTGGTTACGTCTTAGGATAGCTTTCAGTCTAGAGATTAAAACCCTTGGTTTAATAGGTTTAATAATATAATCATCAGCACCAGCTTCAAAACCAGCCAATTCGCTAAACTCCTCACCTCTTGCAGTTAAGAAAATAAGAGGCGTATTAACGAGTTGAGGTATTGATTTAATTTGTCGGCAGGCTTCAATTCCATCCATTTCAGGCATCATTACATCCATTAGAATAATGTCCGGTTTCATTTTTTGGGCGATTTGAATGGCTTCTTTACCGTTCATGGCCGCTACAACTGTGAAATTTTCTTTCTTTAAATTGTAACTTAATAATTCGATGATGTCGATTTCATCATCTACGATTAAGATTTTGTATGATAATTGTGAACTCATTTTTAATACGATTCAAAACAAATGATTTAAACTGACTATAAAGTTAATTTTAAATTATCAATTTGTTACTGAAACAATTCTTCAAGCTTTCTGTCAAGCTCTTCTCCTCTAAGGTTTTTCGCTACTACTAGTCCATTTTTATCAATCAATACTGTGAAAGGAATTCCAGTTACTTTGTACAATTTTGCAGCTTGACTTGCCCAACCTTTTAAGTCACTTACATGTCTCCAATTTAATCCGCTATTGGCAATTGAAAGGGTCCAATTTGCAACTTTATCATCCAATGAGACACCATAGATTTCAAAACCTTTGTCCTTAAAATTAGCATAGTTTCTTTTCAATGTTGGATATTCAGCACGACAAGGTCCGCACCAACTGGCCCAAAAATCAATTAAAACAACCTTTCCTCTTAACGAAGATAGTTTCAAATTAGTGCCATCTGGTTGAGGTAAATCAATATCAGGAACGGGTTCACCAATGGCTAAAAAACGAGTGCTTTCGTAAATTTCATTTAAGTCACTGTAGTAGGCACTTTTCACCATATTAGGTTCCATTTTTTTCATGATACCCTTTACATCTTGCGCTTTTTTTTCCTCTACAAATTCTTGAAGAACAAAGTAGGCTTCTAATGGAGATCCATTTTTAATAACATCCTCAATGAGTTGGGATAACGCTTTTTGTTTCAAAGTAAACTCCACTTGCATGTTATACATTGTAGAAGCGTCTTTTTCAGAATAGATTTGTTGTTCCAACATCCCCAAATCACGCATGTAAGTGGTGTATTGTTTGATAAACTTGTAAATATTTTGTGACTTTTCAGTGTTAGTACCTGTTATTTCATAGTTGAGTCCTTGGGTTAAAGGGAATATTTTAACATTGGCGTCCATTCCATTTTCAATAATGATAGGCACTGCTGTGTTTTTACTGTATTGTAAATAAACGATGCAATCTTCCATTACTTTGCCTTGCATCACAAAATTACCTTCCCTATCAGTTCTAACTGAATCAATTAATTTGGTAGTTTTAGACTGAAATATACTAAGCACCAAAAGGTGATTTCCCAATCCTTCCAACTGACCTTTGATAGAATAAGAAACCTTAGGAACAGGTGGTTTTGGACTTTTCGTTGCAGGTTTTGTTGTTTTTTGCACACTTGGTTTAGCTGCTGGTTTAGCAGCAGGTTTGGGTGCCGGCTTTGTTTGTGCATTAGCACTTAGGGCTAAACAAGCGAATAATACAATGCTTATCTTTTTTAACGAATACATAGTTACAAATTTAATGATTTATTTGATTATTGATTTTCTGAATTTCCTCTTGTATGAGATGCAATTTGGGTTGATTAGGTTGTATAAGCACACTTTTAATCCCTGCTTTGGTTGCGGCATCAATATCTCTGTCGGTATCTCCAATCATGAAACAAAGGTTTTTGTCAATTTGGTGTTTTGCGATGGCTTTTTCTAACATGATTGAATCGGGTTTACGGCACAAACATTTTCCTACAATGGGATGATGCTTACAGTAATAGAAGTCATCAATAATGGTGCCACTCTCCAAACAGGCATTTTGTAAAATTTGGTGAAACCCTGCTAAATCTTCGGCAGAATACAAGCCTTTGTCTATACCTCCTTGATTGGTAATAACAATAACTTTGAACCCATTTTCTTTGGCAAATTTGATACAAGCGACGCTGTCATCGAGCACTTTAAAATCCTCTTTTTTACATACATAATTTCCTATCTCGTGGTTTAACACCCCATCTCTATCGAAAAAAACCGCTTTATGCATCATTTGATTTTAAATTGCTACAAAATAAATGTTATTTTGCACCGATAAAAAATTTAATTATCCAATTGTCTGAACAAATAGTAATTATACCGACCTACAATGAGATTGAAAACATCGAAGCTATTATTAGAAAAGTGTTTCAATTACCAGTTTCATTTGAAGTTTTAATCGTTGATGACGGTTCGCCTGACGGCACAGCTAACAAAGTAAAAGAGTTGCAAGCGGAGTTTCCCGAAAAACTTCACATGCTTGAAAGAACTGAAAAAAACGGTTTAGGGACTGCCTACATTGCAGGATTCAAATGGTGTTTGGCGCGTCCTTATCAATTTATTTTTGAAATGGATGCTGACTTTTCTCACAATCCCGACGACCTTATCCGATTACTAGATGCAGCCAAAAATGAAAAGGCTGGTTTGGTGATAGGTTCTCGATATGTAACGGGTGTCAATGTTGTCAATTGGCCAATGAGCAGAGTGATAATGAGTTACTATGCCAGCGCTTATGTTCGTTTGATTACAGGCATGAGTATTCGCGACTCTACAGCAGGTTTTGTGTGTTACACTCGTGAAACATTAGAAGCTATTGATTTAGACAAAATTAAGTTCAAAGGTTATGCTTTTCAAATAGAAATGAAATTCAAAGCCTACCTACAAAAAATTAAAATTGTGGAGGTTCCTATTATCTTCACCGACCGTACGTTAGGCACATCCAAAATGAGTAAAAAGATTTTCAAAGAAGCCTTTTTTGGAGTCATTGAATTAAAATTAAAAAGTTTATTTAAATAATGAAACATACGCCAGAGATATTGGCTGCACTCAGACAAAACTACAGCCATTCGGAATTACTCGAAGAGAATGTAGAGGCCAATCCAATTCATCAATTCAGACTTTGGTTTGACAATGCTTTGGAAGCCGAACTATTGGAACCCAATGCCTTTTGTTTATCAACCGTTGATAGCTTAAACCGACCTGACAGCAGAATTGTGTTATTAAAAGCAATCAAGGAAGAGGGATTTGTGTTTTATACCAACTACAACAGCAAAAAAGGCAATGACATGACACAACAGGCGCATGTAAGTATGAATTTTGTTTGGTTGGAATTGGAAAGACAAGTGAGAGTTAGAGGAACAGTTGAAAAGATAAGTGCCGAAGAAAGCGATCAATACTTTTATTCACGTCCATTGGAAAGTCAACTTGGCGCTATTGTTAGTTCACAAAGTGAAAAATTGACAAGTAAAACGTTAATGGAGGAGGCCATGCAAGAGGCCTTGAATAAATATGGAGTTGAAAAACCGACACGACCTGAACATTGGGGTGGTTATCTTATCAAACCTACAGAAATAGAATTTTGGCAAGGCAGACCCAACCGATTACACGACCGATTAAGGTTTGTGAAAACGGAAAACAATTGGACAATAGAAAGACTTTATCCATAAAAAAAATCCAGAATAAATCTGGATTTTTCTTGTTATTCAATCAAAAACAGCAACTACTAAAGTTTATAATTTAAACCGAATTGAATAATAGATTTAGCAAAACCAACTTCGGTATAAAGGCCTACATTTTCTGTAACAAAATATCTAAGTCCCAATGTTGATTCAAAACCTAAGCCACCATCGCTTAAGTCAAGATCTTCCAAATCAGGATCGTTCGTTGATACACTTACTGAACCAATTCCATAACCTACACCAAATCCCCAATAGGCATCTAATTTATCACTGTTTGAAAAATGAATATTCGTTCTCAAATTGAATTTAGTGGAATTGTAATTATAATTTGCAAAGTAGTTTCTATTTGCCACATCATCGAAATACTGAGCATCAAACTTTGTACTAACATGATTGATTGAAAGTCCGATACCTATTTTATCTGAAATTCCATATTCTACTTTAGCATGTAATGGACCAAATCCACTAACATTAGCGTTTTCTCCTTCAAAGGCTGCTTTGAATACAGATTTAGTTAGATTGGGCATTCCATAACCTAAGCTAAACACAACATCTTCTTGTTGAAATGCTTGAGCTTTTACATGCTGTTGATTAATTAATAACAATACTGAGAGTAATGCTAAACTGAATATTTTTTTTATGTTCATAATATTAAAGATTAATTGATACAAATATAAATACAACTCTTCAAGCGAAATATTAAAAAACACTAAACGATAAATCAAATTACAATTAATTAATAATAAAAATTCCCAAAAAAGAGTATAAATCCAATTTATTTGCAAAAAACAATAATCGACTACACCTTTTTATTATTTTTTAAGAACTATTGTGTCTTCAATTCTTAAAAAACACAAAAAATAATTAAGGTTGTAGCACTTTAAAACTGCCTTTTTTATACACATATTTATTGCCTTCTAAGTAAAGAATTTCGCCTTCCTTAATAGAAGATATGTTGGTCAAGTCTTCTTCAATCGTATGAATACTGCCCTTGTTTTTCTTAATCATATTCAGATAACTTATATTAAATGGCCCTGTATGAGTTCCGCATAAGATAAGTCGAATAGGTACTTTAATTTGCGACAATAAGTCTAAATCGCGTGGCGTTGCCATATTGTCTGCTATCATTATCACCTCTTTGATTTGTTGCCCCCTTCTAATTCCGGTCAAAATCGCTTCAATATTATTTTCAGGAATATCGCCACCATTGCCACGTAACATTGCCAATTGCATTAAGTTCATTAACGAATCAAAATGGGCAGTTTTGATAAAATAAACCCCTCCTACTTTTCCCATCACTTTGTTTTTATCAGGAGTTCTATTGCCATCATTAAAAAACACAAACTGACGATTGGTGCTAAATTGAATGTTTTGCTGATGCCATAGTTTAAATTGTGCTAAATAAGGGTACATACTTCCCGTTACATCGGTTACCACTAAACAATTCTTCCATTGCTTGTTTCGGTCGAGCACTTTTAATATTAAATCGGGCGATTGTTTGTAAATAAGGGTTCGTTTTGTTACGGTATCGATACTTTTACATTGAACGGTTTTAACCGATGTAAACATAGCTTCATCTTCATTTACCAACTCGCCATTTGGCAAATAGAGACTTTGATGAACCTTTATTTGTTTGAGCGTTCTAAAATCAAATGCTATTTCAAATTCGGCGTCTGTGTATTTATTTTGATATTTTGCCCTTTTTATTAAAACATGATTTCGTACATAATTGAGCACTTCTTTTTGTTTAACAGGCAAAGGATAATCGGGGTGAAACTCTAAATTATTGTCTTTGTCATAAATAAAATGAATTGAAAATTGAGGATTTGTTTTTAAGTTTTTGTTCAAATATTTAATCAGTGTATAATCCGATTCAAAGGAAATGGTTTTCAATTTTGCCAATTGAAATGAAGAACGCACTTTCTTGACAATAGTGTCACACTGTTCAATAAATCCTAGCGGTAATTCCTTAGTTGTTTTTGAGTTGTAAGTATTGATATAGGCCGATTTGTAAAGGTTATAATAATCGTCCAACAAATTAAACTCTCTGATAGTGGCTTTATCTTTCAGCTTAATAACTATTCCATGAAAAAAACCGAGACAGCTGTTTTTATCTTGACATTCTGTTTGTTCGGTCAATAGCCATTTAATCATCCCATTGTTTTTGATTAAAGGCATTTTTTGATACAACTTATTCATCCGTTTTTCATTGAGTTGTGTTTGGTTAAACTGCTCACTGAGTTTGTATTGGGTATAAACTAAGTTTATTGAATAAATTTCTATAGGTGGAATATTACTGATTAAAGTATTGGTGATGGACTCATTAAATTGCATTGGAATTACAATGGTAAGGGAATCTTCTTTGGGCACATTAAATTTAGGGATTTGATTTTTTTTAAATCTTTTCCAATCATCATTTTCAGGAAGAACAGATTGTGCAAACAATGGGAATGAGAAAAACATCATTGTAAGTAATATGTATAGCTTGTTCTTCATTTTAATCTTTTAACGCAATTTTAAACAAAATAGTATTCCCTTGATTACGAACTTCACAATAACAATATATTAAACCCTTCATGGAAACAGATTTTAACCAGGGACTGCAGGCACTTCAACGGTTAAATTTCCTGTACTTTGGGTAAAGGTGATGTTTAGATAAAGTAAGCGTTCTTGATTTGATTCGACAGAAAAATCGGGTGCTTCAATGGTAAAATGCTCTTTGAGAGAGTGCAACAAAGCCGTCAATCGGTCTTCATTGACACTAATTTCTAGCGACAAATCGAGGTCAGAGAAAGGTTTAAAATCCATGATTGCGCCATATTGAGAGATCATTTGTTTGAGCAAATCAATGGCTTGATGCCTGTTTAAATGCGTGTATGCTTTCCAAAATAGGGCTTTCATTTGTTAGAATTAGTTCAAGGTTTCATTTGAAATATCTTCATTTATATCGGCTATCACCTTTCGTTCTTTCAATGATTTTTGGAGACAATTATCAATTTTATTTAACTCCTCTTTTTTATCGGCTAAAACCACTAAAAGATCATTTCCTTTTATTAGAGTAGATCCTCCTGGCCTAATATATTCACCATCTCGTTTTATCATTACTATAAAGGCTGACTTTGGAAAATTTAGGTCAACAATTCTTTTGTTAACTGCAAAAAAATTATCTTGGATTTGAAACTCACCAATAGCTGATTTGGGATGGTTCGAAAAAAACTTTTCCATATCATTAAACACTTTTTCTTTTTCAGGCAAAGCAACTTTTAGCCACTTAGCTACTACAGATAAAGTTGTACCTTGTATTACAACAGAAGTAACAGAAACAAAAAACACAATATTAAATATCATATTGGCTTTTTCTATACCAGCCAAAAGAGGATAGGTAGCAAAAACAATAGGAACTGCTCCTCTTAACCCTACCCAAGAAATGTAGAAAGTTCGTTTTATATTCCATTTAAAAGGCAGAAGACACAAAAAAACACCTATTGGACGAGCTATGAAAATAAGAAATAAGGAAATAATAAGTCCTAATCCGATAATTGGATAAACTTGGGTAGGAAAAACCAAAAGACCTAATGTTAAAAACAATACTATTTGCATAAGCCAAGCTAATCCATCATACATTTTCAATATTGTTTTTTTATGAATAATATCTTGATTCCCTAAATAAACCGCAGAAATATAAATAGCTAAAAAACCATTACCGCCTACAAAATCAGTAAAAGAAAATGTAATAAACATTAAAGCAATCATTAATACAGGATACAACCCTTCAAAATCGAGTTTAATATTGTTTATGATTAATTTACTTAATTTTCCAAACAAAAAACCAGCAGCTGCACCTAATAACATTTGACGAAAGAAAATTGCTACTATACTTACCACACTTTGATCTTGATTAACAACCAATGATAAAAAAGCAATCGTTAAAACATAAGCCATAGGATCATTACTACCACTTTCCAATTCTAATGTAGGACGTAAATTTGACTTAAGGGCTAAACTTTTAGATCTCAATA
>JBBAKM010000022.1:0-4763 GCA_040403495.1 Bacteroidia bacterium
CCCGAGGTTATGAGTAAACACACACAATCCTTTTTGGCGACTTTTTTGCCTTTCCTTTGCAAAAAAGATGACAAAAAGCACTCTTCGAAACGCTTTTAATGGAAACTCTAACCACAGAGAACGCAGAGAAAACACTGAGTCCACAGAGAGAGGGAGGAGAAGAGAACACAGAGATGCTCCTCGAGCATGGGAATAGCCTACTGTAGGCGTAGTGAGATGAAATCCTCCATAGTTAAAATAACAAACTGTATGAGAACATCTAAGCGCATAAACACCTAAACACTCTTTACTTCGACAAACTCAGTATAAACTCCCTCACGTGACTAGGCTCAGCCTAGTGGGTGACAAACAAAAAAACAATTTAAACCCACTCAACCATTTAAACCCATTAAACACCCTTCGAGAGCTACTCTCACGTGACTAGGCTCAGCCTAGTGAGTGACACCTATAAACAAATAAACACTCTTCGAGAGCCTCAGAGTGACAAACAAATAAACAATCACGCTGAACGGCGTGAAACCTCCTCAACCATTTAAACCCATTAAACACCTAAACAAATAACTATTAACCATTAACTATTAACCATTATTTAACTATTTTTGTACCCATATAAATGGCAAAAGTCGTTGTTGGTTTAAGTGGTGGCGTGGATTCTTCAGTAGCAGCCTATTTGTTGAAAAAACAAGGGCATGAAGTGATTGGTGTATTCATGAAAAACTGGCACGATACCTCCGTTACCATTAGTGATGAATGCCCATGGATAGACGACAGCAACGACGCCATGTTGGTTGCCGAAAGTTTGGATATTCCCTTTCAAACACTTGATTTGAGTGATGAATATAGAAAACGTATTGTAGATTACATGTTTGCTGAGTACAAAGCTGGCAGAACCCCCAATCCTGATGTACTATGTAACCGTGAAATAAAATTTGATGTTTTTTTGAAAGCTGCTTTGCAATTGGGTGCCGATTATGTTGCCACTGGACACTATTGCAGAAAAGGAACCCTACAAACCGATAATGGCCCCGTATACCAATTACTAGCCGGAGTTGATGGGAACAAAGACCAAAGTTATTTTCTGTGTCAGGTAACGCAAGAACAACTTGCCAAAGCACTGTTTCCTATAGGGGAACTTACCAAACCAGAAGTTAGAGAATTGGCGGCTCAAATAAATCTAACCACTGCCAATAAAAAGGATTCACAGGGACTTTGTTTTATTGGAAAAGTGAAATTACCTGTCTTTTTACAACAACAACTCCTTCCCAAAAAAGGAAATATCGTAGAAATAGACGCTCAATCTCCTCTTTATAACTCGTCAGAAAATATTGAAACCAAGCACACCGAATTGGATGAAATAACCCAAGCTTATCATTACCAAATTACGGATGGTAAAACAATAGGTGAACATTCGGGTGCGCATTATTTTACCATAGGTCAAAGAAAAGGTTTGAATGTGGGTGGCAAATCAGAAGGTTTGTTTGTAATAGCAACTGATGTTACAACCAATACCGTCTATGTTGGAATGGGTGATAGTCATCCTGGATTACTCAGAAACGGAATATTCATGCCCCATTCTGATGTGCATTGGATTAGAGAAGATTTAAAACCTGCACTTAACAGCAGTTGTGAGTTGATGGTCAGAATTAGATACCGTCAACCGTTAATAAAAGCGACATTACATTACAAAGAAAATGGATGGTATCTCGTGTTTAATACCCCTATTAAAGCCGTTGCTCCTGGACAGTTTGCAGCTTGGTATCTAAACGATGAACTTATAGGCAGTGGCGTCATTGCTTAATAATCTTTTTTATCATTACCTCGCAATACCAAATGGAAAAATGGTCAAATTATTTTTCATTAATTTCTTATACTTTTTCTCCAATTCTTTTTTGTTTCTAGTGATACTTAATAAGTAAAGATAAGCATAAATGCGGTATAAATTCGGACCTTCGGGAGGAGTACGTTTTAAATCTTGTTCTACTTTATCAATAATCTGATGAATGTGAGCTTTCAAAAAACCATCTTCATATTCCACTTCACCTTGCATAAAAAGGTCGTAAGCTTCTTTCATTTCTAATGTATTTTTAATCCAAAGTATCTGAGGCCATTGTTTACGAAATTCCGTCATTTCTTCTAAACTACCGCCCCATTTTGGCAACACTATTTCACTGTAATGGAGGTATGCGTATAGGTTGTCTTTGTGTTTTTTTAACACGTTTTTAAAACTTTCCTTTGCCAATTCGGGTTCATTAAGTCCGTTATAAACTGCTATTAATCTGGCTTGAGCTTCGGTATAAAAAAGACCATCTACTTGTTGAATTGCAGTAAATGCTTTGTTTAAATTAAGTATAAAAAGTTCCTTTTGTTTATGGCTCAAATCATGTGCTGACTTTGTACCCCTTTTGTTCCAAGCTGTAAAATAATAATACACACCCAAACACAAATAAGCAGCGGCTTTTTTTTCGGAACGGGTCACCCATTTCAACAACTGATGTTCGGAGCTAGCAAAAGCAATACAATCAATAGTATGATTCAGTTGGTCTGTTTTTAAAGCTTCCAATTGACCTTCCACACTCAAAAAATTACTTTTATCTAATTGTTTTAATAAATTGATAGTGTCTTTGTTTCCAAAGGTATAATCGGTTTTAAAGGCTTTAAAAAATTTGTTCCAAAACCTCATTATAAAATAGCCTTTTAGAGCTAATACGACGATTAAAATTGCGACCCACATTGTTGTAAAAAATTGCTCAAATTTATAGCTTTTGCTCTAATAAATTAATAGCTTTTAAATATTGAGAAATTAAATACATTTGCTTAAATAATTTTATGTTATGGCATTGAGCAGATTTTGGTTGGCAATTTTTATTTTTTCTATTCTATTTATTTTCCTTGATTTGATAATGGACAAGCACTATTCGCTCGACCACATGATTAATGGAAAAAAAGACGACAAAATTTTAATTGCTGAAAAATATCCCTCAGAAATTTCAAGATTAATTTGGGACAGTCTCCAAAAAAATGAAGACAAAATCTTTATTTCCAAAAATCTAAAAACCCAAATTGATACCATTTACGAAGCAAATTTACAAACGGTTAAGGTATACTACGGCACTCAAAAATCAGATGGATTGCTACCGACCTGTAAAAGCAGTATTTTCGATATTATTTTGCCATTAATGGCTTATCTCGCCTTTTTTTGTGGTATTTTACAGTTGTTGATTGATTCGGGTGCTACAGAAAAATTGGCCAAATTCAGCAGTCCATTGTTTGTCAAAATTTTCCCTAGTTTGCCTCAAAACCATGAGTCTATTTCCTACATGACACTTAATTTTGCTGCCAATTTTTTAGGTCTCGACTCCGCTGCTACTCCTTTTGGTCTCAAAGCCATGCAGAGTTTGCAGGAAATAAATCCTGACAAGGACAAGGCAAGTGATGCGCAAATTATGTTCATGTGTTTGCATGCCGCCGGACTAACCCTTATTCCAACCTCTATTATTGGCTATAGAGCGGCTCAAAATGCTGCTAATCCTGCGGATGTGATGTTACCATGCATCATCACTTCATTTATTGGTACTTTAGCCGCTTTGATTATTGTTGGAATCAAACAGAAAATTAACTTCAAAAGCCGTTTATTGTTGTTGAGTATTTTCGGGGTAATAGGCGGAATCATTGGTTTGTTACTCTACATCAATCAAATGGGCTTGATTGCAAAAAATCATTTTACAGGAAATTTGTCAACGATAATTCTCTTACTGATTATCTTAATTACTTTGTTATACGCTTTTAGCAAAGAGAAATTGTTTACCCTAAAAAACACAAGTGTCTTTAACTCGTTTGTGACCGGCGCAAACAGTGGTGTACAAACGGGTGTCACTATTTTCCCTTATGTATTGGGAATGTTGGCGGCCATTTCAATTTTCAGAAACAGCGGATTATTCGAAATTATTTCAAATGGTATTTCACATTTATTTATGTATTTTGGGGTTGGCAAACACATTACAGATTCGTTACCAGTTGCTTTGTTGAGACCCTTTAGTTCGGGTGGATCAAGAGGTTTTATGATAGATGCCATGAAAAGCTTTGGGGCCGATTCATTTACAGGTCGTTTAAGTTGTATTTTTCAGTGCAGTGCCGAAACTACTTTTTACGTTATAGCCGTGTATTTTGGAGCTATTAAAATCAAAAACACACGCTACACATTAGGAATAATGCTATTGGTTGACCTTATTTGTGTAGTTGCGGCTATAGCAGTAGCTAGTTTGTTTTTCTGATAAAATAATTATGTAACTAATACTATTTATTTAACAATAGTTAAATGGGTTTTTAGGTTCAATTTTGAAACCTAATTATCCATCAAATGAAAAAAATAAAATTACTATCATTAATAGCTATCATTTTGATTGCTACTACACCAATTCCAGTAAGTGCCACAAAACCTGTTAATCCCAAAGAAACTTCATCTAATTCGGCTTCAAGAACCGACGATTCTGCTAGTTTGTACAACCGTTTATACGAAATTAACGATTTAGATAAATCTGATTTAAGTCGTGCAGACAAAAGGGTTTTAAGAAAAGAGGTAAAATCAATTGAGAAAAAGATTCAAAGAATTAGCTCAGGTGGAGGCGTCTATATTTCTGCAGGTGCCGTAATTATTATTTTGATTTTATTAATAATACTGTTGTAGAATCCGCTGCTGGTTAAAACGAGGAATGTAGAATGAACAAAACGAAGAATTAAGAATGAAGAACGAAGAATTAAGTTCC
>JBBAKM010000022.1:4863-49908 GCA_040403495.1 Bacteroidia bacterium
AAGTTTTCGGAAGCAAAATTTGTTTTTGGATTTCATTCTCACTTCTTCGTTCTACGTTCTACATTTAAACGAAGAATTAAGTTCCAAGTTTTCGGAAGCAAAATTTGTTTTTGGATTTCATTCTCACTTCTTCGTTCTACATTCTTCGTTCTGCTTCTTTTTCTCTGATTTGCCGAGATAACAAACGTCTATAAATGTGCTTATACTAAACAATGAAAATATTCGTTGTAAATGTATGAAACGCATATGTTTGTTAATCTTAGTGATTGGTTTTCATCCTATTTTATTTTCGCAAGATAAAAGTGAAATAAAGCTAAAAGATTTGAAAAATATTGAAGAAATATATTTTCACAATAACACGCAAAATTTCAAAAAAATAGTAAAACGATGGAGGCAACATTCTGACATTTACAAAGTTGCTATTGATTCAAAAGTTGATTCAGCTTTTTTGATGGACATCCTTACGGCGGTTTCTGCCAATAAAAACATTGAAGAATTAACGGTTTCTCTGAGCAATAGTCAATCCAATATTCTGTCAATGTTTGACTTAAGTCATATCAAAAAACTTAGAATCAGTCATTCTAAATACATTAACCAATCGGTATTCGCACAAAACAAGACATTACTAAATCAGCTACAGGCCTTTTCATGGGTTAACAATCAGCAACCATTAAGCTCAACCATTTTTCAAGAATTAAAGCAACTGAAAAACATTGAATTAATTGACACTCAAATCAACTTTATAAACAATTCTTTAACTCCCAACTTAAGTAAATTAGCATTTTTAAATACTGTTTCAGTATCCTATATTAATGAAGGAAATTTAGCAGATATAAGTCAAATAAAATCATTGCAAAGTATTACGCTTGTCAACATAGAACGCTACAAACCGAATGTCAATTTTTTTGAATTACAAAATGAATTTGAAACCAATAATCACGCTTTAATTGACCATAAAACAAGCTTTAAAATACTGTATGCAAACAATGACGAAACTTGCAGTGAAAACGAAAAAAACAAAGTCATCAATCAGTTTGGTTTTTCTGACTTTGTTCAACAATCAAAGATTATTGAAAATCAAAGGATAGAGAGCAAGAATACCGTCAAAAACAGGGAGCCTAACTCCCCCACTTCTGTGCCTTACAAGGAAGCTTTCAAAAGACCTATTGAATCGCTCAAAATCGACCCTCAGTCTTTATCTATCAATGGGTTCAAAGACACTGTTTTGAAGTTTGAGAATGGAACAACTATTTCAATACCGAACCAATGTTTTGTGAATTCGAAAGGCGAATCTGTAGAAAATGGTATTACCTTGGTGTATCGCGAAATGAACAATCCCATTAGTATTTTCGCCAGTGGCATTCCCATGACCACAACGATAGATGGTAAAAAAGAAACCCTAACAAGTGGAGGAATGTTTGAAATAAGGGCTTTTAGTGGGCAAGAAGAATTGCAAGTAAAAGAAGGTAAAAAAATAGAAATAGAATTGGCCTCTATTGACGATAACAAACCTTACAATTTTTACGAATTTGATACCAATGACGACGAATGGAAAGATTTAAAGAAAGACATAATTCCAACACCATTGGATACACAAATTGTGGAATGGAATAGAAGCGCAAACATCCAACTTGTAAATTCCGTATACACCTATGTAAGTCCCAATCTATTTGATACTAGTAGTTTTGAAAGTAGATTTAATGATTTGGACTATTTCTATTTGTGTGACAAAGAATTTATAAACAAAAGAGTTTCTTACCAAAATGGCCTCTACAGGGATAATAAAAAAATTAAAAACCATGGCATTTACAACACCGCTTTTGTACGCAAGAAAAATTTAGTCAAATTTGTATCTATTCCAAGAGAAAAAAGAGATTCATTTACCGCGTTGAGAATGCAATTTAACACGCCACTAATGCAACTTTATTTTCCTGAATTAATTCATTTTAACAACATCACTTTTTACAACAATGAATTCAGTAAATACAGAAAATTCAAAGAACACTATTTCAAAAATAAAATGTATTCCGACCTTAAAATTGAGTACACAAAAGGCGATGATTTCTGCGTTGTATTGCTCAAGGAAAAAAGAGAAATAGTGAGACTAATCTTGTATTTTTATGATGAAGATGTCGTTAAGGAAAGTAAGAAAAACATTTACAAAAAGAATTTTTACCGAGCTTATTCCAAATACAATAAAAAGCGAAACGAAAGGGCATACAGTTTTAACAGCCAATTAAAATTCGATTATTCCATGAGTTTAAGAGGAACTAGCAAAACAAGATTGGATACCTTAAACGATAGCGTTGTTAACAAAACTGTAATGTGGTTAAAACCAGTAAATGCTAAGCGTAGAATCGAATTAATAAAAACAGGACTGTATAATGTGGATGTTAAATATGAGTATGTACAGTCAAAAGTCTATGAATTAACTTTATATGACAATGACAACAATCCGTTGGTTTTTGAAACTATTTATGTGTTTGATGAAAATGCCAATACGTATTTTAAATTTGACAATCAAAAAGTGGTATTACAACCCGAATCACTGATGGGAATTATTGCTACAACAGTAAGTGGTGCTATTTATTACATCAACAAAAATGACATCCCAAGCATTGACTTTAATGCAGACAAAGTTCCTGTAAAGATGAACAAAAATAACACCCTCATTAATTCACTTGAAAAAGCCATAAAATTGTTTATTTCCAAAAAAATGGATTAAAAAACTTCAGTTTATCTACTCTTTTTCCCATTTATTTTTCTAGTAAAAAGGGTTGTCTTTATAACCCAATAAAAAACGCTTTGTTAAAGTTTAAGCTTACTTTAAATTCAAGCATCAATAGGTGTGCACCGTTGCTCCCACCCAATAACCTATTAAACTTTTTTTTGTAGAATTATACAGAATGTATTTATTTTGTTGAACGGAAACTGAAAATACAGGAGATAAATTTTCGCCAATCCACCCATTATAGGTTGTATTTGTGAAACTTTGTTTCTTAAACAAGAAATTTTTAACCAATTATAAAAAGTCGTATTTTAGGACATTACAATGAGCAACATGATACAAATTTTAGAAGAAATTAGAGCAAAATCACCCTTAGTACATAACATTACGAACTATGTAGTAATGAACAATACAGCCAATGCACTTTTGTCAATTGGCGCTTCTCCTGTGATGGCACATGCTATAGAAGAGGTAGAAGATATTATTCGTATATCATCATCACTTGTAATTAATATGGGCACCTTAAGTGAAAGTTGGGTAAAAAGTATGCTGTTATCTGCAAGTAAATCAAATGAATTTAATAAACCTTTCGTGTTTGACCCTGTAGGTGTAGGCGCATCGCAGTACAGAACAGAAACCGCATTAAAAATCATGGAAACAGCAACGCCATCGGTTATTCGAGCAAACGCTTCTGAAATAATGGCTTTAGCTCAACTAAGCCAATCAACAAAAGGGGTTGATAGTACTATTGACACACAAAACGCTTTGGAGGGAGCCATTTTACTTTCAAAGAAATTAAATAATACCATTGTTATAAGTGGTGCAGTAGATTATGTGGTTACAAAAGACAGAGTTACTAAAATTCATAATGGTAGTTTACTGATGTCGAAAGTTACAGGTATGGGTTGTACTGCTACTGCCATTGTAGGAGCGTGTATTGCAGTGGAAAAAGATTTTCATAAAGCAGCTACTGCTGCTATGGCAATAATGGGTATCACTGGAGAAATG
Organism: Bacteroidia bacterium; assembly: GCA_040403495.1. GTDB lineage: Bacteria > Bacteroidota > Bacteroidia > NS11-12g > UBA955 > JABMMZ01. The sequence continues at coordinate 8,600 of JBBAKM010000022.1, forward strand.
GCCGAGGATGTATCAAAAGGCCCAGGAAGTTTTCAGGCCTGTTTTTTAGATTGTTTATACCATATTTCTTCTGAGGATATTAAGAATAAAATGAAGATAGATGGCAAAATTTGATTATGGATTAATGTATGTAACTGATGACAGCATTAGGGAAGACAATATGTTTTTTTTTATTCTTGAAGCTGCCTTAAAAGGTGGCGTGAACAGTATTCAACTAAGAGATAAAAAAAGCAATACTTTATCCTTTTATCATCGAGCAGTTGCAACCAAAAATCTTTGTAAAAAATACAATATCCCTTTGATAATTAACGATAGATTAGACATTGCACTTGCCGTAAATGCTGATGGCCTTCATGTTGGCCAAAAAGATATACCATTTGCTGTAGCACGCAAAATATTAGGGAATGATAAAATCATTGGATTATCTGTGAGTAATGAAATGCATACCATTGAAGCAAATGAATTGGATGTCGATTATATTGGATTATCTCCGGTATTTGCAACAAAAACAAAAACTGAGGATTTAGATATTCCTCTGGGTATCGAAGGGCTAAAAAAGATAAAAAAACTATCTAATAAACCTATCATTTGCATTGGCGGAATAGACATTAGTAATACAAACGATTTAATTATAAACGGAGCAGATGGTATTGCGGTAGTCTCTTCCATTTCAAAAGCTGAAAATCCCGAATTAGAAACTATAAAATTAAGAGAGACATTATGCAAAACTGGTTTATAAAAGCAAGAGAAACCACCGACTATATTCTTGACGCAATTAAAAAGCAACCATTTATTAATGAGTTAATTAATGGTACACTTCCTAATGATGTATTTGAATTTTATATCAATCAAGACTCATTATATTTGGAAAATTATAAAAAGGTTTTAGCTGCAGTTGGTCTTAAATGTGCGCATAGCGATGATATGCAATTTTTTTTAAGTTCGGCAACAGGAATAATCGAGGTAGAAAATCATCTTCATCAACAATTTCTAAATGGCAAACAAATCAATAAAGAAATGTCGCCTTCTTGTGAGTTATATGTGAGTTACTTGACAAAAATGACCACAAATTATTCGGTTGAAGAAGGATTAGCAGCAGTATTACCTTGTTTTACTATTTATAAAGAAATTGGTGATTACATTTTGGCAAATCAAAACCATATGGTAGCAAACCCTTATCAAAATTGGATTAACACTTATGGTGGAGAAGAGTTTTCTAAATCAGTAACTAAAGCTATTGAAATTACGAATAAATATGCTTCGAAAACAACAGAGGAACAAATAGATAAAATGACTTTGGCTTTTGAAAGATCTTCTAAACTAGAATTTATGTTTTGGGACAGTGCATACAATAAAGAGCAATGGAAAATTTAACGACTAAGTACAACAGTGTATTATCAATAGCTGGAAGTGATTCTGGTGGATGTGCAGGAATACAAGCTGATATAAAAAGTATAAGTGCTTGTGGTGCATTTGCAGCAACTGTAATTACAGCCACAACAGCACAAAATTCACAAGGAGTTTTTGACATCCATCCTTTGCCAGTTTCTCATATTGAAAAACAATTGGATGCTGTATTGAGTGACATTGAATTTGAGACTGTTAAAATCGGCATGCTACATTCTTGTGAAGTTATAAGATGTGTCGCTGATAAATTGGAAGCATATAAAATCAATAATATTGTAATTGACCCCGTAATGGTAGCAACTTCAGGTGATAAGCTCATAGATGAAAACGCTATTGATTGCCTAAAGTCATTTTTACCAAAAGCAATATTAGTTACACCTAATATCCCTGAAGCAGAACTGTTATTAGGTTCTACTATAAATACTGAAAATAGGGAACGTTCAGCAAAAGAACTCGGCCAATTATTTAAAACTTCTATATTATTAAAAGGTGGACATTTAAATGATAATTCATCATCAATGTTGGATATACTATATAATTATATTTCTGATGAAATAATTCTGATAAAAAACGAAAAAATCAAAACTAATAACACCCACGGATCTGGTTGTAGTTTATCATCCAGTATTGCAGCATTTTTAAGTTTAGGACATTCATTAAATGATGCTGTTCAATATGGATGTAATTATATTAATAAAGTAATAAAAACAGGGGCAAACAAAAAATTAGGAAAAGGCAATGGCCCTTTAAATCATTTTAGTTTGAAATAACTGGTTACAACAGCAGTTTGGTAAAATGGCGGATTTTGTGCTAAATTCATCGGTAGTTCTTCGATAGAACTTTTAAGCAAAATTGAACATTATTGCTTAGAATCCCAAGACTCGAATCCCCCACTGCGTCTGCTAACTAACCATTATTGATAAATTTAACAAATATCACCAATGAAAAGACCATATTTAACAATACTAGTATTCGTATTTTTTTCTTGTAACAGTGGGCAACACATTAAAGTAATTGACAAGTGGGAAAACGGAAAAAATAAAAACGTTTTGACTTACGATAGTCCTAACGACACCTTAACTTACCTTAAAGAATTTTATTTTGAAAATGGACAACTTGGTATGAAAGGAAAATTGATTAACGATAAACAAGAAGGCCTCTGGGAATGGTGGTACGAAAATGGAAATAAAAAAGACGAGGCAATAACTACCAATGGATTCTTTACTGGACAAAGAAAACACTGGAGAGAAGACGGGACTCTAAAGCTAGTTGAAATAATTAATGGGCAATGTTCAACAGATTGTTGTGATGGTAAAGTTATTTTCTACACCGAAAAAGGTGAAAAGCTTATCGAGTATACTCAACGTAACGGAAAATGGAATGGTGAAGGAATTGGATATTTTCCAGATGGAAAAATAAAACGTAAATTTATCTATGTAAATGGAAAGAAGAATGGTTTAAATTATGAATACTATCCAAACGGACAAATAAGCGTAGAAGGAAATTATCTTGACAACCTTGAGACAGGAAAGTGGATTTACAGAGACAGTATAGGAAACATTAGTGGTTACGAAATCTACAAGGATGGTCAAGTTATCGAAACGAAATAAATCCCCAACCCACAATTGAAACTGGGCTAATTTTTACCCCCATTTCCAATCTTCTCTTTTTTCTCTTATTTTTGACCTTTTAAAATGTTGTCAAAAATGAAATTTACTCCCTTATTGCTCCTCCTTCTTCTTAGCTTTTCTGCCTATGCTCAGAAAAACAAAGCAACTACTCCTGCTGCTGAAGCCAATAATAACGCTATGCAATCTGTCATTAGCGGTTTTTCGTTTCGCGAAATCGGACCTGCAGTAACCTCAGGTAGAATCAGTGACATAGCCGTTAATCCCAATAATTATTCGGAATGGTATATCGCCGCTGCTTGTGGTGGTGTATGGAAAACAGAAAATGCAGGAACAACCTTTAAACCCATTTTTGATGGACAAACAAGCTTTTCTATTGGTTGTATAGCTATAGACCCCAATAATGCTCATACTGTTTGGGTGGGAAGCGGAGAAAACAATAACCAAAGAAGTGTGGCTTATGGCGATGGTATTTACAAATCGGATGACAATGGCAAATCATGGAAAAACATGGGCTTGAAAAACAGTGAACACATTGGTATGATTGCTATTCATCCCAAATCCTCAAATACTATTTTTGTAGCTGCTTACGGACCACTTTGGAGTGCAGGTGGCGAACGTGGTATTTACAAATCAACGGATGGTGGCGCAACTTGGAAAAACTGCTTGTTTGTGAGCGAAAATACAGGGTTTAACGAAGTTCATTTTGACCCAAAAAATCCTGAAATATTATATGCCACTGCCCATCAAAGACGCAGACACGAATGGACTTACATCAGCGGTGGTCCTGAATCTGCCTTATACAAAAGTACCGATGGTGGTAACACTTGGCAGAAACTTGAAAATGGCTTGCCAAAAGGCGATGTTGGACGTATAGGTTTGGCCATTTCACCCGTTAATTCCGACTATATTTATGCCATGGTGGAAGCCAATGATGACCAAGGGGGTGTATATCTGTCAACCAATAAAGGGGCAAGTTTCGAAAAACAATCTTCGTTTCACACTGCTGGTAATTACTACATGGAAATAATTCCCGACCCAGTAAATATTCACAAACTATACGCCATGGACACTTGGGGAATGCTTAGTGTAGATGGCGGTAAAACATGGCAAGCAATGGGTGAAAAAAACAAACACGTAGACAACCACGCCCTCTGGATAAATCCACATAACACCAAGCATAAAATTATGGGTTGTGATGGTGGTTTATACCAAACTTGGGACGATTGTAAATCGTGGCAGTACGCAAGCAATTTGCCTATTACTCAGTTTTACAGAGTAAGCGTTGACAATGCCCTTCCATTTTACAATATTTATGGTGGCACACAAGATAACAATACATTAGGGGGACCTTCTCGTACCATTAGCGCAAGTGGTATTCATAACATGGATTGGTTTGTAACTGTGGGAGGCGATGGTTTTAAATCAGTTATTGACCCCAAAGACCCCAATACTGTGTATTCACAATGGCAATATGGTGGATTGGTAAGGTATAACAGAAAAACCGGAGAACCCTTGGACATAAAACCTCAAGAAAAACCGGGAGAACCTGCCTACAGATACAATTGGGATGCGCCTTTACATTTAAGCTACCACCACCATCAAACTTTGTATTTTGCGGCTCAAAAACTTTTTAAAAGCAATGACCGCGGTAATACTTGGCAGGTGATAAGCCCCGATTTAAGCAGAGGAATAGACAGAAATAAATTGCCCGTAATGGGAAAAGTGTGGAGTATGGATGCCGTTGCCAAAAACCAATCTACCAGTATTTATGGTAATATTACTGCCTTTTCAGAATCGCCGCTCGATTCAAACTTATTGTATGTAGGAACCGATGATGGCTTAATTCAAGTAAGTGAAGATGCTGGCAAAACTTGGACGAAATATTCCAAATTTAATGGCGTTCCTGATCAAGTATTAGTTCAAAATATATACGCGTCTAAACACCAAAAGAATGTAGTATTTGCGGTGTTTAACAACCATAGAAATGGCGACTTTAAGCCTTATTTGTTGAAATCAAATGACAATGGAAAAACATGGCAACCAATACAAAGTAGCTTACCCGAAAGGGGCTCGGTTCAGTGCATGGCAGAGGACCATAAAAATCCTAACTTATTGTTTGCCGGAACTGAGTTTGGTATTTATTGCAGCACAAATGGTGGCAACAATTGGAATAAACTTGGCAATAATTTACCTCCTGTAATTGTCAAAGAAATTGCCATTCAAGAGCGCGAAAACGACCTAGTATTAGGCACATTTGGAAGAGGTTTTTGGGTGTTGGATGATTACAGTCCTTTGCAAAAGTTAGCAGCCTTAGAAAATGATTTAAAACAACAAAAGATTACAATTTTTGATATCAAAGATGGCTTGGTCTTTATTCCTTCTACCCCATTGGGTCACAAGGGAAAATCGTTTCAAGGGGAAAGTTTTTACAATGCCCCAAATCCTGCCATAGGAACTGCGATTTCATATTACTTAAAAGACGATTACAAAACTATTAAAGAGTTGAGAAAAGAAAGAGAAAAAAACAATGTCAACCAATATTATCCAAGCAAAGACAGCATAAGATTAGAAGACATGGAAGCTGCACCATACCTATTGGTTACTATTACAGATGCCCAAGGCAATTTTGTAAAAAGCATGAAACAAGGTGCCAAAAAAGGCTTTTACAGACTGGTTTGGGATGGCAGATACCAATCCAACAGTCCTGTTTCTTTTCACAAACCAAATCCCGACAATCCTTATGAAGGTGAAGACAACGGACCACTCGCTATTCCGGGGACCTATTACGTTAGTTTCAAACTTTTTTATAACAATACATTTACAGAGTTAAGTAGTGCAAAACCTTTTGTTATAAAATCTTTGTTTGATAATTCTTTACAGAAAAACAGTGCGTTTAACGCAGAATTAGCTACCGTAAGACACTTAATTCAAGGTTTGAATGGTTACATAGGCGAGATTAGAAATAAAATCAACTACGTGAAAGAATTAAACCGAGTTAGACCTGATGTATTGCCAAGCAAAATTAATGAGATTGAAAAATTGATGGATCAACTTCAATTGGAATTATATGGCAACAGCAGTTTATCTCGCAGAGAATTTGAAACCCTTTCAGGGTTAGTAGGTTCTGTGGAAGGTATTGTATGGAACTTGTGGGCCACAACAGAGGAAAGCACCACAACTTATAAAGAAAAATTAGCCGAGGTAAAAGGCAAATTAGACCTTTTGTATCCTAAAGCAGTTCAGCTTAAAACATTAGTTGACAGTTTGGATGAAACCTTAGAAAAGCTAAAACTACCTTATACGCCGGGGCGTTTTCCTTTAAAGAATTAAACTTTAATTGAGTTAATATCTTCTTTTGGGACCGCTTGATTTGGCGTTACCAGATTTATTGCCACTTCTTGCTGAGTTTCCTCCTGCATTTGGTCTTTGTGTTCTGGCTGGACGGCTAGGTTTAGCTGGTCGCTTGGTAAATCCTTCGAATATTTCGTGGTAAGGGTGGTTTTCTTGAACGGGTATGTTTTTACCAATCAGTTTTTGAATACTTCTTAAATCACTGGTTTCTTCGGCTTCGCAAAAAGAGAAAGAAATACCACTGTGACCTGCTCTTCCTGTTCTACCTATACGGTGGACATAAGTTTCGGGCACTTCGGGTAACTCATAATTGATAACGTGGGTTAATTCATCCACATCAATTCCTCTGGCTGCAATATCAGTCGCTACTAATATCCTTGTTGTTCTGTTCTTAAAATTAGTCAATGCATTTTGTCTTGCATTTTGGGTTTTATTTCCGTGAATAGCTTGCGCTGTAATTCCCAATTTAACTAAGTGTTTCACTAGTTTGTCTGCACCATGTTTAGTTCGAGTAAACACCAAGGCAGTCTCTATTGATTTGTCAGCCAAAATATGAGCCAATAAATCCTTTTTATTTTCTTTAGAAACGTAAAACAAGGACTGTTGAATGGTATCCGCGGTGGATGAAACGGGCGCTACTTCCACTTTCACAGGATTGCGTAAAATACTGTTTGCCAAAGCTTGTATTTCATTGGGCATGGTTGCCGAAAAAAACAAAGTTTGTCTTTTACTTGGGATTTTAGAAATAATGCGTTTTACGTCGTGAACAAAACCCATGTCTAACATTCTATCGGCTTCGTCAAGAACAAAAATTTCCAACTGATTAAGCTGTAAATATCCTTGATTCATCAAGTCAATCAATCTGCCTGGAGTAGCTACTAGGATGTCTATACCACGATGGATAGCATCCACTTGGGGGTTTTGGTTTACACCTCCAAAGATGACAAAATGTTTAAGGTGTAAGTTTTTGCCATACACTTTAAAACTGTCTTGAATTTGAATGGCTAATTCTCTGGTAGGCGTTAAAATAAGGGCTCTAATAGGGCGTTTGCCTGTGTTAGTAGCATTATTTTGACTTAGTAGTTGTAGCATTGGAATAGCAAAAGCTGCTGTTTTTCCTGTGCCTGTTTGGGCGCATCCTAATAAGTCTTTTCCTTTTAAAACATGAGGAATAGCTTGTTGTTGTATGGGTGTTGGTTTGGTGTAACCCTCGTCTGTAAGGGCGTTTAAAATGGGCTTAATAATGCCTAAATCTGTAAATTGCAAAATGTATAAATGTTTTTAATAAAAATAAGGGCGGAAATAAAGTATTAAACTTTATCATTGAAAACTAGAAAATAAAAATACATTGATTGCAAATGAACTTTCTGAAAACTGGCTTAGAATGCCGCAAATAAATAAACTGCTGCAAAGGTAAGTGTTTTTAACCCAAATAAAGTATTAGAACTTAGTTATGAAAGTTAAATATCAAAAAATCAGCTTATTGGTTTTTGAAGAGCATAGCCAAAGCTATGGTTAAGAAAAATAATAATTAGCTGATTTGAAGATATTTAGCTTGTAATAGATTTTCTAATGCTTATTTTGGGTTTAACAAGGTTTTGTGATTATTCTGTTTTAGTTAATTGAAATACTTATTGTAACCACATAAAAAAACCTGCACTAGTGCAGGTTCTTAATGGTTTTTTAAAAAGTTTATTATACTATTATTCGCAGTGTTTTTTTACAAAATTGTCCCACTCTTCGTCGGGTACATATTGTAGTTTTGGTGATTTCCAATTGCCACTGAACAATGATTTTTTCATTTCACTGCCATTGCCTATCCAAGCATAACGCTTACCATCTTTAAGCACGTAACATAAAAATAAGTGTGACTTATAATTGTTTTTTTCGCTTTTAGCTATGTTCGGTTCTAAAATAGAATGTTTGCCTTTGTTTTCAATAAATTGTGCATTAGCAGCGGAGTTATTGCCTTTGTCGCCAAATACAACTGTTGCATTATTGAACTTCTTAACTTTAATTTTTAATTTTTTGCTATCACTTACCACTTCTTCCTCTTCGCCCTCTTCCTCTGTTTTAGCTTTTCCTTTGTTTTTAGACAATGGTGTAAGTTCAACCAAGGTATAAAATCCTGTAAATGGCACTTCGAAGGTTAAATAATCGCAATTGATTAAACCCTTACAAGAGTCAGAAAAGATTGCTTTTTTGTTCCAAACCAAATAATTGTCTTGTCTGGTTTCTGCATTAATGATGGCGTACTTTTTATCTTTTTGGAACTTAATTTGATTTTTTGGAATCATTAATAAAACACTGTTTTTCTTAATCATTACTTGGTCAATATCAGCTGCTTGTTGTGGTAAGTTGATGTCTACAAAGCGCAATACTTCTCTTGTATATTTGGCAATTTGTGGTACATCTCCAACTCCTGGATAAAGGAATGAATTACAGAAATTTAAATACTCTTCAGGCTTTAATAAATCCAAAACTTCAACCTGTGCTTTTGTAGGGTCAATTTTCTTAAAACAACCATCGTTTAATAAAAACCCTCCTTTAGAAGCACCCAATTTCAATAACTCGTTATTAGCTTCAGGAGACAATAATCCACCAAATGCGTCGGCAGCACAATAGCAATTAGGCTCTTTCATACCTGCACACATTATAGTGTTACAGTCTGTCAATTGGAACGATTGTAATAAACAAGGTTCGCCATCTTGACCCGCTTTTGAACCGATATAGCTTACCTTATCCTGACTTGCTTTAAAACTCATTGTTTTAGTTTTGTCTAAAACAGATTTGTAAACCACATAATTGTTCAATTGATTGATAATTGGCATTTCAATGGTTATTGGCTTGATGTTTTTTACTGGTTTACTTTTGTACATTGCCACCAACTTAACCAATCCGTTGCTCAATAATTTTTGACCATCTTGGTCTATCATTTGAATTTTATTTTTCTTTAAATCTTCGCTATTGTTGATATACTCCAATTTGAAAGTTAGTTCATTGTTATTGAAATTCTCAAAAGTATTGGCTTTAATAAAAGCAGAAATACAACCTAAACGGATAATGGTATCTCTGTCTGGTTTAGGAAAATACAACACAATATCTACTCTTCTTTGCTCTTCCAAAGACAAAGTTTTGTCAGTATTATTATCACCCAAACTAGCCGATGTAATTAGTTTTTTGTAGGACATTAATCCTTTACTCAAAATATAGCCTGCTACAGTATCGGTTCTGTTGTCGGAAAGTAATTGATTGGCTTCGGCATTTCCAGTAGTATCGGCATATCCACTTATTTGAATACGTTTGATAATAGGTTGTTTTTTAATTAATGCTACAACACTGTCTAAGGTTTTGTAATCATTAGGTTTAATAGTAGATTGATTGACATCAAAATAGACACTGTATTTTTTGGATGTTTGTGCATTAAGGGTACTTGAAAAGGTAAATAAAATGCTTAAAACAAATAAGAGAGAATTGATTTTTTTCATGCGGTTCAAAATTAATATGAATTTTATAAATAATATGGTACTAAAAACTTATTTTTTTGTGACGATAATATCACTTTTTTGTGGAGTAAATGAATAAATATAAGGCCGTTATAAGTGTTTAATAAAAGTTTGTTTTGTCGAATTTACGCCAATAGAAAACCAATGCAAAACCAAATATAGCACCACCTATGTGAGCAAAATGGGCAATGGGATCCCACCCAAAATTACTGATTCCCAAAAATAAATCAAGGGCTATAAAACCCGGAATTAGATACTTAGCCTTAATTGGATAAGGAATAAACATAATCATTAATTGGGTATTGGGAAACAAGTAAGCAAAGGCAGTAACAACTCCGTAAATAGCACCACTTGCCCCTACTACTTTGGTAAATAATATACCTGCAATAGTATTTATATTGGCACCCTCTTTAACAAATTCAGTATTGTATCTAATGGTTTTCTCATCCATTAATTCAATATCAAAAATATCGGGATTAGGTATCCAAATGCCTGTTAAATGATATAATTCAATCCATTGTGAAAGCATGTGAATGGCCACAGCTCCTAACCCTGACACAAAATAAAGGGTTATAAATTTTTTTCCTCCCAAAAAATTCTCAATCGTTCCTCCTATGGTTATCAATGCAAGCATGTTGAACAATAAATGGGTAATACCACCATGCATAAACATGTGACTGATAAACTGCCAAGGTCGAAATAAATCGGCTTTTATATAATGAAGTGCGAGATACTCTTTAAGGTCTATTTGTTTGTTTTCTAACAATAAGCCACCTATAAAAAAAATCACGCAACCAATAACAATTTGTTTAATAACGGGTGTAATAAATAATCGATTCATGTCTGCTTTTTTATTTGAAAAAATCTAGGATATTTGAGTTTGAGAGTTCTACATAAACAGGTTTGCCATTAGGTCTTGTGCTTGGTTGTTCGCACTTAAATAACCTTTCGATTAAGTCTTGTGCTTCCTCTTTATTAATGGTTTGTGTTCTAAAAATAGCTTCATTTTGTGCCAATGCCAGTGCCAACGATTGGCGTTTGTCTCCAGTAAAACGGGTACTGTTGTTTTTATAACTTTCTATTAAACTTTCAAGGAGTTCTTTTTCGGTCCCTTTAATGGTTTCGGCAGGAACTCCATTGATGATTAAACAATTAGACCCAAAATCGGCAACATCAAAACCCAAGTCCTTAATATCATCCAAAAGCTCGTGGACCATGGCATAGTCGGGAGGACTTAATTGAATGGTTCTAGGAAACAGTAATTGTTGAACGGCGGCAGAACGGTAAATGATATTGGCGCAATATTTCTCGAATAAAATACGCTCATGTGCTGCCCTTTGGTCTATAACTATCAAAGCCTCATTTCGGGTACTTACGATATGACCACTTTGTAAAATCAAACAATCGGAATTTCTGTAGTCTTGTTCATCTTTTATTAAAGTATGTTGAATGGCTTCCCCTTGATTTTGAGTCGTATTTTTCTCGATAAAACTGTTTTCAAACAATTGATGCCACTGTTGGTTTTGGACCATTTTGAATGAATCCATTGCTTCTGTTTTAAAAGGATTAAATCCTTTGTTTATTTTTGGCTCAGGTGCAGAACTCGAAAAATGAGTAGGTGGTTTAAAAGAAAAGGCATCCAAACCATCTCCTTTGTTAAAATCCAACTCGGGTAATGCCGTATAATTGTTAAGGGCTTTGCGAATGGCTGACTTTACCAATGTGTAAATAGAGCGTTCATCATCGAACTTAATTTCGGTTTTGGTAGGATGAATATTGATGTCAATGTGCGAAGGGTCGAGCTCTAAAAATAAAACATAAAAAGGAAATTGGTCTTTGGCTATGAGTTGGTCATAAGCATTAACAATAGCGTGGTTGATATAAGAATCCTTTATAAAACGGTTGTTGACAAAGAGAAACTGTTCCCCACGTGTTCTTTTGGCCATTTCGGGTTCGCCCACATAACCTTTAATATTTATCAAATCGTGTGTTTCATCCACTATCAAAAATCCATTCGTATTTTTTTTGCCTAATATATCAGCAATTCGTTGAATAGGTGAAGTTGGTTTCAAAGAAAAAACTTCTTTTTCATTGTGAAATAAACTGAAAGAAATGGAATGATGGGGAATAGCGACACGAATAAACTCATCAATAATGTGGCGCATTTCTACGGCAACACTTTTCAAAAAATTTCTTCGTGCAGGGACATTATAAAACAAGTTTTTAATCGCAAATTGGGTTCCATTAGCAACCGCAATTGGGCTTTGATCTATCACTTTACTGCCTTCTATTTTAATATGAGTACCTACTTCGTCTTCCTTGCGTTTGGTTTTCATTTCAACATGCGCAATAGCAGCAATAGAAGCTAGAGCTTCACCACGAAAACCAAAACTTTTTAAACGAAACAAATCATCTGCTTGACTTATTTTGGAAGTGGCATGGCGTTCCCAACACATACGAGCGTCTGTTACACTCATACCTACCCCATTGTCTATGACTTGAATAAGAGTGGAACCTCCCTCTTTTATATTGACTTTAATTTCTGTTGCTTTAGCATCTAGTGCATTTTCCAAAAGCTCCTTAACAGCAGAGGCAGGTCTTTGAACTACTTCACCTGCTGCAATTTGATTGGCAATGTTGTCAGGTAATAGTTTAATACAATCCATCTTTATTGCTAAAAAGATTCAGGAATTTATTGACAGCAGTATTGAACAAACCAGTATTGTATAAGTAATAAGCACCTACTACCAAACCAATTAAGATAAACAACAAACGTAAATTGTAAAACAACATTTGTTTCTGGTAGCCAGATTTTTTGCCAATTTGTGAAGTGAATTTTCCTTTATAATTGGGACGATAAAGCCCTTTGTCAACTGCATCTCTTTCTGCCCTAAGTTTTTCAACATAAGCTTTAAATTCTGCTTTTTCTGCATCAAAATAAATAGGCTTATACTTAAAACCTCTAGGTTTTCTTTGATTGCGAGTTAAGGTATCAAACAAATTTGCCACATCACAAAGTTAAGTTAATTTTCCGAAACTTAGAATTGAACACCATTTTTTATTACACAGTTTATCATTTTTTAATATTTTCTAATTGATTAACATGTCATTATAGATTAACAAAAGGTTTATCAAAGGTTGGTACAATCTTCCTAATTTTTTTTATATTTGAAGTTTAACAAATGAACGAAGAATTATTTCAATTTATTTGGCAGACAGGATTGTTTAATTCTTTCGAACTCAAAACCAGTAAAGGTCAAAAAGTAGAAATTTTTAAGCGTGGTAATCTGAATACCAATGCCGGTCCCGACTTTTTGAATGCACATGTTAAAATAGACGATACTTTATGGATTGGTAATATTGAATTACACACCCATTCTCACTTATGGAACACACACAAGCACCAAGACAATCCTGCCTATAACAACACTATATTACATGTTGTATTAAAAGACGATATGGACTGTTTTCGCAATGATGGCAGCCTATTGCCATGTATTGCTTTGGAAAATAAAATCCAAACATCATTGCTTCAACATTACGATTTTCTTAAAGGGAATCAAGATTGGGTTTCGTGCGCCAAAAGACTTCCTTTGATAGATCAATTTACAATTAGTCAAGTATTAGAGCGAAAATCTATAGAAAGATTAGAACGAAAAACTTATTGGGTTAAGGGATTACTTCAGCAATCAAACAATGATTGGCATACCGTATTTTATGTATCCATAGCCCGTTGTTTTGGTTTTGGAATTAATGGCAATGCCTTTGAACAATTGGCTTTTTCGTTACCTATTACTATCATTGCAAAGCATCAATCCAATTTATTACAGATAGAAAGTTTGATATTTGGTGTGGCAGGTTATTTAACCGAAAAAATAGACTGCACCTACCATGAAACACTCCGAAAAGAATGGCAATTTTTGTCAAAAAAATACCATTTAAAAGCGATGGAAAAGTCGGTTTTTAAACAAATGAGAATGCGTCCGGGCAATTTACCCACGATGCGATTGGCGCAGTTTTCAAAACTAATTTTTAACAGCCATCATTTATTGAGTCAAGTGATAGAAGAAACCGATGTTAAAAAAATTCTGAATTTCTTTAAATCACCTGGAAGTGAATATTGGCAAACCCATTATGTTTTTGGGAAAGAAAGCAAGGTTCACAGCACAGATTTGTCTATTTCAAGTATGCAATCTGTTTTAATCAATAGTGTAGTACCTGTGTTGTTTGTGTATGGGCAACTGTTAAGCAACGAAAGCATCAGTCAGAAAGCTTTAAATATTCTGCATCAATTGCCCTCAGAAAGCAATCAGATTATTACCAATTGGTCGCAATATGGCATTCATTCACGCACCGCATTTGATTCACAAGCATTGATTGAACTAAAGCAAAATAATTGCGATTTGAAATTGTGTTTGAATTGCAAAATTGGCAGTAAAATACTGGCTGCAAAATAAAAAAGGGCTATTCGTCAATGAACAGCCCTTTTTCAACAAAAATAATGTAGATTTATTGTGCTTTAGCACCCACCAATAAAAGGTCGTTTGCAACGATTTCGGTAACATAGCGTTTTACACCATCTTTGTCGGTGTAAGCTCTGCTTACTAGTTTGCCTTCTACAACAACTTCTTTGCCTTTGTCTAGCAATTGTGCTGCAAGTTCAGCTACTTTACCCCAAGTGGTAATGTTGTGCCATTGGGTGTCTGTAATACGCTCTCCTTTGTCATTTTTGTAAGACTCGGAGGTGGCTAAGTTAAAACGGGTTAATGTGCTTCCGTTAGCTAAAGTTTTGGTTTCTGGTTGTGCCCCTAATCGGCCGATTAATAAAACACGATTTCTTAAATTGTTCATAATATACAAATTTTTAAATAATTGATGGTGCAAAATTGCGGTGCTCAATTACCAACAAAAAATTTTAACCACTTATAAACGTTTTTAAGTAATTAAAAATGGCTACGCTCAGTAATATCAATGATTATTGATTTTGGAAAAGTTTTAAAAATCTATCAAATAACATCCTTAAATAGAGGGAAATTAAAAAATCCCTTTATGAATTCTTCATTGATATAAATGTCCTTGAACCTTTTGTATCTATCAAAGCAAACCAAACCTTTTGTATCTCTCTTTTATTAAATCCAAATAGCCTAGTTTGTATTCATCGCTCAAAAAGCTTTTGTTTATCATATTCTCAAATTCAAATAAACAATATTTAAAATTTTCTAAGGTATTATCCAATACTTTTTTGTTCAATCCAGAGGTTTCATAAGCCACCAAGAAATCATTGTATTTTAACTTACTTTTTTTGCCATTCAATGTCAAAGCCAATTCTTCTTTGTCTGATGCTATTACCAATGCTGTATTAAGTAAATCGTATGCAGGAGACAAGGAATAATTACCCATAGCATCGCCCAATAAAGAGAAATTTTTTAGGTGCATGTCTGCATTGCCCGTAAAAAAACAAAACAAAACCAATTCGTAAAAATTGCTTACATCGAGTAAAGGATTTGATGAATATTTTAGGATTGTTTTGGCCACTTGTTCATGACTTCCTTTGTATTTATCCTCGGTCAATCTTTCTGTTAGTTGACACATGTCTTCCATGTGAAACTTGCCCATTTTGTGTCGGTCTATTCTTTTAGTGATGTAACATAAAGTGTTGTCTTTTAATTGCACCAAGCTGTGAGGCACTGTTTTTAAACCACATAAATGCGCCAACTTCATGGTTAGATGCTCATTCTCTGGCAATTGTTCATAATGAACAGAAGGTGGTTTTAATATGTAATCGCCATACAAACCCACTATTGTTAGTTTTTTGACTTGATTCAACTCCTCTTTTCTGTGTATACTTAAGGAAACCTTTGCTTGCACCCCAGTAACAGCCATTTGACTGTGTATTATTTTTTTAGCTAGACTTTCCAATTGTTCTTTTGAATAAGAAAGTAAAGGTGTTTCTGCTTGTGCGAATATTTTTCTGTTACACGCCTCGTGAAAATCACTTTTTTTGTTGTCTAATGGTTCGTAACAATACAAACACTTATTGGGGACCAAAAAATCAACACGCGTTTCTTCCACTTGATTGACAGACAATCTACGTGCTTTTTCTTCTAGGTATTTCTTTTTAAAATTTTTCATTTCATGGAAGTTTAAAATTCCTCTATTTTATCTCAACAATACTTACAGCGCCTATGCAATCTTTGCAGCATGCAAGTAATAATCCCATTCTATCTGTGTAGTTTAATTTCCAATTTGTTTGAGCTATGTCAAGCAACCATCCCTCAGGTATCAATCCATCAAAAAAAGGGAAAAGTACCTTTGACGAATAGATTTGTGTATTAATTGGAAACGTATTGCTGATAGGCAAAGGATTGGATTGGTTTAAATAATCATCTGTGTATCTAAATTCATAACCCAATTCCGTTTCTTGAACAAAACCAGCCAATTCTTGATGAATATATACTGCACCTTTTCTCAAACTTGTCATCTGTTAATTAATTTTTCTCTGTCTATTGGTGCGGGGGCTAGCTCGTGACCAAAAAGTATTAACACATCATTGACTTTATCTACCCTTAATGTTTTTTTATTTTGCTCTAAATCTCTAACAAAATTCAAACCTACACCCGCCTTTGTAGCAAGTTCTACTTGGGTCAGTTTCGTTTCTTTTCGTTTTTTTTTAACAAATAGTGCAATAGATGTATAGTTATTTGCCTTCATTTTATATTAAATAGCCTACAAATATACTTATTTTTATCAAATATTATATGTTTATCCATATATTTTTACAACTTTTTTACTATTTTATATTATTAATACTATAATTATATACATTTTAATCATTTTTATATCTTTTATAATATAATTATGACAATATTGTCGATATAAATTTTATAGCCATTGAAAAATAAAACCACGTCTTTAACCAAATCTTATGGGGAGCTAATTCTCTTTCTGTGGCATGTTTGGGCTTTGCTTTTCGAGAATTACACGCTTTACATCTCTTTTCTTACCTTCGTAAACCAAGGTATAGCATCACGCAGAAGGGTGTGAAACCATGCAACATTTAACAATTT
Organism: Bacteroidia bacterium; assembly: GCA_040403495.1. Lineage (GTDB taxonomy): Bacteria > Bacteroidota > Bacteroidia > NS11-12g > UBA955 > JABMMZ01. The sequence goes on from JBBAKM010000022.1 coordinate 25,562, forward strand.
TGTGCTGCTGTTTGTCTCGGCTTAGCCGAGACCAACAACAAGTAAAGTAAAATTCTTTGGATTATAAATCCAATACTTTTTTTATAGCTTCTTTAATATCGTTTAGAATATTCTCATCAATTAGACCAATCTTTTTTATTAAACGTTCATCCGAAAGAGATCGAATTTGAAAACAATCCACTGAAGATATCTTAGAAAGTCCATTTGTTTGATTTGGCTCTATTCTTACCATCCATGTTGCAATACTGTATTTTTCTTTCCAATCAGTAATTGGTACAATAACTTTAAGTGGTAACTTACCTAATCTATTGTCATTAACAATTATTGCAGGTCTTGTTTTTTGGATTTCTGCTCCCTTTGTAGGATTTAAACCTATGAGCCAAATTTCACTTTGTTTCATAGAAATTATCGTAATCTACAGAAGTAAAAGCAGTTAATTCTTTATCGTTCTTATAATCCTCATATAATGATTCTGAAGCTACTTGGATTTGATGTTTCATCTCTTCATTTTTAATTGATTTAAGTATTTCTTCCATTAAATCAAATCGTTTTGCTATTGGTAGTCTTTTTATTTCCTGAATTAAATCTATTGTTTTCATAATTAAATATACTAGGGGATTTTGATAAAAAAATTAAATCAACTAAAATTATACATCTACAAAATCATTTCAATAACACAAATTTACATCATTTTAATTCTTCAAACAATTTTTTTATTAATTACAAATGCCCCTAATCCACCATCCCTTTTAATTCCTGCAATTTCATTAAGGCATCAATCGGAGTCATGGCATTGAGTTCTAGGTTTTGAATTTTTTGATGCAATGCCTCTAATTTGGGGTCACTTACACCAAACATCGTGAGTTGATATTGGGGAACTTTCATCGATTTTAAAGTTTCTCTGCCGCTTATTTGTGAACGGTCTTTTTCTAATTCTATCAAGATTTGTTCTGCCCTACTTACCACTGTTTTGGGAACTCCCGCCATGCGGGCTACGTGTATTCCGAAACTGTGTTCACTACCTCCTTTTACTAATTTTCTTAAAAATATCACATTGTCCTTAGTTTCCTGAACAGAAATATGATAATTAACAATTCCCTCTATGTTTTTCTCCAATTCGTTTAGCTCGTGATAATGGGTTGCAAAAATGGTTTTTGGCATTTCAGGATGTTTGCCCAAATACTCAGCTATTGCCCAAGCCAAAGAAACGCCATCAAAAGTGCTAGTACCCCTGCCTATTTCGTCTAACAATATCAAACTTCTTTTGCTTATGTTATTTAATATTCCGGCGGTTTCTATCATTTCCACCATAAACGTACTTTCGCCTCCCGAAATATTATCGCTTGCCCCTACCCTAGTATAAATTCTATCAACCCAACCAAAAGTCGCTTGTTCTGCAGCCACATAACAACCTATTTGCCCCATCAATACTGCCAATGCAGTTTGTCTTAAAATGGCACTTTTACCACTCATGTTAGGACCAGTTAATATAATAATTCTTTGGGTTTCTTGCTTAAGTTCAACATTGTTGGGAATATATGTTTTGTCAAAACCCAGTTGTTTTTCAATAACAGGATGTCTGCAACCAATAAGGTTTAAATCGAAAGTATCGTTGATAATAGGTTTGGAATATTGATTAGCAATAGCCAATTGTGCAAAGCTTAATAAGCAATCTAATTTGGCTAGTAGATGACTGTTCAACTGAATAGCCGAAACATAAGAAACCATGTGCTGAAGTAGTTCATTGTACAAGCGGGTTTCTATTTCTAATAACTTAGATTCTGCACTTAAAATTTTATCTTCATATTCTTTAAGCTCCTCTGTAATGTATCTTTCTGCATTGGTAAGAGTTTGCTTTCTAATCCAATCTTCGGGCACTTTGTCCTTGTGTGTATTGGTTACCTCCAAATAATAGCCAAACACCGAATTAAACGCAATTTTTAAGGAACTAATTCCCGTTCTCTCTATTTCCCTTTTTTGAATTTCTAATAGTTTTTCCTTGCCATTGGTTTGCAGCCCTCTTATTTCATCTAACTCAGCATCAACTCCTTCATTTATAACACCCCCTTTGTTAACCAATGCAGGTGCATCTGTTTTTAATTCTTTAAATATTTTATCCTTAAGCAGTGTACATGGATTCAGTTGTTCAGCAAAAACTTGCATTTCTGTACCTGTAAGTTTAGAGCTAATGTTTTTAATTTTCAAAACACAGTCAAGCGCTTTTCCAAGTTGTAATATTTCTCTTGGGTTTGCTCTCATCAATGAGATTTTGGAAATTATTCTTTCAACATCACCACATTGGGTTAACAAGTCACTGAGCTGTTGCAATGATTCATCATTATTTATCAGTATTTCAACCGTGTTTAATCTTTGATTAATTTCGTGTAAATCCTTCAGAGGCAATACCACCCATTTTTTTAACAACCTACTTCCCATGGGAGTTCGTGTTAAATCCAAAATATCTATCAAGCTTTTTCCGCCGGGGTAACTAGGATATAAAATTTCAAGATTTCTGATGGTAAATTGGTCAAACCACACATATTTTTCTTCATCAATTCTGCTTATAGAATTAATATGTCCAATATTGTTTTGCTGATTGTGTTCCAAATAATATAGCGCACTTCCTGCCGCAACAATAGCAGCTTTTAAATGTCCTATTCCAAAACCTTTAAGCGTTGTAGTGCCGAAATGATTCAACAACTTTTCGTTACAATAATCGAATTGAAAAACCCAATCATCAATAGCAAATTGATAGAATTTATCTTGACTTAAAGTTTTAAATTGTTCAATTTGTTTTTTGCTAATAATAACCTCGGACGGCCTAAGGCTATTGAGAAGTTTTTCGATATAATCAGCATGACCTTCCGCAACCAAAAACTCCCCTGTAGATATGTCCAAAAAAGAACAAGCTACTGTTTGATTTTCGAAATAAACGGCAGCCAAATAATTGCTTGTATGGGTGTCTAAAACCTTGTCATTAAAAACCACGCCAGGAGTAACCAATTCAGTTACACCACGTTTAACAATTCCCTTTGCCATTTTAGGGTCTTCAAGTTGGTCGCATATTGCCACACGGTGACCTGCTCTTACCAATTTGGGTAAATAGGTATCGAGAGAATGGTGTGGAAAACCAGCCAATTCAATTTCACTTGCACTGCCACTTCCTCTTTTGGTTAATACAATACCTAGCACCTTAGAGGCCACTATTGCGTCTTCACCAAAGGTTTCATAAAAATCACCTACTCTGAATAATAACAAGGCTCCTGGGTACTTTTGCTTGAACCCAAAATACTGTTTCATCAAAGGGGTGGGATTGTCGTTCTTTTTTGTACTCAAAACTTTACGCAAAATAATGCACTCTATTCAATACACATCCACATTTTATCAATAAAACTTTCATTGAATATTCAATGAATAAAGCTTAGGTTTGCTCTGTATATTTATGTTTAAAAAACTAAAATTAGACGAACTAAACAGAGTAGATATTGAAACCTTTAAACGTTCTAATAACAACTCTGTTTGTGTTATTTTAGACGAAGTTAGAAGCATGAATAATGTGGGTAGTATTTTTAGAACTTGTGATGGTTTTGGGATTGACACACTTTATCTGTGTGGTATTACGGCTACCCCTCCACATCGCGAAATACACAAAACCGCTTTAGGCGCCGAAGACAGTGTCAATTGGCATTATCATTCAAGTACAGAGGAACTTTGCAAACAACTGATTAGTGAGGGATTTACCTTATTGGCAGTGGAACAAGTCGCAGAAAGTACTCCTTTGGGAACTTTCCAATTAGACCCTAATAAAAAATACGGCATCATATTTGGGAATGAAGTAGAAGGGGTCAATGAAAATGTATTAAAATATTGCGAAACATGTATTGAAATTCCTCAATTTGGAACCAAACATTCATTCAATGTATCAGTATGTGTAGGCATCATATTATGGGAACTATTAAACTAACAATAACAACAACCTTACTACTTGTCATAAGTCAGTTTTCCTATGCTCAAAAAGTAGATTGGAATAAGCAAATAGACTATGAACAAAACCGGATAGATATTTACGATGGCGACTTAGACAGTGCAGTAAATATTGGCAATCAGCAACAAAACAACTTGTCTTTTTTGGTTTACATAACCCTTGTTGATGATCTGCAGACTACTATTTTAAAATTGGATGCCAAATCGGTTGATGGAAATGCTAGGGCATTATTCGAAACTTTAAAAAGAATTCAAAGACAAGACATTCCGCATATAAGTCAATATTTAAAAGCCTTTAAATTGGCGCAAAAACTGTATCAATTAAACAACCAAGAAAAAGAGCTTGAATTGCTTAAAAACGATGTCAAATCAAGCTTAATTATTGCCGATATTATTAACTTAAAACCATATGCCAAAAATTATTGGACTTATGCTGCCAATTTTTATCCTTTTGAGGTTTTAAATAAGTTTAAAAACTTGGCATTTACTCCACTTGGAAGTGAGGTTATTACCAATTTAGCAAAAATTGACCCTGCCTCAATTAAACAATATTTAGGAAGCAATCACTTAATAGAAAGAAGTTTAAAGTCGAACCGTGATTCTGTCGTTCAGCTCATTATTCAACTTTACCAAATGTATGGTGTTCAATCAAAATCATACGCTCTGATTGATTTGATTTGGCATAAAAAACTGACATTTCAACAAGCCGAAAATATTACAAAGAATGAAGCTTTGTTTTACAAAACACTGATTGATTTGCGCAAAAACAAATCCATTTTAGCTTCCTACACTGTAGAAAAAGAGATAGAAACTATTGCAATGTCGAGGGTTGTTGAGATAAACTTAAGACACGACGATTCGGAACCATTCCGATTTGCGCCTATCAATAATGACAATGCTTATGAAATATACACTTCCATTGTTTATTCTGCAGAAGAGGTATTTACGTCTTCGTTTTTAGGGATGTATAAACGACTTAATGAAAAACGAAAAGAGCTTTCGGGGTATGCATTTTTAGAACAACTTAATTTCAATAAGTTCAGAGTTTTTTTAAAACAATGCGCGGGTTACAACAAAATAGATGACTTTTTATTGACGATGAATGACAGTCAACAAAATGCCCTTATTACCATGTTTGTTTCTGGTTTATACCAATATGGAGGCGATTTGGGTCCGGCAGTTGATGTTGCAGACACCTATGGCAGTTTGGAAAACGAAAAAGTTAAAGCAATATTTGTTAAAACTATAAAAAGGGAACTTAGAAAATGTATTCAAGATCAAAATGAACATGGAACTAAAATTTATGGATTATTGTTTAAATTAACGGGAGGCGACCCTAATGAATACACCTCAAATTATGTGTTTAACATTCCTGCATTAGACCGTGTATATAGCAGTGATTTATTTAAAAACGACATCCATATTCAGCAACATTTCTTTTTTGATGACGAAGATGGCGAAACGGCATTCAATCATTGGTTGGGACTGTATCCTGTAAGTTTATACAAAAAAGAAGACAAGGGTAATTATGTTTTAATAAGCAGTGTTAGTGGGAAAAAAATGCTCATTTATGCCAACAAACCTCATACAGAAATTGAGGGCAGAGAAGACTTAAAAAAGCTATTTGAAGAAACCGGTAGATTTCCCGATTTGATAGTACACCGTGGACACAGTTATTACATAGAAAACACGTTAGAAAACATGAATCACAGTAACAAAGTGGCTATTTTAGGGAGTTGTGGTGGTTATCAAAATATAAGTAAAGCAATGGATAATGCCATGGATGTTCAAATAGTGAGCACCAAACAAGTTGGTACATTGGTAGTAAACAGCACACTTATTCAAGAAATTACAGAAACCATTCGTTTGGGTAAAGACTTGGTTTGGTTAGATATATGGAAACAGATTGGGGTTAAACTTCAAAACAATGCTCAGTTCAAAGACTACATTCCTCCGTACAAGAATCTAGGGGCTAAATTTATCAAAGCTTACAACGAACTTTAAATAAAAAAAGCCTTTTAGTGAAGGCTTTTTTTGAGTTCAAGGAAAAATAAATAATAGAATAAATATAACTAGTCAACTACTAGTTCACCACAAGTTTAAAGTTTGGAATTAACACATATTAACTGGGTTAATTAAAATTCTTATTCAATCGATTTAGATTCATTTAGTAAATCTTTCTTTATTGAACACTACAAATAAAGATTAAAAAAATCGCATAAAAATGATATCATAATACCAATTTTTGAGTGGTAGTTTAATACCAATATTATGTTTAAACAATTCAAAATCATAATTTTGTGTGTTTTATTAAGGATTTTAAAACGGCTTAAGAATGGGTAATTAACATAGACTTCGAGCCAAAACTAATGCGGACTAAACAGGTGCATTCGAAGGATAAATATTGTAAAAACTATATAGTAAAACGATAGGCGTTGTTGAGTCTATTGACCAACAACATAGCATTATGATAATAATATAAACTCCCTGTCATATCATAATATATCATCATACATTGTTAATAATCACCAAAAATGGCAGGATGATAAATTTTATAAATAAACCATTAATTGTATGGGCAGAATATTTTCTGCCCATACAATTATGGATTCATCAATACCCGTATTTTTCTTTCCAACGTTTCTTTAAAAATGATCTTAATTCGTTTTCTTTTGCGTTATTTCCTGGTTCGTAAAATGCATTTCCTTTTATTTCTTCTGGCAGAAATTCTTGTTCTACAAAATTGCCTTCAAATTGATGGGCATATTGATAATCTTTTCCATAATTTAATTGTTTCATTAAACGTGTAGACGCGTTTCTCAGGTGAAGAGGCACTGGCAGTGCGCCAGTTTGTTTTACAGCCTCTAAAGCTAAATTTATAGCCAAATATGAAGCATTACTTTTGGGACTCGTTGCCAAATAAATGGCACATTGTGATAAAATAATTCTGCCTTCGGGCATTCCTATGGTTTGCAAAGCTTGAAGTGTGCTTGTTGCCAATACGAGCGCATTCGGGTTGGCATTTCCAATGTCTTCCGATGCCAATATTATCATTCTTCGTGCTATAAATTCAGCGTTCTCTCCTCCTTCTATCATTCTTGCCAAGTAATAAACTGCCGCATTAGGATCGCTCCCTCGCATGCTTTTTATAAAGGCTGAAATTATGTTGTAGTGCTCCTCCCCTGCCTTGTCATACACTATTTGTTTGGTCTGCATTACCTCCTTAACTTTTTCATCTGTTATAAGCAATGGTGACCCGTCTTGCATGCACACCATTTCCAAACTGTTTAATAGCTTTCTACCATCACCGCCACTAAACTGTAATAATGCTGATGTTTCTTGTAGAATAATGTCTTTATTTTTTAGTATTTCATCTGTTTTTAAGGCATTCTGCATCATCTGTAGCAAGTCCTCCTTACTCAATTCATTTAACACATAAACTTGACACCTTGAAAGTAGGGCATGATTAACCTCAAAAGACGGGTTTTCTGTCGTTGCGCCAATTAATATTATATTGCCATTTTCAACCGCTCCCAAAAGTGCGTCTTGTTGGCTTTTGTTAAACCTATGGATTTCATCCAAAAACAATAAAATTTTGCCACTATTTTTGGCATCACTGATGATTTTTCTTATGTCCGATACGCCTGCATTAATGGCGCTCAACTGTACAAAAGGCAATGAAAGATGCTCTCCTATTAATTTAGCTAAGGTGGTTTTGCCAACGCCTGGAGGCCCCCAAAATAAAAGACTTGGAAGTTGTCCGTGTTCTAAAAATTTTCTTATTGGCCCGCCTTCTCCCAAAAGATGCGATTGACCAATAAATTCACTAATATTTTTAGGTCGTACCCTCTCTGCTAGCGGTTGATTTGATTTCATAAATTAAGAAATCAAAGTTAAAACAGGTCTCAGAGATTTGAAAGGTTTTTATTTATTATTACTTCCCTACCAAAATAAACAACAAACCCAATAAACATAGCATAAAACCCAATAATATGCTAATTATCAAGATAAAAATCAAACCTAAAATAATTAAGATCCAACCTAAAGTTTTTAAAGCACCACTTTCATGCGTTTCTTTTATACCTTGTTTTTGTGCTTTTTTTATTAGGTGATTTTTGAGGAATTGAGGCGCTTTTTTTGATTCATAATTAGTAACTGAAGAAACTTCTTTTGTTTTTAACACATCGAATGATTTGTTAATTTTAAATTGCTCGATTAGCTCTGATTCTTGGTTGTTTTTAATGGCAGAAACAATCCATTTTTCTTCCACAACATCTTGTTTTTGAGTTAGTGATTCTGAATTAGTTGTTTCTTTTTTCTTACGTTTTGGTGGAGTAGTGCTTTTTTCCATTTTGTCTTGTTTAGATTCAAGTGCAATGTTCCATCCAAAAGAATGGTATTTTTTACTGATACTTAATCTTTGTTGACAGCTGGAAAATAAAACTAATACAATGGCGGTAAATACAATTTTTGTGTTCATGATAAAATAAATAATTTTTCAAATATATCAAAAAATACTATTTGATAGTACAAATTGATGTTTTTTCTAAATTAAATTTTTTACAAATGAGGGCAAATTTTTTGCAGAAGTACCTAAAATTTGTACAAACTTATTTTTGTAAGGCGTGGAAATATTACTTTTTTGAGGATTTATAAGCACTATTTCGGTTGATTTATTCACTTCGTTAACCAAACCGGCTGCTGGATATACCTCCAGTGAGGTTCCTATCACAACCAACAAATCAGCTGTTCTCGTCATTTCCGCGGCATTATTTATTAATGGCACCTCTTCTCCAAACCACACAATATGTGGCCTTAAAATCAATCCTTTTGGGCATTTTTCGCCATAATTTACTGGTTTATATCCCACATGGAAGACTTCATTCAAATTGTTCCTCATTTTGGTAAGTTCGCCATGTAAATGAATAATGTTTGAGCTACCTGCCCTTTCGTGTAAATCATCAACATTTTGGGTTATTACAACTACTTCATGTTTTTGTTCTAACTCTTTTAGTGCATAATGCCCTTCATTGGGTAATACCTCTCCTAACTGAACTCTTCTTTGGTTGTAAAATTGGGTTACTAATTCAGGATTTTTATGCCATGCTTGTGGCGTTGCAACATCTTCAATACGGTGATTTTCCCAAAGACCGTCATGGTCTCTAAATGTCTTAATGCCGCTTTCGGCACTCATTCCTGCACCTGATAAAACAACTATTTTCAAGGGTTCAGTTCTTTGTATTTATTTACTTTACTTAAGTAATGACTAAGTGCAATACTTTTTTTATAAACCAATAAAGAGTGATAAACTTCTTTTTTGGTTACTCCTCTTTTTTTAAACCAATAGCTTAAGCGAAATATAAAATGTCTGTGTGCTTTTGCAACTGCAAAAAAATCTCCAAACTTTCCTTGAAACAACCATCTATATGCAGCTATGTGATCCAACAAAAGACGCATAAATAAGATTGGAACTAATTTATTAGATGGTAAATTTTTAATTAATAATATTAAGCCATTTCTAAAATTATAATACGTTTTTTTAGGATTGCTTTTTTGTAATGTTCCTCCACCAACATGATAAACAACACTTTTGGGGCAAACCATAACTTTATAGCCGTGATGGTGTAATCGCCAACAAAAATCTATCTCTTCCATGTGCGCAAAAAAATCTTCATCTAAACCCCCTAATTTGTGATATAAATCAGCCTTTACAAACATAGAAGCTCCACTTGCCCAAAAAATCTCTTTTTCATTATCATATTGGTTTAAATCTTCTTCCAAAGATTCAAATATTCTGCCTCTACAAAAAGGGAAACCGTATTTATCTATGTAGCCTCCGCTGGCTCCAGCATATTCAAACTTCGAAGGATTTTTATAATCCAATATTTTCGGTTGAATAGCACCTATATTCGGTATTCTCTCTGCTAATTCAACCATAGGTTCTATCCAATCAGATTTTACTTCAACATCACTGTTTAGTAATATATAATAATCAGAATTTATTTGCTTTAAAGCTCTGTTATAACCTCCTGTAAAACCGTAGTTTTTTTCCAAAACTATCAATTTTATTTGTGGATATTGGTCTTTTATAAATTGGACTGATTCATCTGTAGAAGCATTATCTGCAACATAAACTTGGAAATTAGAGTAGCTAGAATTTACAACACTTTTTAAAAATTTTTCTAAAAAAAATTTAGTATTAAAGTTTAAAATTACGACCGCTACACTTGGATTCATTCGCTTATTTTGTTTTCAAAAGGTACAAATACAAACTGAGCACTATTGGCTGTTATTAAAAAAATACAACAATGTGTTTCAGGATTTTTGTAAGTAACTTTAAATTTTTCTACGTTTTTGGGTAATATAATCTTCTTTTCTACAAACTCTTCCATTGTACTGGCTTGAATTGTAAAATGGGTACCTAATTCTTCTTTATCAAGTATTACTTCACCAACTTTAACTTCACTTTGATGAGCTACAAATAAAGGATATTTACTAAAACCCTCATTAATAATATCTCTACTTACTTCCTTTATTGATTCTTTAAAAAGATTCAAATCTAAAGTTAATAGATTTAACATTTGTTTTAAATACAACTCATTATCCATATTAAAATTGCTTTAAAAATCTAATATCATTTTCAAATAATTGACGGATGTCTTTAATTCCATATTTTAACATAGTAATTCTGTCAATCCCCATTCCGAAAGCAAATCCTGTATATTTTTCGGGATCGATATTACAATTAATAAGAACATTAGGATCAACCATACCACATCCTAAAATTTCTAACCAACCTGTTCCTTTTGTTAGTCTGTAATCTTGTTCTGTTTCTGTTCCTAAAAATATATCCATTTCTGCACTCGGTTCAGTAAATGGAAAATAGGAGGGACGGAATCTTATTTCTCTTTCACCAAAGAATTGCGATACAAAATAATACAATGTTTGTTTTAAATCCGCAAAACTTACATTTTCATCAATATACAAACCTTCTATTTGGTGAAAAAAACAGTTAGAACGAGCAGAAACAGCTTCGTTTCTATAAACTCTCCCGGGCATCAACGAACGAATAGGTACTGGTTCTTTTTCCATTAGTCTTATTTGAACACTACTAGTATGTGTTCTTAATGCAAAATTTCCTTGAGGATTTTTATCTACAAAAAAAGTGTCTTGCATATCCCTTGCAGGATGATTTTCGGCGAAATTTAACGAAGAAAAATTATGCCATTCATCTTCAATTTCAGGACCATAAGCTATAGAAAAACCTATTGTTTGAAAAATAGATATAATTTCATTTTTTACTTTGTTAATTGGATGTTCAGTTCCTAATTGTAATGCATTTACAGGTAATGAATAATCAATTTCTTGTGAATTTTTATTTTGACTTGATTGAAAATTTACTTTAAAACTATTAAACTTTTCATCTGCTAAAATTCTTAATTCATTAAGTGTTTTTCCAACTTCTTTCTTTTGTTCTCCACTTACTGTTTTAAAAACTTCAAATAATTCGGAAATTTTTCCTTTTTTTGATAAAAATTGTAATCTAAAATTTTCTAATGATTGCTCATTAATAATTTCAAAATTTTTAACTTCAATTTCTATATTTTTGATTGTTTCAATCATGGATACAAAAGTAATTTAAAATATTTAATCTCCATCTTCGCTTATTCACTATTCAATAATCTTAATAATTTATTTTAAAAATATATTGTAGTAATATAGTGGTGTTAATATCGTGATAACTCTTTTTAATTTGACTTGATTTTAACGTTTTAATAATTTGTTAGCCATAATATACACCAGTTTTAGTTTTGTATCTTCTTGTTTTATAATTATTTACTAAAAGTATTAACAATTAAACAGCAGTGTTAATAAAGTATTATGAATATATTAAGAATGGGGATATTTTAGAGTTTATTCTATATTTATTCACATAAATTTGGACTTATCCTTTTCTATTTTTAACATTCATTCATTTTTCATTTTATAATAATTAATCACCATACAGTGTTGTTAACTTTGTTGAAAAATAACACTACTTTATAGTGTAATTTCTTCTGTCCAATTTGGTTTTAAATTTATTTTTTTATATATTAATGGACTTATAATTTGTTTATTTTTAATCGTGTTTTTATTATAAACTTCAATGATGTATTCTCCTGATATTATTGGTATCTCAAATTCTTTTTCTTTTATATTAAAAGTTTGATTAATTATATTTTCTTTGTATAATATTACAAATAATTCAAGTTCATTTTTATTAGTAAATTTAATCTCACTTGGTTCCTTTATTTCTGCTATTTGACTGCTTGGAATTTTAATAATTAATGAATCAATATCTAAATAAAATGTATCAATTTTTGAATGTGATTTATTAAAGTGGATAGTTGAATTTGTTTCATAATTTTTTAAATTCACTATTTTTAAATTCGTATTATAATGTTTTATGTAGTACGAATATTTAGAACCATTTTCAATAATAGATATTCCATTTTTAAATAAATCTTTTAATTCATTTATAACAGATGTGTCTTTTAAACCTGTTTTTGGACCAATTAAAGCAGAATCTTTCGTGGAATATAAAATAGAGTCAGTTTTATTATAAAATGCGTTTAAATCTGATTTAAACAGTTTTGTGTAATTATTATATCTTTTTATTTTAATACTGGTATCTATTAATATTTCATTCTTTACTTTTATCTCATTATTATAACATGAAAATGTATCAATTGAGTAAACTGTATTTTTATCGAAACTTTTATCTGCGTCATTGTCTGAGTAAAATAAATAGTAATAGGATGCATTGTTTTTTAAACCCTTTAATTCTATTTTAATTTCTTTAAATTTATACTGATAGTCATAATGATTGAATGTAAGAGAATCTAATTTTTTAGAAAACACATTAATACCAACATTTTTAAATTTTTTATCATTATTATATTGGAATGTTGTTTTACATGTATCTATTTCTTTACCTGTGCTAAATAAAAATTCTGCCGAATACAAATTTCCTTCATTAACATCTTTAATACCTTCATTAATCAAAATTTGATAAGTTGTATTTTTATTTAGTACGCTATCAAATTCTATTTCTAATGTTTTTTTAATTAATCTGCATGTAATTGTACTGTGATTTGGAAACAATTTAATATTTTCAGTTTGATTATTTAGTTCGACATATTCATCAAAAACAATCAATATTTTTTTATTATTAAATTCTGTTTCAGTTAAGTTTGTTTTTAATATCTGAGGTGCTGTTAAATCTTTATCCCCACCAGATAGTGAACCTATACTTGCACAACTGTTTAAAAGCAATATAAATAATAATACACTTAATTTTTTCATCTTCCTAAATAAACGATTAATACTGAAATATCCGATGGTGAAACGCCACTTATTCTTGAAGCTTGTCCTATGTTCTCAGGTTTCATTTTACTTAATTTTTCCCTACTTTCAATACTCAAAGATTTTATTTGATGGTAATCAAAATCTGGACTCAATTTATAGTTTTCAAGTTTCTTTAATTTTTCAGCCATTTGATTTTCTTTATCTAAATAGCCTTCATATTTTATAAGGATTTCTATTTGTTCAAGAATTTCTGAATCTATTTCTTTTAATTCATCGACATAGGGTATAAAATCTTGTATAGTAAGTTGGGGCCTTAAAATCAACTTATCAAGTTTTACTTTTTGATTTATCTCTGCAGTTTCTTTTTCATTCAACAGATTGTTTATAGCATTAGGTTCAATAGATTTATTTTTAATTAAATTTAGGCTGTTTTTAATTTGATTTCTTTTGATATCTAATTCATCCATTCTTTCTTTCTGAGCCAAATTTATTTGATAACCTAATTCTGTTAATCTTTCATCAGCATTATCTTGTCTTAATAAGATTCTGAACTCAGCACGTGAAGTAAACATTCGGTATGGTTCATCAGTTCCTTTATTGATTAAATCATCTATTAAAACGCCAATATATGCATTTGATCGACTTAATATAAAGGGGTCAAGCTCTTTTACTTTTAAATGTGCATTTATTCCAGCCATTAAACCTTGACATGCTGCTTCCTCATAACCTGTTGTACCATTTATCTGTCCGGCAAAAAATAAATTATTTACTAACTTGGTTTCAAGTGTTAATTTAAGTTGGGTAGGAGGGAAGTAGTCGTATTCAATGGCATAACCTGGACGAAATAATTTAGCGTTTTCAAATCCTGGTATTTGTTTCATCGCTTTTAGTTGAATATCTTCAGGCAACGAAGTAGAAAATCCATTTATATACAATTCTATTGTTTCCCAACCCTCGGGTTCAACGAATATTTGATGTCTGTCTCTTTCTGCAAATCTGTTGATTTTATCTTCAATAGATGGGCAGTAACGTGGCCCCAATCCTTGTATTCTACCATTGAACATTGGAGATTTTTCAAAACCTTCTCTTAATATATCATGAACATTAGAATTAGTATAGGTTATAAAGCATGGTTTTTGTGTTTTTAGGCTAGTACTTGTTTTTAAGAAAGAAAACTTACCTGGATTTTCGTCTCCATCTTGTTGTTCCATTTTCGAATAATCCAAGCTTCTTCCATCTACTCTAGGAGGGGTTCCTGTTTTCATTCTTCCACTCTCAAATCCTAATTTTTCGAGAGAAGCAGTTATTCCCATACTGCTTGATTCTGCCATTCTACCACCACCAAACTGTTTTTCACCTATATGAATTATTCCATTTAAAAACGTTCCACTGGTTAATATTATAGCGTTACCCATAACTTTATAACCAAGTCCTGTTTCAACTCCTGTAGCGACATTATTTTCTGTTATTACAGCATGCACATGGTCTTGCATAAAATCAATATTAGGATTCGCTTCAAGCGTTAATCTCCATTGTTCAGAAAAACGCATTCTGTCTGATTGTGCCCTAGGACTCCACATAGCAGCGCCTTTAGAGCGATTTAACATTCTAAATTGAAGCATTGTTTTGTCTGTTATGATTCCAGACATGCCTCCAAGGGCGTCTATTTCCCTTACTATTTGCCCTTTTGCCACACCACCCATCGCAGGATTACAACTCATTTTGGCAATTGTTTCCATGTTCATTGTTATCAGCAACACTTTGCTTCCCATTGTTGCGGCGGCATGTGCAGCTTCACATCCGGCATGGCCGGCACCCACTACAATTACGTCATATCTATTTTCCATTGTTTTGTTCCACGTGGAACTCTATATTAAATTTATTCAAATAATTATTTTCCATTTCAGTCATTTTAGTTTTTTCGTTTTTCGTTTTGTCCTTATACCCACACAAATGAAGTGTTCCATGAATGATAATTCTGAAAAGTTCCACGTGGAAACTTACTCCGTATGTTATGGCATTTTCTTTTACTCTGTCGTAACTAATGTATAATTCCCCATTTACTTCATCGCCTTCACAAAAATCGTGTGTAATAATATCGGTGTAATAGTCGTGCTGCAGATAGTTGATGTTCATTTCTAGTAATGTTTCGTCATCAACAAGTATTATATTTAGCTCTCCTATATGTTTTTTGTGGTCAACTACAATTTGTTTTACAACTTCCTTGCAAAGTTTTTTAAGTCCTTTTATTTTTTGCTGTTCGCCTGCTATTAGTATCATTGTTATTTTAAAACAGAAATTGTGCCATTAAAGTTTAGTTTTTTTCCATTTATTCCTACAATAGTTGCTTTGTAGACATATATATCTGATTGCACATAATCCCCTTTTTGGTCTTTGCCGTCCCAACCAATGCTTATATCTTTAACTGTATGTACAAGTTCTCCCCATCTGTTGTATATATAAATGGTGGATTCAGTGTTGTTCAAAAACAAGCCCTTGGGTTTGAAAACAGTATTAAATCCATTTATTTGAATAGCATTTGGGAAATAAACTATTGGTTCGGCATCTACACATACAACATTGCTGTAAGAAGTGTCTTGTCTGTTGAATGTTGAGTTAGGTAAGTTTTCAATTGATTTTATACAGTAGCACAATCTTTGATAATTTATACTAAATTGGCTATTGTCGGTTAGGGAGGTATTAATATTGTTGGTTTGTTGAATAATGTTCCACGGGGAACTTTTGTTATAATCTATTGAATTGCTTAATAGAATTTCTTGGTTTTGTGTCCCTTTTATAAATGCATTATAAAGATTCCAATTCAATTCTTGAACTTCGGCTTCAACTTGGTTAACTCTCAACAATACTGTAGTGGCAATTTGTGAAGTGTCAAAGATAAAGTCACAAGGTCCTTGTGTGGTGAAATAATAAGAGTATGTAAATCGGTTTACTCTTACATTGTTGTCAATTAAATTAATAGTTCCGCCATTGTTGTTTATAGTTTGATAAAGTTGAAAAGCGCCGTTGTTTTCAGATTTGTATAAAAGAATGTTTTGAAGTGATGTGCCAGTTTCAGTTACTAAAGATATTTCTATATGATTGTTTTGAACCGAAGCTTTTGCAACATAAGAATTTTTACTTCCAATAATTAAAGGGGTGTTTATACATGTGTTAATAGAAGACGAACTAGCTGTTCTGTCAAATTTAATTGCCCTGATAAAAAAACAATAAGAATCTCCAAATGAATTAAAATTGTAAGTAAATTGATTGATGTTTGAAATTACTGTTCCAACCAATTCGAAATTACCTGTGTTTATGCTTCTGTAAATTTGATATTCTGAAACTTGCCATCCTACATAATTTGTCCAAGACAGACTGATAGTTTTGTTACATTGATTGTATTGACTGCTTAAAAAAATAGTACTGTGTGTTTCACTTATTAATGATGTGTTTTGACAACTGTCATAAGCGGCAATACTGTATGAAATTGAAGCAGCAATTGGGTTTCGTGAACCATTGTCGAGATATTGTGTTTGCTCCGTGGAACCTATAACATCGTTTGAACCCGTAACATGGTAAATTAAATATCCTTTAGTGTCAATACTTGTGTTTCTTGACCAACCAATAATTGCTTTTTGAGTAGCTAAATCAATACTTACAGAGTCAATTTGGGAGTTATCAGGGGCTGTGTTGTCAATAGTAATGGTATCACTGAAAATACTATCAATTCCATTACAATCTGTGTTATAAACTAAGTATAGTTCCCAAGAACGTAGATTCTTAAGTTTAAGAGTTATATTGTCCAATGATATGTCCGTTCTGTTGCCTAAATAGACAAATAAACCCAAAATATCATCCCGTCCATAAATACTAAAATTAGAAATTGAACCGCAACTATTGATTGGTTTAACCCACAGTAAATCAAGCGTTGAATCAGATCTATTTAAACAAGCTCTTCTCATTTTTGGACGTACGTCTTGCCCATTGAGATAACCCAATGAGGTCAAAAGCATCAAAAACAATATGAACGGTTTAATATTCACCTGATATGCAATACTTTAACGAATTAAAATCAAAATAATTGTTGGCACATGCTAAAATATCCTCTGAACTGGTTTGATGGATAGCTTTAAAATATTCCTCATAAAATCCCTCTTTACCGTTTAAGTCAAGGTTGGATTTAAAACGATCTGCTATATTAAATGGTCCATCAAAATTGCGAAGTAAACTACCTATTAAGTAATTCTTAGCAGTTTGTAGTTCATCATTCCCAACTAGTTCAGTTTGTAAGTTTTTAATTTCATTCTCAATTTCATTTTTTACCTCATTGGTTAGTTGTGCATTGCACTCACTTGAAATTTTGAACATAGAATACGTTCTGAAAGGGGTTATTGAAGAGTGAATACCATAGGTCAGACCTTTTTCCTCACGTATGTTTTTCATAAGCCTTGAACCAAAGTAACCTCCTAATATTAAATTAGTTAGTGATATTTTAAAATAGTCTTCATGGGTTCTTGAAGGCATCATTTTGCCAAGTCTAATGGCATTTTGATTGGTATTTTCTTTTTTTACAACGATTCCTTTTTCTTCGGAAGTGTTAATTGAATGTTCCACAGCAATCTCCTCGTTTAGAATTGTTTTAAATCCAATGTTATTTAAATAATCACTGATGTTGATAGTGTCAGGACCTGTAAAAATAAATGTAGGATTTGCTAATGTAGAGTTTTTGTAAGCCAGTAAATCTTCTCTTGAAATTCCATTAATAATAGATTCATTAATAGGAGAGGCAAACGGATGATTTTCTCCTACTATCAAAGCATTAATAGCTCTGTTTGCCAAGAAAGAAGTTTTAGCTAAGTTGATATTCAGCTCACTTATTTTTTTACTTTTATAAATACTAAGTTCTTCCTCGTTATACTCACATTCAAGGATTGCTTCCACAACCAAATCAAGAATTAAACCTAAAAACTCAGTTTGACCATATATGGAAATAGAGTGGGAATAGTAGTCGCAATTCTTAAAAACATAGGCACCAAGTAAGTCAAGTTCTTCAGAAATAACGTTTGCGTTTTTTTTGGATGTGCCACTTAATATTAAGTCACTCGCAAATAATGCATGATATTTATTGGAATATTGTCCAAAACCACCCGATTCAAAGATTAAATCGAGCTTAAAAACAGCTTCGTTGCTCACAATATGGTAGGCGTTTCCATTTTTGCAAGGAAATCCCGTTTTTATTGATTCAATTGCCATTATTTCAGGCGCTAATTGTCTGTTAATCATTGTTTTTGGTAGTTTAAAACGCTATAATTGCCACTTAAAATGTATTCTTTACAAACCCTCAAAATATCTTCTTTTTGAATAGATTTTACTTGTTCTATCTCAGTATTGATTAAATCGGCATTTCCAAGTAAATGAGCATAGCACAATGCCATTGCTTTATTCAAGACGGATGTTTTAGAAAACAAGTTGCTTGTTATCACTTTATTTTTAACCTTATTTAATTCATTTTCACTTAATCCATTGTCAGTAATATCTTGAATTGTTTTTAATAATGCCTTTTCGGCTGTATCAAAAGTAACGCCATCATTCAATTTACCCTCCATTACAAACAATCCTTCGTCTATATCGCCGGTAATGTATGCATGAACGTGGGTAAATAACTTTAGTTCTTTCACTAATGTTTGAGTAAAACGCGAAGACTCCGAACCAGATAACAAGTCGGACAACAAGTCAAATGCAAAATAATCAGCATGATGTCTGTCCACGGTATTGAATGCCATATAAATTGCATTTTGTGGAACATCTGCTACAACACTGGATTCTAAGCGTGATGTTTTGCGAGGTTCTTTGGGATAACTATTTGGATTAACGTGTCCACTTTTTATAGTACCAAACCATTTTTCTGTTAGTTCTTTAGCTTTTTCAAAATTGATAGCGCCAGCCAAACAAAGAATGGCATTGGAAGGGTTATAAAAACGCTCAAAAAAAGCCACAACATCTTCGAGTGTTGCATTTTCTATATGACTGATTTCTTTGCCGATTGTAGCCCATTGGTAGGGATGCACTTGATATGCGAGGGGTCTCAGTTTTAACCAAGCATCACCGTAAGGTTGGTTTAAATAGCGTTGTTTAAATTCCTCTATCACCACTCCTTTTTGAACAGAGAGACTTTTTTCAGAAAAATCTAAACGCAACATGCGGTCGCTTTCCAACCACAGTGCTGTTTCGATATTGTCTGCCGGAAGTGTAACATAATAGTTGGTTATATCATTGCTAGTAAAGGCATTGTTTTCGCCTCCTGCCAATTGTAGAGGGGTGTCAAAAGAAGGAATATTAACCGATCCGCCAAACATTAAATGTTCGAAAAGATGGGCAAAACCTGTTTGGTTTGGATTTTCATCCCTAGCGCCAACATTGTACAAAAGATTTGAAACACATAAATTAGTAGCATTATCTTCGTGGTGTATAAGCGTTAAACCGTTATCTAGCCTATGAATGTTATAATGTATCACCTTGCAAAGATACGTCTTTTTTAACTTTCGCTTAATGAGCTAATGCCCCTGTCATAGGGAAGTGTCCACCATTATATTCAGTGCCGTTTTTTGGGGAGATAATGGGTTTATTTATAGATTATTAGTCCTTGTAGAATGGATGTAATTTAATGTTGAATAATTAAGCGACCGATAATGGTTTGATTGAAAGACTTGTCAAGCAATGAAAAACTATAAATGCCAGATAATAAATGACTGACATTTAAGTTTATAAAATCAAGGTTTGTCTTTTGTTGTACTACTATTTGACCATGCGTGTTATATAAAAACAACTCGAATTCAGAAAAACGAGAATTATTAAAATAGAGGCTAACATTGCTGTTACTGGGGTTTGGACTCAATCTGTAGCCACTCTGATTTAACCCAATAATATTGATGCTTTGGATAGGACTAGTACCCAAACCACCAAAGTCTAAGTAATAATAATTTGTAGCGTTAACAATGGGTTTTTCATCGGTATATTGATAATCGGTAGGAACATCAAAACTGCCACAAAAACCAGGAATTCCTCCAATGTAAACAAAATTTATACTATCGGTAGAGCGATAAACATCAATACCATTACAAATACTACCCGAACTTAACCTAATATCAATATTAACCTGTCCTTTTACTTGAGTTAAGTTGTACTTATCGAGCTTAGGAAACAGCTGACCAAAGGCTATTGAAGGAATAGCAAAAAGAAAGAATAAACAGTATTTAAATTTAATAATTTTCATGTGTATTCCAATTAAAAAATGCTAATGGATTAACAATAGTTAAGACAAAAATATAAAATTTTTATTAGAAAAGGTAAGATTATTAAAATAGAGACCCTAATAGTATTGAGGTAGTAAAGAGATTTAAAAATTGTCAATAAATAGAAATTTTTCCTAAAAAAAGCGTTTTGAAGAGTGCTATTTGTCATCTTTTTTGCGAAGGAAAGGCAAAAAAGTCGCCAAAAAGGATTGCGTGTGTTTACTCATAACCTCGGGTAAAAACCCGAGGCTATTATTATTTACCTCCCCTGGAGGTGTTTTTCCGTTGCGGTATTCATTTATTTTATAACACCAAACCTTACCATGCTATTCCCATGCACGAAGAGCATCTCTGTGCTCTCTTTTCCTCTCTCACTCTGCGCTCTCTGTGTTTTCTCTGCGCTCTCCGTGGTTAGAGTTTCCATTTAAAAGCCTTCCGAAGAGAGCTTTTTGTCATCTTTTTTGCAAGGGAAAAGCAAAAAAAGTCGCCAAAAAGGATTGCGTGTGTTTACTCATAACCTCGGGTTAAAACCCGAAGCTATTATTATTTACCTCTCTTGGAGGTGTTATTGCCGTTGTTATTTTCATTTATTTTATAACACCAAACCTTACCATGCTATTTTCATGTTCTAAGAGCATCTCAGTGTTCTTCTTTTCCCCTCTCTCTGCGTCCCCCCAAATAACTCGGGAGTGCTTTCTAAGTGTTTTCCGTGGTTAAATGTTCCTGCTCTCACCCAAATGTCTACCCCTCTATAATCTCCAAAAATCCTTAACTTTGCCTTTAACATGTTAAAAACTAGCACAACAGATAAAACCAAATTATCACCTTTAAAAAGGAAAGTTTATGAGATAATATTTGAAGCAGAAACACCCGCTGGTAAGTTGTTTGACTTGATCTTAATGGGATTAATATTACTTTCCGTTGTGGTAACGATGTTGGAAACATTGCCATCTATTCAATCTAATTATTACTTTATTTTTTATTACATCGAATTGTTTATCACCTTTGTGTTTTCTGTGGAATATCTGCTAAGAATTTGGTGTTTAGCAAAACCCAAAAAGTATATTTTAAGTACGTTTGGTCTTATTGATTTAATCTCAATAGTACCAACATACCTGAGTTTATTTATTGCAGGTACACAATATATTTCAGTGTTGAGATTATTGCGTTTGCTCAGAATGTTTAGAATCTTAAAATTGACTCAATACATCAAGGAAAGTCAGTTATTATTACTTTCTATAAAAAACAGCAGTCGAAAAATTATGGTTTTTTTTATGTTTTTGTTCATTTCGGTTTGCATAATGGGTTCGGTGATGTATGCGATAGAAGCGCCACAAAATCCGGGTTTCAGAAGTATTCCCGAAAGTATATATTGGGCCATAGTTACAATAACTACTGTTGGTTATGGCGATATTTCTCCCATTACACCTTTGGGTAAATTAATTGCTTCTTTGATTATGATATTAGGTTATTCTGTAATTACCGTTCCTACAGGCATAGTAGGCGTAGAGATGTTTACAGCAAGTAGAAAAGAAAAACATACCAAAGTGTGTCATAACTGTTTGAGCGAAGGTCATGACAATGAAGCCAAGTTTTGCAAAGATTGTGGAACAGAATTGGCGTAAAGTAGATTATTATTAATATCGGTTAAAATGTTTTTTAAAACAAAACGATATTAGTATCTTTGTGGGGTGAAATGGCAAGAATATCCATATTCCTTTGAAAATTTAGAGCAACAACTCAGCAGAATTGATGCTAAAAAACAAAGTCTTGATGAAAAAAGACCCTTGCCTGCGTATGCCCTAAAAAGTATTAAGGAATCTTTGTCTTTAGAGTGGACTTTTAATTCCAATGGCATAGAAGGCAACACATTGACACTTCAAGAAACCAAACTCATTATAGAAGAAGGTATTACTATCAAAGGCAAATCTTTAAGAGAACATTTTGAAGCTTTTAACCATCAAAATGCCATAGAATTTATAGAAAAATTAGCACAATCAAAAACCCAATTTACCGATAGAACTATTTTGGAAGTGCATGAATTGGTTTTAGAAAGTATAGAAAAAGAGATTGCTGGTAGATATAGAACCTCAGGAGTAAGAATATCAGGGGCTAATTTTACGCCACCTAATGCCCTTAAGGTTAATGATATGATAGAAGAATTGATTCATTGGGTGAATAAAGATTCTAAAGCTTTACATCCCATTATTAGTGCTTGTATTTTTCATCACCGATTGGTTTGGATTCATCCTTTTTTTGATGGCAATGGTCGCACAGTTAGGTTATTGTTCAATTTACTTTTAATGAAACAAGGTTTTCCGCCAGCCATTATTCTCAAAAACGATAGAAAAAAATACTACGATGCCCTTAACAAAGCCAATGAGGGGGATTATTCCAAACTATTGTTGTTAATGATTCAAGCCATGGAAAGAAGTTTGGATATTTATTTAAGTAGTTTGGACAATACCCACGATGATTACAAAGAAATAAATACAATTGTGGAGGAAATGTCATTGCCTTACAGTCAGGAGTATGTAAGTTTATTAGCCAGAAAAGGCAAGATAGACGCCTATAAGCAAGGTAAAAATTGGCTGACAACCGAAAAGGCGGTTCAGGATTATTTTAATAACCGTAAAAGGAAACGAAGTTTGTCATTGAAGAGCTGACCTTCCAAAGCACTTTACTTCCCTTCAACTCATCATAAAATAAAGTTGCTCAACGATCTAGTTACATAAACCAAGTTTGTTGAGTTAAATCTTTCTTTATTGTTTGATTTTTACGATTTTATTATCTTTAATAATTACAAGATAGCTATTTCGCTCTTTTTTAAAAGCTAACATTTTTTCGTAAGCTATTTCTAGCCCTTTAATGATTTTATTTTTTAACTCAGTTTTTGATTCTTTTGTCATAAGTAGTTTTTTAATTCATTATACCTTTTGTGATTATATATGGTTAAATTATCTGTAAATGACATTTCAGCCATTAAGATGTGGTTTCCTTCAGAATTATCAAAAATTAAAGCTTGGTCAACAATAGGTAAATAAATATTAAAGAGATTTTTAATTCCCTTAACATAACGCCTTTCAATAACTTCTTCTGGAATATCATGCCCACCCTCGGAAACCCTTATTTTAACTCTTTCTTTAGCTAATTCTGGATTTTTTAACCAAAAAAACAATAATATGATTTCGTAATTTTTAGATTTAGCTTCAATAATTTTATTTTT
The DNA here is from genome assembly GCA_040403495.1 of Bacteroidia bacterium. Taxonomy (GTDB): domain Bacteria; phylum Bacteroidota; class Bacteroidia; order NS11-12g; family UBA955; genus JABMMZ01. Next base: position 49,412 of record JBBAKM010000022.1, read on the forward strand.
ATAACTTCTAGTTGAAAGGGTTGTTTCAAAAGCAAAGTTCTTGTTTTGTTCCAATAAATCATTTATTCTTTGAATCATAATCCTACCAGACTCAAATGAAGCTTTTTCGGGTTGAAAAGGTGATAGGCCTTTCGCTATTTCATCTGCATTTACAAATTCTTTGCAATCCAAAATTTCAGGCAGAATGGTAAACGAAGCGGTAGTTTTACCCGCCCCATTGCATCCTGAAATAATGAATAACTTTTTTTCTTGCATCCATGCAAATATAGCAATTTTTAGAATGCGGATTTATTATCTATCTTCTATATCAATTGTTATAATTAAAAAGTGTTCCGCAGAGGTTTTTTTGTCATCTTTTTTGCAAAGGAAAGGCAAAAAAGTCGCCAAAAAGGATTGCGTGTGTTTACTCATAACCTCGGGTTAAAACCCGAGGCTATTATTGTTTACCTCCTCTGGAGGTATTTTTGTTCTTGTTGTATTCTCTCTGTTTTCATCTC
>JBBAKM010000023.1:0-49091 GCA_040403495.1 Bacteroidia bacterium
TTTATGAAATAAGAGTTGCTTACCCCGATAAGGAATCATATTCAAAAGCTACAGATTCTTGTACCATTTGGATGAGTAATGGACTTTAATAATGGAATATAAAACCTAAAAACAATACTATTAATAGGCTACAACACATTGTAGCCTATTTTTTTGCATAATATGGGATAAATGAATTTACCTTTTTCAATTGACAGGTATAAAGGGTATGAAAAATCTATTTATCATTCTCGCCATTTTTACAACAGGTTCTCTTTTTGCAGAAACTATTAAAACGATTCAACCGCAACCCAAAAAAGCCACCGTTTACCTGAGTGGTGCCGAGGTTTCTTATTTTGAATCTATTTATCTAACGGCAGGGACTAACCAAATTATTATTGAAGGTGTTTCTCCTTATGTTGATGAACAATCAATTTCCGCTTATTTTAAAGGCGCTTTGGTAATCGATTCAAGAAAATCTTTGCGTTATCCTGAGCAAACAAAAATCAACAAAATAGAACAGAATTATCAAATCCTCATTGATAAAATCACAGATTCTTTGGAAGACCTTTCTTATCTTATCAAAGACTGTAATAACAAAATGAATGGTTACCAACGCGAAAGACAATTGCTGTTAAACAACCGTTTAATAAAAGGGGAGTTTGCCAAAGATTCTTTGGGATTGTTAAAGTCAAGCTTGGACTTATTAAGAAATAGACTAACCAATATTGATGAGGAAGAATTAAACGTTGAAAAACGATTGAACAAATTGGAGAAAAGAAAAAACATACTACAAACCCGATATAATCATTTCGTCAACCTACAATCCAACCACCAAATAGTTGACCCCAATTTAAGTACACCCATTCATCAAATTATAGTTACTATAGAGGCAACCATTCCAATTACCGGTAATTTATCTTTAAAATACTTTATAGCCAATGCAGGTTGGATGCCATTATACGATATACAGTCCACCTCAGGGAGTTCTAAAATACAATTGATTTATCGCGCACAAGTTTATCAAAACTCAGGTTTAAATTGGAAAGACATTGCCTTGGTGTTATCAACCAGTAACCCAACTGTGGGGAACACTAAGCCCATCCTTAGTGAATGGAATTTAGTATTCGGATATCCCAATAGCTATACCGATAATTTGTATAAAAAAACAAAAACACCTAATAACTACAACTACAATACATTACCAAGCAAAAGTTTAAAGGAACAGAACATAAGTATGCAAGATGAAGAATCTAGAGGTGTTGATATGAATGGAAATAACAATGAAATAGAACAGCTGTTTACTGTAAATGGGAACTTACTTAGAACTGAATACGAGATAAAAACCAAATACAACATTCAATCAGATAATAAGTCGCACCATGTGATTATCAACAACATCGAAGTGCCTGTAAATTTAGCGTACTTGGCAGTACCCAAATTGGATCAAGATGCTTTCTTGATGGGGAAAATATCACAGTGGGAGGATTTAAACTTAATTCCGGCAATGGCAAGAATCTACTTTGATGAGTCATACATAGGCACCACTTCGGTATATCCAGAAAGTTTGAAAGACACCCTTTATGTGAATTTGGGTAGAGACAAGTCTATTGTTATCAAACGTCAAAATGTAAAAGAGAAATGTAAAGAAACCATTTTGGGCGAATTTAAAGTGGTAACCAAAACCATTGAAATAACGATTAGAAATACCAAAAGCATCGCCTTGGATTTTGAAATAGACGATCAAATTCCGGTTTCAAAAGACCCAGCAATCAAAGTAACGTTAATCGACAATGATAAAGCGGTTTACAATGAGGTGACAGGCAAACTTACATGGGCTATGAACATAAAACCAAAGGATGTTAAAAAGCTTCGTTTTTCATTCGAGGTCAAATATCCTAAAGACAAAGTAGTCGCCGGATTATAAAAAAATTAGAGAAAAAAAACCTATCCTAAACTCAGGATAGGTTTTTTTATTTAAAGTACTTGCTTTTTTATTGATAAGATAAATTGAGACATATTTTGAATATATTTGCCATAATAAAAACAGATAACTGTTGACGCATTAAAACAAATTAATTATAAATGGAAGAAAACGAATCAATAAGCGATGGTTTTAAAAGGGAACTAGAACAAGCTTCAGCCAATAAAGTTTTAGACCCTGCTTACCAAAAAAAGAAGCTAGTTTTATGGGGAATTAGAAATTCCATTTCTGTGGTACTATATGTAATCTTTTGGGATTATAATTGGGTTCAGTTTTCATTGTATTTCACCATTCCATTGTCGCTATTAAGTTTATTGGCGATTCTTGCCATGCCATATATGCTTAAAAGAAAAATAGCAAGCGCAAAGATAAAAATATTAGAATCGGAGAGCCAACTTGGCCAAGATAAAGGAGAATAAATAGACGAGTCTATTTTGTTGGGTTTGAATTAAGCCGTTGTTGTTGATTTCTACTGATCCGAAAACTACAAAATTAATAAATCTAATGTTTTTTTAAATTTTTATCAAACAATTAAATATATTTATTTGTTGTTTAAATATGATTAATACTCGATTTAAAAACCAACTCAAACAATGCCCTTTAAATTAGAGTTTTTTCATAAACTATTCCTTTCACCTAACACAAGAAGTCGCATTGAAAAAATATTTTTAATCATTGCCCTTCTTAGCTTTTTTGTTCATCTCATTATTATATTGCTCGTCAATTTTGATTTAATATCTCTAAATAAATCATCGAGTCTGCTCGAAAGTCCAATATCATCCATTTACACACCATTTTCCTTTATTCTTGTTTATGAGGTGTATTTGCTTATTTACTATCTGCCACAGTCCCTTACAACCTACATCAACAAGCAATACGAAATTATCCTACTGATAATTATGAGGCGACTGTTCAAGGATTTGTCTAATCTTAAAATATCGCCTGATTGGTTGACTATCAAATATGATTTACAATTTACTTATGACATTGTGACCTCTCTGTTGCTGTTTTTATTAATCTTTTTGTTTTACAAACAGAGTTTAAAGAAAGATACAAAAGTAGACAATAATGATGCTGAGCTTGAAAAAACACTGAGGTACACCAAGATAAAAAAATACATTGCCTCAGTATTAGTTCCTGTTGTTTTAATTTTGGCCCTTTATTCCTTTGCTTCATGGATAATAGAAGCTTACATTTCTGTTGAAAAATCGGGAGAATCTTTTCAAAACATCAACAATGTGTTTTTTGATCAGTTTTTTACTGTTTTGGTTATTGTGGATGTAGTTTTGCTTTTGGTTTCCTTTTTTTACACCGATAAATTTCACTTAATAATCCGGAATTCAGGCTTTATCATTTCTACAATCTTAATTAGGTTGTCATTTTCAACCGAAGGGCTTATGAACAATATATTAGTAATAGTTGCAGTCTTGTTTGGACTTTCTATTTTGGTTATTTACAACAAATTCGAAAAGAACTACGCTATAGGCAAGTAATACTTTTAATATTTCCCCGTTCTAGCTCGCATCTTGCGAGTAATCTTTCATACCGCCTCTGGCGTTTACAATAAATGCTTATTCAGTTTTCAAAATTGATTATATTTGTGAAAGAAAATTAATTTCACAAAAAACTATGATAAAATAGTATTTCGAATAATGAAGGTCTATTAAAATATTTAGAAATATGAAAAGAAGTGATAGAGATGCCAGAGGCAAAGAAGTTTCACACTCGCAAGATGCGAGCGAGAGCGGGTTTTATAAATATTGAATTCATCCCAAAGCCCAAGGTTTTAACCGTGGGTGAATATAATCAAACCATTTTAATAATTTATTTTCACCTCAATTAAATCGTTCCAATTGGTGGTGTAATTGGGTGACAATTTTTCCTGCTTCAGTTGCCAGCGTTTCGTAAAACCTTGTGAGGCTATTTTTACAGTGTCTTTGCCGTATTGTCGGTTTAATTTATCTAATACAGACAAAGCAGCTTTGTGCTTGTCTCTGTTGACAGTGTCAAACAAGCGGTGTTGAATATTGCCTTCGGGCACAATTTCGCTTACAATAACACCTGCTTTTTTGTAATAATACTCCTTTTTGTAAAGGGTATCCAAACCTCTAAGGGCATGTTCTATAAGTTCTATGCTGCTGTTAGTGGCGGCAGGCAAAGGGATAGAAATACTTCGGCTGTATTGTGGTAAATCTTTCCTAAACGGATTGGTGTGTATGAAAATTAAAATTTGGCTGGCACAGGTTTTTTGGTGTCTAAGTTTGGCAGCACATCGCGAGGCATAATTGGCAACCGCTTCGGCAATAGGTGCTTTGTCATTCAACATCGTACCAAACGACCTAGACACACAAATAGTTTGTTTACTAGGTGCGTGCATTTCAAGATCGAGGCACGAAATACCATTCAGTTCTTTCACTGTTCTAAGTCCCACCACAGACATTTTGCTTTTTATCCATTGTTCACTACAGCGGGACAGGTCGTAAGCGGTATTTACTTGATGGGATTTCAGGAATTTATCATATTGCCTGCCGACACCCCAAACATCAGCAACATCAGTCTTTTTGAGCGATTCTATCCGTTTTTCTTCAGTGTCTATCACATACACACCACTGTTTGAAGGGTGTTTTTTGCCAATTTTATTTGCAACTTTGGCAAGTGTTTTGGTGGGTGCTATGCCTACGCTTACAGGAATGCCGGTGTTTCTAAAACTGGTTTTTTTTATCAAAGAAGCATAAGCTAGTAAAGGCGTATTTTTAAAGTCGTGTAGACTTAAGAAAGCTTCGTCTATGGAATAAATTTCAATATCAGGAGAAAATTCAGAAAGGGTTTGCATAACACGTTGACTCATGTCGCCGTACAAGGCATAATTGGAAGAAAACACATGAACTTGGTGCTTTTCTATTTCAGCCTTAATTTCAAAAGCGGGAGCGCCCATTCTAATGCCAAGTGCTTTGGCTTCGTTGCTTCGGGCTATGACACAACCGTCATTGTTTGATAATACCACAATGGGTTTGCCATTTAAGGAAGGGTTAAAGACACGCTCACAGGAGGCATAGAAATTATTGCAGTCGATTAACGCAAACATAACGGTTACATTTTGTGAATGACATAAGTAACGATACCCCAAATAACAAAGTCGTTTTCTTCTTTAATTTCTATTGGTTTGTAGTCGGGATTAGCGGGTAAAAGCCAAAGTTTCTGTTTTTCTTTTTTTATCGTTTTGAGTGTAAATTCTCCATCGATATAGCAAACTGCTTTTTTGCCATTGCTAGGTTCCAAGGAACGGTCTATAACCAAGATGTCACCTTCTTTAATCCCTGCATCTATCATTGATGAGCCTTTAACACGGGCATAAAAAGTAGAACTTGGATTTTTTACTAAACTTTGGTTTAGGTCTAAACTCAATTCGGTATATTCTTCGGCAGGCGAGGGGAATCCGGCACTTACTTTTCCGACAAATGGAAGTTTCAAACTGCTTTCGGTATCGGCAGAATAAAAGGAGAGGTCTTTTTCGGATTTAATAAGAGTGAGTTTCATTGGACAAACAACGCTGTACAAATTTAAATTAATTAAGCTGTATTTTAGTCAACATCATTAAAAAAATAGTTCAATGATTTTTAAGAAGTTGCAGATTGATGTTGGAATTTAATTACATTTGCATCGAATTTAAATCCATTTTGAAAAAAGTGCTATCAAATATCAGAACTCATCAATGTAAATTATTTGCAATAATGATTTTGATTTATTCGATAACAATATTGTCTTCATTCTTAGTAGGCAAGGGTTACAATTTTAGCAACAATGGTGCTGAGTTTAATAATTCAAGTGACGATTTTAAAATTTCATCAGAACTATACGACTTAGTTGAATCTGTAAAATCAGAAGAAGAAAAGGAAAATAAGGAATATTTTAATGGCTGTTTTGGTGTTTTAGGCAATCATAATAGATTGCATTTTGTTTTAAATTCAGGTCAATTTGAGTCATACAGACAATCACAAGTCATTTATTTAAATAAATCGCCTAAATACTTGTTGTATCATCAGTTAAAGATTTATTCATTAAGCTAGTGTAAAAACTGCTTTTTTTGTCTTTTTTAAAGTGTAAAAAAGACTAATAAATTATTTAAAAAATGAAAAAAAATGAAATGCATATCCCCAAAGATGGGATAGCAGGATTAAAAGAAAATTATAAAACGGATGCTATATCTGGTTTTGTTGTGTTTTTATTGGCTTTACCATTAAGTTTAGGTATAGCCAAAGCGTCTGAATTTCCTCCGGCAACAGGTTTATTAACTGCCATTATTGGAGGATTGATTGTTAGTTTATTTATGGGTTCTCATTTAACCATTAAAGGACCGGCTGCAGGCTTAATTGTCATAGTTGCAGGTGCGGTGTCTGATTTTGGTGGTGGAGAAACAGGCTGGCAAATTGCCTGCGGAATTATGGTTGTCGCAGGATTGGTTCAAGTACTATTTGGTTTTTTAAAATTAGGTAAATTAGTAGATTTCTTCCCCTTGTCTACTATTCACGGCATGTTGGCTGCCATTGGTCTTATTATTATATTAAAACAAATACCAGTTCTATTGGACATTAATCCTATGTTAACCAAAGGGAAATCGCCAATAGATTTGTTGTTAGAAATACCCTTTTATATCAAACATTTAGATGCTAAAGCGACATTAATAGGTGTGATTAGTTTACTAATTATGATGACTTGGCACAAAATTCCGATATTGTTTTTAAGGAAAATTCCGGCCCCATTAATTGTTTTATTGATTGCTATACCTGCCGAATTGATATTTCATTTTCAATATACAGAACCTTCTTATGCATTGGTGCATATTGGGAATATATTTGATTATGTTAAATACAATGCCAATTTTGATGGGTTATCGCAGTTTGGTTTGTTTGCAAAATACGTTATCATGTTTGCTTTGGTTGGCAGTTTAGAATCATTGTTAACCGTAAAAGCTGTAGATATATTAGACCCATACAATCGAAAGTCAAACAATGATAAAGATTTAATTGCAGTTGGAATAGGCAATACTATTGCCGCATTTTTAGGTGGACTTCCAATGATTTCAGAAGTAGCCCGTAGTTCAGCCAATATTAAAAATGGCGCAAAAACAAGATGGTCAAACTTTTTTCATGGATTTTTCATTCTCTTTTTTATACTTTTAGCGCTCCCTCTTATTGAGTTAATTCCCAATACAGCATTAGCGGCTATGTTGATTTCTGTAGGGCTTAAATTAGCGCATCCCAAAGAAATATTACACATGTATCATATTGGTAAAGACCAATTGGCGGTGTTTATAATTACGGTTCTTGTTACATTGGCAGAGGATTTATTGTTAGGGATAGCGGCTGGTGTGATTTTGAAACTAATTTTTCATTTATACAATGGCGCTCCAATTAGTTCAATATTTAAGGCGCCTTCAAGTATCTCATTTACTGAAAATGAATATGTAGTAACAATAGAAAAATCAGCTATTTTTACTAATTTCTTAGGAATAAAAAGTCGATTAAATGCCATTCCATTTGGAAAAACAGTAACGATTGATTTGAATCAAACAAAACTAATCGACCATTCAGTAATGGAAAGTTTAGATGAGTTTAAACTAGATTATGAAGCGAATGGTGGCATTGTTCACATCATTGGTTTAGACAATCACAAAGCCTTATCAAATCATCCCTTATCAACAAGAAAAAAACATGAAAAATAAGTTTGGACTCTTGGTGTTATTGTTGTTTCATTTACAATTATATTCACAAAACAGGGTTAATACCTCTAATAACAATGCTTGGTTTATGCTTTTTGGTCAGTTAAAGGTAAACAAGCATTGGAATGTTGGGTTTGAAACCCAATGGCGAAGAAATGATTGGGGAAGTTTGCCTCAACAGTTGTTGTTAAGAACAGGTTTGAATTACGAGTTAAACAATAACATCTCTGTTACAACAGGTTATTGTTATGTTAAAACGCATCCTTATGGTCAGTTTCCTGTTCATTCAATTTTTCCTGAACATAGAATTTGGGAACAGATTCAGTTTAAACATCAAGTTGGGAAACTAGAACAAATTAATAGGATTAGGCTGGAGCAGCGGTTTTCATATTTGCCCGTTCTAAACAGAGACTCTAACTATTCAAAAGGCAATAGTGTTTATTCCAATAGACTCAGAATTATGAATCGCTTTTCTATGCCTTTTAAGGGAAAAAAGATTGTAGACAAAAGTTTGTATTTTAGTTTTTACAATGAAATTATGATTGGTTTTGGCAAACATATTGGTACTAATTTTTTTGATCAAAATAGGGCGTATATTGCTTTAGGTTATAAAATTCCATCTATTGGTAGGTTGGAAATAGGCTTTTTAGAACAAACATTGTTTAAAAATAGCGACATAAATACAAGGGGGCAAATAGAACAAAAAATAGAAAATAATCATACCATTCAAGTTGGTTTAACCATAGCATTAGATTTTACTAAAACAAGTAAAGATTATGGAAATTAAAGCTATTTTAGATCGGATTAAACATTATTTACCTGCTCAAGCTCCCCTTAAAGACTTTATTCATCATAATACTTTACATGCTTTTCAAGATAAAGATTTTTTTGAAGCGTTAAACATATCATCTGCCATTTTTGGCAGTAAAACAATTTTGTCTATTGATGAATTTAGAAAGTTATTTGCTTCAGGTAAAATACATAGTGAAATTATTGACAAAATAATTGTAGAAGAGTATTCTCAAGAAGCATTGTTTTATTGGAGGAATTTAATGTTGGAGACAGTTTTTCCGCAAGAAAAATCTTTTAGAATTGGACAACTTAGAAAACATTGGAGTCAAAAATATCAAATTGACTTAGATTCCCATACTCAAACAATTTTATTTAGAACACTTTGTAATTATCTCGATCAAGGTATTGCTATTTGGGAATTTCCAATTAACCAAGAAGGTTTTTTAGCCTCAATAAAAACACTTGAAAATCGTTCTTTGTTTAGTTTCTTTAAAGGAGAAAGAGCCAAAAAGCTTTTACAGTCAAAGTATTTGTCTATTTCAAGATTATTAGAAATACTTGTAGGTGATGAAAGGTATTATGAACAGTATTTATTCGATCAACAATTTACACATCAAGGCTGGTCGGGAATGGTTGCTGCTATAGAACACAATCCAACAACCCTTTTAGAATACCGCAAAATCAGTTTGGAAGAGGTCGTTATTTTTGAATTACTGTTGGAAATAGATGCTTTAGATTCAAAGTTTGGCACTATTTGGGCTCCCATAACATATCAAATAAAAAGTGAGCCAACCGATTTATTTCAAGAAATTAGAACGACTAAAATGTTTGATGTTTTAACTTTATGGCAAAAATCATTTGAAAGAACTTATTACAATCAAGTTTTGTTAGGAATGACTCAAGCTAAAAAGTTAAATTCCAAGATTGATTTTACATCATTTCAAGCACTTTTTTGTATCGACGATAGAGAGTGTTCTTTTAGACGGTATTTAGAGTATTTTGACCCCCTTTGTTTGACTTATGGAACACCTGGTTTTTTTGGAGTTGAATTTTATTTTCAAGCTGAAAATGCAAAACATTTTTCAAAAGTTTGTCCAGCACCTATTAATCCACAATTTCTAATAAAAGAATCAAGCAATCAAGTGAAAAGTCAAAAAGATTTTCATTTTAATAAGTATTCTCATTCTTTGTTATTGGGTTGGTTTATATCACAATCTTTAGGATTTTGGTCTGCCTTTAAATTGGCATTAAATATATTCAAACCGTCTATGAGTCCTGCCACAAGCTATTCATTTAGACATATGAATAAGCTTTCTACCCTTAGTATAGAAAATACTAATAATGAGAAAACTATAGATGGTTTGCAAGTTGGATTTAAGGTCGATGAAATGGCTATTAGGGTTGAAAGCTTATTAAAAAGCATTGGTTTAGTTAAAGATTTTTCTTCATTAATATATGTAATTGGACATGGAAGTACGAGTGTCAATAATACCCATTATGCAGGATATGATTGTGGCGCTTGCTCAGGTAGGCCTGGTTCTGTAAATGCTAGAGTTTTATCTTTTATGGGGAATCATCCAGAAGTCAGAAATATTCTTAGGTCAAAAGGGATTAATATTCCCGATACAACTCATTTTGTTGGTGGACTCAGAGATACTTCAAGAGACACAATAGTATTTTTTGATATAGATAAATTAAGTTTATTCCATCAAGAACAACATTCTAAAAATGAACAGGTGTTTTTCAAAGCTTCAGATTTTAATTCAAAGGAACGTTCTAGAAGATTTACTTCAATTAATACCTCAGAATCTGCAGAAAAAATTCATGAAAAGGTTAAATTAAGGTCAGTTTCCTTATTTGAACCAAGACCCGAACTTAATCATGCGACCAATTCATTGTGTATAGTAGGGCGAAGAGAATTGAGTAAACACTTGTTTTTAGACAGGCGTGCATTTTTAAATTCATTCGATTACAGTATCGACCCAAATGGTGACTATTTATTGAACATCTTAAATGCAGTTGCTCCTGTTTGTGGAGGTATCAATTTGGAGTATTACTTTTCAAGAGTTGATAATAATAAATTAGGTGCAGGCACTAAACTAGCACACAATGTGATGGGTTTATTCGCCGTTGCAAATGGAATAGATGGTGATTTAAGGCCAGGTTTGCCAAGCCAAATGATTGAATTACATGATCCTATTCGTTTATTAGTTATTGTTGAACATTTTCCAGATGTCATTTTGAAGAAAATGAAAGAAAACTTAAAAACCTATGAATGGTTTAGCAAAAATTGGATTAATCTGGTTTCCATAAATCCATTAAACAATGCTATTAAAATATTTAGAAGTGGCCAATTTGAGGATTTTGAGTTTGTTGCAAATGATATCGAAACAGCAAATAATTTGAGTGAAATAATCGAGAATTCTATTGAAAATATAGAAGTTAAGATTTTAAATGATTACAAGTTATGAATTACTTATTAAATTTATTTATTCTTATCCCTTGTATAGGATTTCTTATCAATATTTGCACACCTAAGCAAAATGAAAAAGCAATTTCATACACTGCTTTTTTTACCATTCTAATTCATTTATTAGTGTTTATTTCTTTTTTTATTTATTGGATAAAGACAGATTTTCAATCCATTAATCTGAAAGAAATTTCTATATTAAAGTCAAATGAATATGAGTTTTTTATCGATTTATACTTTGATAAAATTACAGTAGTTTATTTATTCGTGGGTTCATTCCTTTCATTGTTAGTAACGATTTACAGTCGATTTTACATGCACAAAGAGTCTGGATATAAAAGGTTTTTCAATACTATCTTATTTTTCTTTTTAGGTTATAACATCGTTATTCTTTCAGGTAATTTTGAGACTCTTTTTTTAGGATGGGAACTTTTAGGATTAGCCTCATTTTTGCTCATTGCTTTTTACAGAGACAGATATTTGCCTGTTAAAAATGCCAATAAAGTATTTGCAATCTATAGAATTGGAGATGTAGGTTTAATTTTAACGATGTGGGCAAGCCATTTGTTATGGCACGAAAATATTACATTTATGAAATTAAATAACGAAATACTTGTTCATGAACATTTACTTGGGCATAGTTTTATAGGTGTTTTTATTTCTATTTGTATTGTAATTGCAGCTTCAGCAAAATCGGCTCAACTGCCATTTTCTTCCTGGTTGCCAAGAGCAATGGAAGGGCCCACACCCTCAAGTGCTATTTTTTACGGGTCTTTGTCTGTTCACTTAGGTGTTTTTTTACTGATGAGAACCTTTCCTTTTTGGGAAAATCAAATCATAGTAAGGATTTTTATTGCGCTAATTGGTTTGTTTACAAGTATAATTGCCATGTTTATTGCTCGTGTTCAATCCTCTGCCAAAAGTCAAATTGCCTATTCCTCTGTTTCTCAAATTGGATTAATTTTTATAGAATTAGCTTTGGGTTTGGAGACACTTGCATTGATACATTTTGCAGGGAATGCATTTTTAAGAACTTATCAGCTGTTGATATCTCCGTCTGTTGTTAGTTATTTAATTAGAGAACAAATATTCAATGACAAACAAAAAACTAAACTTTTTGACTCACAAAACCCCTTAATTAACAAACTAAAATACTCTATCTATTTATTGAGTTTAAAAGAATTTAATTTAGATTCACTTATGGATTTAATTATCTGGAGTCCTATGAGACGTTTAGGGAGAGTATTAGATTTTTTGAGTTTTAATAAAATATTGATTCTAATTTTCCCATTTTTTATAATAGGTTATGTAGTGATGTATTTTAACAAACTTTTACCAATTGATGTATCTGTTTTTTTACCGGGATTATATGCTTTTATCGCTTTGGTTATGACCCTAAAAGCTTATTCTGAAAGAATATCTCCCTTATTGAGTTGGTTAATGTTAATAACGAATCACATTTGGATTACTTTGGCAATTTTATTTAATGAACATTTCAGTATAATTGAAATGTCTTTTTACCTAAGTGGAATATTTATTTTTGGCACATTAGGATTTGTTGCACTCTATTACCTTAAATCTAAAGAAAAGAAATTTAATTTAAAATCATATTATGGTCATTCCTATGAACATCCTTTTCTTGCTTTTGTGTTTTTGCTTGCTTGCTTGGGAATTATGGGTTTTCCAATCTCTTTAACTTTTATTGGTGTTGATTTAGTGTACAGTCATATTCATGAAAATCAGATTTTTTTAGCCTTTTTTGTGGCATCTAGCTTTGTTATAAGTGGAATTGCATGTATTAGATTGTACTCTCGTTTATTTTTAGGGGTTCATTATAAATCATACCATGAAAAGGCTTATAAATCTTCTTAAAATTTAATTCAAATGATATTTATGTATAAAAAAAGAATTTTAACTCATAAAGAATTTACTTTAAAGTTTTTAAAGTATTTAAGCTTTCTATTATTAATTATTTTATTTTCATTAACTATCGGTGTAGTGGGGTATAAATTTTTTGCTCAATTAAATTGGATAGACAGTTTTTATAATGCCTCTATGATTTTAACGGGTATGGGGCCTGTAGATGATATGAAAAATACTAATGCAAAACTATTTTCATCTCTTTATGCAATTTATAGTGGTGTTGTTTTTCTTAGCTCACTTGCAATTTTTGTAACACCTATTGTGCATAGATTAATGATGCGTTTTCATATTGATGATGAATCATAAAAAATAAAATAGAAATATGATTTATTTATTAAAGCATAAATCGCCAAACCAACTTCCCTAAAACTGTGGTTCGAATGTGGTTGAACCCGCCTGATGAAGTATCGTAAATTTGATTCACAATAAAGTAAAAATCAGTTCCTACTTTAGGAATAACTTGTAATCTGAAATTCATACTGAATTCGTCTGCGGCTGAATTCCATTGCGATAAAACAGAACCAAAAACCATGGGATTAACAGCGTATTCCAATCTTGTACTTAGTAAATTAATTTGAAATGAACCTGAAGGAAGCCTTACGTTATTGTGGTTGTACCTCACCAATAAATTAAAATGTTTGTTGGCACGCCATAGCACTTCACTCGTTGTTTGTAGCGACTTGCCATCATAAAATTGACCCGTAATGACTTTATTATACATCGATAATGTTCTGCCAGTAAAGGTGCTTATCTCAAATTCATATTGCCTCCACCAATAAGTTGAGTCAGGAATTAAAACGCCCTCTGAAATAGAAAAACTGTCTTTTAATCCCTCTGCCATTATTTTATAGTCAAACCCTATTCTTTCTCCTTTTTTTGTTTCAAAACCTAAATATCTAATTTGATACTCAAAAGATTGAATACTGTTGTCGGTGTTGTATTGTGTATAGGTTAGTCCAGTTGGCACAAAATCAAATTGTCTAATCCATTTCAGCCAATTTTTAGGTCGTGGTTTTAAGTTGATTAAAGCAAATGATTCTTTAAAATCACGTCTTCGCATCAGTCCCATTTCGGGGTTGAAAGCAGAAGGGCTTTTTTGGTTTGAAGCAAAGATGGTTAAAAAGTCATTTTGATAATGGACAAATGCTCTGTAAGCATAAGCCTGACGATTGAATGTGGTATCGTGTTCGTGTGACTGTATGTAGGCGCCGCCAATGTCTAAATTTTTGTTGCCAAGGAATTTTGATGTGCTATATCTTCCATTGACACCCGTAGTTGAGTGCCAAGCATTTTTGTCGATTTTGTGTGTCGTCATAGCGCCAATAACACTTTGTTTGCCTATATCTTGCCTCCAACTTGCGGTAGTATAATTGGTGGACAATTGTGAAGGAGTTTCGGCCGTTTGTAAACTCATCAATCCTAAGGTTTGTCGGTTTTCTTTGCCTAATATTCTGGCACCTGCAATAATAGGAACTGTTTGTCTTTGTTCGTTTAATCCTATTTTTCGAGTATAAAAGGGGATAATGCGATTACCTCCAAAACCAAAATTGAAATAATCTTCACCTTCTAAAAAAAACTCTCTCAATTCAGGAAAAAACAAAGGAAATCTTGTAATATTAACCTGTTGTTGATCGGCCTCCACTTGAGCAAAATCTGTGTTGAAAGTTAGGTTGAGGCGGTAGGTTGGCGTAATCAAATAATTAATATCTCCTCCCAAATTTCCAACAGGTCTAATTTTAGAGTTTGCCCTTTCACCACCGCCGATGGCATAAGGTTTTATCTCAACGAATTTTTTGTTACTTAATTGGTTTAAACCATGTAATTCTCCTGCCAAATTTACTTGCTCTATCCGGTTATTCCTGTTCCAAGCTTTCCATCTAACCTGTTCTCTTTTTCTGCGTATATTTCGTTCAAAATTAATACCCCAAACTTGCTCTTTTATGTCTGCCCTGTATTTTAAAGTATAGAGCGGAATTTCCATTTCGGCAAACCAACCCTCTGAATTAACGGTAGTTTTAACATTCCAAACCCCATTCCAAAAAATATTAGTTGAGCCACCGTTGTTAAAAACTTGTAAGTCTGCACGCGCACCATTGGGATTGGTAACAAACATAAAACCATTCCTTTTGTCATTATAAGTATCAATGATAAAAATAAAGTTATCATCGATGTTATAATTGAAATCACGTTTGTTTTCCTTCGCTATTATCTCTTTAGGTTGGTTGTCATAACACCAAATACCAACATACATTTTATCGTTACTAAACAGGATGGCCACTTCTGTTTTTTCTGTGGATTTAGCGCCTTGAATTAACTCTCTTTGAGTGAAATCGCTAATTTTTACAGCATTTTTCCAAACTAATTTATTTAAATTACCATCTATTTTAATAGGTTCATCAATAAATTGAGCTTGTAATTTGTTAATTATAGTGTCTTGCGCTTGGAGTTTCCAACAAGCAATGAGAATAACAATAATTAAAGCCTTTTTTAACATTTTGGGCTGCAAAAATACATTTTATTCACAGGTTTTATCATGTTAAATTTAGGCTTTGTCTAACTGGTATTTGAACTATTAAATAAATCAAGTAAGTTTGCATTTTATAACAAAATGCCAAAAAGATTAAAAATTGCAATTATAGGATATGGTAAAATGGGCAAAATGATAGAAACTATTGCCCAAGACAAAGGACACAACATTCATTTGATTATTGATGCCGATGCAACTGAAAACGATTGGAATAAACTTTCTGATTGTGATGTGGCTATTGAGTTTTCTCGTCCAGAAAGTGCTGTTAATAATATCCTTAAATGTTTTGAAAGTAAAGTTCCCGTTGTAGTGGGCACCACAGGATGGTATAATGCTTATGATCAAATATCTAATGCTTGCAAACAATATCAAGGGGCATTAATGACTGCTACAAATTTTAGTATTGGTGTCAACTTGTTTTTTCATATTAATAAGATTTTAGCTCAAGCAATGAATAACTTGCCTGAGTACAATGTTAGTATTCAAGAAATTCACCATACCCAGAAGTTGGATGCCCCAAGTGGAACCGCTATTACTATAGCACAAGGTATTTTAAATAGTTTAAGTCGTAAGTCGGAGTGGGTTTTGTCTAACGAATACACTTCTGAAAATCAATTAAGTATAGACGCCATTCGCAAAGACGACGTTCCTGGGACACACTCTGTAACTTATTCTTCTGTAATAGATGATATTGAAATAAAACATACCGCTCACAACCGTTCTGGATTTGCAATTGGTGCTGTAGTCGCCGCAGAATGGATGGTTGGTAAAAAAGGAGTATTTACCATGAATGATTTAATAGGTTTTTAATCGAAATAATATAATGAATCCAACTAATATATCAATTTTTCTAATTGTTTACATTCCACTTTTCCTTGCAACTCGCATAGGATTGTTTTTAATGTTTCGAAAAGCAGGTGTTAAGCATGCTTGGTTAGCCTTTATTCCTGTGTTGTGTAATTGGCCATGGATACAACTCGTTGGAAGACCCAAAACTTGGATGATTTGGAGTCTTATTCCTGCGGCAAATGTCATTATTTGGTTCTCTTTAGTGATAGACCTACTTGAAAGTTTTGGTAAATTCAAGTTTGTTGAACAAGTGGTTGGCGTTTTATTTCCATTTTATTCCTACATACAAATTGGGCTCGACTCAAAAACACCATTTTTGGGCGCTAGTAGAACCCCTGAGTTCAGAAAAAAATACCTAAGTGCTCCTAAAAAAATGCAAAGAGAATGGGCTGATGCTTTGTTTTTTGCATTTGTAGTAGCTTATATTATTCGTACATTCCAATTAGAACCTTATAAAATTCCAACCTCTTCAATGGAAGACAGTATGTTGGTGGGAGATTTTCTTTTTGTAAGTAAAATGAATTACGGCCCACGTTTTCCTATAACACCAATTGCTTTCCCATTGGTGCATCAAGATATTTTTGGAGCAAAAGCTTATTCAGATTTAATACATTTACCATACATGCGTTTACCGGGTTTTCAAAATATAAAACGCAATGACCCTGTTGTATTTAATGTGCCTTGGGATCAATTAGACCCAACCGTAAGAGCTCCAGATAAAATGCAAAACTATGTAAAAAGATGTGTGGGAGTTCCCGGAGATACCCTTTCTATCGTAAATGGCAAATTGTATATTAATGGACAATTGGGTTATCAACCACCTAAACAATTACACCGTTATTTTATTAAATTTAAACCTAACTCAACTATCCCTACAGCTGAGACATTAACCAAAGAATATGACATCTATGATTACGTATTTATTGACAATCGCACCGTAGCAATTTCTGTCTGTTTGGAAGATTTGGAAGCGCTTAATCGTGATTTTAAGGTAGATTACGTGAAACAAGACTTATCACCAAGTAAAGGGAATCATTTTGCCCCTGACTATTTAGACTTTAATGCTATTGTTAGTGTAAAAGCAGGACAAAAATTATCAGACGATGATTTAAGAAAATTGGGAGTAATTTACAGTCAACCATTAAGTTCAAACTTAGAAAACTTATTGGTAATGATGGATGAAAAAATGATTGAACCTAGTCAGTATGCATCTGTAATTAAAGTTGATTCAATTAAAAGAAAAACTCAATTGCTATCTAAATCCACCAATGCTTTCCCTGACGAAATGCAAATTCATCCTTGGAATAAAGACAATTTTGGGCCAATCTATTTGCCACGCAGAGGAGAATCTGTTAAAATTGATGCCAATAATTTCTATCTGTATTACCGTGCTATTGTGAATTATGAAGGCAATGAAAATTTTGAATTACGAGGAAGTACGCCATATTTGAATGGTGAAGCGATAGAATCCTATACTTTCAAAATGGATTATTATTGGATGATGGGAGATAACAGAGACAATTCACTCGATTCGCGTTTTTGGGGATATGTGCCTGAAAATCACATTGTAGGAAAACCTTTGTTTGTGTTCTTTAGTATTCAATACAAACATGCCGATAATCCTAAACCGGGAACAGATGGCAATGAGTATGTAAAAGTTAGATGGAATAGATTGTTTAAAGCGATTAAGTAAAATGCATTCAGAATTGGTCATTGGCGAAGAAATACATTTAAATCAAATATTAGAACTTGTAAAAAATCAAGTTACAATCTCCTTAAGTAAACAAGCAAAAGATAGAGTAGAGGCTTGTTTTCAGTATTTGCAAAACAAAATTAACAACACAAATGAGTTGATATATGGAGTAAATACTGGATTTGGCGCTTTTTGTAACACCTCAATTTCAAATGAGGATTTACACCATTTACAATACAATTTGTTGCGTTCGCATGCTTGTGGAACAGGAGAATTAGTACCCACTCATATCGTTAAACTTATGCTGTTGCTCAAAGCGCAGTCCTTGTCATACGGTCATTCAGGCGTACAGCTTCAAACTATTCAAAGAATTATTGATTTTTATAACTTATCAATTATTCCTGTGGTTTATCAGCAAGGTTCACTTGGTGCCTCAGGTGATTTAGCACCATTAGCACATCTTTGTTTACCATTAATTGGTGAGGGATTTGTTTGGCACGAAGGAAAAATAGTTGAAGCAGATATCGTACTTAAAAAATACAATTTGGAACCTTTAACTTTAACCGCTAAAGAGGGTTTGGCATTAATCAATGGCACACAATTTATGTCAGCTTACGGTTTGCAAATGGTAATGGATTCTGAACGTATTTTCGAGCAATTGAATTATGTTGCGTCCCTTTCATTCGAGGCTTTTGATTGTAGAATCGAACCATTTTTACCACAAGTGCATCAAATTCGCAAACAAAGTGGTCAATCGTTTATTGCCAATCAACTCAAATCATTGGTACAGGGAAGTGAAATAGTAAGCAAAGTTAAAACTCAAGTACAAGACCCATACTCATTCAGATGTATACCACAAGTTCATGGTGCAAGTTGGGATGCAATGAATTATGTAAAACAGGTTATAATGAATGAAATAAATTCTGTGACAGACAATCCCAATGTGTTTGTTGAAGATAATTTAGTGATTAGTGGTGGTAATTTTCATGGTCAACCTTTAGCATTAACACTCGATTTTGCAGCTATTGCAATGGCAGAATTAGCTAATATATCAGAAAGACGAATTTATAAATTAGTAGGAGGAGAGCGAGGATTGCCAATGTTCTTAACTACAAATGGTGGTTTGGAAAGCGGTTTAATGATTGCGCAATACACCGCAGCAAGTATAGTTAGCCAAAACAAACAGTGGTGCACACCTGCAAGTGTAGACAGTATTGTAAGTAGCAATGGACAAGAAGACCATGTAAGTATGGGGTCAAATGCTGCGACAAAGCTTTACAAAGTTATTGAAAATGTAAAACAAGTCATTGCAATAGAAGCTTTTACAGCTATGATGGCATTTGAATATCGAAGACCATTAAAAACATCTTCTACATTGGAGCAATTCATTGTAAATTACCATTCAAATATTGAATTACCAAAAGGTGACGTGTTTTTATCTCCATATTTATTAAAATCAAAAACGTTTTTATTTGAATAAACTATGAATTTGCAAGAAATAGGTTCGCGTTTTGAAAACTTAGATTTACTTGCAAGTCAGGTTGTGGAAGGATTTATTACAGGATTACATAAAAGTCCTTTTCATGGATTTTCGGTTGAATTTGCCGAACACCGTTTATATAACACGGGAGAATCAACCAAAAATATTGATTGGAAATTATATGGCAGAACCGATAAATTATTTATCAAAAAATACGATGAAGAAACTAATTTAAGGTGTCACCTGCTATTGGACGTTTCGACAAGCATGTATTATCCCTCAGAAAGTTTGGATAAAATTAAATTTGGAGCAATGGCAGTTGCAGTTATTGGAAACATCTTAAAAAAACAAAGAGATGCATTTTCGTTAACCACATTCGATAGTAAAATTCAATTTACCTCAGATACACGCTCTTCATTAAGCCACTATAGGTTGATAATAAATGAATTGCAAAATATTGTAAATACTAAACCGGAGAAAACGACAACAAATATTGCAGAAGTGCTTAACCAAATTGCAGAAAAAATACACCGCAGAAGTTTGGTCGTTATTATCAGTGATATGTTTGACGATGTAGAAAATTCAAATGCCTTATTTGATGCATTGAAACACATGAGATTCAAAAAGCACGAAATCATTGTTTTCCATGTAGGAGACAAAAAAACTGAATCGGATTTTGAATTTGAAAACAGACCTTACCGATTTACAGACATAGAAACAGGACAGGAGCTCAAGTTATTTCCCGATGAAGTGAAAGAGATTTTCCTAAATAAAACAAAGGAGTTTGAAAAATCAATCAAGGAAAAGTGTGTGCAGTTCAAGATAGATTACAATAAAATTGACACAGCACAGGATTTTTCACAAATACTAATGCCTTTTTATGTAAAAAGGATGAAGATGAAATAAAGTAAAGTTTCAATTTTTACGACATCTAAATGGCATATAATCTTTATATTCCATATCTTTGCAAGATTAAATGCTCACACTTAACGAACTTTCTTTTGACTTTGGAGGTAGATACCTTTATAGAGATGTAAATTGGCAAATAAAACCAGGCGAGCGCATTGGTTTAGTTGGACAAAATGGAACAGGAAAATCAACATTATTAAGAATTATAACAGGCGAATACCAACCTACAGAAGGTGGATTGTCTAAATCTAAAGATTGTACCATTGGTTTTTTAAATCAGGACTTGCTTAGTTATGAAAGCAATGAAAGCATCTTTAATGTTGCCCTTCAAGCGTTTGACAAGGCCCTTCAATTACAGAAAGAAATTGATGAAATAATGATTCGTTTAGAATACGATTATTCAGATGAGGTTCTTAATGCTTTGGGTAATAAACAAGAAGAATTTGAAGCCTTAGATGGTTATAATATTCAATTCAAAACCGAAGAAATTCTGGAAGGTTTAGGTTTTAAAACTGCGGATTTAAAAAGACCATTGTCTGAGTTCAGTGGTGGTTGGAGAATGCGTGTAATGTTGGCGAAATTATTGTTGCAAAATCCCCGTTTGTTGTTACTCGATGAGCCTACGAATCACTTGGATTTACCATCTATTGAATGGTTGGAGGATTACTTGCAATCTTATGAAGGAACTGTTATTATAGTATCTCACGATAGACAGTTTTTGGATAAAATGATTAACAAGATTGTAGAAGTTGCTAATAAGAAAGTTTACGTTTATACAGGCAATTACTCTAGCTATTTAACTCAAAAAGTAGAACGTGATGACCTTCAGCAAAGGGCGTTTGAAAATCAACAACAATTTATCAAACAGCAAGAACGCCTAATTGACCGTTTTAAAGCCAAAGCGAGTAAGGCTACAATGGCTCAAAGTAGAATGAAAATGCTTGATAAAATTGAACGAATAGAAGAAGTTCAAAACGATGAAGCAGTTATGAATTTGAAGTTTAAAATCAAGCAACAGCCAGGAAAAGTATTGGTGGAATTAAAAAACATCAGTAAAACTTATGGAACACAATTGATTTTTAAACAAGCCAATGCAACCATCGACCGTGGTGATAAAATTGCATTAATTGGTGCAAACGGAAAAGGAAAATCGACCTTATTAAGGATTATAGACCAAAGCGAAGGAACCCAATCAGGATCTGTGGAATATGGTTATAATTTACTTAAAACATTTTATGCGCAGCATCAGTTGGAATCATTGAATGTGCAAAAAGAAATACTGCAGGAACTTTCAGACATGGGTTCCGCAAAACTTGAAAATGAATTACGAACGATTTTAGGATGTTTTTTGTTTACAGGAGATGATGTTTTCAAAAAAATTAAAGTATTGAGTGGGGGAGAGAAAGCCAGAGTTGCACTTGCCAAAACATTGATTTACGAAGCCAATTTTTTATTGCTCGATGAGCCAACGAATCACTTGGATATTCAAAGTATGAATATATTAATTCAAGCTTTGCAAGACTATGAAGGTTCATTTATAACAGTTTCTCACGACAGGCATTTTATATCACAAATTGCAAACAAAATATGGTGGATAGAAAATGGTGAGATAAAAGAATATTTAGGAACTTACGATGAATGGAAGTTTTACATGCAAGAAAGAGAATTGGCAATGAAACAAGAATCTGCAAATGCTAAGAAAAATGAAACTTCTTCTACAACCGTAACAAAAACAGCAGAGAAAAACCCCAATTCAGAGTCGGACAAACAAAAAAAACAAATTCAGCAACAATTAGATCAGATTGAAAAAGAATTGGAAACATTGAATCTAAAAAAGTCTGACATTGAATTAAAGCTCTCAGAAACCAATGATCCAAAGGTAATTGGCACACTTTCTGAGGAGTATAAAATATTAAAATCTCAAATTGATGAAAAAAACACGTCATTTGAAACAATATTTGAACAACTTTTAAGTTATTAAACCATTATAAGATGAAATCTATCTATCTAATTTTATTCTTTTTTATTATTTCACAGGCACAAGCGGCTTATTTACCCTTGCAGTATATCAACACAACCTATGAAAGTAATATTAAAACCGTACTTATAACACAGGAAAATTCATACGAAAGATTTCCTGCTATTGACTTAAATAGTCAACAAAAATTAAGATTAGAATTTGATGATTTAATGCCCGAAAACGACAATTATCAGTTTACTTTTATTCATTGCTCTTCAGATTGGAAACCGTCTAACTTGAAAAAAAACGAATACCTTGCTGGTAATTTCTTCCAAAATATTTTAGAATATTCGTTCTCAACTTCTACATTTCAAGTATTTACGCACTATGGTATTTCTTTTCCTTCAGACGAAATGAAACCTACTTTGTCGGGCAATTATTTATTGGTTGTTTACCGTAATTTTGATGAACAAGATATTATTCTAAGCCGTCGATTTATGGTTGTTGATGATAAATTTGTAATTAATCCTAGCGTAAAAATAGCGACCAATGCAGCAGATAGATTTATTAAACAAGAAGTTGACTTTACTGTAAATATTGGCGAAAACAGAGTCCCTAATCCGATGTTGGATATCAAAGCGACTATCATTCAAAACCTAAGATGGGATAATGCAAAGATGAATTTGAAACCCCGATTTGTGAATGGTAGAATATTGGACTACGATTATGAGGATAACAATCTTTTTACAGGAGGAAATGAGTTTAGATATTTTGATATTAGAAGTTTAAGATTTTTGAGTTTCAATGTCAGAAGAAAATACATGGAAGGTAATTTAAAAAATGTCGTTCTTTATAACGATGCCACTAAAATAAATTTACCCTACTTACAAACAATTGATTTTAACGGTAAATACGTTGTTGACAATAGAGATGGTGGTGTAAAAGGAGAAATAGAAAGTGATTATGCGCAAGTGTATTTTACTTTTGTAAGCGATAAGCTAGAAAAAGATGTTTACATTTTTGGGGAAATAAGTGATTGGCAAATTAAAGAAGAGTTTAAATTGGAGTGGAATGAAAAGTTTGGTCAATATGAAAAATCAATGTTGTTAAAACAAGCTTATTACAACTACCATTATGTAACCGTAAATGACGATCAATCGGTGAATTTACAACAAACTGAGGGTGATTTTAGTGCAACAGAAAATGATTACCACATAATGATTTACCACAAAAATCAATTCATGCAATACGATGAACTATTAGGAACTGCCTATATCAATTCAAACAGAAGATAAATGAGAACCGATAAAATAAAAATACTTTGGGCGGATGATGAAATCGATTTATTAAAACCGCATATTTTATTCCTTGAACAAAAAGGTTATGAAATTATAACGGTAAATAATGGGAATTCAGCCATTTCAAAAACCATCAGCGAACGTCCGGACATTGTGTTTTTAGACGAAAACATGCCGGGAATAACGGGACTAGAAACCCTTAAACAAATTAAGGCTATAGACAATGATGTTAAGGTGATAATGATAACCAAAAGCGAAGAGGAGTACATTATGGACGATGCTATTGGTTCACAAATCTCTGATTATTTAATTAAACCTGTCAATCCCAATCAAATTCTTCATTCCATAAAAAAAATCATTGATAAATCGAGATTAGTTACCGAAAAAACCACTCAAAACTATCAGCAAGATTTTAGAAATTTAACCAACATGATGATGGATAATTCTAGTTTGGATGAATGGAAAGAAGTATATAATAAGTTGATTTTTTGGGAATTGGAGTTAGGAAGGTCTTCTGATAAAAGCATGAACATGATTTATGAAAGTCAGAAAAAAGAAGCCAATCACAATTTTAGCAAATTTATAACCAAGAATTATATCAATTATTTACAACCTACAGGAGAAAATGGACCTGTAATGAGTAATAATTTGTTTAGAAGAAAAATAGTTCCTCAATTAACCGAGGAAGTTCCAACCTTCTTTATATTAATCGATAATTTGCGATTAGACCAATGGAGAACAATAGCTCCAATTATTAAAGAGAAGTTTAAAATCATAGAAGACGACCAATATTTAGCATTATTACCTACCACAACACAATATTGTAGAAATGCCATTTTCAGTGGTTTGTTGCCTTCAGAAATAGAAAAACGTTTCCCTACAAAATGGAGTAATGATGAAGATGAAGGAGGTAAGAATAATTTTGAGGAAGATTTTTTCAATGATTTATTAGGAAGATTAAGGATAGTAGGTAAAACAAGTTACACCAAAGTTACCAATTTAGAAGGAGGCAAAAACTTGGTTGATAACATCAATAATTTATTCAAAAACTATATCAATGTTATCGTTTATAACTTTGTTGATGCCTTCAGTCATGCCCGTACAGATGTTAGTATTATTAGGGAATTGGCAGAAGACGAAGCTGCATACCGTTCTGTTACAGAAAGTTGGTTTAGACATTCTCCATTGTGGGAAGTAATGCAATTGATGTCAGAGAAAAAATGCAAAGTAATAATAACCACAGACCATGGTTCTGTAAGGGTTGATAAACCTGTAAAAGTAATAGGGGATAAGAACACCAATACTAACTTAAGATACAAACAAGGCAAGAATTTGAGTTATGAAGCCAAAGAAGTTTTTGAAATCAAAAAACCAGAATCAGCTTTTTTGCCAAAAGTTAATGTAAGTCAATCCTACATTGTTTGTAAGGAAGATGATTTTTTTGCATATCCCAACAACTACAATTACTATGTAAAATATTACTCCAATACCTTTCAACACGGGGGTATTTCACTAGAAGAAATGCTCATTCCGTTTGCTGTTTTAGAGCCTAGGTAAAATTTTGTTTTTATTGTTTGATTTTATCATAAATAAGTCTATATTTGCACACCTAAAAAATAATGACATGGCTGTAACCAGATTAAAAAGAAAAGATAGAAGAAATAAAGAGTTTACTAGAGTTAGAAAAACAAACTTGAAAAACGTTAAGAAAATGGTCTATATACAATCTCCATATAAAGAGGTTTCAGGTATCGTTTTAGAAGACCAAGCTTAATATTTATTTACAAATATATTAAAGAACCCGCTTAAAGCGGGTTTCTTTGTTTATTATCTAAGTGTTATAAAATTGTCACTATTTAAAACAATTTAAAAAAATCACACAACTCTTCAAAATTATTATTTATTTTTGCCTTTTATGTCTATAATAACTCACGAATCTGCTTTAGAAAATTTCAATCATCAAATACAATTTGCACTTGACCACAGTACTCCTCACGGACTTTCTCATTCTCAATTCAATAACATCGTTATTGCAGGACTTGGAGGTTCAGGAATTGGTGGAAGAATTGTAAAAACTATCTTCTCTAATAAATCATCATTGCCTATTGAAGTAATAAGCGATTATTCTTTGCCTTCATATACATCCAAAAATACGTTTGTAATATTAAGTTCATACAGTGGCACAACTGAAGAAACATTAGCAATGTATCAACAAGCAAAATCTTTGGGTTGTCAAATGGTATGCATTACCTCAGGTGGTGAGTTATTGGAATTGGCAACGAAAGACCAAGTAAAAACGTATATGGTTGAATTAGGTTATCAACCAAGAATGGCTTTAGGTTTTTCATTATCCTATAACATTTTAATTTTATCTGAATTATTTAATCTTTCTCTAAGATCTGAATTAGAAGAAGTTTTATCGTTGTATAACGATACTGAATCCATGAAAAATAAAGCGAAAGAAATGATTGAGTTCTTCAGCGCATACCCTGACAATAAATTTACAATCGTTACAGACAATCAAACTGAAGCTATTGGCGTTAGATTTTGTCAACAAATCCAAGAAAATGCAAAAACTGAAGCATTTGTAAACGTATTACCTGAAGCCAATCACAATGTTTTTGAAACCTATTATGGTGAATTGCCTTCTAACTTTATATTCATTAATAGCAATACCAACGACAGAAACAATGGACGTTTTGCATACCTAAAAAAATTACTGGTTGATACCAATAATAAAGTGTATGAATTACCCCTACAAAATTATTCTCTAATGGAAATCTACAAATGTTTATATATAACAGATTGGTTCTCTATATACTTGTCTAACCAAAAAGGCAAAGACAACATGAGTGTTCCAAACATTATGGGATTGAAAGGATTTTTAAAAACATTTTAATATGAAATTAGTCACTTATTTAAACAACAACAATCCCAAACTAGGAATTATTGTCAATGATTTGATTTTTGATGTCAATGCACAAAACAATGCATTGCCAAACAATATGCTAACACTCCTTAATCAAGAAGAGAGAGGAATGGATGCTTTACGTGAATTAGAACGAAACATAAAAGAAGGTAAAATTGTTGAAAATGGCATTTCATTCAGTCAAGCGCAATTATTAGCCCCCGTTCCACAACCAACCAGTTGCAGAGATGGATACGCTTTCAGACAACACGTTGCAGCCGCAAGAAGAAACCGTGGCGTTCCTATGATTCCTGAATTTGACTCTTATCCTATCATGTATTTTACCAATCACAATGCGGTTCAAGGCCCAGGTGAGGTATGGTGCATGCCAGACCATTTTCAAAAATTAGATTTTGAACTTGAAGTAGCTGCAATAATTGGAAAAAAAGGAAGAAATATTAGCGCAGATAAAGCGGATGCATACATTGCTGGTTATACCATTATGAATGACATGAGTGCAAGAACCTTGCAAATGGAAGAAATGTTACTTAACCTTGGCCCCGCAAAAGGAAAAGATTTTTCAACCGTTATAGGCCCATACATGATTACACCCGATGAGTTAGAAGCATATAAAGTGGCAGCCAAAGCAGAACATGTCGGTAATAATTACAATTTAGATATGAAATGTTGGGTAAATGGAATTGAAGTAAGTAGCGGAAATGTTGCAGACATGGATTGGACTTTTGCCGAAATAATTGAAAGATGCGCTTATGGTGTAGATATTTTCCCAGGAGATGTAATTGGTTCAGGTACTGTAGGTACAGGTTGCTTTCTTGAGTTAAATGGTACAGGTTTATTAAACGATAAAAACTATAAAGTTCAATGGCTACAACCTAATGATATTGTAGAAATGGAAATTACAGGATTAGGTAAATTAAGCAATACCATAAAAGCTGTTGATACCGATTTTTCTATACTTTCAAAGAAAAAACCAGTTAACGCTTAAGTATAATTTATTTGGACTATAAAACACCATTTTCTTGGGATAATGATGAATTGATTTATCAAATTTCTTTAACTCAAATTCCTGGGGTAGGTGAATATTTAGCCAAATTATTGGTCAGTTATTGCGGAAGCGCTAAAGGTGTTTTTACTGAGAAAAAGTCATTTTTATTAAAAATACCTGAAATTGGAGATTTTACAGCACACAGCATCGCTAAATTTAAGCATTTTGATTTTGCAGTTCAAGAAATTGAATTGTTAAAAGCCAATAATATTACACCTCTCTTTTATTTGGATGAAAAATTTCCTGCTAAACTAAAAGTATATGATGACAGTCCCATTTTGATGTATTATAAAGGCAATGCTAATCTTAATCATCAAAGAATCATTTCGATAGTAGGGACTCGAAAATCAACAGCTTATGGCAAACAGTTTACAGATGATTTAATCTCGGAATTAGCCAAATATGATGTCATGGTAATTAGTGGATTAGCCTCAGGAACAGATACTAATGCTCACAAAGCTTGTGTAAAAAACAATGTGACTACTGTTGGCGTTTTGGGACATGGATTTCATACTTTGTTTCCAACTAGTAATAAAAGGCTTTCAGAAGAAATGATTCTTAATGGTGGTTTATTGACTGAATATAATTTTAGCATGCCAGGAAATAAGGAGAATTTTCCAAAAAGAAATCGAATCGTTGCAGGGATGTCGGACGCAATAATAGTAGTAGAAAGTGGCATAAAAGGAGGAAGTTTAATTACCGCTGATATAGCAAATTCTTACGACAAAGATATTTATGCCTTGCCGGGAAGGATAAATGACCCCTACAGTTTGGGATGTAATAAATTGCTTTACGACCACAAAGCGAGTATTATAGATTCTATCCCTGGGTTAATTTTTTCGCTAGGTTATCAAAAAAACAAACCCAATAAACAGTCTCAACAAATGCAAATGGATTTGCATTTAAGTCCCGATGAAAAATTGGTTTACAATGAACTGTCTAAAGGAGAACAAACAATAGACGACTTGTTTTTTAACACCAAAATAAGCGTTAGCAAACTGGCTTTAGTGCTTTTAGATTTAGAATTTAAAAATTTAGTTAAAAGTTTGCCGGGCAAAAAATACACATTAGCTTATTCCATGGGTTAATATTATTTAAAAATATTTACCTAATCTTGTAGTATAATTATAATCATTGAAGACAAATTTAAAAGATATTGATATTGTAAAAGAAATTGAAACTATTTTGACTGATCAAAATGGTAAGGTACTCAATCATAAACAAATTTTTTCTAGACTTTCAGCCTCACTGAAGCCGACAAATCCAGAAAACTTATTGCCATATTTAACAGCGATGGTAGACGATGCCATTATTCACCAACATGATACTTTCAAATTTTCAATTCCTCAAACAGTTACTTTTATTGAAGGAGTTGTAGATATTTCAAAAAGTGGGAGAGTGTTCTTAATAGTTGAGGGTGAAGCTGAGGATTATATAGTTAATGATTCAAACGTCAAATTATTGCCATTTGACAAAGTAATGGCCGTTAAAACCAAAAAGAATAAGGTTGACATTATAAAACTAATACAGCATTCAGACAAAAATTATGTTGGCGTTCTTAATAAAAAAAACAGCTATTGGTTTGTTGTTCCCGATTCAAACAAGTTTAAACATCCTTTTGATGTTAAATTTTCTCACCATTTAAAAGTTGGTAACAAAGTAGTTTTCAAAATCATTGATTACCCTGCTCAATCTAAATTTCCACGTGCAGAAATAGTTGAAATATTAGGAAAACAAGGCGATCACCATACCGAAATGCATGCCATATTGGCCGAATACGGATTGCCTGAAAAATTCGAAGATGAAGTGAACAGTGCATCCGATTTACTGAGTGCTACCATTTCAGAAAGTGAAATAAAAAAACGTGAAGATTTCAGAGGTGTTCTTACATTTACAATTGATCCTGATACTGCAAAAGATTTTGATGATGCCATATCATACAAAAAATTGGAAGATGGTAATTTCGAAATTGGGGTACATATTGCCGATGTTTCACATTACGTAAAACCAGGAGATATCATCGATAAAGAAGCTATTAAAAGAGCAACATCCGTTTATTTAGTTGATAGAGTTGTTCCAATGCTACCTTTCAATCTGTCCGATTCTATTTGTTCCCTTGTGCCTAATGAAGACAGGTTGACCTTTTCAGTAATATTTGAAATTTCGCCTGAATTTAACCTATTAAAGACCCGTTTTTCTAAAACCATTATTCACTCAGACAAGAGATTTTCTTATGAAGAGGCTCAAGAGATTTTGGATAATAAAGAAGGATTATACCATGATGAATTAGCCCATATATTGTCATTTACTCAACATTTAACTAAAAAAAGATTTGACAATGGCGCTTTGAATTTTGAATCAACAGAATACAAGTTTGTATTAGACGAGAACTTTAAACCCTTGTCAATGGCTGTTAAACAAAGGCAAGCCACCAATAGATTGATAGAAGAATTAATGCTGTTGGCCAATCAATCGGTTGCTACTTTTATTTATACTCAAAAACCAAGGAAACCGTTTGTATATAGAACACACGATGAACCGAGTGATTTAAAGATTACAGAACTGAAAAAGTTTGTTGCCAAATTTGGTTATACTTTACAGATAGACAATGAAAAAATATTGAGAGATTCAATCAATAAATTGTCGCTAGCTATAGAGGGCAAAATAGAACAAGATGTGATTCAATCTATGTGTATTAGAAGTATGTCAAAAGCATCCTATACGCCTAATAAACCGAGTCATTATGGCTTAGCTTTTGAGTATTATACCCATTTTACTTCACCTATCAGAAGATATCCTGATGTAATCGTTCACCGATTGTTATTTGGATATTTAAATGGTCAAACTATGGCTGAGATATGCCATTGGAACATGGAACAGTTGGATGGCGCCTGCAAGCATTGTTCAAAAATGGAAATTACGGCTTCCGAGGCAGAGAGAGCATCTATTAAGTACAAACAAGCTGAATGGATGGAGCAACATATTGGTCAAAAGTTTGAGGGAGTGATTACAGGGTTGACCGATTTTGGAATGTTTGTAGAGATTAAGAAATTCAAATGTGAGGGTATGGTTAGATTGAACTCAATAATTGGCGACCATTATGAATATGATTCAGCGATGATGGCAGTTATAGGAAGGAAATATTACAAGCAATACAAAATGGGAGACACTGCAATGGTTCAAGTATTGGATGCAAGTAAAAAAACAAGAACGATAGATTTAGTATTAAGCACAGATAATAATAAAAACAAAAAGAAAAATTATGGCCGATCATCACATCAATTCTGAAGCAATAGAAAATTATATTTTATCAAACCCTTTCAAAGGTAAACCAGAGAATTTATACAATGCTATGAATTACATCATGCAGTTGGGGGGCAAAAGAATGCGTCCACAACTCATGCTACTTTCATATTTAGCGGTTAAAAATGAGGTGAATAACAGTGCATTTAATATAGCGCTTGCTTTGGAAACTTTTCACAACTTCTCTTTAGTTCATGACGATATTATGGACAATGCCCCAATCAGAAGAGGGAAAAAAACGGTTCACGAAGAGTGGGATATTCCTACCGCTATATTAGTTGGTGATAATTTACTTATAAAATGTTACGAGCTCATTATGGAGACTGATTTTGAAAATAAGATTCCATTGATGAAAGAATTTACCAAAATGGCTAGTTTGGTTTGCGACGGTCAGCAATTAGATATGAATATGCCGTTCAAAGAATTTGTAACTGAAGGTGAATATTTGAAAATGATAGAGTTAAAAACGGCTGTTTTGCCAGCTTGTGCTCTAAAAATGGGAGCAATGGCAGCAGGAGCAAATGAGGTTGAATGTCAATTATTTTATGATTTTGGACTTAATTTAGGTATGGCTTTTCAATTGCAAGATGATTATTTGGATGCTTTTGGTTTGGAATCCCAAATAGGTAAACAAGTTGGAGGAGATATTTTAGAGAACAAAAAAACAGTATTATTTATTCATACATTAAATCATTTGTCAGATTCTTTAAAAGAGGAATTATTAAATTGGTACGACAATAAATCGAATTCTGAAGAAAAGATTCAGAAAGTAAAAGAGTTGTTTGAACAAGCAGACAGTAGAAATTATCTTTTGAATTTAAAAGCTTCATATGAAGCAAAGGCGCTTGAGTATTTAAGATCAATCACAATGAATCAAACAGTGAAAACAGAATTTGATAATTTGTTTGGATTTTTAAAAAGTCGCGCTAACTAATACTGACATTAATCAATTTAGGTTCTGACTTAGCTCAGTCTGTTCATTCTTAATACACTTTATGTTTGTAACATATTATAATAACAATGAAAGACTCATTATCACATTTACACTTACTATGCGAAGATTGGCATAGAGAACTCCAATTTTTCAAAGACGAGTTAAAGATTTTCAAAAACAGGTTAGACGAAGTTGCGAGTAAAAACACGCACAAAGATGTTTTAATCCAAGTTGAACACTTTGAAAACAAATTCAAAATTATGTCAAATAACATTGATGAGTTATTACATGATGTACAATTAAAAGCAGGTGTAATATCACAGCAATCAGTTGCCCAACCGAAATATATACATGTTAAAATGATGGAAGTTGATGTGAACATTCAAGACTTAATGGAATATACTTCAAAAGACTTTCATGAAACCAAGCACGAGTTTTATAAGTTTTTAGCAAAAACGTTCTAGAAATACCAAACAATAATTGAAGCCTGTCTATTATTAGACAGGCTTTTTTTGTTTCTGTACTATTAACATTAATTGAATTAATGGGATTGTTTTTTCAATCTAACAAAAAAAGGTAGTTGTTAATGCTTATTTATTTTTGAATAAAAATCTAATTTTAGTATTAAAACACAAGATTACAAGAATAAATTGAGTAAAAACAACCATATTTTCTCTACGAAAAGGCAAAAAAAAGTTGTTTTTTTCCTATATTTAATTTTTTATTCAACTGATATTCATATATTTATGCAATTTTTGTAAAATAATTTTGTACATTAAGTACTTTATACTATGTTTGCATCACTAAATCTTAATTAACAAATTTATGAAAAATTTAACCTTAAATTTCAAGTTGTTCAACACAAGCATTTTTATGATTGTGAATTTTCTTGTTATTTTAAATTCTAACTCTCAGAACACTTTTAATGCGAATGGTCAATCCTTGACATTTTCTAATTCTAATGAATACCATTTGAATAGAAGTGGAAATACAACAAATGGAAGAAGTGAAAATGATCAAACCTTTTATCAAAATGTAATAACAATAGGTGGAACACAAATTCATTGTGTTATTACTACATTTGATTTAACGTCTGGAACAACCTATTCTACATTTGATGATAATACCTATCCCGATTATTTCAGTCCAAGGTTTGATTTTACAAACTCTTCTGGCCAAACCGCTCGTTTTGTTTTTGAATTTTTTAGAGGAGGTACTTATAACAGCAGCAACAGAACTTATACAGGAGGTACTGCAGTAACACTTCAAAATTTATATATTAATTCATACGATATTGATGGAAATAGCAACGACAACTCACAACAAAGCGTAGCCTTTAGTGAAGAGGTTGCATACACTACAGAAAGCAACAATTTAGTTGTTTCAAATAATACACCAACAGGTTTTAAGCAATTTAGATCCCAATCTACAGTCAACAATAATAACATTTTTCATAATCAAAATAGAGTAAGAGTTGAGTATGATGCTGTAAGTCGTTTTGAATTAATTATTGGAGGTAGAAATGGTGCTGCTCATTATTATTTTGATTTTAGCATGGGAGCATCTTGGAGTTCATTGTTAGATTTACATACCAATGAATTAGGAGTTGATAATTCAGCAACAGTATCTGGCAATAATGCGGTTAACTTTACAAATAATGGGACTACAAATGTAATAAGCTCAAGTATAGTCTCTTACTTTGACATTAATTTTAATTCAGGACAATTGTTAAATGGATCAAACGAAAGATTGATTATCAATGGAGCTACAAGCGGAAGTTCATTAGCTTATAATAGAACTTCAAATCATAATTTTACATTTAATTCAAATAACTACAGAATATTTTACAATTCAGCTACTCCAACTTTACTTAGATTTTATAAAATGAATGGTTCAAATACAACAACTATGTCTGTAGCTGAAGCATTAACATTGGTAAATTCTTTTCAATATCAAAATACTGCTTCATCACCAAGTGGTGGTGACAGGGTGTTTGATTTAACATTCCGAAATGTTGATTTTACAAGTAATGTTGCTAGTTTTAATGCAAGTATTCCAATTATCTTACCTATAAACATTATAAGTTTTAAAGCTGAAAAAAGTGATGAAAATATTGAATTGACATGGGATGTAAATCAAGAAGTGAATTTTAGTCATTTTGAAATAATGCATTCAATTGATGGAAAAAATTATTCAAAAAAAGGTCAAATAACTTCCAATTTTGGAATTAATGAAATCAATTCTTACCAATTCTTAGATCAAAATGCATCAAATGGTGTTAATTACTATAAATTAAAAATTGTAGATTTTGATGGCTCATTCTCATGGAGCAAAATAATAACAATTGAAATTTCCAAAAAGAGTTCAAATGAAATTAGATTATATCCAAATCCGTCAAACTCATTTGTAAATGTTAGTTTCTCTAACCTTGTTTTGGAAAATTATCAATTAGAGATTTTGGATATTAACGGAAAAGTAGTTTTGTCTGAATCAAATACTTTCTCTAATTCAAACACTATCTGTATTGACATCAACGCACTTGATAAAGGTATTTATACTTTAAAAGTTATAAATAACGATAAAATTGAGTGTATTAAAAAGTTTATCAAAAACTAGTTATTGATTTAAAAATTTAAAATTGTTGTTTACATATAAAGGTTAAGTAATTCATTTACTTAACCTTTTTTTATTATATTTTCCATTAATAAAAAATATCAAATATAGTATTAACCACTTATTTGTATAGTACATATAGTCTAAAACAACTAATCATCACTTCAAAAACAGCATTAAAGCGATGTTTTTGAACCTAAAAATACTTCTTTTTAAGGCCTTAATTTCATTAAAACAATTAATTATAGTATTAATAGCTTACTTTTTAATAAAATTAAATATTTACTAATCAATTAATTAGATATTTTATAGCTGTGTTTTGTAAGTTAATAGGATTTTAAATAGTATAAAAATACTATCTTTGCGGTCTAAATTTTTAAATATGTAATGAAAACAAAAACAAATTTCTTCACAAAAACTATTTTAACAGTCATAATGACCACCTCATTTGGATTATTATCGGCCCAAAATATTTATGATGTCAATTTCAAAAAACTGGTATTTAGTACAAATACAGGTAGAATTGAACACTATGGAGGTGGAACCAGTTTAACTGGTTCAAACTCAACTTCAATTAAAGTTTACCGCAATGTAATAACTATTGGAGGTCAAGCCATTGACGCTGTAGTAAAAATTGGTCAATATAATAATGTAAGAGATTTTATTACTTTTGATCAATCTGCGACAGATGGAAATGGATTTTCAAACAATTCTGATGATTTCTTTTCTCCATTTCTTGAGTTTAATAACAATGGCGGTAATGTAATTTTTAATATAAACTTTATTGTTGGAGGTTCATATAGCAACACCACAAAAAATGGTGTTCCTGTCATTTTACAAAATGTGTATGCGAATACTTATGATATTGACGGTAACGGTAATTCAGGTTCAAATCAATTTAATGAATTTGGCGGGTTTTACACTTCTGAAATAGCAAACAATTCAAATATTGTTGTTACTTATAATCAAAATACAAACTTAACAAGATTCAGATCAAACACTAATAGCAACTCATCTTCTATACAAGATGGAGCGCACAGAATAAGAGTTAGATATTCTTACATATCTTCATTCCAAATTAATGTTGGAGCTGAGGCAGGTGGATTGGCATACTTTTTTCTTGATTTTTCAGAAGGCCCAACTTTTACAAATCCTGTTGTAAGTTTAGCACCTAATTTGGACTTAAATACTTCAACCACAGGAATTAATAACAATGTAAATATGGACTGTAAAGATACCGTTAATTTTACATTTGGTAATACTAACATCACCCATTCTGCAACCAATCCTTCTATAGACGAACTTGTTCTTGAATTTGATAGAAGCAATTTTAACGACAATGGTACTGACCAAATTTTGATTAAACAGTCTAATTCTCACAGAGCTATCCCAATGCGTTTTACAAACAATCAATCTATTAGCTCAGTAACTATCAATAATATTCAATCTAATATTACTGCTAATGTGAATGGAAATATTAGCCGATTAATATTCAGAAGACCTAGTAATGCAACCTATTCTCTTGCTGAAGCTGAAGCTTTGATCGATCAAATAAAATATACTAAAAACTGTAATGATGGTGATTATGAGAGTTTTTTAATTACTGCAAGCGTTCGTTCTACATCATTTGTATCACCTCCAGCTTCATTTAATGTAATATTTAATATCCCGTTGCCTTTGAATTTTGTTTCTTTTGAAAATAAAATTGAAAACGAGTCAGTATTATTGAATTGGATAGTAAAAGAAGTAAGTAATCAATTGGTGACTTATGAAATTTACCGCTCTGATGATGGGATTGATTTTAACTTAATCTCCTCAATTGAATCTAAAAATATAGATGGATTAAATTTCTATCAATACAAAGACCAATTACCAACTCAAGGAAAAGCTATTTATAAAATAAAAGCTATTGACCAAAATAGCAACGCTCAAGTATATAGCAATTTAACTGTTGTAAACACATTAAACAACACGAACAGTATAACATTATTCCCTAATCCAGTTAAGGATATTGTAAATGTCGTGAACAATAACGGAACTCAAATTGTATCAATCAATATTTCTGATATTAATGGTAGAATAGTTGAAACAGTAAATACTCAAAATTTAAGTAATATAGAATCTATCAACTTAAATCTATCTCAACTGAATAAAGGGTTATATTTCATCAGTTTTATTGACGAAAACAATCAAACAACTAATATTAAATTCCAAAAACTTTAATTTATTTTAATTATAACAAAAAAGCCCTTTTTCATTTTGAAGAAGGGCTTTTTTATTAACCATTCTTTGTAAATATTTGATATTTACTCATTTGTTCTCAGACAAGTTGTTAATTAAAACAATCTTAAATAACTTTTATATCTCTTATAGATAAAATTAGCTAAATTTGCACTTATTAATGCAAAAGACAGTCGCGTTTTATACATTAGGTTGTAAGTTAAATTTCTCTGAAACAAGTACCATTTCAAGACAACTTCAAGAACATGGTTTTGAAAAAAAAGAATTTACCGATTCTGCGGATGTCTATGTCATAAATACTTGTTCTGTGACTGACCATGCCGATAGAAAGTGTAAAAAAGTGGTTAAAGAAGCATTAAAATACAATCCCAATGCTTTTATCGTTATCATTGGCTGTTATGCTCAGTTAAAACCTGAGGAAATTTCAAATATACCCGGCGTTGACATGGTTTTGGGTGCTGCAGAAAAATTCAATTTGGTTCAGCATATTGGCGATTCTTTTCAGAAGAAAGAAAAAGCTACGATTTTTAATAATCCAATCAAAGAAACAAATATCTTCATTCCAGGTTTTTCTATTGGCGATAGAACGCGTTCTTTTCTTAAAGTGCAAGATGGATGCGATTATTTTTGTTCTTTCTGCACCATCCCTTTGGCGCGTGGAAAAAGCAGAAGTAATACCATTGAACAAACAATGGAAACGATCCAAAAAGTAACTGAAACATCGGTAAAAGAAATTGTTTTAACAGGCGTTAATTTGGGCGATTTTGGTGTTCAAAATCAAGAAACTTTCTATGATTTACTCAAAGAGATTGAAAAACATGATGGCAACCAAAGATATCGTATTTCTTCGATAGAACCAAACTTATTAAGCTCAGATATTATTAAACTTGTTTCACAATCTCGAAAAATAATGCCTCATTTTCATATTCCACTTCAAAGTGGTTCGGATGAGATTTTAAAGAGCATGAGAAGGAAATATCAAAAAGCTTTGTACCAAGAACGCGTCGCAGAGATTAAGCAACTTATGCCTCATTGTTCCATTGGTGTTGATGTTATTGTAGGATACCCGGGAGAGGATGAGGAACATTTTTTGGAAACATACCAATTCCTAAATGAACTTGACGTTAGCTACTTACATGTTTTTCCATATTCTGAGAGAAAACAAACGACTGCTGCTAAATTACCAGGAAAAGTACATCAGTTTAAACGCAATGAAAGGACTGAAATGCTTAGAATTTTAAGCGAAAAAAAGAAACAACAATTTTACAATCAATTTATAGGTCAAGAAGCGTTCGTGTTATTTGAAAATGAAGAGAAAAAAGGTAAAATGTTCGGTTTTACAAGCAATTATATTAAAGTAGAGGTAGATTATGACCCGTTATTAATTAACGAAATTGTAAAAGTTGAACTTACTTCAATTAATACAGATGGTCACATGAACGCAACAATCAATTACACCAATCAACAATTATTAAATGTATCCTAATTTTTATTACATATTCCAAGACTGGTTCGGTTTAGAAATCGATGGTCTTAAACTTATTAACTCATTTGGTTTTTTTGTGGCAATGTCTTTCATATTAGCCAATTATATAATGACCAAAGAACTCAAAAGGAAATTTAATGATGGTGTATTGGGTAAAAAACAATTTATTACAATATTAAAAGGTAAAGCATTTTCTGTTTCTGATTATGTAACTGCGGCTATTACTGGATTTATTATTGGTTTCAAATTTTTACCTGTATTAATTGATTTTTCTGTTGTAAACAATGACCCTCAATCCTATATCCTCTCAACAAAAGGTGATTTTATTTATGGACTATTAGTCATGCTTGCTTTCTTAGGGTTTAACTATTGGCAAGACAAGAAACAAAGATTACCTGAAATTGTCAAAGAACAAAAACAAATTGATCCTTCTTATCACATGGGAGCTATCACTATGGCTGCGTTTATTGGAGGAATTTTTGGAGCCAAGTTGTTCCATATCCTAGAAAACATGTCTCAGTTTTATGCCAATCCTATGGATTCAATTTTATCTTTTAGTGGATTGACATATTATGGTGGACTGATTGTTGGTGCAGCTTCGGTTTTATTTGTAGCCCACAAAAGAGGTATTCCTGTTTTGCACATGTTGGATGTAGGTGGTCCTGCAATGATGTTGGCTTATGGCACAGGTCGTATAGGTTGTCATGTAAGTGGTGATGGCGATTGGGGAATTGTAAATGAATTGCCAAAACCTAAATGGATGAACCTATTGCCAGACTGGATGTGGGCTTATAACTACCCTAACAATGTCAACAAAGTTTGTAATCCATTTACTGAAACCGATCCAAGGTATTTAGAAAACATTAATTGTGATTTTAATGAAACTCCATACTTAATTGCCAATGTCTTTCCAACACCATTGTATGAAGCAATTGCATGTACTATTTTGTTTTTTATATTGTGGATGTTAAGAAAACGACTAAAATATGCAGGTATTCTTTTTGGAATCTATTTAATATTGAATGGTCTTGAAAGATTCTTAATTGAAAAAATAAGAGTGAATACAATTATGGATTCTTTTAATATGACTCAAGCTGAAATTATTTCATTTTCATTGATGTTGTTGGGCGTTTTATTAATCGTATTTAGCCTTAACAAAAAAATTCCTGTAAAGGGAAATGATAATGTGGCATAAGGATTGTGAATATTAAATTTATGAAATCGATAATTTTATCTTTATTTATTCTAATGTCCTTTCAAACTATGGCGCAATCCAATTTGAAAGACAGCACTTTAAAGAAAGATTCTATTCAAAAACAAGACAGTTTACAAAAGCGCGACCGTTATGTTGTGAGAATAGGAGTTGAAATTGTTGATGGTGATACCATGTCTGTGTATTTAATCAATCGATTTGTAAAGAGT
Source organism: Bacteroidia bacterium (assembly GCA_040403495.1). GTDB lineage: Bacteria > Bacteroidota > Bacteroidia > NS11-12g > UBA955 > JABMMZ01. The sequence goes on from JBBAKM010000023.1 coordinate 39,557, forward strand.
AAAGAAACCATTAACCAAGAGGAAAAAGACAACTATGCTAAATTGGTTAGATATGTAAAAAAAGCTTTGCCCTATGCCAAATTAGCAGCTTTCAGATTGCAAATGATGGAGGACAACCTTAATTTATTGACAACTGAAAAAGCCAGAAAAAAATATATTAAGGAAAGCGAAAAAGCAGTGAAAAAGCAATTCATGGATGATTTAAAAAACTTTTATGTAGAAGAGGGTAAAATTTTGCTAAAGTTAATTCATCGTGAAACAGGTAAAACCACTTGGGATATTCTCAAAAACTACAGAGGTACTTTTGAAACTTTATTTTGGCAAGCAATGGCAAAAACATACGATGCCAATATGAAAGTAACTTATGACCCTGTTATAGATTACCAAATAGAAGAAATTATTAAATCATTAGAAGTTGACAATGTACCCAAAAATTGAATTATTGGCATTCGCTGCCCATCCTGATGATATAGAAATTTCTATTTCAGGGACTTTATTAAAACACAAAGCTGCAGGATTAAAAATCGGTATTGTGGACTTAACAAAAGGGGAGTTAGGTACGCGAGGAAACGAATCTATTCGTTCTCAAGAAAGTGAAAAAGCCTCTCAATTACTCAACTTAGATGTTAGAGTAAATTTAGGATTAAAGGATGGTTTTTTAACCAATGACGAAGCTTCTTTGAGAGCAATTGTGACCGAAATCAGAAAATACCGACCTAATATTGTTTTAATTAACGCAGAAAGAGACAGGCACCCCGACCATGGTAAGGCACATACTATGTTAAAGGAAGCTTGCTTTTTAGCTGGATTGCCCAAGTTAATAACCGAGGATAATGGCATAAATTTAGAAGCTTGGCGTCCTAAAAATGTGTTTTCTTACATTCAAGACTATTTATTAGAACCTGATATTTTAATTGATGTTACTCCATATTGGAAAACTAGAATGGATTCATTATTGGCTTATTCATCGCAATTTTACAATCCTAATTCAGATGAAAAGGAAACTCCAATTTCCTCCAAAAGTTTTTTGGATAGTTTAGAAGGCAGAGCAATTCAGTGGGGTAGATTAATTAACTGTCAATATGCAGAAGGATTGAGAAAAGTCAATTATTTTGAAGTAAAACTACTTACTGATATTGCTTCATGATTAAGAAAATAATATTTTCAATACTAATTATACTAATCCCAATATCAATTTATTGGATATATACGTTTAATAAAATTGAAGCTCCTGAATTTGTAGAAGTTAAATTTTTGAATACCGAAGTTGTTGCTTTTGACAATGTCGAAATTGATGGAGTGGTTACTTTTTTTAACCCCAATTACAAAGATTGTAAATTGCTCAATACTGAATTAAAAGCGAGTGCAAACGGAATTTTTCTTGGACATATCGTTCAAATAGAAAAAGTTGAAATTCCCTCAAATGCGCCTTTTTCTATTCCATTAAAAATGAAAGTAAATCCAGTTCAAATAGGATTAACAGAAGGCATTTCTAGTTTGGTTGAAAAAGCATTAAACCAAAACAAATCTTTCAAATTGTATATAGAGGGTTATTCAAGAATAAAGGTTGGAGAAACCATTTATAAAGTCCCTATCAAGCAGGATTTATTGGTCAATTTGGATTAAATCCCAAATATCTTGGAGTGTAATTCAAAGGTTTGATTAAACTGATAATTAGATTGCTCAAAACTTTCAACCCAAACAATTCCTTTAGTCGCATTACTTAGGAAAACCTCATCCGCATTTTTTAAATCTTCTTCACTAATTGCTTGTTCAGTGTATGGTATTCCGAGTGCTTTCATTTGATTGATAATATGCTGTCTCATAACGCCGTCTAAACAATATTCAGAAAGAGGAGGAGTGTGAACCACACCATCAGAGATAATGAAAATATTAGCATTAAAAGTTTCACAAATATTTCCTGCTTCATTGTATAATACAACCGAGTCAAAATGATTGTCTCTTGCATAAATACCTGCTAAAACATAATTGATTGCTGACAACGGTTTGAAAAAACTAACGAAATTAGAGGCTTTTAAAATTTGACCATAAGCCCCAAGTTTAAAACCAATATCATTTAATTTATATCTAGACTCACTTTCGGAAACTTCTATCAAAAAAGAGGTTTTATCTCTAGCGGGAGCATAAAAACCTTCACTTTCTCTGTAAAAAACGATTCGACACCTTGCATTGATAAAACCATTTTTCAAACACAACCATTCTAAATGCTCAGTAAAATAAGTCAATGTCCATTTGTCACTTAAAGGCAAATGAAACAATTTTGAAGCCCTTAATATTCTATCGTAATGCAATTCAATTAGTTGTGGTTTTTTGTTAATGATTTTAATACTCTCAAAAAATCCATCACCGTACTTATAAATACGGCTAGAAGCATTGAAAAGCTTATCATCTGCGTGCGTCAGTACTCCATTAAAACTGATTAACATGTAACAAAAGTAAAAAAAAATTTCAAATTAATACAACTTGCGTAGAATTATTTAAAAATTTAATAAATAAAGTATATTTGTAAAATGAAAATAAAGTTACCAATTTTATTATCCTTGTTTTTTATTGTTACCATTACTAAATCACAAAACACAAACGATACTATTAATTTCCCTTATTGGATAAATATGATGCAAGATAAAAATATCAATTTTTATCAAACACAAAGAGCTTTTAATCTTTATTGGCAAAATAAAACTATTGAAAAAGGTAGCGGTTGGAAAGCCTTTAAAAGATGGGAATGGATGGCTGAGAGAACGATTGACAGTTTGGGTAATTTCCCTGACGTAATTTCTCAATTGAATCAATTAAATCAAATGATTCAGGATGATGAAAATCGTTTTAAATACAGAACTTTTGGATTAGGGCCTGGGAATGTTTCTTGTAAGACACAAGGAGATTGGAAAGAATTTGGACCTATTTTCACTCCAACTAATAATACTGGTCAAATGAATGGTATGGGTCGATTAAATGCAGTGGCTATCCATCCTAAAGATACTAATATAATTTTTGGTGGAGCTTGTGCAGGAGGTATTTGGAAAACGACAGATGGTGGTTCAACATGGTCCGTGTATTCTGATTCTCTTCCTACCCTTGGGGTTTCTTCAATTGTTTTTGACCCCATAAATCCAGACACCATGTACATGGGAACTGGGGATAGAGATGCAGGAGATGCAGCAGGATTTGGAGTATTTAAATCAACAAATGGTGGCAGAACTTGGGTGATAAGCAATACTGGAATGGGTAACAGAATTGTTGGAAAACTCATTGTAAACCCTAGAAATACCAGTATAATACTTGCGGCTACTAATAATGGGATATACCGTTCTACTAATTATGGCGCCAATTGGACTCAAATTTCTTCTGCCACAGGCAATTTTAAAGATATTGTTTTTAAGCCTAATAATCCTAATGTAGTTTATACAACAAGAGATGGATTATTGTTCCGTTCAATCGATAATGGGATTAGTTTTTCTAGCCTTACAACCGGAATTCCTACTACTTCTGTCTCTAGAGGGGTAATTGATGTAAATGTTAATATGCCTAATTTAGTTTACTTTTGGTTAGCAAATGGAAGTGTTCACAGGGGATTTTATCTTTCCAGAGACAGTGGAAGCACTTTTAGAACACAATCAACAACTCCTAATTTACACGATTACGCAACTAATGGAAGTGGAACTGGAGGTCAAGCTTGGTTCAACAAAGACATGGTAACAGACCCAAGCAATCCTGCTATAATTTATGTGGGAGGGGTTAATATTTTTAGATCAAATGATACTGGAAGAACTTGGACTATTGCTGGCTATTGGGTTAATAAAATCCATGCCGATCAACATGAATTAATCTCATGTGCACGAACAAAACGTATATTTTCTGCCAATGATGGTGGACTTTATTTTACTAGAGACAGAGGGGTAAATTGGATTCCCGTAAAAAGCGGTCTTGCCATTGCTCAAATTTATAAAATGGATTGTTCTCGAACCCAAAAAGATATCTTAATTAACGGATATCAAGACAATGGAACGGCTAATTTTAATAAGGGATGGTACACGACTAGAGGAGGAGACGGAATGGATTGTGCGATTGACCAAACTGACAATCGATATAGTTATGGAGAATTGTATTATGGAAGTATTTTTAGAGTTTTTGGGGTGAATACACAAGCTACTATTGCTGCCAATGGCACCAATGGAATTAATGAAGATGGCGCATGGGTAACCCCTTTTACTCTTAGAGAAGGAAGCGGCAATACCATGTATGTTGGTTATAAAAACATTTGGAGAAGTAATAACATTAGAAACAATCCTCCAACTTGGACTCGAATTTCCCTCAACTTAGGGGGTACCAATACCTCTAACTTCAACCGAGTGGAAAGTAATATCGCTAATTCTGATATTTTTTATGCAGGAAGATCTAATGGTACGTTTTACAGAAGTGATGATATTAACGCAACAACTCCAACTTGGACTTCTATCACACAACCTATTTCAGGTGTTGTAAATGCAATTGAAACTGACCCTAAAATACAAAATGCTGTTTATATTGGGATTGGAACACGTGTATATCGTTCTTTAAACAGGGGTGGAACATGGACGCAAGTGGCTTCTAATTTGTCGCACAATGTTAATTGTATTTTATTAGATACTTCTAATTCCAAAAAAGGAATTTATGTTGGAACAAACGGTGGAGGCATTTGGTACACTGATACAACAATCAATTTTTGGAAATATTATGCCAAAGGATTGCCCCATTCTGTAAGAGTAACTGATATAAAATTGTATTATGACAATTCAAAACAATGTAAAAACCATATCCTTTATGCCTCAACTTATAACCGTGGAAATTGGTTTGGACCTGTTTTAAACGATGGCGTCGACAAACCGATTGCAAGAATTAATGCCTTTGATTCAGTTTTGTGTTTTAAGTCAACTTTAAATTTAACAAGCGATGCTTGTAATGTACCTGGAAGATATAAATGGGAATTTAGTTCTAACCAATTTCAATTTGTAAATGGAACAGACTCTTTCAGTAGAAATGTATCAGTAAAGTTCAATTCCAAAGGCAATGTTTCTTTTAAATTTATGGCGGAAAATTGCGTTGGTATTGATACCTTAATAGGTTCTGTACTTATTGGAGACACCGTTATTTCTCCCACTTGTATTCCAACCACTACCAATTCTTTTGCAGGGTTGGGAATTTACAAAGTCAATATGAACGGTACCGAAAACATCTCAGGTGGTAGAGTGCCAGAAGGTGGGTATGTCGATTTTTCTTGTGGAAAAGTTTTTAAAGTTAAAAGAGGAAAAAAATACCTTTTAAATGTTGAAACAGGTGCTCTGAACAATGAGCAAGTAAAAGCTTTTATTGACTTTAATAATGACGGTGATTTTACGGATGCAGGCGAACTTGTTTATCAACCCGCTGCTGCATTGTTAAACCATTCCGATACCATTACCATTCCGCTTAATTCTACAATAAACAAGATAATAAGATTTAGAATTAGAAGTGATTTTAGCTCATTGGGAACTAATCCTTGTTCTAACCTAAACTATGGCCAAACTGAAGACTACGGTATTATTATCGTCGATTCAATTGTTCCTAAATTTGAAACTAATAAAGCTATTGTTTGTAAAGACAATCAAGTAATTTTTTCTGACACTACAGAAAGTTTAGGATTTAGTTATTTGTGGGATTTTGGCTCTGGTGCAATTCCTGCAACCTCAAACACAAAAGGCCCTCATTCTGTAAAGTATAACAGCCCTGGTTATAAAAAAATTAGCCTCACTATTGATGGATTTAAAACTGTAAAAGACAGCTTTGTAATGGTGAGTGAAGTCCCTAACACTTCTTTGAGTTTTACTTTGGGTGATTCATCTCTGTGTGAAAAGGAATCTTTTAGATTGTCTGCAATCGACCTCAACAACACTGCTACTACTTTTAAATGGTCCATAAACTCTATTGTTAATACCGATTCAATAAACAAAACATTTTCTAAACAAAATGTCTCTTTACCAGATTCAGGAACTTATCAAATAATAGCCTCTAACCAATATTGCAGTGATACCACTTCAAGAAATATAAAAATCAATCCTCATCCTTTGGTCAATTATAATATTAATGATACCAATCAATGCTTAATTGGTAACGTTTTTCAAATGACTAACATTTCTTCGATTTTGTCGGGGAACATGAATTACAATTGGAAGTTTGGCGATTTAACTCAATCTACTTTGCAAAATCCAAATAAAACTTATTCTACTTTTGGAACATTTAAAATCAGTTTAATAGCAAATTCCAATTTCCAATGTATCGATTCTATCTCTAAATGGATTGTTGTAAATGAAAATGCTAATTTAGATTTTACATTTAATCAAAATTCGGCTTGTTATAACAGTCACGAAATGGCTATTAGTAATTTAACAAATTTATCCAATGGAACATTCAATACATTATGGAGTTACAGGGATGGAACGTCTGATACTGCATTTCAACCTGCTGCCAAAAGATATTCTAACTACTCTTTAAACAACGAAGTAAAACTTAAGGTAATTACAAATTTGGGGTGTGCCGATAGTTTGACAAAAAACTATACTTTATTAGCATCGCCTTCAGCAAATTATAATGTCAATAGTTTCAATCAATGTTTGTCTGACAATCAATTTAACTTTACCAATACTACAACAATTGCTAATGGCAGTTTCAATTCTCTTTGGAATTTTGGTGACCTCTCATCTGCGACTAATTTTAATCCGTCCAAAATATACACTAAAGATTCTGTCTATGATGTTAGTTTGATTGTAACAAGCAATATGGGTTGTAAAGACACTATTATTCAACAAGTTAATGTATTGCCAATGCCACAGATTGTAATAAGTACTTCTGATACTTTAAGATGTTTATTGGACAACACCTTTACTTTAAATAGCAATTCTACGATTAAATCAGGTTCATTGTCAAACATTTGGAAGTTTGGTGATGGCGATACGAGTTCACAAAAATCAGTAACCAAGGTCTATTCAAATGAAGGAACATTTACGCTCAAATTAATAGAGCAATCCAACTTAGGTTGTAGGGACAGTGCTAGTCAATTGCTTTATGTAAAACCAAATGCTAATACAAATTTTAGCATCGCTTTAAACAATCAATGTTTCAAAAACAATGCTTTTAATTTCAATAACTTGTCGTCGATTTCAAATGGCACGTTCAATTCATTATGGCATTTTGGTAATGGCAGCAGTAGTTCTGTTAATAATCCTAGCGGTATCAATTACTCAAGCTTTAATGATTCCTTTATTGTTAAATTAGTAACTACAAGTAATTTCCAATGTAAAGATTCAATTCAGAAAACCACCTATTTACGACCAAGCCCAATTGTGTCATTCACAATCAATGACAGCAGTCAATGTAAAAACCAGAATAAATTTAGATTTACCAATACTTCAAGTGTTGTCTCAGGCACTTTATCAAACAATTGGACATTTGGTGATGGGAACGTTTCTACTCTTACAAACCCAATCCACGATTATGATTCTGTTAAAAACTACCTAGTTAAACTGAAAGTAAGTACCGACAAAATGTGTGTTGATAGCCTCATTAAAACGGTCATAGTCTTACCAAGCACCAATGTAAATTTCCAAATCAATAATTCGGCGCAATGTTTCAAAGGGCATCAATTTTCATTAACAGACAACAGTTCGCTTAATTCAGGAACTTATACGAATGCTTGGGAAATGGGGGATGCCTCGGTAAAAAATGGAACAACAATTACTCATAAATATTTAAATCCAGGTAATTATACTGTAAAGTTAATCACCAATACACAGTTAAATTGCAAAGACACTTTCTCATCAATTGTCAATGTATATGCAAGTCCTAAGGCTAAAATTCAGATTAATGACTCAGACCAATGTTTGCTTGCTAATGATTTCCAATTAAACGACATCAGCACTAATGCAACGGTATCAAACAGAGTTTGGACATTAATGCCTAACACAGTCGTTGGAAGTGCAACCCAATTGGATTACACCTTCACCAATGTTGGTGATTATGAAATTCAATTAATAGTGGAAACCAATCAGTTTTGTAGAGATACTGTTTTGCAAAATGTAAAAGTAGTTCCAAGTCCAGAATTTACGGTTAGTGGAGCTATTAAGTATTGTCAAAAAGAACCTATTCGATTAGAAGCAATTTCAACTGACCCTAACAATACTTACAATTGGCAAATTCCAAATGAAATTTCATTCAATGGAAATCCGTTTAACTCGATAGCAAATACATTGGGTAATAAATCGGTTCAATGTATTGCGACAAACGCTTTTGGCTGTCAAACTACATTGAACTTAAACAATAGAATTGCGGTGTATCCAAAACCGGTTCCTATTATTGATACAAGCATTCAAATGGTTAATAACAATTTAGTAGCCGAATTTTACGACATCACACCAATAGCTCTTAGTGTAAGAGATTGGAATACAAGTCCTTTGAGTGGTGTTTTAGGTGGTGCTAGCAATCCAAATAGACTCAGTGTAACTATTAGTGATTCTGTAACTTTGACCGTTGCATTAACGCTTACAGACACAAACAATTGTTCAGGTACAACAGTGAGAAAATTCTTCTTTATCGTTCCTAATAACTATTATTTCCCAAATACGTTTTCTCCAAATGATGACGGCATTAATGACCAGTTTAATATTGTAGGATTTAACAAAGTAAAGGAATTTGAAATGATGATTTTCAACAGATGGGGTGAATTGATTTTTAAAACCAATGACCCTGTAAATGGTTGGAATGGAAAATCAAAAGGGGAGGATGTGCCTATCGGAGATTATATGTACACGATTAAACTCAAAGATTTAAATAGTAGAATAATTATCAAAAAAGGAATGCTTACCTTAATGAGATAATAAAATTGAGCAAATAAACTTAGTTTGATTGAAAAGGTGTTTTTTTAAGCTGTAAAAGCTTTTCAAAAACTAAATTTAAAAGCTATAAACTATATTGAAATAGCTGAGGTTTTAAAAGGTTTTGTAATGTAACCCTTTGGTAAGTGAATTAGCCTAACCTAAATTTGTATTAATTATTAAGCTATTAATTGCCAGTCTGTTATTTAATACTAATTTTTAAAACAGCTTGTTTTATTCAATTTTAATGCATTAGATTTGAATAACTAAATTACATTAATCATGGAAAAAATTACTTATTTACACAACAGAATCATACGATACAAGGAGATCTATGATTCACATTTAGAAAGAAGTTGCCATCAAATTGTAACGGGTTACACCACTTATCATGAATTCATAAAAATGAAAAACAAAAAACTGTATGGCTACAAAGTCACAGTTGATGAATTCAAATGGTTTGAAATTCAAAGGTTCATTATTGTTCCCATTATTGGATTATTGATAAAATACAAATAACTATCAAAAACAAAAAAGCCCTTAGAAATTAATCCAAGGGCTTTTTTTGTTGTAGTCTCCCGTCCTGAAATAGGTTGTCACATAAACAACTTATTAAATGAAGAAACAAC
>JBBAKM010000024.1:0-39440 GCA_040403495.1 Bacteroidia bacterium
AAATTAATGGTTTTTTGTCTAATTTTAATGCGTACTGTTTTTGGGGGAGCTTACAGATGGAATGGAAATATTAAAATATGTTTTACTAGAAGATAATGATTCTAATTTCAGATTAGTGGGATTATTTAATAATAAAAATGAAAAGTCTTACGGGATGTTTCAAATGTTTCTAAATTTTAATTTAGAAGAGACTAAAACAACATTTTACCTAACACTTACAGATAAAAATTCATTACCGGAAAAAGATGCAAATCACGAAATTTTGTTTAACAATAATTCATTTAAACATTACATAAAAACAATTAATGACAATCATATACTTATATTCAATCCTATCAAAGGTCATAATGTAGTTTCAAGACAGGGATATTCATATCAAAGTATTGTAAATCCAATAGTTGGAAATATTTGGATATTAAATTTTGAAAAAAATGGGGAAATATTTGTAAATAAAATTAATCTCCTTCAAAATACAAGCTCTCCTCATTCAGTTAATGTTTCATATTCAAAAAGCATTTCATATTTGTTGAAAGTGGTTGATAATCAGATTACATTTGTTTTTTATGACGATAAAAAAAACAGTGAAAAGGATAATAAACTTGTCACATGTGATTTTAGTAATACCACAGTTTTAATGTCTTGTAATTATGATATTAATTTAAATAAAGTAAGTGACAAAAGAATTATTGGAAATACTAAGGAAGTGATTTTTTTCATTGAATTTGAAGAATTAACACCTGAAGTAAATGGAGAAAAAGTAACTTATTTTTATATTGGAAAAAAAACAGATCTTGCAAAGAAATATCATCTTTACAAACTCCATTTTTAGAGGTTAATTTTCTTATAAAAATTAAAGTTTTATTGTAAGTTTGGCTTGGAGGATTTAGAGGGAGCGATGCAGTTTGTTAAAATGCCAATTATTGCATATTATAATTTGCATTTTAATCTAAATTAACTATATTTGCATAATATAATATGTAAATTTATGATTTTAGAGGTGCGTACAGTCGATGGGGTGAAAAAAAACACTGCCCAACTAATTAAAAGTTTGCGGAAGAAAAATGGGTTGTCACAAGCAGAACTTGCCGAAAAATTGAATGTTTCACGCATCACTATTCAAAACATGGAAGCAGCACAAAATGTTACAATAGATACTTTTCTTAAAGCATTGAAGCATTTTCATTTACTTGATAAATTCAACGATTTTACAACAGTAGAAATAGAAAACACCAAAATTCCATCCCTATATAAATGAGTAAGAATAGTATTATTAGTTTTTGGTGCTTTTAACAATTGTTAATTAGATTATCGCTTCATCGAAACAGTAGGTTTGATGAAGCGATACAATAAGTAACAAAACTTTTCTTAATTTATTCTACTGAATTGTTAAATTGATTTTACGTCCTAATCCAAATTCTATAAGTTTATAAAGCGTAGAAAGTTGGATGTCACTGTGCCCATTTTCAATACGTGAAATAAAGCTTTTCTTAGCACCAATTTTTTCAGCAAGTTGTTCTTGAGTCATCTTAGCTAATTTTCTCTCTTCTTTAATCAATTCACCTATAGCAAAAGACTTAGCCTTAATTTCGAAGTTGGTTCTACTTTCGGTGCCATTTTTCCCATATCTTTTGTTTAAATGTTCGGAAAAAGTCTTGATATTTTTATCTGATTTCATTTTTGTTTTATTATTTGTTCGTTAAAGTAATCATTCAATATTTTTTCAGCTTTTTTTAATTCATTGCTTGGCGTTTTCTGCGATTTTTTTTGAAAACCATTGAACAATACAATTAAATTTCCTTTATCAAAACAACAGAAGATTCTATATATGTTGCTTTCAAATTCTATCCTAATTTCATAAAGACCCTTTATATCCTCTATGCTTTTGAAAAACTTTTTAGGAATTCGGTCAAGAATTGTAATCATAAAAAGAACTTCATCAACTTTGTCTTTCGCCTTATTATCTAGGGTTTCAAAAAAATCATTGAAATAATCTTTATAAAATACAATTTCCCGAATTGATTCCTTGTTACAAAGTTAACGAATAATGGAACAAATTAAAAATATATTTGTATTCTGAATAATAAAATATTTTAAACTTTCAATTGGATGCAATGCCAACAAAAAATAATAGAAATATCTAGTGTGATTTTGGGTTTTAAAAAGTTTAGAGAAAAAGCAGCTATATTTTTAGGTAACTATTTTTTAATGACTAATATAATCTGTTAAATTTAATCTTTGTATAAAACACCCACTATCCCCCCTACCTCCTCACCAACAATGCCACTGTTTCCACATGGTGTGTGTTAGGGAACATGTCTACAGCCTGCATTTTGCTTACAGTATAATGCGCCGATAACAAAGCCAAATCGCGGGCCTGTGTCGCTGAATTACAACTAATGTAAACAATTTTTTCGGGAGACATTTCAATGATTTTGTAAACCACATCGGGATGCATGCCGTCACGGGGTGGGTCAGTGATAATGACATCAGCTTTGCCATGGGTGTTGATTAACTCATCATTCAAAATGTGTTTCATGTCACCTGCGTAAAAGTGAGCATGTTCAATGCCATTTAACACAGCATTTTCTTTGGCATCTTTTACTGCCGCTTCCACATACTCTATTCCTACTACTTGCTTGCAATGCTTAGCAACAAACAAGGCAATAGTTCCTGTTCCTGTGTATAAATCATACACATTTTCAGTGCCATTTAGTTGGGCAAATTCCCTTGCTATTTGATACAATTTAAGCGCTTGCTTGGTATTGGTTTGAAAGAAAGATTGCGGTCTTATTTTGAATTTCAAATCCTCTATCGTTTCTTCAATATAGCCTTTGCCAATCAAAGTTTCTACCGTTAAATCGCTCCATGAATCATTGCGTTTGTAATTGAATACATAACACCATTCTACAATTTCAGGAAATTGGGTTTGAAGTGATTTGAACATGGCTTCAACTTTTGCTTTTTCTGGTTCAAAAACAATCAAAACCAACATCCATTCATTTTTGGAATTACAACGCAACATTAAGTTTCTTAAAAAACCCAATTGTCGTCTTAAGTCAAAAAAAGAAAGTTCGTTTTGAACTGCGTATTCTTTGACCGCAACTCTAATTTTGTTGGCTATAGTTGGGGCTAAAAAACATTCCTCTAAATCGAGAATCTTATCAAACATCCCCGGTTTGTGAAACCCTAATGCGGGAATTTTACCAGGATTTTCTTTGTCAAAATGCTCTTCCCAAGCTTTGTTGCTAAAAGTAAATTCTAACTTATTGCGGTAATGAAACTGTTCATTGCATCCAACAATAGGATAAAAAGTATCAACCTCTACTTTGGCAATTCGTTTTAAATCTTCTTCCACTTGTCGTTGTTTAAAAGACAGTTGGAGTGGATAATTTACATGTTGCCATTTGCAGCCTCCACATTGTCCAAAGTGTTTGCATGCCGGATCTACTCTCTCTTTGGAAGGTTCTATTAATTGTTCAATAACGCCCTCTGCAAAAGAAGATTTTTGTTTTGTAATTCTAACATTCGCGATATCTCCGGGAGCGCCATAAGGAATAAATATTACCTTACCATCGTGACGTGCCAAAGCTTTTCCCTCCGAGGCAGCGTCTATTATTTGTAAACCTTCAATAATGACAGGTTCAGATTTCTTTCTCGACAAAACTTACTAGTTTATATATTTATTGATAAGGACATTAAATTCAGTTGGTTCAGAATAGCCAGGATGAGCATTTATTTTGGCGTTATTGCTTAGTTCTTTCCAAAAAAAGATAGTAGGATATCCTGCATTACGACCACCACGGTTTAAAAATTGTAACATTTGGTTAGAATTCATGGTATCGCGATTGATAATGTGTTCTGCATTAACCTCAGGATTGAATTTAACGGCTACAGCGTATTCGTTCATTTTTTGAATAATAGAACTGTCTCCAAAGGTTTGTTTGTCCATTACTTTACACCAGTAACACCAATCGGTATAACTGTCAATGATTAAAATTTTGTTTTCTTTTACCGCTTTTTTGTATCCTTCGGTCATGTTATACCATGTAATTTTATTGTTTAAAATGGTTTCTGACTTTTCATTAGATGAAACTTTAACAGGAACAACTTTTACAGGTTTTTTAACTGCAGTCGCTTTTTTAACAGGCGCTTTATTCGTTGTTGTTTTAGGAGATGTTGCCTTTGTAGGCTTAGGCTGAAATGCAGTAGAAGAGACCCAAATGCTTAAGGTTACTATGGTGGCGATAGAGAAAATTGAACGGAACATGGTGTTTATTTTTTACAAATATAACAAAAAACAAGCCAAACTAACAAAAAGTATCTATACCAGCTTTTTCTCCAATTATTAATTTTTTAAACCCTATTTTAATATCAGTTGTTGTTGCAATAATGTCATTTGAAACAATGATAATTCTATCAAACTTTACTATTTGAAAATACTATTAATTCTTTTATATTTGTGATATTGTAAATTATTAGATTCGTTTTAAAATGTCAAACAACTCAAATTCTCTTCCTGATAAAATAGATGAGTTTATAAAAAAGTACTATTTCAATCAACTTATAAAAGGGTTTTTACTCTCAATAGGTTTGTTGTTAGCCTTTTTTATTTTAGCAGTTGTGTTGGAATATTTTGGACAATTTTCTTCTGTGATTAGAACTATTTTATTTTTCTCCTACCTTTCTTTTGCGGCACTAATTTTAATGTTTAATATCTTTAAGCCATTGCTTAAATTGTTTAAAATTGGATCACATATCTCTCATGTTGATGCTTCTAAAATTATTGGTCAACACTTTCCGGATATTAAAGACAAACTATTAAATACGCTTCAACTTCAAGCGCAATTGAGCCACTCGGAAAGCGAACTTTTAATAGCCAGTATTCAACAAAGAATTCAGGTTTTTAAACCAATTTCTTTTACAGCTGCCATCAACCTAAAGGAATCCTTTAAAAAGTACGGTCGCTACGCCTTGTTACCCCTTTCTTTGGTCATTGTTTTATTGGTGTTTCAAAGTAATGTGATTACCAAATCAACAGGTCGCTTATTGCATTATAACCGCGAGTATAAAAAAGAAGCGCCCTTTCAAATGATATTGTTAAGCAAGGAATTAAGGGTCAATAAGCACCAAGATTTTTTGATTGAATTAGACCTTAAAGGAAAAAATATTCCCGAAGAAATGTTTGTTGTTTTGGATGGTCACGACATAAAAATGGAATCGAGTGGAGGCAATCGCTTTTCGTATAAATTGACCAATGTGATGCAAAGCAAACAGTTTTCATTTACCGACGGAGAGTTCTCTTCGGAAGAGTATCAATTGACTGTTGTTCCTAATCCTTCATTGCTGAATTTTAATGTTAAATTGTCTTATCCATCATACACTGGCAAACCATCAGAAACGCTCAAAAATATTGGCGATTTCACAGTTCCTGAAGGCACAAGTGTGACATGGTATTTCAATACAAAAGAAGTGGATACACTCAGGTTTTTATTTCCACCCACCACTCAAAATGCGGAACAAAATGACCAATCTTTCTCATTGAAAAAAGCAATAAGTAAAGCAACTACTTATACCTTAATTCCCATCAACAATGCTGTTAAACCTAAGGATAGTGTTAAATATACCATTCAAGTTATAGAGGACAAACGTCCCAATATTTTTGTAGAACAAAAACAAGACAGTATCAATCCTTTTGTTTATTATTTTTATGGAAAAGTGGAGGATGATTATGGGTTAAATAAATTGGTTTTTCATTTAAAATCTAATCAACAAAAAACCGAACAAGTGCCTGTGAAAATTGGAAAATCTTCGGATGAGGTTTTTTACATGATGGTAGATTTTAGAAATTACATTACTAAAGAAGGTGAGCAGTTTGAATATTATTTTGAAGTGTGGGATAATGACGCGGTCAATGGAAGTAAGTCCACAAAATCGCCCGTGTTTACAAATGTTACGCCAACGACTACTTCATTAAAAGCCGATGCGGATCAAAGTCAGCAATCTTTAAAAAACAGCATGAAGCAGTCCATGAAACAAGCCTTGGAATTGCAAAAAAAATCGCAAAGTTTGAATAAGATGTTGATGGAGAAAAACCAATTGGAATGGCAAGACCAAAAACAATTTAAGGAGTTTATTGAAGAACAAAAAAAGTTGCAAGAACAGTTGGATAAAATTCAAAAAGACAATCAATTGAACCAACTCAAAGAACAGCAGTTGAAACCTTTGGATGAGGAATTGTTAGAGAAGCAAAAGGAAATAGACAAATTGTTTAAGGAGTTAATGAGTCCAGAAATGAAGGATTTGTTAAAGAAATTGGAGGAGGCGCTTAAAAAACAAAATAAGGAACAAATTCAACAACAGCTTGAAAAAATGAACTTGAATAACGAGGACATGAAAAAGCAGTTGGACAGAACTTTGGAACAGTTTAAACAGCTTGAATTGGAAAAGAAAATCAATGACCAAGTCAACGAATTAAAAGAGTTAGCCAAGGAACAAGAAAAGTTGAGTGAGGAAGCCTTGGACAAAAAACAGTCTCAAGAGAAGTTGAAAGAAAAGCAAGACGAAATCTCTAAAAAGTTTGAAGAGATTAAGGAAAACCTGAAGTCAATAGAAGAAAAAAACAAAGCTTTGGAACAACCAATGAATTTGGATGCAACCGATAAAGAAGAGCAACAAATTCAAGAAAGCTTAAAAGAAAGCGAACAAAGTTTAGATAAAAAGCAAAACAAGAAAGCCTCTGAAAAACAAAAAGAGGCGGCAGAAAAAATGGAGGAGTTGGCGGAGAAAATGAAAAAATCTCTCGAAAAATCTCAAGAACAACAAGAGGAAGAAGACTACTACACCCTAAGGCAATTATTAGAAAATTTGATTGAACTAAGTCATCAACAAGAGGATTTAATGCAACAATTAAAAGCCATAAGAGGTTACAGTCCTAAGTTTGTGCAATTGAGCGACAGACAAAGGGCCATAAAAATGGATGCTAAAATGATAGAAGATTCACTTCTTACACTCAGCAAAAGACAGGTCCATATTAAATCGTTTGTCAACAAAGAATTGAGTAAAATTAATTACCAAATGGACAAATCAATAGGGCATTTGAGTAAAATAGAAACAAATCCTGCAACGGCTAGTCAGCAGTATGTAATGACTGGTTTTAATAATTTATCGGTCATGTTAAGTGAGTCTTTGAAAAAGATGCAGGAAGACATGAACGAAAAGAAAAGTAAAAAACAAAAGTCGGGTCAATGTAATAATCCGGGTAGCAAACCAGGCAACAAACCAGGTGAAAAAGCAGATCCTAAAATGAGTGGCATGAAAAAAATGCAAGATGCCCTCAACAAGCAACTCAAAGATATGAAGGATGGTAAGCAAATGGGAACGAGTCCTACTAGCGAACAGTTTGCTAAAATAGCAACTCAGCAAGAAGCTTTGAGAAGACAGTTAGGTAAGTTGGAACAACAACTAAAAGAACAAGGAAAAGCAGGTTCTTTGGGCGAGTTAGACAAAACCAAACAACTCATGGAGCAGCAAGAGAATGATTTGGTCAATAAGCGTTTGACGAATGAAACGATGCAGCGTATGAAAGAAATAGAGACAAGAATGCTTGAACACGAAAAAGCCGAAAGAGAGCAAGATCAAGACGAGGAAAGGCAAGGTGAACAAGCTCAAAAAGTAGAAACAACCATTCCACCGGCCATAAAAAATTATTTGGAACAAAAAACCAAAGAGATGGAACAAATGAGAAAAGTGCCCAATGAATTAACGACGTATTACAAAGAAAGGGTTAGGCAGTATTTTAACAAAGTTGGAAAGATATAATGCCTGTAATTTTAAACATAGAAACCTCTGCCTCCAAATGTTCGGTTTCCATTAGCAATGATACAATTACTTATTTGCAAAGCGAAGTGCCAATGGCACATGCGGAGGTATTGGCTAACTTAATTCAACAATGTGTCCAAGATAGCGGCATTAGTTTGCCTGATTTAGATGCAGTTGCCGTAAGTGATGGCCCCGGTTCTTATACAGGTTTAAGGATTGGAATCAGTACCGCCAAAGGCTTGTGTTTGGCCATTAATAAACCACTAATTGCCATCAATACACTTCAAATTATTGCCCAAGCTGCCAAAGAACAAAGCACTTATTCGTATTATTGGCCTATGATAGACGCCCGACGAATGGAAGTTTATCATTGTATTTTTAATGCGCAATTAGAGGAACAATTTCCAATGAATAATGCTATTTTAGATCAAAATGATTTCTTTAATGAATACACACAATACTCTTCAATAGCCTTGTGTGGTGATGGTGCATTAAAAGTTTCAGCCTTAACAAATATCCCAGTTATTGAGGCTTTGGCAAATGCAAAATCGATGGTTCCACTGTCTAATTTAGCATTTCAAAATCAGCAATTTGTGGACTTAGTATGCTACGAACCAAATTATTTAAAGCAAGCATCCATTACGGTTGCCAAAAAAAAAGCTAGTTGATTTTTACAAAAGGATACGTTTTAACTTCACCATTCAGGGTTATTCTGAGGTGGTAAGTGCCGTTTGCTAATGCAGAAATATTTAGTTTGAACTCTGTTACACCCGGATAATCTTTGTCATCTTTCAACACCGTTTTTCCTACAGCATCTATAATTTCAATTCGCATGTTTTTGGTGAATTGATTGCTAGTAAATTGAAGCGTTTCTGAAACAGGATTCGGATATAGGCTGATATTGAAGTTTTTAAATTGCGCAGGGTCAGCATTGTTAATGTCTATACAAACTGTATCGGTGCAACCAATATTATCCTCTAAAATACGACAAACAGTGTATTGACCATATTGCTCGTAATTGTATTTTTTTAATTCGTTTTGTGCAGAAAGTTCAGAGTTTACACGCCACTCTATTCGACTTGTAAATGGCGAAGCATCTTGGTAATTAACCTCCACTTCTTTTCTAAACAAGCGAGTAAATGATAAATTGTTTTGACTGAAATCAGACACATATACTTGAACAGTTTTCCAAGCGGTGTCACTACATCCATCGTCGAGCAATACGCGGTAGGTTTGGGTTTTGTTATTGGTGAATACTTGGATATTTCCTGTATTGCCATTGTCCCATAAGAAATTCACTTGTTTGGAAGTATTGGCATTAAAATTAACTGAAAGTGGATTGTAACTGCATTTACTGGTAAAATTAGGTGAAATATCAAGCGCAGTTGTTACAAAAGCAGTCATTAGCTTTACAATACTATCACCACAGCCATCGCTTACTTTATACCAATATGATTGTGTTTTAAACGAATCAATAAACCATTCTTTTTGAACCAAATTATCAATAAAATATCGATAAGTATTGGTTTTTCCGCCTTCGGCTTTGCTCGTTAATTGCAATGATTGGCCAAAGCAAACTTGTGTGTCGGGAATAGTAATTAAACTTAAAGGCTCATATACATTTAGGAATAATGTGTCGAATGCATTTGGTTGAGAACAAGCATCACTCAATTCTACTATAATGGCTTGCGACTGTGCAGGTAAAAAAGAATAACTAGACCCTGTGGCATTAAAATTCAACCATTTCACGCTGCTTTGTCCAGGTTTTCCGCCATTCGAAACAGCATTCAATGTAATGGGTTTTTGGTAACACCAAGTGTCTGTTTTGTTAATTTGAACAGACAAAGGATTGTAAACGAAAATGCTTACCGAATCAGTGAAAGAGGGACTACAACCATCGCTCAAAGTTGCGATTATCGTTTCGCTTTTTTGGGCAGTTTTATTGGGTGAAAATCCGCTAAGTCCATTTGGTTTCCATTGTATTTGGTAATTTTTACTGTTGCCTCCATTTGGACTGTAGTTCAACTCTAATTGATTGCCATAGCACAAGGTGTCTTTATTTGGAATAATTACTCCACTTAATGGACTTAATACAACAATTTGTGTGGTGTCAAAAATAGATTTTTCGGTACACAAATCGGTGATAATGACAGACCAAGTTTGTGTAGTTTTTAAGTTGTTAAATGTTCTCAGTGGGGTCGACCAATTGGTGTCTTTCCATTGATAAAAGTATGTGCCATTTCCGCCTTTTACATTCAATTTAATTTGGGCAGATTCTAAGTAACAAACAGTAGTATCGCTCTCTTTGTTTAAGATTAAAGGGGCTTTGTTTTGGATATAAATAGTTTTGAAGCTTGTGTCAGGATAACAATTGTCAAAATAGAAAACTTTTACAATCTGATTTTCGTTGATTTTTAAAGAAATCTCATTCTTGAAATACACACTGTCTTTTGTTTGAATAATACACTGCTGAAATCCCGGTCTACCTCCAGAAAGTGTTGGTTTAATCGTTATGGTTTCGCCAATACAAGCGCTCAAAGTATCGGGACTGTTAATTACTGGTTTTGGAAATAGTTGGTACTGATTTCTGCCATCAAGTAAAGCATTTTTTGAAAGGTCTTTTGTATTAATAGCGCCACATAAATTTTGGACTTGAGCCCATACAAATCTTGGAGAAGAAATAATGGAACTGTAAGTGTTAGCATAACCTTTGTACAGCGTATCTGTAACATTTAAAGAATCCTTAAACCAAATAATCAAAGGTTTTGTTTGGCTTTTGACAATTATAGAGTCCTTAACATTGCTGTATAAGCAAACGGTAGTGTCTCTGTTTACTAATTTCACTTGAATTGGGGTGTCTATATCAAAACGAGCCGTGCGTGTGTAAACGGGAGCTAAGCATTGATTGGTGTACATTCTTCTAACAAAAACCAAAGGCGTGTTAAAGTAAGAATTCAAAACAAGTGAATCCGTATTAACCCCAAAATTGGTCCAATTAGGATTGTTAATTGTATGATATTGCCACACAGCTTGGAGAGGCGCACTGCCCTTAGCTTTTGATTTAATATGGTAAAGTTGCGTGTAACACACCATACTGTCTACAGGTTGTAGTAGTATTCTAGGGGGTTTAGTGAGTGAATCGGGCGTTACGGAA
This sequence comes from Bacteroidia bacterium, assembly GCA_040403495.1. Classification (GTDB taxonomy): domain Bacteria; phylum Bacteroidota; class Bacteroidia; order NS11-12g; family UBA955; genus JABMMZ01. The sequence goes on from JBBAKM010000024.1 coordinate 10,973, forward strand.
AAGGCTATTGTTCGTTGACTTTCCGCGCCATTCAAATGTCTTCGTGACAAGGCAAACCAATTTTGCGTATAGTTTTTGAGTTGAGTAACTAAGAAATTGGTATCAGCAGTAGTGCCTATCATTTTCATTTGACCATCTATCAACTGGTGAATGCGATAAAAGGCAGTTTGAGGATTTTTGCGCCAACTAATATAAACCTGACTGTCACAGGTTTTGAAAGTAATTCCACCGGTAACATTTCTAGTAATATCAAAGGTTTGGTTAGATTCATCTGTTGAGCCATTACTACCTGCAAAGATTCGAATAAGTGCTTTGGAAGTACTAACAGTATCGGGTAAATTTTGCCAAGCAAATGAACGGACATTATTGGCAATTCCACTGGCTATATTGGTATAATTAGCGCCGCTGTCTCTTGAAAACTGAATAGTGAACGTGCCTGTTACCCCTTTGGCATCCCAACGAATAAGTTGTGATTTGGCAGCAGATGACGGGGCTTCCATGGTTTCATTCCCATTAGGATATACTACAGAAATGCCTTTCTTTTCTTTGAGGTATGAAACAGCAAAAGGGTGCAAGCCATTGGGGATTTTTTTGCCAAAAACCCTGATAATATATCTTCCTGAAGAGGGATTTAGGATGGTGACTTGTTCGATGTTATTTAAACTATCGCGTTTGCGAATGGCTAGGTTGGCAGGGGATGCAGGATTACACCACCATGGGAGTATGGAATTGCCTGCTGAGTCGATTATAATTAAATCTAAATCATTTACTAAGATAGGGTTACTGCTAGGATTTACCTCAGGGTCATTCCAAGTTAACATTACTTTTAGTTGATGCAATTGAGCGCTTAAGTAAATGGTGTCGTCGGTAAATTGGTTATTGCCAATGCTGTCTATTTTCCAAGAATTAGAATCTATTATTTCAATTGAATTTTGGCCATTAATTCTTCCAAAACCATGTTTAAAATCAGGACCAAGATTACCCACATCATCGGCACCATTTGCAATGATATTTTTTGCTAGATAATTAATTGGTGTGTAACCATGAATTGAATTAAATTTTTGATACAGCAATGCCAATGTTCCTGTAGCTCCCGGAGTAGCCATTGAAGTACCACTGCTAGAACCATATCCATTGGTTGCAATAGTGCTTATCACATTAACACCTGAGGCTGCAATTTCGGGTTTAAAACGGCCATCTCTTGTAGGTCCGGCGCTACTAAAATTAGCTTCAGCATCTTGCGCAGTGACAGCTGCTACAGAAAGTGTATTTTTTGCACTTTGGAAACCCGAAGTGATAGTGCCAAAGCCGCCAGCAATACAGTTCATCGACCTAGAATTAGCCGCTGCATACACATGTAACAAATCGGGGTGCTTGTTAGACAATAAATCCATCTCGGTACTAGTGCCATCATAATTGGCAAATGAAGTACATTGACTGGTCCAATAACCATAAGAATTTTGAGTTAATACATAGTTGTATTTCGACTTATTGGTATCCATTTCAACGGGAATATCACCCATAAAATCCCAACTGAAAACAAAAGATTCAGGGGCCATTCCTCGGTATAATGGATTCAAATTTCCTGCGCCAGACATGGTTCCTGCAACGTGCGTGGCATGAGCGCTATAGTTGGGTGCTTTAATGATTTTAACACGATTATTCAGGTCGATGTGATTGCCTACATTGCCACCATCCCATTCCCCAATTATTATGTTTTTGCCTGTCAAAGCATTTGTGTCATTCAAAGGGAATGTGGGTGCAAAAGAATTGACACGGTGATTGCCTCTTTCTAAGAAATTAAAAGTTTGAACGCTTGGAGATTGGTATATAATTCTTTTTACATAATTTAGATTGGCAATTTCTAAAATGGTTTCATTAGTCGTTTTTAGCGTTAATGCATTAAAGCTCTTTCTATGGGTAAAATTGGCTTCGGGGTGGTTTTCAGAAATCCATTTGGATAGTTCAGTTAAATGAGAAGATTCAAAACAATAAACAGTTACAGTTTGGGAGATTGAATCTTCATTTTTCCATAAAGAATAAATCTTTTGAGCCGTTGTTAAAGGTTGAATTAACAGGGATTTATTTATGTTAACGGCACCGACATAGACACTGTCAGGGGAATAAAACCCATAGGATTTTAAGGAAATACTGCCAATTGGGGAATTTAATACAGAAGAATGAACTAGCCCAAATTGTTGAGATTGAGCATAGGTATTAAAGGAATAAAAAGCTAAAATTAAAGCTAATAAACTGGTAAAATTTTTAACCATGTGAAATACAAAGTTAAAAAAGTTTGGTTTAAAAAATTAATTTATTTCAATTAAGCCACTTTTAATAGCCATCATCATCAGTCCCATAGAGTTTTTAACTTCCAATTTATTTAGGATGTTTTGTCTATGGTTGTCAACAGTTCTTTTACTTAAAGAGAGTCTATTTGCAATTTCTTCATTGGTGTGTTCTTGCGCTATAAGAGTCATAATTTCTTTTTCTCTATTAGAAAGCATTTCAACAAGACCAGCATCTTTATTAACGGTTAAGTTATAAGTGGTTGGTTTAGAAGTTAGATGTTTGTAGTATTGGTAGGTCATCAATTGAGACACCTCAGGAGAAAACACCACACCACCTCTTAACACCTTATCAATACCACTTACAAGTTCGTCATGAGAAACGTTTTTAAGAACATAACCATTGGCACCAGCTGTCACCATATCTTGAATGTAGTTCAATTCATTGTAGTTGGATATACCAATAATTTTTATATCTGGATTTACTTTTTTAAGTTCAGAAGTAACGAGCGCACCGTCTAAGTCAACCAGTTGGTAATCAACTAAAGCGACGTCAATTTCTTCTTTTCTTGCTGTTTTGATAGCAACATCGAGTTTGTCGGTGTCAAATACTTTGTAGGTTACTTGTCCATCACCTATTTCAAGCATGGTTCTTAAACCATCTCTTATCATTTCAAAATCATCAACAATGAGAACTTTTATAGCTTTATTCATGGGTTATATTTTTTATTTTAATGGAATCATAATTTCTATGGATACACCTTCATCTTTTTGAGATTTAATATTGATGTCACCATTCAGATAGTTTACTCTTAGGTTCATATTGTCAATACCATTTCCTTTGTTGATTGTATTGTTGTCAAAACCAACGCCATCATCGGCCATTTTCAAGAGTAACTTAGATTGGTCTGCTTTTAAATCAATAAAGATGTTTTTACAACGAGAGTGTTTAATTGAATTATTTACAAATTCTTGGATAATTCTATACACAGACATTGCGGTATTAGGCTCAATAAATTGAGTAATTGGTTCCAATTTTAATGTAAAGTTGATTTGAGTACTAAATTGAACTAAATCGGCAAGCTGTTCAACTGTTTTTATTAAACCAAATCTTTCGATAGAACGAGGCATTAATTGGAAACAGATATTTCTTATTTCATCGGCAACTCCATCAATGATTTTTTGAGTCTTTTTGAACAAATCATCTTTTAATTTTTCATCTTTTTGATTTTGCAATGAATTAATGAAAAACTTAAGGGCCGAAATTTGTTGTCCAACACTGTCATGTAAGTCAGAAGCAACTCTGTTTCTCTCGTCTTCTTGGGTTTTAATAATAGTAGCAATTCTTCTTGCTTCCTCTTGAAGTTTATCAGTTAAATCCTGAATTTTTATTAAAAAAAGACGTTTTTGAGGATCAATTGGAGAAATGCTGCATTCAACAGCAATATTGTTATTGTTTGAATAAACCTCAGTATTGAGAGTATGAACAGATAATTCTTTTTCAACCTTTTTAATGATTTTATCAAACTCTTCAAGTTTAACAAATTGAGTTACTTTTTGCCATTTTAAATCAACAACTTCAAAGTAAAGCATTGAAATAAAACTGTTATTGTAATCTACAATTTCACCGTGGTGGTTAATTACAACAAGGCTATCTGTAACAGAATTGAATGCGGAGTTAAAAAAGTTTTTACCAATCGTAATTTCTTTTAACTCTTCACCCAACATATTAATACCCGACATGATAATATCTAAAGTATCAAAATCATCCGAAATATTTAATTTTTTTGAAAAATCGCCTTGAGAATACGAAACCAAGGTGTTTTCAATCTTATTTAATCTATTTTCTAAATCTTTTAATGGAGTCTTCACTGGTATCATTAATTTAAAGATTTACTTTTTGAGAGTGGAGCCAAGCAATTGCTTCATTAGAATCATCAAATGCTTTAACTTTTAATTTTGGTTTAGTAATTTTCAAAAAGAAATTAACAAGCATTTTACTAAACATTGAACTTTGAACAATAGCTACACATTTTATGCCTTGGGTGCCTTCTACTGAAGAGAAATAATCTCTTGCAGCTTTGTCTAAACTTACTACGCCACCATCAAAAACAATGGAAGGTAATACCCTGCCTTTAAGCATATTGAGTCTTTCATCAACAATATTCTTGGCATCCTCAAGTTCTATCTTCATGCCTCTTTTGTATGTGGCATGCATGATATCATCAATGATTTCCATTTTGATGATTTTATTTTCGAATATTTCCATTTTACACGTATATAATTAATTTAACTAGTATTAAATACTATTCACTTTTGGTGTATGAGTATAAGCACTTATCAACATTTGGGTTTATCATCTTATTTTTTATGTTGTTTATATGAATGATGTTTGCAATATTAATGAAATAATTAATTACCCAAAAGAAATAATGAATAATTTACTCAACATAGTATTTAATGTAATCAACGATGGAAAGAACAGTGGAATTCTTCATTTAGATGTTTCTGACGAAGTTTTAAATGGTAATTATATCACAATCAACCAAATAAACGCTGTTAACTTTAGCTCATGTAGTTATCTTGGTTTGGAATTTGATGAACGTTTAAAAGAAGGTGCAACTAAAGCAATAAGAAACTACGGCACACAGTTTTCGGCTTCTCGCGCCTATCTGTCCTCTTATCACTACAGAATATTAGAATCTAAATTTAACAAAATATTTGACGGTCACTGTGTTGTGGTTCCTACTACTACACTTGGACACATTGCTACTATTCCTGTAATTGTTGGTCTAAATGACGCTGTTATTCTTGACCACCAAGTCCACAATTCTGTGCAAACTGCTGTAACATTACTTAAGCCAAAAGGTGTTCATATTGAGCTTTTAAGGCACAATAGAATGGATCTTTTGGAAACTAGAATTGAAGAGTTGAGCAAAAAACACGACAAAGTTTGGTATTTCGCTGATGGTATCTACTCTATGTATGGTGACGGAACCCCAGTTGAAAAGGTGTATGACCTAATGGACAAGCATGAAAAATTTCATTTTTATGTGGATGATGCCCATGGAATGAGTTGCTATGGTAAACATGGTCGCGGTTATGTGTTGAACAAAAAATCGATGCACCCCAAAATGGTTTTAGCTATTAGTTTAGCAAAAGCCTTTGCAACAGGTGGTGCTGTTATGGTTTTTTCAAATGAGGAAATGTGCAATTTTGTAAGAACCTGCGGTGGTCCAATGATTACCTCAGGTCCAATGCAACCTGCCGCCCTTGGTGCAGCTATTGCCTCAGCAGATATTCACCTCTCTAAAGAAATAAAATCAATGCAAACGGCATTGAATGATAATATCAAGTTCGCTAACTTAATGATTAAGAAAACAAATTTACCTCTTATCAAAGATTTAAATTCTCCCGTTTTCTTTATAGGGGTAGGTTTGCATAAAATTGGTTATCAGGTTATTAAAAAAATGCTCGACGATGGGTTTTATACCAATCTAGGCGCATTCCCTGCTGTACCTATCAAAAATACGGGCGTGCGTTTTACTATAACTCGACTTCATACTTTTGAGCAGATAGAAAAAATGATTGAATCTATGAATCGTCATTTTAATGAAGCACTAGTTGAGCATAATTTTAGTATTGAACAAATCAACAAAGCATTTGGAATAGAAACTAAAACTAATCATGCTATCATTGAACAAGTTGAGACAATCTTAAATGCGTCTCAACTGGTAGTCGAAAAATACGAAACTATTAAAGACATTCAACCTGAAGTTTGGAATACTATTTATGAAGGTAAAGGTAGTTTCGATTACGATGGTATGTTGTTCCTTGAGTCTGTTTATAAAGGAAATCCTCAAAAAGAAAACAATTGGGAATTTGATTACATCATCGTTAAAGATGAAACAGGCGAAGTGGTTCTCTCTACTTTCTTTACAACTACTATTAGCAAAGACGATATGTTGTCACACGAAGCCATTTCCGACTTTATTGAAAACATCAGAAGAACAGAAGATCCTTACTACCTAACCTCTAAAATGGTAATGGCCGGTTCTCTTTTAACAGAGGGCGAGCATATTTACATTAACACCAAACACAGTTTACATAAAGCAGCTATTGACGAATTATTCAATTTTGGTGGTTCATTAATGAAAAAATACAACGCAGGAAACATCATGTTGCGTGACTTTGAAGACAATAACTACGAACTTGATAAATTTATGTTGGAAAATGGGTATTTTAAAACAACCATGCCCGAGCGACATGTTATTGAATCCCTAAATTGGAATGATATTTATGAGTATAGCATGACTTTGCCTAAAAAGTACAGAAAACATTTTAGAAGTGAAGTTCAACGTTTCGAGGATAAAATCATTTGTAAAGTAATAAAAGAACCAACCGAATTAAATATTCACAATTGGAAATCACTCTACAAGCAAATTAAAAATAGCAGTTTGAAATTAAACACATTTGATTTGCCTGATAAATTGTTTACAGACATAGCCTCTTTTAAAAACTGGGATATCCTTTCATTACGTCCATCTGAATCGCCTGACAAAGAAATTTCAGTAGTGTTTAACTACATTTCAGGGAAAACCTACAATGCAATGTTTATCGGTATTGATAAATCATTTGAGGCAGAATTCAGTGTTTACAGACAAGCCATTTACAATGTGTTAAAAAGAGCAAAAGAACTCAATTGCGAAAGTATTAACCTAGGATTTACAGCTACATTAGAAAAGAAAAGATTCGGTGCAGAAACCTATTCAACAGTTGCCTACATGCAAATGGATGATACGTTCAACTCTTCTGTTATTGAGTCTATACAAATTACAAATAAAATAAACCAAACGATTACTAAATCAAACTAACTAAATCAAATCAAAATTTTATGACCATCAAAGCAAACGAATTCAGCGTTTTTTCAGAGAAAGGAAAAGCAAAGTTAATCGAGAAATCGTCTAATAAGGTATTAGACAAGAAATTATCTGAAAAACTTACCTTGGAATTGCACTCTATTAACAATTATTTTGTTGAAGTATTGTGTGATGAAACAGGGAAACAATTATCGGTAAAGCAAGTGAGTACTGATTATGTTTCTAAGTTTTATTGCTTCGACAATATTTCAATCACAGAATTGAACTACTAGTCTCTTTAAGAATTTCTTTAGTGTATTTCAGGCGGTTTAATTACTTGCCTGCAGTACTTGTTTTGTATTTTTTTACAGCGTTGTATATGGATTTTGCCATTACTGTTTGTCCGCTGTCTTTAGACAAAACTTTTCTATCCATTTCATTGGATAAAAAGCCAGTTTCAATTAATACGCCTGGCATCGCTGTTTTCCATAATACTAAAAAGCCTGCTTGTTTAACCCCACGACTTTTTAATTTCGTGTTTTTCTTGAATTCGGTTTCTACATGACTCGCAAATTTAGCACTTTGGTCTATGTAAGCATTTTGGATAAGAGAAAAAATAATGTGACCTATCGGAGAGTTAGGGTCAAATTGTTCGTAAGCACTGTTGTTTTTATAATCTTTTTCTAAAGTAATAACGCTATTCTCACGTTTGGACACTTGTAAATTACTTTCTGATTTGTGCAAACCCATAATATAAGTCTCAGTTCCATTGGCTTCAGCATTGTCATTTGAGTTGCAATGTATACTGATAAAAAGGTCGGCATTGTTTTTGTTAGCTATATGGCTGCGTTCGCTTAATTCAATAAATTTGTCAGTTTTTCGAGTATATACGACCTTAACGTCAGGAAGGCTATCTTCTATCATTTTGCCTAGTTTAAGGGCAATAGACAGGGTAACTTCCTTTTCACGGTCGTTGGCAAAGTTACAGCCTGGGTCGTGTCCTCCGTGTCCCGCATCTATAACTACAATGTCAAATTTGTTCTCATCGCCGATAAAGGAAGAACTGATCCAAAAAGATGCTATTAAGAAGCTTATTAATAATTTTTTATCCATCTTCACTATCGTTCGGTTTTTTAAATTAGTTTTGTGCAAATTTCGCGAATTAGTTTTGTTTAATCTATTATTTACAACCAAACATCTCCATTCATTATTGTGGATAATACAATTTTCGTGCTACATTTTATACAGTAATCAAGCTGAGGCTCAAATAAATGAAACAATTTCTCTTAATCAAACTGCGATAACCGATACTTTACAATTCCCAAACGACACATTTAAGCAAATTTCAGATACCCTAAAACAAGCGACTGATACTTTCAGAATCTCCAAAGATGCCATTACTGATCTTATAGATTACCAAGCGCAGGATTCTAGTTTGTTTGATTTGAAACAGAAAAAAGCCTATTTTTATGGAAATGCTTCTATCAAATATCAGGGAATCGACCTGAAAGCTGCTATTATTATTGTGGATTTTGACAAGCGTGAATTGTACGCAACTGGACGGATAGATTCAGCAGGAAGGTATGTTGGTAAGCCAATTTTTAATGATGGTGAAAGAGAAACAGAAGCCGATACTATGATTTATAATTTTAATACCAAAAGAGGGAGAACCTATGGTATTACAATGAAAGAAGGCGATGGATTTATTCACTGTAACAAAGTGCTGCGTGATGATGACCAAAGTTTGTACAGTGATGTCGGAAAATACACTACTTGTAACAATCCAGAACATCCTCATTTTTATTTAAAAGCACAAAAACTGAAAATCATACCCAATAAAAAAATCATTTTTGGTCCTGCAAATCTAGTCATTGAAGATGTGCCAACGCCACTTTTTATTCCTTTTGGAATGTTTCCAACCAAAAAAGAAAAACGCTCAGGTTTAGTCCCTTTTGATTATGGGATGAGTGGAAATTTCGGCCCTTTTTTAAGGAATATTGGATACCATTTTGCCGTCAGTGATAAAATGGACCAAAGTTTTATGGGCGATATTTACTTTAGAGGGAGTTGGAGAATCGCTTCAAATACCCGATATAATAAACGATACAAATACAATGGTAACTTCCAAATAGAAAATGCAAAGTATTTAACAGCTGAAAGAGAAGACCCTTTGTTTAAATTGAAAAATACTAAAACTTTTAGTTTAAGATGGACACATAATCAAGACCCTAAAGCCAAGCCCGGTTCTACTTTTACTGCTAATGTGAACATACAAAAAAACAATGCCGCTCAGTTAAATTCAGTTAATCCTACAACCATTGTTACCAATGAATTCGGCTCCTCGGTGTCTTATTCTAAAATGATGTTTCGCAATAAAGTAAATTTAGTTTCGGGAATTACGCACCGTCAAAATACCCAAAATAGAAACTTTAGCATGTCTTTGCCCAATATTACACTCAACGTGCAAAGAATAACACCTTTTGCTAAACCTAATGCCATAGGTAAATATAAATGGTACAAAGATTTTGGGGTTAGTTATCAGTTACAATTTGAAAATCGAATAGAAACCAAAGACAGTATTTTCTTCTCAGGATTGCCTTTCGAATCAATATTGCCGGGAATTCAATTCAATTCACCCCTTAAATTAACGGTTGGGGATGAGTTTAAACAAGGCATTATTCACAGTATTCCTATTACTTTGGGTTCTTATAAATTCTTCAAACAAAAATTCTCTTTTACACCAAGTGTTAACTACAGAGAATATTGGTATTTTAACTCGATAGAAAAAAACTGGAACGAACAAAATAAAAAATTAGATACCACTTTTAACAGAGGATTTAGTAGGGCTAGTGATTATTCTGCCAATGCGAATATAGGGACACAAATATTTGGAACTTATCAATTGCGTTCTAAAAAAATATCAGCCATCAGACACACCATTACCCCAAATGTTGGATTTAGTTACAGGCCCGATTACAGTCAAGAAAAGTTTGGTATCTTTAGGCAAGTGCAGGCTGATACCACAGGCAGATTACAAAGATATTCTATTTATGAAAATGCAATTTTAGGGTCGCCTAGCGGTGGCGCAAGTGGTTTGTTAAACTTTTCTATAGGAAATAACTTGCAAGCTAAAGTGCTCAAGAAAACAGACACGAGTGCCAAGTTTGAAAATAAAACTTGGATAGAAAGTTTCAATATTTCAGGGTTTTACAACTTTTTGGATACAGCAAAAAGGTTGTCTAATATTTCAGTAACTGGTTTTACAAGATTGTTTAATCATGTCAACTTAAATGCGAATGCCGTGTTAAATCCTTATCAGAAAGTAGGGAATGAAACCATTGATAAATTAGAGATTTTGAGAGGAAAAAGAATAGGAACATGGACCAGTGGTCAGGTTTCTATGCAAACGGGAATTAATGCCGATATGTTTAAATCTAAAAAATCATTAGATACTACAGGAAAAATTAAAACCCAAGAAGATGTGAATGAATTTGGAGAGTTAATGCGCAATCCTAATGCCTATGTTAATTTTGACAGAGAATGGAGTTTGAATGTCAATTACTCAATGAACTATACTAGAATTAATTATGTAACTCGGTATTTTCATACACTTGGTTTTAGTGGTGATTTAAACCTAACACCAAAATGGAAAATTGGATGTAACTCAGGTTATGATTTTGAACAAAAGAAAATTGCCTTTACTCAGTTTGAGGTAAGTCGATTGTTGCACTGTTGGGCGCTTAATTTTTCTTGGATACCAGATGGTATTAGAAAGAGTTTTTTCTTTTCTATTAAGGTCAATAGTAGTATATTGCAGAGTCTGAAGGTGGACAAAAAACGTCTTTGGACCGATCAATAAATCATGAAGTTTTTAAATACAAATCAGTTGAGAGAATGGGATGAATTCACTATTACTAATGAACCCATATCTTCGATAAAACTTGTTGAAAGAGCTTCGCAAAATGCAATCCATTTTATTAAAGAAGCTTGTGCTAATTCACATAATATTTTAGTGGTTTGCGGCAATGGTAACAATGGTGCCGATGGACTTTGTATTGCCTATTTGTTGGTGCAAAGCCATTATAAAGTTAAAGTATTACTTGCCAATCCATTGAAACCATACACCGATGAAGCAAGTTTTTATTTAGAGCAATTTAAGTCCCAATACAGTGACTTACTAATTACGGAAGAAAATTTTGAGAATGATAACACCCATTTCGATGTTTTGATAGATTGTATATTGGGCGTTGGATTTTCATTGCCTTTAAAATCGCCGCTTTGTGAATTAATTAATAAACTTAATAAAGCAAATTTCGAGACCGTTATTGCCATTGATGTGCCCTCAGGATTCCCATCAGAAATAGAATTAAAGAATTGGCATTTGCTGAAAAATGATTTTATAAAAGCAACTCAAACGCTAACATTTCAACAGATCAAACCTTCTTTTTTGTTTCCTGAAAGTGAAACAGCAACCGGCGTAGTTAAAGTTGTAGACATAGGATTAGATAAATCATTCTTAAATAAAATTAAAAGTAATCAGTTTCTTATAACACAAGAACAAGTTACTGCGATTGTATCCAAAAGAACAAAATTTTGTCACAAAGGAACCTTTGGTCATGCCTTATTAATAGCTGGTCAAAAAGGAATGTGTGGCGCTGCTTCTTTGTCGGCAAAAGCGATTGTGAAATCGGGGAGTGGAAAAACCAGTATTCTAACTCCTGAGGCATGTTATCAAGTGTTGCAAACATTGGTGCCTGAAGCTATGGTATTAGACAATAGTGGTAAGGATTTCCTACACAATGAACCCATTGATATTCGCAGTTATAGTGCCGTAGGGATAGGTCCAGGAATAGGAACCAATGAGGCAACATTAGCGCTTTTTTTGGAAATAATAGCACAATGTAAAAGATACAATATGCCATTGGCAATAGATGCAGATGCTTTGAATATGATAGGGGAAATTGGTGTTGACAGCATTGTATTTCCACAGCAATGTGTTCTTACACCTCATCCCAAAGAGTTCGACCGTCTGTTTAAAGTTGAGGTTAATTGTTCCAATGAAAGGGCAATACTTGCCAAACAATTTTCTCAAAAATACAATGTCACTATTGTATTAAAAGATTCAGTTAGTATTATATACAACCCTAATCAAACAGAATATATACTTTACGAAAGCAGTCCTTCCTTAGCCAAAGGGGGAAGTGGTGATGTATTACTTGGAATAATAACGGCCCAACTGGCACAGGGGTTAAAAGTATCTGATGCAGCATTGTTAGGAGTTTATATTCACGCACAATCGGGTATTTGGTGCGCCCAAAATAGAGGTATAGCTTCTACTACAGCTATGGATTTACTCGATGGGATTAATCAGTTTTATCTTCAAACTGAATTGAATTAATATTTTTTTATAGGTAGAGTAGGGGTATTTACATTCTTGGATGTCTTAGGTATGTAAATGAAGAAAAAAACACTAATAAGAGTTAAGAATATTGTCTCTAAAAAGCAGGTTATCTTAATAAAAAGTGACACTAATATGTGTGTATTGTTAGATGTTGCATCTTCACTTACTATAAAATAGAATTTTAATTTAATCAACAATAAACATGAAACCCAACATTCCATTTTTTTTATTATTAACAGTTGTTACCCTCTTTACCTCTTGTAGAAAAGACAGATTTATTCAAACAGGAGAAGGGCCGTCAGTCATTGAAATAAGAACCATTGGCCATTTTCAAAAACTTGATTTAAGCATGGCTGCAGATGTAGAAGTAATAGTCGATAGTAATCCTAGAATTGAAATATATGCCCAACAAAACATTATCGATTTGATGGAAACCAAAGTCAAACAAAGTTCACTAGTTATTAAATTAAAAAATCTTACTTCCATCAGAAGACACAATCCCATTTCTGTTAAAGTTTATACAACCAAAATCTCGGATATTTATTTAAATGGCAGCGGAAGTGTAACTTATAAAATTTTTGTAGATGTAGATAGAATGGATTTAACTGTAAATGGTTCAGGTAAAATTGATATATATAGCAACGTTCTTCAACATATAAGTGCTAATGTAAATGGTTCAGGCGATATTCATTTAAAAAGTAATAAATTTTGTCAATATGGTAATTTTGATATTTCAGGCTCCGGAAAAATTAAGGCTTATCCTTTTCAAATTAATGAAATAGATGCCAGTATTAGTGGTTCAGGAATTCTGGAGGTTTATTGTTCTGAAGCATTAAATGGTTCCATTTCAGGAAGTGGCAAAATTTATTACAAAGGGAATTGCCAAACCAATGTAAAAATTTCGGGAAGTGGAAGAATAGAAACAAGAAACTAATTGAGCAATAAAAAGTATAAATTCGCATTACACTAATTTTAATATAATGGTTCAAGCAGAGGATAGAAATAAAATTAATATTCATTCGATTGAAGATTATGAGAATGTGTTTAGAACATATTACAATGGCTTGTGTAGATATGCATATACATGGATAGACAACAGAGAAGACGCCGAAGAAATTGTTCAAACTGTTTTTGTTAAACTTTGGGAAAAAAGAGAAGACAGAATCATTGAAATTTCAATTAAATCTTATTTGTACAAAAGTGTATACCATTCCGCTCTCAATTATTTGAAACACCAAAAAATAAAAAGACAATACATGGAAATGAATAAACAAGGTGAGTTAGCACCAAATGCAAGTGAAAACATACAAACAAAGGAATTAAGACATAAAATTAATGCGGCAATCAATGCATTGCCCGAACAATGTCGCTTGGTTTATAAATTAAGTAGATTTGAAAACCTGAAGTACAAAGAAATATCAAATGTATTAAATATATCTATTAAAACCGTAGAAAATCACATGGGTAAAGCACTGCGACTAATGCGCGAAAATCTGAGTGAATACATTACCATTTGGGTATTTTATTTAGTTACTTTTTTTAACCTGTATATGATAGCTCAAATAACATCATTATGAAAGAAGATTTAATTGTCAAATATTTAGTGGGGGAGGCTGAACCACATGAGGTTTATATGATAGAAGAGTGGAGGAAATTGGATGTTAACAACGAAAAACAATTTCAAACTATTAAAACCATTTGGGACGAAAGTTTTCATTTGAAAAACGAAAAAGACTTTAATACCGACAGAGCTTGGAGTCAGGTAAAACAAACCATTATCAACAAACCTCAATCAAAAGTCGTTAACTTCAATTTCCGTTGGATGGCGGCAGCTTCTGTGTTGATTTTGTTAGGCATTGTTTTTTGGTTTTTTAATCAATCTGAAAAAAAGGTTTATTCTGCAGCATACCACAGTTCGCAAAATGATATTCAAAAAATAGCGTTACAAGATGGTTCGAAAGTGACCTTAAAAAACGGGTCTTTTAAATACATAACATCAAGATTTAGCAACAAAAGACAAATACAAATGGACAGTGGTACCGCATTTTTTGATGTTGCCCCAGACAAAAACAAACCATTTGAAATTAGTAGTAATGGTGTTACAATAACTGTTGTAGGGACTTCTTTTGAGGTGATTTCGAATCAAAGTTTCACATCAGTGAATGTGCTTGAAGGAACGGTGGTTTTTACAACACCTGTTGGTAAACAAAAATTAACCGCAGGTATGGGTGCTAAGTACGACTATCAAACAGAGGCATTGAGTGGCTTGGAATCCAATCGAAATAACAATATGGCTTATCATACAGGGGTGCTCAATTTTTCAAACAAATCGCTCAAAGAAGTGGTAGAAGATTTGAATCAATACCAAACTAATTACACGGTCCAAATAGCCAACAGTAATGTCAACAACTGTTTGATTACAACAAGTTTTAAAAATGAAAAAATTGAAGATATACTGAAGGTAATAACAACCACTCTTCAATTGACTTACAGTAAAGATGAATCAAAAAAATTAATTACCATAGAAGGAGCGTATTGTAAATAAATGAAAAATTTAAGTTTAATCATAGTACTTATGTTTGGTTTATCGCTTGTAGCGCAAACCAATACACCAATTTTAGAAAGAAAAATATCTTTAAAAATAAGTAATCAAAAGTTGGGTTATGTTTTAGAAGTGATTTCAGAAACAGCTGGATTTAGTTTCTCATATTCTAATCAAATTTTTAATCCCAATCAAACTATTACATTGTTTGCAGAGAATAGAACCGTTAAAGTGATTCTAGATCAATTGTTTAAAGACCAAGTGACCTATCAACAAATAGGTAATCATTTGGTATTGCAGAAAAAAGTAGTACCCAAAATTGTGAAACAAAACAGTAGTTCAATCCCTTCAAAATACCAATTTATAGTTTCAGGATATATAAGAGATACTCAAACCGGTTCACCCATAACTAATGTAAGTATCTATGAAAAACACTCCTTAACTTCTGCTTTCTCGGGTGATTTTGGGTATTATAAAATTAATATCACTTCAAAATCGCCGAAATTATTGCTCAATTATTCAAACAGTGAATATCAAGATACTGCAATAAGTATTGATTTTGAAAACAATGGTGTTATTAGTTGTAATGTCAATTTGTTTAGTACTAAAGCTAACATAGAAGAAGTATTTCACGTGGTCGATTCTTCTGTTGTAATCACATTTACAGACAGCCAAACAAACAATAATCAATTGACTAAAAAGAGTGAAATTCAATCCACTAAAACAACATTTATAAAACTTGAAGATTTAAATTGGGGGAAATGGGTAATGAGTAAATACCAATCCCTAAACGAGAAAAATATTATAGATTCTTTCGAAAGAAATTGGCAAGTCACATTGATTCCTCCCATGGGTAGTAACGGTAAATTAAGTAGTTTAACAAGTAATAGACTTTCATTGAATTTATTGGCAGGATATAATGGCGGTTTACATGGTGTAGAATTTGGCGGATTGGTCAATATTATCCGTAAAGAGGTGCATGGTGTTCAGTTTGCGGGATTGTCAAATTTAGTTGGTGGAAATTACAATGGCGTTCAATTTGCAGGTATTTCAAATCAAAATTTAAGCGAAACAAAAGGCGTTCAATTTGCAGGCATATCTAATTATAATAACTTGGCAAGTAGAGTTACACAATTTGCAGGTGTTTGTAATATAAACCGAGGTAATTTAGATGGGTTTCAAGCAGCGGGAGTATTGAATTTGGCAGCGTATAAAACCAATGCAGTTCAAATAGGAGGCGTAATAAATGTTGCCAATGAAATAAATGGCGGTCAAATAGCAGGTGTTATCAATATTGCCCGCAAAGTAAAAGGGTTTCAAATCGGGTTAATAAACATTGCTGACAGTGCAGAAGGTATGACTTTGGGTATAATAAACATTATTAGAAACGGAATACATCAGTTAGAAATCAATCAAAACGAAAACAATATGTTTGGAATAGCATTTCGTTCAGGCACCAAGAAATTGCATAGCATTATTGCACTTAATTCCGAATGGCCTATTGCTAGCAGAAATTCAATGTTAGCGTATGGATTTGGATTGGGCAGTAATTTTAAACTAAGCAAACTAATAAATTTAAACACAGGTATAATTTCACAACAATTGTCTAATAATTTCGAATCGGAAAATCTAAAGTTACACAGCAGACTTTATGTAAACACAGAATTGACTTTATTCAAAGGGTTTTCGGTTTTTGCAGGAGCAACGGTTAATCATTTAATTGCAGATATTAACGATGTAGATTATCAATCAAAATTAAAAGACTTTGGAACAGCACCATTTTTAAGAATTGATGGCAATTATCCACAACACGCTTGGTTGGGTTATCAGTTTGGAATAAGACTATTTTAATGAGTACCTAAATACAATTGTTGTTAAACAGACAATAAGATAAGATAAATGTATTATTAAGGATTTTATAGTGTGTTACGATTTGAATTTAATTAATTTCAAAATTTTACGGAGAAGTCCTAAGTAAGTAAAAAACTTTTAATTAAGTTTTTCTTCAATCTTAGTAATTAGCTCATCTGGCAAATCATAATATGAAATTTTTATTCTTTTGAAGGATGCTTCAATATTGAGGGTTATTAATCCATCGTGTTTATTTATTTCATGGTTTAATTCTTCTAATAAATTTTCATATAAAACTTTAATGTCATTAATTTTTTCAATTATCAAAGGGTGTTCGATTTCAAAAATAGTTTTTCCATCATAGTAAACACTAATAAAACTCTCTTTCTGGGCCATTTGCATTAGATACTTTTATAAGAGTTTATTGTATTTTGTTTAGTTTTTTTAGTTTGTATTGTTTTGTTTATTTTGTTGTTATATAGGTAATTCTCTGTCATCTGGTACAAATTAATTGAAAATTATTTATTTATGCAACTTTTTGTCATTAATTTGTATTAATTTTTTATTTTTTGACCATTTTTTTATGGTATATATATGTAATTTAGGGTATAATATTTTAATATTAATAATATTATTAGTTTTTTGCGTGAGTTTTACATACATTTGAATAGTACAGTTTGCTTTAAATAGATACTCCTATTATATATATAACTTATATTAATATTTTAAATATTGATTTTATTTATAAGTTATACTTAACTTACTTTGCAGTCGTTAATAATAAATTTAACCAAAAAAATATGAAAAAAATAATTCTTAGTATTGCCATTGTAGTCAGCAGTTCTGCCTACAGTCAACCAAGTGGCACGGAAGGGGATAAATGTCCTTTCCACTTTGGACAAACAGCCTCAGGGGATCAAACCTCTGTTGTTAGTGAAAATGCCCCAAAAGGAATGACGAATAAGCCCGTTTCTAATCTTGATTGGTGGCCAAATCAATTAGACCTTAATGTATTAAGACAAAACTCTTCGCTTTCTAACCCTTTGGGTAATCAGTTTAATTACACTCATGCTTTTACTAGTCTTGAATACAATGCCTTAAAAGAAGATATCAAAGCCATATTAACCCAGTCGCAAGATTGGTGGCCTGCCGACTTTGGCAACTATGGTCCATTGTTTATTCGTATGGCTTGGCACAGTGCTGGAACCTACCGAACTGGCGACGGAAGAGGAGGTGCATGCGCAGGACAACAACGTTTTGCACCGCTTAACAGTTGGCCTGACAATGGTAATTTGGATAAAGCACGCAGATTACTTTGGCCAATCAAACAAAAATATGGTCAAAAAATATCTTGGGCAGATTTGATGATACTAACAGGAAACGTAGCACTAGAATCGATGGGATTTAAAACCTTTGGTTTTGCTGGCGGAAGAGCTGATGTTTGGGAGCCTGAATACAATGTTTATTGGGGTTCTGAAACCAAAATGTTGGATGATAAAAGATACACTGAAGATCGTAAACTCGAAAATCCATTAGCTGCTGTTCAAATGGGATTAATTTATGTTAATCCCGAAGGTCCCAATGGAAATCCTGACCCAATTGCTGCTGCTAAAGACATTCGTGAAACCTTCGGAAGAATGGGTATGAATGATGAAGAAACCGTTGCTTTAATTGCGGGTGGACACACATTAGGAAAAACACACGGTGCCGGTCCAGCTTCGCATGTAGGTCATGAACCCGAAGCGGCAAGTATAGAATCACAAGGTTTAGGTTGGCACAGTACCTACAAATCTGGTAAAGGCAAAGATGCTATCACCTCTGGTTTGGAAGTTACTTGGACGTCTACACCTACTAAATGGAGCAACTCGTTTTTTAATATTTTGTTTGCTTACGATTGGGAATTAACCAAAAGTCCAGCAGGAGCACACCAATGGGTTGCCAAAAATGGAGACAGTATCATACCAGATGCATTTGACAAAGGTAAATATCATTTGCCTACCATGTTAACAACCGATTTATCGTTGCGTTTTGACCCAATCTATGAAAAAATATCAAGAAAGTTCAAAGACAATCCTGCTGCATTCGACGATGCATTTGCGCGTGCTTGGTTCAAATTAACACACCGTGACATGGGTCCTCGTGCTTTATACCTTGGGCCAGAAGTGCCAAAAGAAGAGTTAATTTGGCAAGACCCTATTCCAGCTGTTAATCACGAATTGGTAAACGACAAAGATGTTGAAGACCTTAAAAAAATAATATTGAATTCAGGATTAAGTACAAGCGAACTTATTTCTACAGCTTGGGCCTCTGCCTCAACTTTCAGAGGGTCAGACAAAAGAGGTGGTGCTAATGGCGCAAGAATACAATTGTTACCTCAAAGAAATTGGGAAGCAAATAATCCTGCTCAGTTGGACAAAGTTTTAAAAGTATATGAAGGCATCCAAAAGAACTTCAATGCCAAATCAAAAACTAAAAAAATATCAATGGCTGATTTAATCGTATTGGGTGGAAACGCAGCGGTTGAGAAATCAGCTAAAGAGGCCGGTTATACCATTAAAGTTCCTTTTACCCCGGGTAGAATGGATGCTACGCAAGAACAAACAGACGTTAATAGTATGGCAGTACTTGAGCCAATTGCAGATGGATTCCGTAATTACACCAAAAATCAATACACGGTTTCTACTGAAGAATTATTGGTTGACAAAGCGCAATTATTGAAATTGACTGCTCCAGAAATGACCGTTTTATTGGGTGGAATGAGAGTATTAGATGCTAACTACAACCAATCTAAATTGGGCGTATTAACAACACAACCGGGTAAACTTAACAATGCATTTTTTGTAAATTTACTAGACATGAATATTGTTTGGAAAGCTACTAATGATACCAAAGAGGTGTTTGAAGGCAGAGACAGAAAAACAGGTGAGTTAAAATGGACTGCTTCAAGAGCTGATTTAATCTTTGGATCACACTCAGAGTTAAGAGCATTGGCAGAAGTGTATGCAAGTGCAGATGCGAAAGACAAATTCATCAATGATTTTGTTCAAGCGTGGAACAAAGTAATGAATGCAGACAGATTTGACTTGAAAAAATAAGAGATTTAATCTTAATAAAAAAAACCTCCCACTAAAAAAGGGAGGTTTTTTTATGTCTTTTATTTCATAAAACTAGAACCGTATTAAATACAAAAAGGGAGCGAACTCCCTTTTTGTAAAAACTAAAACTATGAAAACACTCCCCATAAGGGAACATAATGAAACAAAAGTAAGGGTTTTTTATTAATTTCCAAATTAATTTTTTACCATAAAATTTAATTGTCAAACTAAAGGAATGAATTCTCTAATTAGATGAATAAATGCTTTAATTTTATTATTGAATTATCAAACGATGATAGGTGTAGCCATTAGATGATTTTAAACCAACTATATAGATTCCTGAAGGAAGGTTTGAAGGAAGTGGTATTTTTTCCGAAGATTCAATTTTAGTATTTAAACAGATTTTGCCGAGAATATTTCTTATTTCAATATCCGTAGGAATTTCAGATAAAAGATTGATTTGAATATAGTTTTTGGCAGGATTTGGATACAAAACCTCACGTTTGATTTCAGATTCTTTCACTTGAAGTCTTTCATTATAAACATCTTCACAATTTGTGATTTGTTTCATTGGATTAATACCACAGGCACGAAAAGTAAAGTTTTGGCTCAGTTGAATGTAATGTTGAATTGCCTTTTGTTCTGAGCTTGTAATAGAGTCTCTACTGCACCAGTTATCCGAGGGTAGGTTTGTTACAGTAGGATACATGCTTTCTCCCAATTCATTAACGTGGCCCAAACCCAAAGAGTGGCCAATTTCATGGTATAGCACATACCTAAATTTTGCAGTGCCAGATGGTGGTTGACCTTTTCCATAGTACCAGTTTTGTGAAGTGCTGAAGCGAAGAAGTTGAGTTTGGTAATTATAAAATGTTTCTGCCCCTAAAATGCATGATGTCCATAGTTTGTCATTGAATCCAACTACATTTAGGGAAGAATCAGGCGCTAAAATATGTATCTCTTGATTTAAATTAAGTGGAACCCATTTTGTTAGTGGTTCGATAATATAATTGACTCCTGTTTTGCAACGAAATTCCCTCATAACATCAGCAATAGCCTCTTTTATTTCTGGATTATTCCAATAAACAGGATGCACAAACCATGTTACCCCTCCTTTTTTGTTGTTATCGGTTAGCAAATTATAAACAAGTGGATTGGCATTTCTGTATCCCAAGTTGGCATTTACTTTTAGAGTTTCAGTTGATAAGTATTCATTCCCGTTAATATTTAATTTAATTTTATTCGAAAAAGCCACTGGCATTTCTAATTGAATCTCTGTATTACTCCAACTTAAATATTTATATTGATTTGAAGTTGTAACGTCTGAATAGGTATTGCTTTCTTGAAAAAAAGAAACATAAGAACTCCCTTGTACATTGCCAAATCCACTGCCTGTAATAGTAAGTATTTCGCCCTTACCACCTATGATGTTCTTAGGCGAAAAAGAATTGATTTGTTGTGAGTTTGAATGATGAATAACCCCAATAGTGGTTAATGTGGTTAGGATCAATTTTTTAATCATATTGATTTTCTTAAATATTTCACAAATGTATTGACTTAATCTGTTACTTAAAATAGTACTTCAATCATTTTTCTCATTATAAATTTTACTCCTTATTGGATATATAAATAATAATATAAACTTAATTTTTGATACAAGATTATGCTTAAAGCTGTAATTCGTTATCTATTTGTTAAATGTTATAACTTTGTCAAATGATTCGACGTGGTAATTTGGGTGATGTAAAACTTTTACAGGAAATAGGAAGGAAGACTTTCGATGATACTTTTGGCAATACATGTACGAAGGAAGACATGAAAGGCGTTTTAGACTTGTATTTTAATCCCACACAAGTTGAGATAGAATTGCTAGACGATAATGATAACTTTTTCTTCTTTGAAGAAGAGGGGATAATAAAAGGGTATATGAGAATCAATACAAAACATGACTGTCCGTTAGAGGCATTTCAAAACAAGAAAGCTATTGAATTGGTAAGATTGTATGTATTAAAAGAATTTCATGGAATGGGAATAGCGAATAAGTTGATGGATTTTGCATTCGATTTTGCCCGAAAGAATGGTTTCAATATGATGTATTTATCGGTTTGGGAATATAATTTCCGCGCCCGAGGATTTTACGAAAAACACGGCTTTTTGAATTCAGGAATAGAAAATGATTTCCCTTTAGGTTCAACCCCCCAAACAGACTATTGGTTTGTGAAGGAGTTATAAAAAACCTTTTTAGATATTTTTATTTTCTACACACTTCTGCGAGATATTTCTTTTCCATTGACCTCATAAGCGATTATAAATCTACCTTTGATGATGTAAATAGTATTTCCATTGACATTTTTAAACTTGTCATTTGAATTGATAGAGAATCTGCCTTTTTCTTTTCCTTTAGCATCATATGAAATAATAAAGTTGCTTTTTTTAATGACAATGATAGTGGATGAAAAGCCTAAAAGTACATCAGATGAGTTAATGGAAAAGCGACCAACTTCCTTGTAGCCATCATAAGAAATAATGAAATTACCTTTTTGTTGAACATCACCTATTTGAGCATTTGCGTTTACAAATATTAGCAGGAATGTAGCTATTAAGATGATTTGCTTCATTTGGTATGATTTTAATTACAACTTTAAGTAAAATCTTCGATTTTTAAAATAATATTAAATTTTAGGATTAACAATAATCAATAAATTATTAAATTCACACCCTCAATTCAATTAAAGTAAGAATATAATTTGGAAAACTTTGTAAAATATTTAAACTCCATTATTTGGAGCAATGCACTAATTTATTTGTTACTCATAACAGGGGTTTATTTCTCTATTCAGATGCGTTTTTTTCAAGTCAGACTTTTTAAAGAAATGATAAAGCAAATGTTTGGTAGCACTAAATCAACAGCTGGTATTTCATCTTTTCAATCTTTGGCAGTTTCTTTGGCTGGTAGAGTAGGTACAGGTAATATTGCAGGTGTTGCAACAGCCATTTATATTGGCGGCCCCGGAGCTGTTTTTTGGATGTGGCTTGTGGCATTTTTGGGTTCCGGTTCTGCTTTTATAGAATCTACCCTTGGTCAAATATACAAAGTAAAGGAGAATGGAGAATACAGAGGAGGCCCAGCATTTTACATTGAAAAAGGATTTAAAAATAAATCGATTGGTAAATGGTATGCTATCGTTTTTGCCATTTCAACTATTTTAGCTTGCGGATTGTTACTGCCCGGGGTGCAGTCAAATAGTATAGCATCTGCTATTAAAAGTGCATTTGATATTAAATATGTCTATACAGGAATAGTACTTGCCGCGCTTTTAGGACTGGTTATTTTTGGAGGGATTAAAAATATCGCTAAAGTGGCCGAATTCGTGGTTCCTTTTATGGCATCAGCATATATTTTAGTTGCACTAATCATTATGGGTATGAATTATGAAAGAATCCCAGAAATTTTTAGTTTGATTATGAGTAGTGCTTTTGGTTTAAAAGCATCATTTGCAGGAATAATAGGTGCAATGATTACAATAGGTGTAAAGCGTGGTGTTTATAGCAATGAAGCTGGGCAAGGAACTGGTCCCCATCCTTCTTCTGCTGCTGAAGTATCGCATCCTGCTAAACAAGGCTTGGTTCAGGCTTTCTCTGTATACGTTGATACACTTTTTGTTTGTTCAGCCACTGCCTTTATGATATTAATTACGGGTATGTACAATGTAAAGGGTGCAGACGGCAATTTAATTGTAGATAATGGCATATATTATGTTCAGGCTGGTGTTAAGCAAGTGGATGGAAGCCCTACCTACACGCAGGCTGCAATTGATAAAGCTTTCAGTACAGGACAAGAGACATTTCATCCTGGTTATGTAGGAACGGGGAGTTATTTTGTAGCAATTGCTTTGTTTTTCTTTGCCTTTACTACACTAATGGCATACTATTACATTGCAGAAACCAATCTGGCTTACCTCACTCAAAAAAAACGTGCACCTGTTTTACTCTTTTTATTAAAACTAGCCATCATGGCTGCTGTTTACTTGGGTTGTGTCCGTGCAGCAACCATTGCATGGGATCTTGGAGATATGGGGGTTGGTATTATGGCATGGTTAAATGTAATCGCTATTATCATTCTCCAAAAACCAGCGTTGCTTGCTTTTAAAGATTTTGAAAGACAAAGAAAAGAAGGAAAAGACCCAGTTTTCAGTCCAACTGACTTAGGGATAAAGAATGCAGATTTTTGGGAAAATGAATATGGTAAAGGTTAAAAAATCAACTAATCCAATCTGTTAATAATGCATGTCAAGTAGTTATAAAAGCCGTATGTTTTAACTTGTATATTTGCCCGAATGAAATCTGAAAAAAAATCGATTTTATTGCTCAGTGCAATGCAGCAAGAATACGATGCGGTTATAAGCAATATGACCAACCAAATTCACCGCGAAGAATATGGTATTTCTATTGTTGAAGGAGATTTGTTTGGCAAGCATTGTGTAGTAGCAATAAGCGGAGTAGGTAAAGTGGCATCAGCTTTTACTGCACAGTATTTACTTACATTATACCAACCCAAATTTGTTGTTTTTACAGGGGTAGCGGGAGCGTTAAATCCTGACTATCAGATTGGTGATATTGTAATCGCTCAAGATACTGTCCAACATGATATGGATGGTCGTGGCTTGGGTTTTCCACGTGGTGAGGTGCCTTATTCGGGACAGCGTTTTTTCGACTCAGACAGGCAATTACTTGATATAGCCGAAAAAACCCAGTGTACTCACCGTGTTTACATAGGTAGAGTACTTACTGGCGATCAGTTTATAACCAATAAAGAGCAATCAACACACAGTTACATGCGCGAAGAGTTACAAGGGGATGCTGTTGATATGGAAGGTGCTTCGGTTGCTTACGTATGTAAAAAACTTAATACCCCATTTATTTTGGTGCGTACAATATCTGACAAAGCCAACAGTGAAGCCCCTGAGAATTTTGAAGCCTTTTTGCCAGAAGTTGCAGGTAATTCACTTGCAGTAATTCAACAAATTTTATTAAATATAAACCATTAATGTCAACAGAAATACAGAAACTAATTAATCAATTACAACTTCAGCCTCACATAGAAGGGGGTTATTATAGAGAAACATATCGAAGCAATGAAAAGGTAATTAACCTTAATGGAGAACCTCGAGATTTAGCGACACTCATCTATTTTTTGTTGCCATCAGGGAAGTTTTCTAAGTTTCATAAAATAGCGTCAGATGAAATTTGGCTTTACCAGCAAGGCGCGCCAGTTGCTATTCATTTATTGCTTGAAGATGGGAGTCACAAAACAGAAATATTGGGCAGTGAACTTGATAAAGGCCATCAATTGCAAGTCATTATTCCTAAAAACACCCTGTTTGGTGCGGAAGTTTTAGGAGATAATACGTATGCACTTTCAGCTTGTATGGTTGCGCCAGGTTTTGATTTTGCGGATTTTCAACTTTATACAGCAGAAACTTTGATGCAGCACTATCCACAACACCACACTATCATTGCGCATTTGCATCAATAAAATGACATTAACCGAAAAGATAAAAGAGGCAATACGAACCATACCTGACTTTCCTGAAGTTGGTATTCAATATAAAGACATTTCAACCCTGTTTTTAAAACCAGAGTTAATCAATGAAATTATATTAGAAACTATTGCATTATTGCAAGCGCATAATGTGCAGGTAATAGCAGGAATAGAAAGTAGAGGGTTTTTGTTAGGAGCGGCAATTGCAGCAAAAATGCAGATTCCATTTGTAATGATAAGAAAAGCAGGAAAATTGCCTGCTAAAACATACCAAGAGACTTATCAATTAGAATATGGAACGGCTACAATAGAGATGCATTGCGATTCAATCCCGCCAGGAACAAGGGTTGCCCTAGTTGATGATGTATTGGCAACGGGCGGAACACTTGTTGCGGCCTCAAATTTGATAAAAAAAGCAGGTTCAATTCCTGTAGTGGCATGTTTGATTGCTGAACTAGAATTTCTTAATGGGCGTCAAATATTAGAAAAAGCAGAAATAGATGTAATTAGTATTGTAAAATACTAAGTAGAGAGAGTGGTTAGTTAAAAGTCAATTTTTTATAATTAAGACACTATCGAGTTATAATTATGATTTTTCAAAAACCCAATTTTTTTTTCATTTATTCTGGAGCCAATCTATTGCATTTACCTTTTTAATTCCATTATACGTGCCAGTATCATAGTCCATTGTGATTAATAATTTTTCAAAATGGTCTGAAATCATATTTAACGGCTTCAATTCTCTTTCTAAGGTTGCTTTGTCTTGAATTGTTTGTGAAACTTGAATATATTGAGTATATCCATCATTGTTGCGAACAATAAAATCAACCTCAAATTGGTTGACTTTTCCAATCCATACTTGATTATTTCGACGGATAAGTTCCAAATAAACCACATTTTCTAAGAGATGACCAGCGTCACTTACAAGTTCTTTTCCAAGCAAGGATGTTCGAAAACCTAAATCAACCAAGTAGTATTTTTCTTGTGTTGCTAAATGTTGTTTTCCTTTGATGTCAAAGCGATTTACTTTGTAGAATAGGTATGACTCAACTAATGAGTTGATATATTTAGAAACAGTTTTGTTATCAATTTTCTTTTTATTTGCCGTTAACACCTTGGCGATGTTTCCCGCTGATACAGGAGACCCTATGGAATCGATTAAAAAGTTCACTACTTCCTGGTAAGATTCTTCACCATAAATGGTATGTCTAAAAGAAATATCGTTCTCGAAAATGTTTCTAAAAACTGTTTGTAGATATTCTGTTACGAAAAAATTTCCTTCAGCCGAAAGTCTAACCGCTTCAGGAAAACCACCGGTCTGAATGTATTCAGCAAATGCACGGTCTGGATTGGTGTTTTTTTCAGTAAACTCAAGATATTCGGAAAAAGAGAAAGGCAACACATTGATTTAAAATGCTCTACCTGTTAATAAAGTTGCCAATTCACTGGAAAGTAAAAAAGCATTAGAGCCCGTAACATATAAATCTATTTTAGGGTTGACATATAATCCGTCCAGTAGTTTTTCGAATTCCGGAACATTCTGAACTTCATCAATAAATACGTAATTTATTTTTTTAGGATTTAGATTTTTAATTATATAATCATAAATTTCTTTCCAGTTTTTATCAGCTAAAAATCGAAATTCAGGCATATCCATATTGATTGCCATAATGGAAACATTAGGATTCTCATGGCGCAATAATTCTTGAAATTGTGACATCAAAGTGGATTTTCCACATCGTCTTACACCCGTAGCTACCTTGATGAAATTCTTATCTTTGAGAACAGAGAGTTTATCTAGATAATGCTTCCTTACAATTGTTTCCATAGAACAAAGTTAACTAAATTCCTAAAACTTTTTATTTTATTTTACTTTTAGGAATTGTGAAAATCGAATTTGTCAAAAAAATTAAAATCAGTCCCAATATTTCAAATGAAAATAAAAACACCTGTCTGATGAGTATAATAAGGTGGTAGCAGTTAAGAAAATCGCTTTTACAGTAACCTTTAACCTATTCAGATAATTGAAAGATTGCACCAAAAAAGTGCAAGTTTTTTGTGTAATTAAGATTTACCCTTCATTGAAAATACAACCATCTGTATTAGCTTCAATATCTATTATTTATAAGGCTTTAAGTTGGTCAAAATCGAAAAAAACCACTCGGACATGAGTGGATTTTTGTTGTGCTCCCTCCCGATAATAATCGGGACATAGTCCGATAGCTATAGGGACAGGGCTCGTGCTGCTACCTATTTTAAATATCCTTGTATATATTCAATAACTTTTCTGATATCTCAGGGTATTGTATTAAATTTTGAATGTATTTTTTTGAGTGCATTGCTTTAATATGATTTTCTATTTTGTATGCTTGGCTGCTTGATTGACAAATGATAGTATATGCCATTGTCCATGGTATGCCTAAACTCGTAAATGAGTTTTTGTATTTTATGTTGTTATGTTCTTCAATTCTTCGCTCAGTATCATCTGTTGTGCCAACATAGTATTTATTTAGTTTTTCGGAAAAAAGAATGTAAACGTAGATTAACATAGTTTAAGTTTTTAAAAACACTAAAGTAATAGAAATTTTGCAATTAAAAAATCCGATTATTATTTAGAGATATTCTGCGAAGGACTATAGTTTTTTGCTCCCACTAGATAATAATCGGGACAGGGCTCGAACGATTTTAATGGCATAAAAAAATCCACTCAGACATGAGTGGATTTTCGTTGTGCTCCCTTCCCGATAGCTATCGGGACAGGGCTCGAACGATTAAAGACATAAAAAAAGCCGCAGGACTTGCGGCTTTTTGGTGCTCCCTGACCTGGGCTCGAACCAGGGACCTAGTGATTAACAGTCACTCGCTCTAACCAGCTGAGCTATCAAGGAAT
>JBBAKM010000024.1:39540-46990 GCA_040403495.1 Bacteroidia bacterium
CAGGGACCTAGTGATTAACAGTCACTCGCTCTAACCAGCTGAGCTATCAAGGAATCTATCCGATTTTTTTTAATTAGAGTCTGCTTTCGCTCGCTCTAACCTCCCGATAGCTATCGGGAGAGCTATCAAGGAATTTCCTAAAAGGAGTGCAAATATAAATATTTTTCGGGAATGACAAAAAATATTTTTAAGTTTTTATTTATTCGCATTATTTTGATAAAAATTTTAAGTAAGAACTGACGTGTCTATCCTTCTTACTCTCATATATATCAGCGATTGTAACCATTATACCCGTTTCTTCAACATCACCAAAATGATGGTTTACACAGGTCGGAAATGTCTTCATAGTAGGACTTGTATTCATGTATGAGTTGAACAAAGGAGGAATATTTTCGCCTAATTCTCTCACTTTGCCATTTAATAAATGGTGCCCCTCTTTATAATCTAACCCCTTTAAAGATTCAATAAATGATTTTGTGTCATGTTCTATCTCAACTGGATGTTCTACTTTAATTAGTTGTTCTTGGTCAGGAAAATAATGGTGCATAAACGATAATATGTAGTCTCTTGCCTCTTTATTAAAGTGTGTGTACATTGTAACTTTCCCAAAGAAGTAATGAACCTCAGGATGCATTATTATAAGTGCTCCCAAACCATCCCACAAATTATCTAAACTAAATAAACCTTTTCGGTTTTCGGCACTCGGCTGATATTTGGGCTGAACAAAAGATCGTCCGAGTTCAATGGTAGATAAAAAATAAAAGTTTTTCATCTTATCGCTAAATTCGTAAATTTCTGTGGTCGCTAAATGATAGTCGCCATTTTCTTGCCTAGCATCTATTGTTTTAATGTACCTGTAACCGCCTATAATTTCCTTGTCTTGTGGTTGCCATACAATTAATTGTTTGTAAGCTGTTGGTCCAAAATCAAACTCATCTAAATCGCAATCTTTACCAGTGCCTCCACCTGCTGCCCGAAAAGACAATTCCCTCAATCTCCCTATTTCCCTTAGGACATTCGGAGCTGTATGGCAATCAACAACATACAATTCGTTGCCACCATTATTGGTGGGACGAATAAAGTGGTCTTGCTCAAGTTCTTTAATTAATAGGTCACGATCAATTGGCGCTATTATTTCATTCATACCTCTATTTTAAGTGTGTAAATATAGTCGTTTATTGTTTGAATTGGTTGTAAAACGTTTCAAAATCTGCATTTGGTTCGTCTTTTAATTTATAAACAAAATGGCGCATCGCATTTGCAATTTTATGATGCTCTCCTATATTTTTTATTAAATAGGCTGGAATTGGTTTTCCAAAATAAATGGTGACTGTTTGTCCTTTCAATTTGAACATTTCACTTGGTAATAATAACATTTCAATGTTTATTTTTATACCCAGTCTTTTGCGCCACATCGCAATATTATAAAAGCGTTTACTGTTGTTGCCATCTATAAATACCGGAATAATATCTGATTGATACTTCACAGATTTGGTAATAAAACTTTTGTGCCATCTTAAGTCAAATATTTTACCGTCTTGTTTGCGAGAAACCATCCCTGCAGGAAAAATTAAGGTTGCACTCTCCGAAGCAAACTGATTTTCAACCTCGATTAATGAATTTTTAGCATTTGTTCCGTGTTTATTTACACCCAAGAAAATGCCTTGTAATGGCTTTACATTTAATAAAATATCGTTAACGATAAAACGCACATCTGGTCTTATTTTGTGTACTTCACTGATAAAACCCATCCCATCCAAACCGCCTAAAGGATGGTTAGATGCCAATATCAATCTTCCTGTTTTTGGAACGTTCTCTTGGTGTCTAGACTGAATGGTAACGCCAATCTCATCAAAACAACCTCTTGCAAAATCAACTCCTTTTTTTCCTCTAGTTCTGTCAATAACTCTGTTCATGTCGGTTTGATGTAACAAGCGTTCCAAAAAACTAAATATAAAGCCCGGAAGCCATTTTGCTAACTTAGGATTCTTGTCTCTAAAGACTTTTCGAATATTTATTGGGGCGATATCTTCGCTCTCTTTGTTCATACTGCGAATATGAGAAAATAAATGATAATTTTAACAAAAGTAAAAAAAAAACTATTTTTGAAGCATGACAAACATAACCCCCCCTTTTAATTTTAATAAGTGGATTGAAGAAAATAGACATCTCTTGAAACCACCCGTTGGTAATAAAAATTTAACGATTGGTGCTGGAGATTTTATTGTAATGGTGGTTGCTGGACCTAATGCCCGTAAGGATTATCACTACAATGAAACGGAAGAGTTTTTCTACCAATTGGAAGGGGATATTAATGTTAGAATTCAACAAGATGGGAAAGCTGTTGACATTCCTCTCACTGCCGGTGATATGTTTTTATTGCCTGCAAAGGTTCCTCATTCTCCTGCCCGTTCTGCCAATTCATTGGGTTTGGTAGTGGAAAGAGTGCGTGCCGGAAAAGGATTTACCGATGGATTAATGTGGTTTTGTGAAAAATGTAACCATCCCTTACATGCCTATCATTTTGAATTAAATGACATTGAAAAAGACTTTATTCCTCGTTTTAAGGAGTTTTATGGTAGTGAAGATTTACGTACCTGTAAATCATGTGGTCATGTAATGGAAACTGACCCTAGATTTGTTTAAAGGGAAAAATTAACCTTTTTCTAATCTAAATCTCTCACGCTTAAATTCTGAATATTTAAGTGGATTTTTTGATAACTCGTCTGATTCATTTCTTGTATGATACAAATGAACGGCTTCGAACAATGCATTGGTGAAACTTAAATTACTTGCTATGTTTTTGCCAACTAAGTCGTATGCCGTGCCATGGTCGGGACTGGTTCTAATAATAGGAAGTCCTGCAGTGTAGTTAACACCATCTTCAAAAGCCATACTTTTAAAAGGAATCAAACCTTGGTCGTGGTACATTGCCATTACTAAATCAAATTTAGAATACAATTTCATTCCAAAGAAACCGTCAGCACTGTATGGTCCCATACAAAAAATACCTTCTTCATTGGCTTGTTTTATTGCAGGTTCTATAATGGTTTGCTCTTCTTGTCCCATTTTACCATTGTCGCCGTTGTGAGGATTTAAACCCAATAATGCAATCTTTGGTTTGTTGATACCAAAGTCGGTTTTTAAACTTTCATGAGCTATTTTTACTTTCTTTACTATTAATTCAGTTGTTATAGTTTGTGCTATTTTACTTATTGGAATATGTTCTGTAATCAATCCCACACGAATGTCGTCATTAAATAGTACCATTAATGACTCTGATTTTTTATATGCTTTAGTAATATGTCCTGTATGTCCTGTAAAGCCTTCTGCAGTTTTTACAGTCGATTTGTCCAAGGGTGCAGTAACGATGGCATCTAAATGGCCTGCAAGTGAATCTACTAACATTCTATCCAAAGCCATTAAGGCTTCCTTACCCGAACCTTCATCTGCTTTGCCAAGTGAAATTTCAAAAGCTTCCTGACTGCTCACTATTAAGTTTAGTTGATTAGGTTTTGCTTCTTTAATGTCTCTTATTAACACATAACTAGGCTGTTCCATATTCAATAACTTTTTGTAAAAAGTAAATGATTTTGGATTGGCGTATAATACTGGAATACAGTGTTCGTAAATGAAAGAGTGCTGAAGCGTTTTTAAGATGACTTCAAACCCAATTCCATTAGGGTCGCCTTGGGAGATTCCTATGATTGGTAATTTCATATTACTTTTTAGTTGTTGAACATTGTTTGCTTAAAAAATCTATCATCATTCTAACCCCAACTCCTGTTCCACCAATGGTTTGATAGCCTTTGTCTGCATGATTAAATGCGGTACCTGCTATGTCTATGTGCATCCAAGGGTAGTCTGTAAAATGTTCCAAAAATTTAGCAGCACTAATTTGTCCACCTTCACCTTTGCCTAAATTGGTCATGTCCGCAACTGATGATTTTAATTCATCTGCGTAATCTTTCCACAATGGAAACTCAATTAAACGCTCAAATACGGCATAACTGCTTTCGAACATTTGTCCTTTGTATTCGTCATTTGCAGTTCCCATCATCGCCGAAGCATAGGGGCCTATCGCTCTAACGGCTGCACCTGTTAATGTTGCAAAATCAACAACTAACTCTGGTTTTAGTTTTTTAGCAAAATGTAAAGCATCTGCTAATACCAATCGACCTTCTGCATCTGTGTTTAGTATTTCAACGGTTGTGCCACTGTACATTGTTATTACATCGCCGGGTGCGTAACTATTTT
The DNA here is from genome assembly GCA_040403495.1 of Bacteroidia bacterium. Lineage (GTDB taxonomy): Bacteria > Bacteroidota > Bacteroidia > NS11-12g > UBA955 > JABMMZ01. Next base: position 43,798 of record JBBAKM010000024.1, read on the forward strand.
CGCCAATCCAATTGTCCGTAGCAGGAACTAATCCAACCACGTGTAAAGGTAGTTTTAAGATTGCTATAGCATACATAACTCCTGCCACAACTGCACTTCCAGCCATGTCACACTTCATGAAATCCATACTTTGCGGCGTAGGTTTTAAGCTTAATCCACCCGTATCATATACTATCCCTTTGCCAACTAAAACAAATGGTTTTTTGTTAGTGGCATTTTTGGGCTTATATTCCATAATGTTGAAAGTAGGAGGTATTTTACTGCCTTTGTTTACAGCCAAAAGTCCGCCCATTTTCTGTGTTGCTATTTTAGCTTCATTCCAAACTTCTAATTTAAACCCTGCCTCTTTGCTGAGTTTTTTAAACTCCTCGGACAACTGAATTGCATTTAAATAACTTTGTGGTTCGTTCACTAAGTCTCTAGCTACATAAGTTGCTTTGATGATAGTGTTAAGTTCATGAAGCGCCTCTTCAGTCATTTCTTTACATACAATGTGTATGGAAGATAATGTGTTTTTAACGTCTTCCGATTTGGTTTTATATTTTAAAAACTGATAGTTTTTAAGCGCAATTCCTTCGGTTAATGCAAGCGCAGATGAAGCCTCCTCAGAAAAAATAGCGGCTTGACTTACTTTGTTATGATTCAGTTGTTTTGATAGTTCTGCACCAACAGATCTTAATTTTTCTTTTTGTTCCCAATGGTTCGGATTTTCTGTGATTACAACATAGTGGTAAAGTTCGCCATTGTATAAATACAGCCATTGTTTTTTGTTTTTAATGGCATCTATAATTGCTTTGTTCTCCTTAGGAGTCAAGGACTTTAAAGACTTAAAACCAACACTGTTTATAATGGTAATAATATGGTCGGCAACACTTGCTTTCGCTTTTATTTGTATGTTCAACATAAGTTAGGGCAAAGTTAATAAGAATGGATGGTATTTCAAATTATCGTTTTCTAATGATAAACGTGTCGTTTGAATAATAAAATGTTTTAGGGTAGTGAAAGAAAACAAGGGCCAAGAACTAAGTCTCAAGAAAGTTACCAAATCTTAATTCTTTCGCCTGCCGGTAACCACATTTTGTCTCCTTCTTTTAAACCAAATGCTTCGTAAAATTCATTTAAGTGTCTCAATGGACCATTGATTCTTTGTCTAGCAGGAGCATGTGGGTCGGTCAGTATTCTGTTGCGTAATTCCTCGTCTTTGATGTTGTTGTGCCATACTTGAGCCCAACTTAAAAAGAATCTTTGCTGCCAAGTGAATCCATCAATAGGTGCAGGTTCTTTTTTCCCTTTCATCGATCTCACTAAGGCGTAATATGCCAATGTAAGTCCGCCCAAATCTGCAATATTTTCTCCTATGGTAAGTTCACCATTTACAAATACTTGAGGCAATACCTCAAATTTATTAAAATAGGAAATATAGCTTTTGCTTAAATTGTTAAAATTGGTAAAGTCTGCTTCGGTCCACCAATTTCTTAAGTTACCCACTTCATCGTATTGCGCCCCTTGGTCGTCAAAACCGTGGGTGAATTCATGGCCAATAACCGCAATAATTCCACCATAATTAATGGCATCATCAGCGTTAGGATTAAAAAATGGTGCTTGTAAAATGCCCGCAGGAAAAACGATTTCATTGTTCAACGGATTGTAATAAGCATTTACTGTTTGTGGCGACATGTACCAACGTTTTTTGTCAACCGGTTTGCCAATGTCTTTTACCATTTTTTTGTGACTCCATTCACTGTTCGAAATCACATTTGCAATCAATGTACTAGGTGTAATATTGATGGCTGAATAGTCGTCCCATTGGTCAGGATATCCTATTTTGTAGGTAAAAGTGGATAGTTTTTTCTTTGCCATCTTTTTGGTGCTTTCGCTCATCCAGGCAAGTTGGTCTATTCTTTCGCCATATACAGCACGAACATTTTCTATCATTTCAGATACCTTTTGTTTGGACTCTTCAGGGAAATATTTTTTGGTGTAAAGTCTGCCTAAGATATTTCCTTCTCCAATACTTTCTGTTATATCAATGGCTTGTATTTCGCGTTTTTTCTGCTCTTTGATACCACTTTTGATAACGCCATAAAAATTAAACCTTTCATTCTTAAAAGCTGACGGTAAGTAGGTGCTGTATGAAATAATCAATTTATACAAAGTATATTGTTTTAAAACATCTACAGGAACACTGCTCAAAAGGGTGTTTAATTTTTGATAATATTGAAGGTTTTGAACTACAACAGTGTCGGTAATAACTTGTTGTTGAGCCGCAAAATTAACCCAGTCAATGTTTTTGCTTTGTTTTTGTAAATCTTTTAGAGCGACTTTATTGTAGGTTTTTAAAGGGTCTCTAAGTTCAACATTGCTCAATTGAATGGCAGCTAATTTGGTTTCAAAGTCAAGCAAAGATTTGCCAATATTAGTTTGTGATTTACCACTTAACTTCATCAGGTTATCTACGTGTTTTACAAATTCATTGCGAATGCTTTTCATACGTTCGTCTGTTCCTGAATAGTAGCTTTTTTCACCTAAACTTAAGCCACCTTGCACCATTTTTACAGCATTCATAGCACTGTTTTTATCGTCGGCATCCACATAAATACCTACGACACTAGGAACACCTATAATTTGCAATTTCCCACTCAATGCCACCCATTGGTCTAACTGTTTTACTTGTTCTATTTCATTGATATAGTTTTGCAAAGGATTCAAACCCAATTTTTCAATCAACATGGTATCCATAAATGAACGGTACATGTCTGCTATTTTTTGCTCATCGGATTGCGGCTTGTTCGATTTGTTTTTTGAAACCTCATCAATGATACCTTTTAGCTTAACTTCTGAATTTTCTTTGTCTAAAATGCCAAAAGCACCCCAAGTTCCCTCAGTAGAAGGAATCGGATTTAGTTTTTTCCAACCACCATTTGCAAAACTGTCAAAATCATCTTGAGGTCTGTATCGACGGTCGAGAGAGCTCGTGTCAAAACCATCGTTTATTGCCACTTCTTCTGTTTGTGGCGCACTTGTTGAACTGCATTGAGTTAAGGTGCTTAAAATAAGACAAGCCAAAAAGCCATTGTAAAGGGTTTGTTTCATGTTAGCAATTTTAGGGAAAAAAATATTATTTTTTAAATAAAGAATAACAATAGCGTCCTAAATAAATAAAAAAAGAAAGGGTAGTTTTTATCCTCAGAGT